>NZ_JBXARP010000003.1:0-297134 GCF_058808375.1 Caulobacter sp. GW821-FHT11E10
GGCCAGCCCATCGTTTAGCGCCCGATGTCGGCGGAGGCGGCTATCTATCCAACCTCGTTTTCCGTGTCAAATCGTTTTTTTCAAAACGTTTCGAACCAGAGCGGCGACCCCGGGAAATCCCAGAGACACCAGAGCGGCCAGCTTCTAGAGAAGCTAACCTTGCCAGTCAACTAGTTATTTTGAAGAAACTTCAGAACAACTACTTGAATGACTTAACATCGCGCCGCTGAATTCTTGCGAACTCTTGTCTGCGATGTCTCGGAGGGGCGCTTCTAAAGAGGCGACATTCCGAAGTCAACCAACTCTTTTTGGCTTTTTCGAAGCACCGGAGAACCGGGATCGAAGAGACAAAAAAGGATCCCTGGGCCGCCGTGGCCGCCCTTGCGGATCCGTCATCGAGTCGATTGGAGCGCGGTGTTTAGCGAAGCGTCTGAACCGATGCAACTCCCTTTCGGGGGCCGCGTCGTCCGGTCGCGATGCCGTTCCGAGCGAGGCGTTGATCTAGTCGCCGACCTCCCGGCTGGCAACCCCCTCGCGACAATATAACGACGCTCTTTTGACGCCGTGATTAATGCTGGCTTTCCGGCAGGCGCACGACCAGGCCGTCCAACGCGTCGCTTACCTTGATCTGGCACGACAGGCGGCTGTTGGGTTCCACGTTCTCGGCGAAGTCCAGCATCGACTCCTCCATGGCCGACTTGTCGCCGGTCTTATCCAGCCAGGCCTCATCCACATACACATGGCAGGTCGCGCAGGCGCAGGCTCCGCCGCAATCGGCGTCGATGCCCGGCACATTGTTCTTCACGGCGCCTTCCATGACGGTCAGGCCGGGCTTCACGTCGAGGACGTGTTCGGCGCCGTCGTGTTCGATGTAGGTGATCTTGGCCATCTGTCTCTCGTTACCCTTGGAAGGCTCTCTATAAGGCGGCCCTCAGGCCGCCACCTCTTTCATGGACACCGACGGATCGGCGAGCTTGGTCACATCGACCGGCGTGCGCTTGGCGATCAGTTGCTTGCCGGCCATGAACTCGGGCGGCGCATTGACCGCCTCGACCGCCTGGACCAGATCGCCCTTCAGGTGGAAGACGGCGAACTTGGCGGCGGCGACGTCGCCACGCACCACCTGGCGGTCGGCCTCGAACGGCAGGCCGGCGATCTGCAGCTTCAGATCATACTGGTCGGACCAGAACCACGGAACCTCTGGCGCGGGTCCCGGGCGTCCCAGAATCGCCGACGCGGCCTGCTTGGCCTGCTCCAAGGCGTTGGGCACGCTTTCCAGACGGAACTGACGCTCATAGAGCGGCAGCGGCCGGTGGGTGACGTCGCCGATCGCGAAGATCGACGGATCATCGGTCCGCGCCTCCAGGTCGACGACCACGCCGTTGGCGGTCGCGAGACCCGCATCCTTGGCCAGCTCGTCATTGGGAACAGCGCCGACCCCGACCAGGGCGACATCGCAGGGCGCGACAGAGCCATCGGCGAACCGCACGCCGGTGACGTGGCCGTTCTCGCCCTCGAAGCCCGCGACGCCCGCGTTCAGCTCGAACGTGACGCCGTGGCGGCCATGATAGTCCTGGAAGAACAGCGACAGTGTCTCGCAGGCGACGCGCGCCAGGACCCGGCTCTCGCGCTCGATCACCGTGGCGTGGCTGCCTAGGGCGCGGGCCGAGGCCGCGGCCTCGAGGCCGACATAGCCTCCGCCGATCACGGCCAGCCGCTTGTCGGCGCCCAGAGCGTGCTTGAGCAACTCGGCGTCAGCCGCGGTGCGCAGGGCCAGGACGCCGGCCAGGTCGGCGCCGGGAAGCGGCAACGCCCGGGCGCGGGCGCCGGTGGCCAGGATGAGGAAGTCGTAGGAAATGGCCTCGCCCGAGGCCAGGGTCACGGTCTTCGCCGACCGGTTGATCCGCTCGGCCACGCCGGACAGGCGCAGGAAGACATTATTGTCGGCGTACCACTCGGCGGGCTTCAGCGAGAGCGACTCGGCGTCGGCCTCGCCCTTCAGCCAGGCCTTGGAGAGCGGCGGACGTTGATAGGGCAGCAGCGGCTCGTCGCCGATCAGGACGATTCGGCCCTCGTGACCGTACTGGCGCAGGAACGCGGCGGCCGAACCACCCGCGTGACCCGCGCCGACGATGACGACGCATGCGTTCTGATTGACGTTAGCGCTCAAGAACGCCCTCCCTTTCGTCAAAAATGACGCCGGCGTCACCTATTGGCAAGCGCCTTGATCGAGGCGGATAGATAGACAGAAAAACGGCGGCCGAAACCCAGTCCCGGCCGCCGCTTTCAAAAGCAAAGAAACGCGAACCCGTCAGACGACGCGCTCGACCATCATCTTCTTGATCTCGGCGATGGCCTTCGCCGGGTTCAGCCCCTTCGGGCAGACCTGGGCGCAGTTCATGATCGTGTGGCAGCGATAGAGCTTGAAGGGATCCTCGAGCGCATCGAGGCGATCGCCGGTGGCCTCGTCGCGGCTGTCGATCAGCCAGCGATAGGCGTGCAGCAGGGCCGCCGGGCCCAGATACTTGTCACCGTTCCACCAGTAGCTGGGGCACGAGGTCGAGCAGCAGGCGCACAGGATGCACTCGTAGAGACCGTCGAGCTTCTCGCGGTCTTCCGGCGACTGCTTCCACTCGGTCTGCGGCTCGGGCGTGTCGGTGTGCAGCCAGGGCTCGATCGAGGCGTACTGGGCGTAGAACAGCGTCAGGTCCGGGATCAAGTCCTTGACCACCGGCAGGTGCGGCAGCGGGCTGATCTGGACGGCCTTGCCCGGCACCTCGGCCCAGCCGTGGGTGCAGGCCAGGGTGTTGCGGCCGCCGATGTTCATCGAGCAGGAACCGCAAACCCCTTCCCGGCACGACCGGCGGAAAGCCAGGGTCGGGTCGATGGTGTTCTTGATGTAGAGCAGAGCGTCCAGGACCATGGGCCCCACGGCGTCCATATCGACGTCGTAGGTGTCCCAGCGCGGATTGCCGCCTGCTTCGGGATCGTAGCGATAGATCTTGAAGGTCTTGACCTTCTTGGATCCGGCCGGCGCGGGCCAGTGCTTGCCCGACTTGACCTGCGAGTTCTTGGGGAGTGCGAGTTCGACCATCGTACCCTCAGTAGACCCGTTGCTTCGGCGGGATGTAAGCGATGTCGTCCGACATGGTGTAGCTGTGCACCGGGCGGTAATCGACCTTCACCTTGCCAGACTCCATGTCGAGCCAGGCCAGGGTGTGTTTCATCCACTCGGTGTCGTTGCGGTCCGAGAAGTCCTCACGGGCGTGGGCGCCGCGGCTCTCGGTGCGGTTGGCCGCGCCGTTCACCGTGACCACCGCCTGGCCGATCAGGTTGTCGAACTCCAGGGTCTCCATCAGGTCGGTGTTCCACACCAGACCCCGATCGCTGACCTTGATATCGGCCTTCTTGCGCCAGACCTCGGCCAGGCGGGCAACGCCGCTGTCCAGGCTTTCGCCGGTGCGGAACACCGCGGCGTCTTCCTGCATGGCCTTCTGCATCTCGAGACGCAGCTCGGCGGTCGAAGTCGAGCCCGAGGCGTTCCGGAAGCGGTCGAAGCGGGCCAGGTGACCGTCGGTCCAGGCGTCCTTCAGTTCCGGCTGCTTGGCGCCCGGCTTCAAGACCTCGGCGCAGCGCAGGGCCGCGGCGCGACCGAAAACCACCAGGTCGATCAGCGAGTTCGAGCCCAGGCGGTTGGCGCCGTGCACCGACACGCAGGCCGCCTCGCCCACGGCCATCAGGCCCGGGATCACCTGGTCGGGGTTGTCGCCCGACTTGGTGACGACTTCGCCGTGATAGTTCGTCGGGATGCCGCCCATGTTGTAGTGGACGGTCGGCAGCACCGGGATCGGAGCCTTGGTGACGTCGACGCCGGCGAAGACCTTGGCGGTCTCGGAGATGCCGGGCAGGCGCTCGTGCAGGATCTTGGGATCCAGGTGATCCAGGTGCAGGAAGATGTGGTCCTTGTTCGGACCCACGCCGCGACCTTCGCGGATCTCGATGGTCATCGCGCGGCTGACCATGTCGCGCGGCGCCAGGTCCTTCACGGACGGCGCATAGCGCTCCATGAAGCGCTCGCCTTCCGAATTGGTCAGGTAGCCGCCTTCGCCGCGGGCGCCTTCGGTGATCAGGCAGCCGGCGCCGTAGATGCCGGTGGGGTGGAACTGCACGAATTCCATGTCCTGCAGCGGCAGGCCGGCGCGCAGCGCCATGGCGTTGCCGTCGCCCGTGCAGGTGTGGGCCGAGGTGGCCGAGAAATAGGCGCGACCGTAACCGCCCGTCGCCAGGATCACCGTCTGGGCCTGGAAGCGGTGCAGGGTGCCGTCGTCAAGCTTCCACGCCGTCACGCCGCGGCAGACGCCGTCGTCCATGATCAGGTCGAGGGCGAAGTACTCGATGAAGAACTCGGTGTCGTGGGCCAGGGACTGGCCGTACATCGTGTGCAGCATGGCGTGACCGGTGCGGTCTGCCGCCGCGCAGGTGCGCTGGATCGGGCCTTCGCCGTAGTTCTTGGTCATGCCGCCGAAGGCGCGCTGATAGATCTTGCCGTCCGAGGTGCGCGAGAACGGCACGCCCCAGTGCTCGAGCTCGTAGACCGCGGCCGGGGCGTTGCGGGTCAGGTACTCGATGGCGTCCTGGTCACCCAGCCAGTCCGAACCCTTGACGGTGTCGAACATGTGCCAGCGCCAGTCGTCATGGCTCATATTGCCCAGCGAGGCCGAGATGCCGCCCTGCGCCGCCACGGTGTGGCTGCGGGTCGGGAACACCTTGGTGATGCAGGCGGTCTTGAGGCCGGCTTGAGCGGCGCCCAGCGCGGCGCGGAGACCCGAGCCGCCGGCGCCGACGACGACGACGTCGAACTTGTGATCGATGAACTTGTAGGCCGACATCAATGGGCTCCGGTCACGGTCAGGGCCACCTTGAGGATCGAGAAGACCCCCACGGCGCCGGCCAGCACGCAGACGAACAGATTGCCGATCACCAGGGCCGACTTGCTCGTGAAGCGGTGGATATAGTCTTCGATCACCACCTGGACCGCATGCTGCAGGTGGATCAGGGCCGCGATCAGCAGCAGGCTGGTCAGCACGGCATTGACCGGTTGAGCCATCCAGGCCGCGACCGTGTGCTGGTCGGCGCCGATCAGCTTCAGGGCGGCATAGACGCCCCACAGGCTCAGCGGAATGAGGGCCAGGCCCGAAACGCGCTCGGTGATGAAATGTCCGACGCCGTGGCGCGAGGCCCCCGTGCCGCGTGCGCGCGACAGCGGCGTGCGGAACTGCAGGGGCTGGAAGAAATCGTTCTTGCTCATGATCAGAACGCTCCGTTCGCGCCGGCGATGACCCAGGTGACGATCGTCGCCACGATCGCGAAGGCGATCGCCATGGCGCCGGTCATGTCGGCGATGCGCGGCGCGAAGCCCTTGCCGATGTCCCAGAAGGTCTGGCGGATGGCATAGGCGACGTTGAAGAAGACGGCGAAGGTTTCGCCCAGCAGCACCAGCTTGCCGATCGGCGAGCCCAGCAGGCCGACATAGCAGGCATAGGCGTCGGGGCCGGCGGCGAGGGCGGCGGCCCAGCCGGCCAGGATCAGCGCGCCGACCCACAGGCCGACGACACAGCCGCGGTGGAGGATCGAGCAGGCCATGGTGATATGCCAGCGCCACACCTGCAGGTGCGGCGACATCGGGCGCTCAGGCAGCCCCCGGCTCGTGTCGGTCATGAGAGGTCCAACCCCAGTAGCCTTTGTGCGTTGCGGGACGCTTTTAAGCGCGAGGGCGGGGGTGTCAATTAAACCGACCCCTGTTGAGAAACGTTCGCAGATCTCATCCTGGGTAGGGTCGGGAACCTCGACGGCGAAGGTTGCGTTACGGTCGGTGCTCCGGGGGGAAGGCATGACCAGTTCGATCGACTTCAGCGAAATATTCGATCGCATCCCCTCCCCTTACATGCTGCTGGACCGCGATTTCCGCTACATCGCTGCCAATCCGGCCTATCTGCGGACGCTGCAGCGCCGGTGGGAGGACCTGGCCGGTCGCAACGTGTTCGACGCCTTCCCGTCCGAGGGCGCCAGCCGCGCCGAACTGGAGACATCCCTGGCCCGCGCCCGCGACACCGGCGAGATTACTGAGCTGCCGCTTATTCACTACGCGATCGAGCGCCCCGCCGAGCAGGGCGGCGGTTTCGAGGACCGAATCTGGAGCGCCACCCACACGCCGATCCCCGACGAGACCGGCGCAACCTGCTACATCCTGCAGCACACCCAGGACATCACCGCGATCCAGCGCCTGAAGGAGGCGGCCTTCGGGTCGCGTTCGGCCGCCATGCTGGGCGACGAGGTGCTGCGGCGGGCCGAGACGGTGCAATCCCAAAGCCGCCAGCTGCGCAACCTCGTCATGCAGGCGCCCAGCTTCATGGCGGTGCTGCGTGGCCCCGACCACGTGTTCGACTTGGCCAACAACGCCTACGCCCAGCTGATCGGGCACCGCGAGGTCACCGGCCTGCCCATCGGGACAGCCTTGCCCGAGATGGTCGACCAGGGATTCGTCGAGCTTCTAGACCGCGTGATGGAAACCCGCGAGGCCTTCGTCGGCCGGCGCGTGAAGGTCGCGCTGCAGCGCACCGTCGGCGCGCCGCTGGAGGAACGCTATCTCGACTTCATCTACCAGCCGATCATCGAGGCCGATGGAACGGCGTCAGGTGTTTTCGTCGAGGGCGTCGACATGACCGATCAGGTCCAGGCCGACGCGCGCCAGCGCCTGCTGCTCGACGAACTGAACCACCGCGTGAAGAACACCCTGGCCACCGTACAGGCCATCGCCCAGCAGACCCTTCGCGGCGCCCGCACTCCCGAGGCTTTCGCGGCCGCCTTCGAGTCCCGCCTGCTGGCCCTGTCCCAGACCCACAACGCCCTGACCGACAGCCAGTGGGTCGGCGCGGGACTGCGCCAGATCCTGGTCCAGGAGCTGGGCCCCTACGGCGCCGAGCGCGTGGCCATGAACGGTCCGGACGTCCACCTGCCGGCGCGCGTCGCGCTGTCGCTGGGCATGGTCTTCCATGAACTGGCCACGAACGCCGCCAAGTACGGGGCCCTCTCCACCGCCGGCCATCTGCGGCTGACCTGGTCGATCACGGACGAGGATCAGCTGAAGTTCGAATGGCGCGAGACCGGCGGACCGCCGGCCGCTCAGCCGGAGCGTCGTGGTTTCGGCTCGCGCCTGATCGAGCGCAGCATCACCAGCGAGCTCCGGGGAAAGATCAACGCCGACTACAGCGTCGACGGCCTGATCGTCCGGTTCGAAGCGCCCCTGGTCCGCGACTTCAGCTAGCTATCGAAACACCGTCAGGGCCAGGTGCTGCAGCAGCATGATGGTCTTGGCGTCACGGATGCGGCCATCGGCGATCATGGCCAGCGCCTCGTCGATCGTCGGCTCCAGCACCTCGATGTCCTCGCCCTCGTCGGGATGGCCACCGCCCTCGCCGATCCGCATCGTCGCGTCATATTCGGCGATGAAGAAGTGGAGGATCTCGGTCACCGAGCCAGGGCTCATATAGGCCTGGAACACGGGCCGCACCGCGCCGAGGCGATAACCCAGCTCCTCCTCGACCTCAGCCCGGATCCTGACCTCGGGCTCGGCGTCGTCCAGCAGGCCGGCGGCGGCTTCGATCAGCAGGTCGTCATAGCCATTGACGAAGGCCGGATACCGGAACTGGCGGACCAGCAGCACCGTGCGGTTCTGAAGATTGTAAGGCAGCAGCGCCGCACCATTGCCCCGGTCGTAGTGCTCGCGGGCTTGCGTCTGCCAGACTCCGTCGCGCCGCTTCCAGTCAAAGGTCGTCGTCTTCAGGACGTACCAGTTGTCGGAGAGCAACCTGGTCTCGCGGACGCGGATGCGGTCTTTGACGGACATCTTCCGACTCTCCTAGTCCCGGATCCGCGCCACATAGTCGGCCGAGCGCATCTCCTGCAACCGCGAGACGGTGCGTTCGAACTCGAACGAGCCGTCGCCTTCGGGATACAGCGCCTCGGGCTCGGCGTCGGCCAGGGCCACCAGCTTGGCGTCGGCCTCGTAGAGCGCGTCGATCAAGGTGTTGAACCGCTTGGCCGCGTCGCGCCGGGCCGGCGTCAGGCACGGCACGTCTTCCAGGAAGATGGTGTGAAAGCGCTCGGCCACGGCCAGATAGTCCTGCGGCCCCAGCGCCTGCTGGCACAGGCTGGCGAACGACGAGCGCAGCAGGCCGCCGGCCGCGCGGGGCAGGCGCATCTTGCGGCCTAGGACCTCAAGCGTCGCGCCGGTCTCGGACGCGCCGTCCAGCATGTCGGCCCACAGGCGCTCGAACTCGGCCTGGTTCGCCTTGTCGTTCGGGGCCAGCCAGGTGCGGGCGGCTGCGCGCAGGCGGTCCAGGCGGAAGTCGACAGGGCCGCGCACGGCGACAACGTCCAGCGCCGACTTCAGCATGTCGATGAACGGCAGGAAGAGCTGGCGGTTGAGGCCATCCTTATAGAGGTCCTCCGGCGGACGGTTCGAGGTCGCGACCAGGGTGACGCCCCGTGCGAACAGCGCCTCGAACAGCCGGCCCAGGATCATGGCGTCGGCGATGTCGGTGACCTGCAGTTCGTCGAAGCACAGCAAGCGCGCCTCGTCGGCGATCCGCTCGGCGGTCGGCGCGATCGGGTCGTCGCCCTTGGACTGGCCGAAACGGGCCTTGCGCGCCGCCGCGTCGCCCTTGCGCCAGGCGTCGATGTCGGCGTGGACCTCGGCCATGAAGGCGTGGAAGTGGATGCGGCGCTTCCGGACGATCGGGGCGCTGTCGAAGAACAGGTCCATCAGCATGGACTTGCCGCGCCCGACCGGACCCCAGAGATAGACGCCGCGCTGGCTCTTGGGCTTGCGGCCAAACAGCGAGAACCCCGGCTCGCCGGCGGAGTCGAGATCGGACTCCAGCCGTGACAGCGCCTCGACGGCGGCGGCCTGGGCGACGTCCGGCTTGATCTCGCCCTGGGCCAGGCGCTCGCGGTAGGCGGTGCGGAGAGATGTCGGCATCGAGAAGTGCGGTTAGCGCGTGAGGCGTTCCAATGGAAGCCCGCCCGTACGTCATCCGTCGGCTGACAGACTCGCGACCCGCGCCTAAGCTCCCGTCATGGTTCATGTTCCGGCCCTTGGGGCGGTCGAAGCGCAAGACGCCACGTCGCCCCACATCATCGACGCCCTGATCGCCGAGCGCGCGCCGCGCCTGACCGGGTCGGCGATCTGGCCGTTGGTTCGTCCAGGACTCTACGGGCTGCTCGACTACAGCAAGGCGCGGCGGATGGCCGAGACGATCGAGGCGATGGGCGGCCGCGCGGCGCTGGATCATGTCTCCGACCTGCTCGCGTTGAAGGTCGAGGTCGCGGGCCTGGAGCACCTGCCCCCCACCGGTCGCGTCATCATCGTGGCCAACCACCCGACCGGCATCGGCGACGGCGTGGCGGTCTATGACGCGATCAAGGTCCGGCGGCCGGACGTCGTCTTCTACGCCAACGCCGACGCCCACAGGGTCTGTCGCCAGTTCGACGAGGTGCTGATCCCCGTCGAATGGGTCGAGGAAAAGCGCAGCCGCGAGCGCATGCGGCTGACCCTGACCATGACGCGGGAGGCGATGGAGGCCGAACGGGCCCTGATGATCTTCCCGGCCGGCCGCCTGGCGGTGAAGGACGCCGAGGGCCGCCTGACCGACCCGCCGTGGATGACCTCGGCCGTCTCGCTGGCCCGCAAGTACGGCGCGCCGATCGTGCCGCTCCACCTGACCGGCCCGTGGTCGACGCTCTTCCACCTGTTCGACAAGCGCTGGAAGGAGCTGCGGGACATCACGCTTTTTCACGAGCTGCTGAACAAGAAGGGCCGGCGGTTCTCGCTGATCGTTGGCGCGCCGATCGACCCTGAAAGCTTGCCCGATGATACGGGAGAGGCCACGGAGGCGTTGAAGCGCTATGTGGAGCGTACATTACCGACCGATCCGATGAGCCTGCCCGCGTGACCACCATCTTTCTTGCCGACGAGGCCGCGACCCAGGCGCTGGGTCGCCAGTTGGCCGTCGCCCTGCGCCCTGGCGACGCCGTCTGCCTGACCGGTCCGCTGGGCGCCGGCAAATCGACCCTGGCCCGCGCCCTGATCCGCGCCCTGACCACGCCGGACGAGGAGGTGCCCAGCCCGACCTTCACCCTGGTGCAGTTCTACGAGACGGCCACGTTTCCGCTGGCCCACTTCGACCTCTATCGCCTGTCGGACCCCGACGAGGCCTATGAGATCGGTCTGGACGAGGCTCTCGACGACGGCGTCGCCCTGATCGAATGGCCCCAGAGGCTCGAAGGGCGTTTGCCGCCGACTCGGCTCGATATAGACATCGCCCTGGACGGCGACGCGCGACGCGCCGTCATCGTGCGGCACGGCGATTTCGAAGGACGTTCCCTTGAGTTCTGAGCGTGAGACGGCGAAGGCCGCGTTCCTGGAGGCCCACGGCTTCGGCGACGTTCGTCGTGAGAGCTTGGGCGGCGACGCCTCGACGCGGTCGTACGAGCGCTTGCACAGGAATGGCGGCGCCAGCTTCATCTTCATGGACCAACCGCCGTCGGTCGAGACCGCGCCCTGCCCGCCGGACGCCACGCCGGCCGAACGCGCCGCCCTCGGCTACAACGCCCTGGCTCGCCTGGCCGCCGGCCGGGTGGACGCCTTCGTCGCCTGCGCGGGCTGGCTGAACGCCCAAGGCCTGTCGGCGCCGAAAGTGCTGGCCGCTGACGCCTCGGCGGGCTTGGCCGTGCTGGAGGACCTGGGCGACGACCTCTACGCCCGTCTGATCGAGACCGGGACCGACGAGGGTCCACTCTATGACGCCGCGATCGACGGCCTGCTGGCGATCCACGCCGCGCCGACACCGGATATCCTGAACTACGACGGTTCGACCTGGCCGCTGCTGGCCTATGACAACCTGGCCTTGAAGACCGCCCACGACATCTTCGTCGAGTGGCAGCCGAAGTTCCGCGACTTGACCTTCGACGACGCGGCGCTCGCGGAATGGGAAGCCATCTGGGCCCCGATCCGCGCCAAGGGCGAGGCCGGCGCGACCGTCTTCTGCCATCGCGACTATCACGCCGAGAACCTGATCTGGCTGCCGGAGCGCGACGGCGCGGCGCGGGTCGGCATGCTGGACTTCCAGGACGCGGTCCTGGCCCATCCGGCCTGGGATCTGTCGATGCTGCTGCATGACGCCCGCCGCACCGTTTCGCCCGAGCGCGAAGGCGTCAGCCTCGACCGTTATCTGGCCGCCCGACCCGAGTTGGACCGCACCACCTTCCTGGCCGACTATCACGCGCTGGGGGCGCTCAACATCATCCGGATCCTGGGCATCTTCGCCCGCCTTGTGACCCGCGACGGCAAGCCCCGCTACGCCGACTTCATCCCGCGTCTGTGGGTCTATCTGGACGTCTGCTTCGCCGACCCGGCCCTGGCCGACCTCAGGGCCTGGTTCGATCGCTACGTTCCGGTGGAGACGCGCTGATGAGCGCTCCGAAAGTCGCCCCCAAGGTCGCCATGGTGCTGGCCGCCGGCCTCGGCACCCGCATGCGCCCCCTGACCAACGACCGCCCCAAGGCCCTGGTCGAGGTCGCCGGCAAGGCCCTGATCGACCACATGCTGGACCGCCTGGCCGCCGCCGGGGTCGAGACCGCCGTCGTCAATGTCCACTATTTCGCCGACCTGGTCGAAAGCCACCTGAAGGCCCGCGAGGCCAAGGGCCTGGGGCCCCGCATCGTCATCTCCGACGAACGCGCCCAAGCCTTGGAAACCGGCGGCGGCATCAAGCACGCCTTGCCGCTGCTGGGCGAGGGCCCGGTGTTCGTGGCCAATATCGACTCGGTCTGGATCGAGCACGCCGGCGCTGCCATCGACGCCGTCGCCGCGACCTGGGATCCGGCCAAGATGGACGTCTGCCTGATGCTGGCCTCAACCGCCGGCTCGCTCGGCTTCCATGACAGCGGCGACGTTTTCCTGAGCGACGACGGCGCGGTGCGCTTCAAGGATCCCGGCGAGATCGCGCCGCTCGTCTATGTCGGCGTCCATATCTGCAAGCCGGCGATCACCGCCGACGGGCCCGAGGGGCCGTTCTCGCTGCTGCCCCTGTGGAAGCGGCTGGCGGCTGACCATCGCGTTCACGGCGTCGCCCCCGACGGGCTCTGGATGCACGTCGGCGATCCAGACGCCAAGTTGGCGGCCGAGGCGCGGCTCTCCCAGGAGGGCCCGGCCCAGCCATGAGCGGTCCGGCCCCTTTCTTCGAAAGACCGGGGCCGCGCTGGTTCTCGATCCCCGCGCACCGGCCGTTCGTCGACGACCTGGCGCGCGGCCTTCTGAACACCCTGGAGCCATTGGGACCCGAGGCCCTGCCTCGCGCCACGGTGCTGACCCCGACCCGACGCGGGGCCCGCGCTCTGGCCGACGCCTTCCTGGCGGTCGGCGGCGGGCGGGCCCTGCTGCTCCCGCAGATCCGCCCCCTGGGTGACCTGGACGAAGGCGAGCCGCCGTTCGAGCCGGGTTACCTGTCGCTGGGCATTCCCCCGGCCATCTCCTCGCGCCGCCGCCGGTTCGAACTGGCGCGGCTGGTCGTCGACAATGGCGGCCTGCTCTCGTTCAAACCCGGCCCGGTCCAGGCCCTGGAACTGGCCAAGGCCCTTTCCGACTTCCTCGACAGTTCGCAGATCGAGGAGATCGAGATCGACGACAAGCTGGACGGCCTGGCCGAGGGCGATCTGGCCCAGCACTGGCAGGTCTCGGCCGGGTTCTTGAAGGCCGTGCTGCGCGCCTGGCCCGAGCGGCTGAAGGACCTGGGCCTGATCGACGTCTCCGAGCGTCGCGTCAAACTGCTTCGCGCCCTGGAAGCGCAATGGAAGAAGGACCCGCCGACCGAGGTGCTGGTCGCCGCCGGCTCGACCGGCACGGCCCCGGCCACCGCCGACCTGCTGCGCGTCGTGGCCGCCGCCCCGAAGGGCGCCGTGGTCCTGCCCGGCCTCGACGAGGACCTGGCCGACAGCGCCTGGGCCCAGATCGAGGGGACGCAGGGCGAGCAGCATCCGCAGGGCGCCATGAAGCGCCTGCTGGACCGGGCCGGCGTCGCCCGATCCGAGGTCCGCGCCTGGGTTCCGGACGTCGACAGCCGCGGCCGCTGGCGGCGGCGGATCGTCAACGAGGCCCTGCGCCCCGCCGAGGCCACCGCCGACTGGCTGGCCCAGATCGCCGCCCTGCGCGCCGAGGCCCCCGATCTCGACCCCGTCGCCGAGGGGCTGACCGGCTTCTCGGTGATCGCCGCCCGCGCCGAGGAAGAGGCCGCCGGCGCCTGCGCCTTGCTGCTTCGCGAGGCGCTGGAAACGCCCGACATGACCGCCGCCCTGGTCACGCCCGACCAGACCCTGGCTCGCCGGGTGATGACTCGCTTGCAGCGCTGGGGCGTCATCCCCGACAGCTCGGCGGGCGCGCCGCTGGCCGCCTCGGGCGCGGCGATCCTGGCCCTACACCTGGCGCGGCTGGCCGAGGCCCCGCTCGATCCCGTCCGCCTTCTGGCCTTCGCCAAGCATCCGCTGGTGCTGGGCGAAGACGAGGCCCCGGCCGCCGCCCTACTTGAGCGCAAGGGCCTGCGCGGCGCCGCGCCGGGCTCGGTCGAGGTGCTTCGGGCCCGGCTGAAGGACGCTCCCGACGCCTTGGCGCTGTGCAACCGCGTGCTCGCCGCGGTCGACCATGCCGCCGGCCCCTATGTCGACGGCTTCGCCCCGCCGGCCCGCGCCGCCCAGGCCCTGGTCGAGGCGCTGGAAGGCCTGATCGCGCCGAACCGTCTGTGGGCGGGGTCTGCTGGTGAGTGCCTTGGCCTGCTGATGGCCGCCCTGATCCAGGACGGCGAGCCCCTGCCCGACGCCTCGCCCCAAGCCTTCGCCGACATCTTCGACCGGCTGGTCAACGAGGAGACCGTCCGGGTCGGCGGCGCCACCCATCCGCGCCTGCGCATTCTGGGCGCGATCGAAGCTCGCCTGGTCCGCGCCGACAGGCTGGTGCTGGCCGGACTGGAGGAAGGCGTCTGGCCGCAAGGCGCGCCGATCGATCCGTTCCTGTCGCGGCCGATGCGCTCGCGGCTCGGCCTGCCGCCGCCCGAGCGCCGCGTCGGCCTGACCGCCCACGACTTCGCCCAGGCCGCCAGCGCGCCGGACGTCATCCTGGTTCACTGCGAGCGGCGCGGCGGCGCGCCGGCCGTCGAGTCGCGCTGGTTGTGGCGGCTGAAGACCCTGGCCGCCGGCGCTGGTCTCACCTTGCCGCGCCGCGACGACGTACTGGACTGGGTGCGCGCCCTCGACGCGCCAGGCCCCTACGCTCCGATCGGCCGCCCCGCCCCGACGCCGCCGGTCGAGGACCGCCCGCGCAGGATGGCGGTCACCCGGGTCGAGGCCCTGACCCGCGATCCTTACGCCGTCTGGGCCCGCGATATCCTGCGGCTCTATCCGCTCGAGCGTCCCGACGAGCCTGTCGAAGCCCGCGCCCGGGGCACCGCCATCCACGCCGCCTTCGAGGATTTCGCCGAGCAGTTTCCTGACGCCGTCCCGGCCGATGCCGCCTCGGTGTTTGAAGCCCTCTATGTCGATCACTTGATCAAGGCCGGCATGCCGCCGACGGCCCTGACCCGAGAGCGCGCCTTGGCCCGCGAAGCTGCCCTGTGGGTCGCCGACTGGGAGCGCCAGCGCCGGACCACGGCCCGTAAGATCGTGGTCGAGGCCGAAGGCAAGCTGGAGCTGTCGATCAACGGCCGGCCCTTCACCCTGACCGCCAAGGCGGACCGGTTGGAGCCGACGCCCGACGGGACCGCCCACATCCTCGACTACAAGACCGGCGCCGCGCCGTCGCAGAAGCAGGTCGACACCGGCTTCTCGCCGCAACTGACCCTGACGGCGGCGATCCTGATGCACGGCGGCTTTCCGGACCTGGGCAAGCCCACGCCTGGCGACCTCACCTATGTCCGGGTCACCGGAAGACGTCCCGCTGGCGAAGAGCAAGTCCGCGCTTTCGCCGGAGAAGAGTCCAGTGCGGCCGCCGTGAAGGCGCTGGAAGGCCTGTCGACCCTGATCGCCCGCTACGACGATCCCGCCGAGCCCTACCGCTCGCGGGTCGCCCCGCAATTCGTCAAGGAGCACCCCGGCGACTACGCCCACCTGGCGCGGGTGTTCGAGTGGTCGACCAGCGGCGATGACGGGGAGGGCGAATGACCCTTCACGATCCCCAGCGCATCGCCGCCGATCCGGCGATCTCGGCCTTCGTCACGGCCAATGCCGGGTCGGGCAAGACCAAGACCCTGATCGACCGGGTCGCGCGCCTACTGCTGGCCAAGGTCAAGCCCGAGGCGATCCTGTGCGTGACCTATACCAAGGCGGCGGCCGCCGAGATGCAGCGGCGCCTGTTCGAGCGGCTGGGCAAGTGGTCGGTGACCAGCGACGCCGACCTGCGGGCCGAGCTGGTAAAACTGGTTGGCGAAAGCGAGTCCACCTATGACGCCAAGCGCCTGTCCGAAGCCCGCGCCCTGTTCGCCCAGGCGCTGGAGACGCCGGGCGGCCTGAAGATCCAGACCATCCACGCCTTCTGCGAAAAGCTGTTGCGGCGCTTCCCGCTGGAGGCCGGGGTCTCGCCCGGCTTCACGGTCATGGACGACCAGGCCGGCGCCGCCATCGCCCGCGCCGCCCGCCGCGCCACCGCCGCCTGGGTGGATAGCCACGAAGACGCGTTCTCGGAGGCCTATGCCCGTTTCTCCGTGGCGCTCGACTTCCAGAGCTTTGAGACCATGTTCGCCGGTTTCGAGACCCGGCGTGGGCAGATCATGGCCCATGTCGCCCGCTGCGGCGGCCTGCAGGAGGCGATCGCAGACGCCTGGGAACGGTGCGGCTTCGATGCGCCGACCTCAGCCGCCGATCTCGCCGCTCAGGCCATGGCGCGGCTGGACCTCGGCGCCTGGCGCGCGGCCGCGACCGTGCTGTTCGACGGCGGCGGCAAGCAGGACGCCAAATATGCCGAGGCCCTGGCCGCGGTAGCCCGCGATCCGGACGCGACGCTCGATCTCGCCCTGCGCGCTCTGTTCACCGAGGGCGGCGACGGCACGCCCGCGACTTGGCCGGGCAAGACGTCGGGCCTGAAGAGCCGTGAGGACCTGCGCGAGGCGCTGCTGCTGGAGCAAGCCAAGCTGGAAGCCGCCCGCGAGCGGGTCCGCGCCGCCAAGGTGGCCGAGGACACCGCCGACGCGCTGCGGCTGGCGGTGCTCTATGTCAGCTCGCACCAGATCGAGAAGGATGCGCGAGGCGCGCTGGACTTCACCGACCTGATCGACCGGGCCCGGGTGCTGCTGACCGAGAGGGTCGACGCCGCCTGGGTGCTCTACAAGCTGGACGGCGGCATCGATCACATCCTGCTGGACGAGGCCCAGGACACCGCGCCCGAGCAGTGGGCGATCCTGCGCGCCCTGACCGCCGACTTCTTCGCCGGCGAGACCTCCGAGGGCTGGAGCGGCCGACGGGCCGACCGGACCCTGTTCGTGGTCGGCGACGAAAAGCAGTCGATTTATTCGTTCCAGGGCGCCGATCCGCAGCGTCTGCTGATCGAGACCCAAGGCTACATCGCTCAGATCGAGGCGGTGGGCGCGATCGGCAAGGGTGTGCCGCTGACCGTCTCGTACCGCTCGACCCGCGAGGTGCTGAGCTTTGTCGACGCCCTGTTCTCCGATCCGGAAACCCGCGAAGGGGTGCCGCCGCCGGTCGGCCAGGATCTCGTCCGCCACGAACCGTTCCGCAAGGACGGTCCCGGCTGCGTCGACCTCTGGCCCCTGACCCGCGAGCTGCCCGGCGAAGAGCGCGAAGCCTGGGAGAAGCCGCTCGACGAGGAAGGCGAACGCAGCGCCAACCGCCGGCTGGCCGAGGCCATCGCCGCCGAGACCGCCGCGATCCTGCATCGCGGCGACGCGGTGTTCGACAAGGAGCTGGGCCGCCATCGCGCCGCCCATGCCGGCGACATCCTGGTGCTGGTCCGCCGCCGCAAGGTGCTGTTCGAGGAGATCCTGCGGGCGCTGAAACGGCGCGGGGTACCGGTGGCTGGAGCCGACCGGCTGTCGCTGTCCAGTCACATCGCCTTCGAGGACCTGCTGGCCCTGGGGCGGTTCATCCTGTTCCCCGACGATGACCTGACCCTGGCGGCGCTGCTGAAGGCGCCGTTCTGTGGCCTGGGCGACGATGACGTCTACGCCCTGGCCAAGGGTCGCCGGGCCACGCTGTGGACCGAACTCCAGCGCCGGGCCGAGGAGCGTCCCGCATGGGCGGCGGCGAAAACCGTGCTGGACTGGGCCCTGGTCGAAGGTCGCCGCCGTCAGCCGTTCGAGTTTTTCGCCGGCTGGCTGGGTCTGGTTGGAGATGACGGCCGCTCGCACCGCGCCAAGGTCCTGACCCGCCTGGGCGCGGAGGCGGAGGAGGCGCTCGACGAATTCCTGGCCCAGGTGATGGAGGCCGAGCAGCGTGGCGTCCGCGACCTCGAGGCCCTGGTCGCCGACTTCGCGGCCCTGGACATCGTGGTCAAGCGTGAGATGGAAGGCGCCCGGCGCGAGGTGCGGGTGATGACCGCTCACGGCTCCAAGGGCCTGGAGGCGCCGATCGTCTTCCTGCCGGAGACGACCGTGAAGCGCGGCGCGGGCGGGTCGCCCCTGCTGGTCACCGAGGACGGCGCCCTGCTGTGGTGCACGAGCGGCAAGAATGATTGCGAAGCTTCGGGCAAGGCCCGCCGCCTCCGCGAGGAGAAGGAGAGCCAGGAGGCCCTGCGCCTGCTCTACGTCGCCCTGACCCGAGCCCGGGACCGGCTGATCCTGTGCGGCCGCATCGACGCCCGGACCAAGGATGACAAGGTCGGCGGCTGGTACGCCGCCGCCCGCGCCGCCTTCGCCCATGCCGATATCGCTCCGGACGTGCGGCCGATCGGCGATGAGGAGGCGGGCTTCCTGCGCTACGGCCCTGATCCGGTGAGCGCGCCCCATGTCGCGGAGGATGCTCGCGCGCCGGTCGCCGCGCCGAACTGGATGACCCGTGCGGCGCCGCCGGAACCGGCCGCCGCCCGCTACGCCGCGCCGTCGCGGATCGAGGACAACGCCCGCGTCCCCGCCCCCTCGCCCTTGGCGCGGGTTTCGGGCCTGGGCCGCTATCGCCGGGGCGAGATCGTCCACAAGCTGCTGCAGCTGCTGCCCGACGTCGCGCCGGACCAGCGCCTCGGCGCCGCCCGCCGCCTGCTGGCCGCCGAGCGCGACCTGACCGGCGATCAGCGCGAAGAAATGACGGAGGCGGCCTTCGGTGTGCTGGACGACGCCCGCTTCGCCGCCGTGTTCGGACCCGGCTCGCGCGCCGAGGTCGCCCTAGCCGGAACCAGCGCGCACCTGCCCAAGGGCTTGGCGGTCTCGGGCCGTGTCGACCGGCTGGTGGTCGACGAGGGCCGCGTGCTGGTGATCGATTACAAGACCAATCGGCCCTCGCCCGATCGAATCGAGGACGCCGACTCCGCCTATCTGGCCCAGATGGCGGTCTATGTCGCCGTGCTGCGCGAGGTGTTTCCGGGCTGGGCGGTGGAGGCGGCCCTGGTGTGGACCGACGGTCCCAAACTGATGCCGGTTCCAGAAAAGGTGATGACCGAGGCGCTCGCCCGCCTGGCTTAGGCCGTTGCCGGGTCGGTCTGGTCCTCCTACATCTTTGTGCAAGCGCTCGGAACGAATCCCGGGCATGAACCCTTATCGCGTCCTCCGCGCCGGAAGCCGGCCGCGCGACGCCCAGACTGGAGCAGACCATGAGCACCGTTGCGGTGACCGACGCCACCTTCGAATCCGACGTCCTGAAGGCCAGCAAGCCCGTGCTGGTCGACTTCTGGGCGGAGTGGTGCGGCCCCTGTAAGCAGATCGCCCCGGCCCTGGAGCAGATCTCCGAAGAGCTGGCCGACGTGGTCACCGTCGCCAAGGTCAATATCGAGGACAGCCCGACGACCCCGTCACGCTACGGCGTCCGCGGCATCCCGACCATGATGCTGTTCCGCGACGGCCAGATGACCTCGATGAAGGTCGGCGCCATGCCGAAGCAGAAGATCCTGGAATGGCTGAACGAAGCCGGCGTCCAATCGGTCTCGGCGGCCTAAAGCGCCTTTCAGGCTGACTTCGAAACGCCCGTCCCGCTGACGCGGGGCGGGCGTTTTCCGTTGATGGCTACTTCTTGCCCGTGACGATGAACGGCGAGACCGAGACCGGCGGGGCCTTCTTTTCGGCCTTCGGTTTGCGGACTTCCTTGTTCGACTTCTTCTGACCCTTGGCCATCGGCGGTTCCTGCCAGGGCGGGCGCGCCTGCCGAGGATGTCCAGCGGGCCGTGCCGCCCTATCGGCGTCTGTCAGCCTTACGCCCTTAGGTCGGCCAAGTCTCTGGGCTCATCGCCAGGATCTCGCCGGCCAGATAGAGCGAGCCGCAGATCAGGATGTGCGGCGTCGGCTCCAGCTTGAGGGCGCGGTCCAGGGCGTCCTCGACGCCTTCGCAGGCGCAGGCCCTGAGGCCGGCGAGCTCCGCCGAAGCGGCGGTCTCGGCGGCGCTGGCCGCGGCGTGGCCTTCGAAGCTGACGGTGAAGACCTTGATCGCCACGCCCCGGAACGGGCCGAAGAAGCCGGTCGCGTCCTTGTTGGCCAGCAGGCCCGAGATCAGCGCCACGGGCCGGCCGTCGCGGGCGGCGAGGTCGGCGACGGCGCGGGCTACGGCGCGGCCAGCGTGCGGATTGTGGCCACCGTCCAGCCAGAGGTCGGCCCCGGCCGCCTTGGCGCGCTCGGCCAGCGGACCGGCGGTCAGGCGCTGGAAGCGGGCCGGCCAGACCGTACCGGCGATCCCGCGCCCCATGGCCGCCTCGTCGATGCGCGGGTCGGCCAGGGTCAGGAGGGCGGCGACCGCGAGTCCTGCATTGGCGAACTGGTGCTCGCCCGGCAGCGACGGGGCGGGCAGGTCGAGCAGGCGATCCTGCATCTGGACCAGCAGTCGGCCGCGCTCGTTCCAGGCGTCGAAGTCGCGGCCCATCAGCGTCAGGGGGGCATCGGCCTTTCCGGCGGCGGCCTCGATCACGGTCTCGGCCTCTTCCTGCTGGCGGGCCGAGACGGCCGGGGCGCCGGGCTTGATGATCCCGGCCTTCTCGCCGGCGATCTGCGTGAGGGTGTCGCCGAGGAATTCGCGGTGATCGATATCGACCGGGGCGATGACGCTGACCTTGGGGGTGATGACGTTGGTGGCGTCCAGGATCCCGCCCAGCCCAACCTCGACGATGCAGAGATCGGCCGGGACCTCGGCGAAGGCGACCAGGGCCGCGGCCGTGGTGATCTCGAAGAAGGTGATTTCCTGGCCCGCGTTGGCGGCCTCGACGCGGTCCAGCACCTCGGCCAGGTGGTCGTCGGTGATCAGGGTCCCGGCCAGGCGGATGCGCTCGGCGAAGCGGACCAGGTGGGGCGAGGTGAAGACGTGAACCTTGAGCCCCGCCGCCTCGGCCATGGCCCGCAGATACGCGACCGTCGAGCCCTTGCCATTGGTGCCGGCCACGTGGATGACCGGCGGCAGGCGGTCCTGCGGATCGCCCAGCGCCGCGCATAGCCGTCGCATCCGGTCCAGCGACAGGTCGATCAGCTTGGGATGCAGCGCCTGAAGCCGCGCGAGGGCGGCGTCGTGGGCGCGGAGATGGTCGCCCAAGACGGCTCAGAGCCTGTCCGTTTCTGATGGGCCATCAGAAACGGATAAACAGGCTCGCTTTCCTAGTTTTAGAGCGTGGCAGGCGCCGAAACCGCCCACACTTTCGGCTGCCACGCTCTACGCCGCCTTGCGGTTGCGGCCCATCATCAGGGTGCCGAGCAGTGAGCCCAGCACCTCGGGCAGTTCCTTGCGGTGGGTGACGCGGTCGACCATGCCCTTTTCGACCAGATATTCCGAGCGCTGGAAGCCCGGCGGCAGGGTCTCGCGGATGGTCTGCTCGATGACGCGCGGACCGGCGAAGCCGATCAGGGCGCCCGGCTCGGCCAGGTGGATGTCGCCGAGCATGGCGTAGGATGCGGTGACGCCGCCGGTGGTCGGGTCGGTGAGGACCACGACGTAGGGCAGGGCCGCGTCCTTCAGCTCGTTGATGGCCAGGGTCGTACGGGCCATCTGCATCAGCGACAGCGCACCCTCCTGCATCCGGGCGCCGCCGGCGGCCGTGAAGGCGATCAGCGGAACTTCACGCGCCAGGGCGGCCTTGGCGGCGGCGATGAAACCTTCGCCCGCGGCCATGCCCAGCGACCCGCCCATGAAGGCGAAGTCCTGGACCAGCACCACGGCGTCGACACCGCCGACCTTGCCGTAGCCGATGGCCATGGCGTCCGGTTCGCCCGTCGCCTTGCGGGCCGCGGCCAGACGGTCCTTGTAGGGCTTGCCGTCCGAGAAGTGCAGCGGGTCCTCGGGCACCGACGGGGTCGGCAGAGCCTCGAACTGGCCTTCATCGAACGTGGCCTTGAAGCGCGCTTCAGGCCCGATCCGCATGTGACGACCGGCCGGCGTGACCCACAGGGCCGCCTCCAGGTCGGAGCGGAAGATCATTTCGCCCGTGTCGGGACATTTGACCCAAAGGTTTTCCGGCGTCTCGCGCTTGGCGAATGCGCCGCGCACGCCGGGGGCGATCCGCGACAGCCAGCCGCCGCGACGGTCCGCTGCTTTGGACTTGTCGCCCTTCTTCGGGTCCTGGGGTTCAGCCATAGCCATAGCCTTAAAGCCTCACTTCGTCCGGACTCGCGCCGAACGCACAGCCTTAGCCAGCTCCGACGCCTTGAGAAGAACCTTCTCGGTCACGTTTTCGTTCAACTGGGCCGCGGACTCGATTTCATCCACAAGAGCCGAGCCCACGACGGCCGCGTCGGCCACGCGGGCGACGGCGGCGGCCTGGTCGGGCGTACGGATTCCGAAGCCCACGGCGACCGGCAGGCCGGAGGCCTTGCGCAGGCGCTCGACGGCGGGCGCCACATCGGCGGCGTCGGCCGACTTTACCCCGGTCACGCCGGCGACCGAGACGTAGTAGACGAACCCCGAAGTGCGGCGGACCACCATCGGCAGGCGCGCATCGTCGGTGGTCGGCGCCGCCAGGCGGATCAGGGCGATGCCTTCGGCTTCCAGGGCGTCCGACAGCGGGTCGGCTTCCTCGGGCGGACAGTCGACGATGATCAGGCCGTCGACGCCGGCCTTGGCGGCGGCGGCGGCGAAGCTTTCGAAGCCTCGGTTCAGCACCGGATTGAGATAGCCCATCAAGATGATCGGCGTGTCGGTGTCGCCCTCGCGGAAGGCGGCGACCAGATCCAGGGTGCCCTGCAGGGTCATGCCCGACTTCAGGCCGCGCTGGGCGGCGCGCTGGATGGTGGGGCCCTCGGCCATCGGATCCGAGAAGGGAAAGCCCAGCTCGATCAGATCGGCGCCGGCGCCCGGCAGGCCCTTGAGCACGCTCAAGGTCGTGGCGGCGTCGGGATCGCCGGCCATGATATAGGTCACGAAACCCGCGCGGTTCTCGGCCTTCAGCGCCGCGAAGCGACGGTCGATACGGTCTTTGGTCACGCTGGATAGGTCCTAGATCTTGCGCCCAAGCGCTTCGGCCACCGTGAAGATGTCTTTGTCGCCGCGACCGCAGAGATTCATCACCACGATCTTGCCCTTGCCCAGCTCCTTGGCGATGTCGCCAACCCGGGCCAGGGCGTGGGCCGGCTCCAGCGCCGGAATGATGCCTTCGAGGGTCGAGCACAGCTGGAAGGCCGCCAGGGCCTCGTCGTCGGTGGTCGAGACATATTCGGCGCGGCCGATCTCGTGCAGGAACGAGTGCTCCGGGCCGATGCCGGGATAGTCGAGGCCCGCCGAGATCGAGTGGGCGTCGATGATCTGGCCGTCGTCGTCCTGGAGCAGATAGGTGCGGTTGCCGTGCAGCACGCCCGGACGCCCGCCGGTCAGCGAGGCGGCGTGCTTGTCGGTGGAGACGCCGTGGCCGGCCGCCTCGACGCCGATCAGGCGCACGCCCTCGTCGCCCAGGAATGGATGGAACAGGCCGATGGCGTTGGAGCCGCCGCCGATGCAGGCGACCACCGCGTCGGGCAGGCGGCCTTCCATCTCCAGGATCTGCTGGCGCGCTTCCGTCCCGATCACGCTCTGGAAGTCGCGGACCATCACCGGATAGGGGTGGGGACCAGCGGCGGTGCCGATCAGGTAGTAGGTGTCATGCACGTTGGTGACCCAATCGCGCATCGCCTCGTTCATGGCGTCCTTGAGCGTGCCGGTGCCCGAGGTCACCGGGCGCACTTCGGCGCCCAGCAGGTTCATGCGGAAGACGTTGGGCTTCTGACGCTCGACGTCGGTGGCGCCCATATAGACGACGCACGGCAGGCCGAAGCGGGCGCAGACGGTGGCGGTGGCCACGCCGTGCTGGCCGGCGCCGGTCTCGGCGATGATCCGGGTCTTGCCCATGCGCATGGCCAGCAGGATCTGGCCCAGGGCGTTGTTGATCTTGTGCGAGCCGGTGTGGTTCAGCTCGTCGCGCTTGAAATAGATCTTGGCCCCGCCGAAGTGCTCGGTCAGTCGCTCGGCGAAATAGAGCGGGCTGGGCCGGCCGGCATAGTGGGTGTTGTAGCCCGTCAGCTCGGCCTGGAACGCGGGATCGGCCTTGGCGTCGGCATAGGCCTTGCCCAGGTCGAGCACCAACGGCATCAGCGTCTCGGCCACATAGCGGCCGCCGAAGCCGCCGAAGCGGCCTTCCGCATCGGGATAGGCCGAATAGTCGTTAGGCTTTGAGGGGGCGTTCACGAGATCATCCAAAGGCTGGGCAGAGCTACACGCGTTTGACGGCGTCGAGAAACGCCGTGATCAGAGCCGGGTCCTTTAGGCCGGGACCGCGCTCCACGCCAGAAGAAACGTCCACCAGCGGCGCGCCGGAGGCCTTGACGGCCTCGGCGACGTTCCACGGATCCAGCCCTCCGGCCAGGAAATGCGGGCGAGAAAATCGCCGACCTTCCAGCAGCCCCCAGTCGAATCTCGCGCCGGTTCCGCCCGGCAAGACCGAACCTTCCACCGGCTTGGCGTCGAACATCAGGTGCTCGACGAGACCGTCGAAGGCCTGGCCCTGGTCGACATCGGCGGCGCTGGACACCGAAAGCGCCTTGATGACGCCGACGCCGGCGCGGATCCCGATCTCGCGGACCCGCGAGGGCGTCTCCTTGCCGTGAACCTGGATCAGGTCGGGCTTCATGGTCGCCATCAGGCGGTCGATGAAAGCGTCATCGGCGTCGACCGTGACGGCGACCGTCTTCGCGCCGCGACCGCGAACCGGCTCGATCAGGCGGGCCGCGGTTTCGGGCGCGACGTTGCGCGGGCTCTTCTCGAAGAAGATGAACCCCAGGAACCCCGCCCCGCCGTCGAAGGCGGCCTTCACCGCCTCGGGCGTCGAGAGGCCGCAGATCTTTGCCGTCGTCATTGGCGGGGAGTTACGTGCGGGGAAGCGGCGATGCAAGCCCAGGGAATCTGAAGACAGCCGCCTTCCCCCATCAAGGCGGAGGGAACATGACCTATCGACCACGCGCCGCGCGGCTGCGAGTTGATGGAAAGGGCCGCGGAGCGCCGGACATCCGTCCGGAGTGTGTGCGTTGAGTACCGTTTCGACGAAGCCGATCGCTCCGCGCGGCCGTTATCCGGAAGCGTGACGGCCCGACGCTGTTCGCGCCTGGACGCCGTTGAAGCCTCCGGCGGGCGGGCCAGGCCGCGAAGCCTGGTCCCGGATGCCCGGGTTTCCCCGGACCTGTCGCCTCACCGGCCTTCGTCCACCGTCGTTTCTGTGTTCCAGGGTCGACTACCTCGGGGATGGATGAAGTTGCGGAGTCGCCCCCGCACCGGCGAGCGCTACCCGCTCGACCGCACCCCGCCGCCGCAAATGGTCGCTGGCCATGCGCCCTTTCCTCGCGACGAGGTGGGACCAGTATGCGCCGTGGTTTGGACGCGGATCATTCGGCGGGGTGTAAAAGTGGCAAGCGGTTGATTTCGTTGGGGTCGGGATCGCGAATTCCGGGGAAAGCCACGCGCCGATCCCCTTCTCCCCTTGCGGGAGAAGGTGTCGGCGCAGCCGACGGATGAGGGGTCGATCGTCCTGTCCGCCGGCGCCCAGCGTTTCGGTCGTCGCGGCGGCGCCGTCTTTCAACCCCTCACCCGACCCGCTTCGCGGGCCACCCTCTCCCGCAAGGGGAGAGGGATAAACCCGTGTCATCCCGGAAGCGCCGCGGGCGCTATCGGGGACCCAGGGGGTGAAGGAACGCCGTGCGCTCCGCTCCGGCCGGGATGACACGGCTTTGTTGGCTCGCCTTCCCACCCGGGAAGAGCGCCCGCCTTACATCTCACGGCGAGACGATCGCTGGGCGGATCAGGTCACTCAAGGACGACGCTCCGCGTCGCCGCGCGCGGTCGCCGGAGGCGATCCTTGACTGACCTGATCCGCCCAGCACGCTGCAGCCTCCAAGAGATTTAAGGAGGGCTCCGGCCCTGGGGGGGGGGGGCGATTTCCGGGCGAGAGCTAGAGCTTCTACTTGGGGCCCTCGAGCAGCCGAAACCAGTCCTTCACTGCCAGCTTCAAACGATCCACCTCGTCTTCCGCCAGAAGGCCGCAGTGAGCTATCGGCCCTCGCAGTGTGTTGAGGGAAAACATGACGCGACCAAGAGCCTTCTCGTTACTGAGGATGCCTCCAAACAGAACCCAGTTCTCGCGAATTATGTCGCCGAGGTGACCAAACGTCACGTAGTCTAGTTCGTTATCTGAGCGACTCGTAACGCCGGCTTCCTTCTCTCTCTTTTGGTTCGCCTTACATTCTTCCTTGGCGCTTGCAGGGGAGTGAGTATCCCACCATCCAGCGCCATATGCATCAGCTATGGTCTCATCTATGAATTTTCTAATGTCGTTCTCCAACATGTAGAACAACTTATAATACTCGGCCATTACGTCAGCGTTCGATCTAACCTCAGACGAAAACTGATCGATGGAGGATTTTGTGACGCTATCAGCTCTCGTCAGAGAGTCAGAGTTGGCATCGGAATCGGGCCTATGCTTATCGACGGCGAGCTTCAGGGAAGCGCACTTTAAAATATACAACTCGACTTGGTCGGCGCTGTTCATTTCATCAGATTTTCTTTGATACTACGAAAAATGGCGTTCAAAACATTGAGATCCGAAGTCTCCGGTAGAACGATATTAATGTTGTAGGCCAATCGGATACCTCCGACGTCGTCGGTTGGAGGTTGAGGGGGGAGCGCGCGATCTTGCTCTGAAAGATCCTCCTGTTGTTGATCGGTCGCAGTTTCGTCTAGAGTAGTTCCCGATGGTATGTAGGTCTTTATGATATTGAAGGTACCTTTGATGGCCGTGACGATTGGATCGTTCGGCACCAATCCCGTAATTTCGACAATGATATCCTTTAATTTGCTGTCATTTGCCGTATGGGCGTATCCGCTTTTTTTAAATATTTCAGAAAATGCGTTCTGTAGTCCCAGAAGCGCTGCTGCGCCTCGACCGCCGTTTGTTCTAAACTTTGAATAAAGTGCAGTCGGAGTGCCGTCACTGGCGACAAATCCCATCTTCTTCAGGATCGGTATTGTTGCGCGCGCCGCGCCTCCAGTTAAGCTCAAGACATTCTCAAGAAAATCGACGCTGAATCGAGGAGGCTGTTGGGCCTCTATAATTTTATCCAGGACTTTCTTGAGTGTCCCGCTAGCTGGGAGGTAAGGGAGGCTGCCGGGGATTTTTCGCGGTGCGACCTTGGCCGATACACCGCCTGCAGGGGCAACTTCTACCGCAGTAACATTTGGTGCTTTCACCATAATCCACCCCTTTTCCTAGGGGAAGATTGGCGACTATCGGTAAGCTTAGCAACTACCAGTGGTTTGGAGGCATAGTTGCATGTGATCCGTGCCTAACCCCCAACCCTCTCCACCACCGCCCGAAACAACACCGCCATCTCGATGTGCGTGTACACATACTGCCGCTCGAACAGCCACGTCAGCATCCGGTCGTAGACATCGTCATAGTCCGCCGACGACACGCTGCCCGGCTCCCGCGCCTGGCGCTCCAGCACGGCCAGCAGCTCCGGCGCATCCGCCCGCAAGGCCGCGACCACCTCGCCAACCTCGTCGTCGGTAAACTCCGGCACATGCCGTGACCGCCCGGGGTCCAGCGGCGGCCTACGCTCAAAGCCCATCGGCTACCCCTCCGCCCGGGTCAGCTTCCAACGGATCTTGGCCCCGACTTCCGGGCGCACCTGGCTCTTGAGAACGATTTGGCCGGCCTTGCGGGCTAGGCCGTGGTCGAAGTGCGCCGTGGGGGCGATCTCGACGTCGACGGCGTCGTTGCGCAGCCACCAGCCGATGTTGTTGGGGCCCCGGATCAACACGCTCTTGCCGTCGCGGGCGATCGAGGCGCGGGCCTCGGGGTGGAGGTGGAAGCGCACGGCGAACGGCAGGTAGCGGCGCGGGCCTTCCGCGGCGCCGGGGTCGGCGGCGATCGGGGTCAGGCTGTCCTCGCCGCGCAGCTCGTCCGCGACGGCGTCGAGGAACAGGCGGCGGGCGTGGGACAGGCCCAGATGCGCCCAGCCGTCGTGGATGATGTCCAGCCAGACCCCGCCGACGTCGTCGTGGCGCTTGGCGTCGACGGTCTTGGCCCCGTCGACCAGCCAGGCGCCCAGGGCGCGGGCCTTGAAGCCGGAGAGCGGGCGGCCGGCCGAGCCGTCGCCGACCGAGACCGTGGAGGCCGCGTCCGACAGGCGGAAGGCGTGGGCGCCGGCGGCCTCGGGGCTCCAGCCGCAGCTGGTGATCAGCCGGTCCTTGGCGCAGACGATCTCCAGGGCGGCCGGCTGGGCGCAGGCGGAGACCGAGAGCGGGCCGGCGGGCGGCGAGCCGCAGTCGGCGATGACCTCGATGCTGCCGCCGACCATCTTGTGATAGCCGCTGTGCGGGGCGGCGTTCAGGGCGCGCGGGCCGGCGTCGTCATGGGCCAGGGCGGCGGCGATGCGGGCCGGGGCGATGGCCTCGCCGCCGTGGAAGGCCGCCAGGTGTCCGTCGCCCAGGGTGAAGAACCGCGCGGCGGTCGAGAGGCGGTCGATGGCGCGCGAGAGGGCCTCGGGGCTGGGCCGGCCGCGCTGGCCCAGAGCGTCGTCCAGGGTCAGCAGGTCGAACAGCAGCTCGACCCCGGCTTCCGGCGAGCGGGTGGCGTGGCCGCCGTCGGCCAGGACCATCCTGTCCAGATGCTGGGCGACCACCTTCATGGCCTTGTCGATCAGCTGCTCCCCCGGCTTGCCGGCCAGGACGCAGCCGGCCAGGGCGGCGGCGACGGCGCGCTCCAGGGTGCGTTCGGGCGCGCGGCGGATCTCCAGCAGGTGACGGCCCTGGCGGGCGATGTCCTGGCAGAGGTCGGCGATCTCGGCGTCGCTGCCCTCGGCGGCCAGGGACTTGGCGGCGCAGGCCAGGTGGAAGACCCGCCGCTCGATGCAGTCGGCGCTCCACGAGAAGGCGTTCCACTTGCCGAACACCCGGCGCCAGTCGTCCATCAGCCGCAGGGCGCGGCGGGCCCCGTCCGAGCCGGCGGCGACCAGGTCGGGCAGCCAGTCGAAGCGGTGCAGGCTGACGGCGAAGCGGCGCGAGGGGCTGGCGGTGTCGAACGGGTCGCCGTCGGCGCCCAGGCGCAGGGTCCCGCCGTCCAGGGTCAGGTTGCCCGACATCATCTTCAGCCCGTGGGCGGCGTCGGCCGGGCGCGGGTCGCGGGGACGGGCCGACAGGCCCTCGGGCCGAGGCAGGGCCAGCTTGAGCCGGTGCGGACCGGAGCCGAACCATTCGCGCTCGGCATGGGTGGCGATCTCGGCGCCGACGGCCTTCCATAGGACGCCGCCGCGCGGGGATGGCGCGGGAAACTTGAAGCCGTGGGCGGAACGCTTGACGGCCATGGGTTGGGGTCAGCCGCCCTTCAGGGCGCGGATGTTGTCGGCATAGGCGCCGGGCCCGCCCTTGAACACCGCCGAGCCGGCGACCAGGGCGGTGGCCCCCGCCGCGACGCACTGCGGGGCGGTGGCCGGGGTCACGCCGCCGTCGACCTCGATGATGATGTCGAGCCCGGCCTTGTCGACCATCTTGCGCAGGGCCTCGACCTTGCGCAGCTGGCCGGGAATGAAGCTCTGGCCGCCGAAGCCGGGGTTCACGGACATGACCAGCAGCAGGTCGACGTCCTCCAGGATCCACTCGACATGGTCGATCCCGGTCGAGGGGTTGAACACCACGCCCGCCTTGGCCCCCAGCTCGCGGATGCGCTTGAGGGAGCGGTGCAGGTGCGGACCGGCTTCCGGATGGATGCTGATGATGTCCGCCCCGGCGGCGCGAAACGCTTCAAGGTAAGGGTCCGCCGGGCTGATCATCAGGTGCACGTCGAACGGGATCTTGGCGTGCGGCCGGATGGCTTTGACGATGTCCGGACCCAGGGTGATGTTGGGCACGAAGTGGCCGTCCATCACGTCGACATGGACCCAGTCGGCGCCGGCCGCCTCGATGGCGGCGACCTCCGCGCCCAAGCGGGCGAAGTCGGAAGCAAGAATGGACGGAGCGATGATCGGCGCGGTCATGGTCCTGGGATAGCCGCGTCGCGCCGTCCTGTCATCTCTGCTTGGCCTGGATCCCGGCCTTCGCCGGGATGACAGCCTAGGCTGTCGCCTTCCGGAACCGCGCGGCGAAGAAGCCGTCCTGGCCGCCTTCGCGGTGATGCGGCAGCAGGCGCAGGGTCCCGCGCGGGGTCAAGCTGGCCTCCGGGAAGCCCGCCGAGGGGCCTTCGCCAGGCTGGATCGGGTCCAGGACCACGTCCTTGCGACGGGCCAGGAAGGCCTCGACCTGGGCCTCGCCCTCTTCGGGCTCCAGCGAACAGACGCAATAGACCAGCTGGCCGCCGGGCTTGAGGCGGTCGGCGGCGCTGTCGAGGATCCGGGACTGGACGCCGGCCAGGCTGGCCACGTCGCCGGGCCGCGCGGCCCACAGCACGTCGGGATGGCGGCGGAAGGTGCCGGTGGCGCTGCACGGCGCGTCCAGCAGAATGGCGTCGAAGGTCCGCGTGTCGTCCCAGGTCGCGCCGTCGGCGGCGACGATCTCGGCGGTCAGGTTCATCCGCTCGAGGTTCTCGGAAACGCGCTTGAGGCGGGCGGCCGAGCGGTCCAGGGCCACGACGTCGGCGCCCAGGGCGGCCAGCTGCAGGGTCTTGCCGCCGGGCGCGGCGCAGAGGTCCAGCACCTTGTCGCCGGGCTTGATATCGAGCAGGCGAACGGGAACGGCCGCGGCGGCGTCCTGCACCCACCAGCTGCCGTCCTCGAAGTTCGGCCAGGCGGCCACGTCGCCCTTGCGGCGCACGCGCAGGGTGCCGCCGTCGAGGATCTCGGCCTCCAGCGCCTCGGCCAGGACGGCCGCGTCGGCGGAGGGCTTCAGGGAAAGGTCGGTGGCCGGCTCGATGGCGATCTGGGCGGCGACCTCGCGGGCCGTGGCCTCGCCGAACGCGGCGATCCAGCGTGAATAGAGCCAGGGCGGCGCCAGCAGGGTCGGGTCGTCGCTGGGCGGCGGATCGCGCAGCAGGCCGCGCAGCACGGCGTTGACCAGGCCCTTGAACGGCCGGCTGGTCTTGTTGGCGCCGGCCAGCTCGACGCTGGTGGCGACGGCGGCGAAGGCCGGGACCTCCAGGTGGAAGGCCTGGGCCGCGCCGAGACGCAGCAGGTGCATCACCCGGTCGGGCGGGGCCTTCTGCAGCTTGGCGGCCAGGGCGCGGTCGATGGGGCCCAGATGGCGCAGCACGGCCATGGCCAGCGCCCGCGCGAACGCGCGCTCACGCGGTTCCAGGAAGCGGAAACCGTTGGCCGAAGCGGCTTCGTCGATGCCGCCGCGACGCGACAGGGCCGCGTCGATCAGGGTCAGGGCGGCCTCCCGGGCGGGGAGGCCGTCGTTCAATTCTTGAGTCACCGCCTCGCCGTGCCTTGTGACGCGGCGAGACGCAAGTGTCTTGTCGAGAACCGAGCTATGCGGCGGCCACGTCGGCGGCCTTGGCCTGGGTCTTCAGGACGGCCAGACCGAACACGACCATGCCCAGCACCAGCGCGACTTCGCCGATGCCCATGAACGGAATGACGCGCTTGTCGCCGGTCAGCAGCAGGCGGGCCAGCAGCGGGCCGACCAGCAGCAGGCCCACGTTCGACAGGGCGAAATTGATCCAGGCCAGCCGGATCGGGGCGCGGTCGCCGACCAGGGCGTAGAAGCCGCCCATGATCGCCAGGCTGACCCAGCCCAGAAGATTGACGTGAGCATGGACCGGCATCAGCGTATGATCCTGGCTGGCGCCCATGAAGATACCCAGCGACATGCCGCAGATGCCGTAGACCACGGCGCAAAGAAAGAAAGCTTTGGATACTCGAGGCATTGAAGTCCCCCCTCGCTTCAGTTGATCTCGGCGGACCCGAGCAGACGCGCAGATCTAACCGCGGATCAACGTTCTTCAACCACTGTTTTCTTAAATCGCATCCACGATCTAAAGACGTTTCATGACAAATCCTTCAGAAACCCCAGAGTCCGAGATCCCCGGCGCCGCGCCCGGCAAGGAGCTGAGCCCCGCCGCCCGCCGCGCCCTGGAAGAGGCCGCCGCCCGCCGCGCCGCCGAGGCAGCCTCGACCCTGCCTCCCGAGAAGGGCGGCCGCGAGGGCCCCGAGCCGACCCGCTTCGGCGACTGGGAGAAGAAGGGCGTCGCGGTCGACTTCTGACGTCGGCCGGTTCAGGCTTCCCGCAAGACAAGGGAGGAAGCTTTGGACGCTCTCGCTGAACGCCGCATCCAGGTGGTGCGCGACCACATGGCCCTGGAGTGCATCCACGACTGGGACGCGGTGATCGCCACCTTCCAGCACCCGCGCTACGAGATGCATGGCGGCGGCGCGGTGTTTGACGGCGAGACCGCCGTGCGCGGCTATTTCGCCGCCTCGCGCACGCCCTTCCCCGACCAGGGCAACGAGATCATCGCCATCGCCCATGGCGGCGACACGGTGCTGGTCGAGTTTTGGCTCACCGGCACGCACCTGGGCCCGCTGAAACTCTCGGGCCGCACCGTCGAACCGACCGGCAAGCCGTTCCGCGTCCGCATGGCCGCCAGCTTCGAGTTCCCGCCGGGCGGCGACAAGATCGTCTGCGAGCGGCCCTACTACGATCAGTTCGCGGTGCTGCGGGCGCTGGAGCTGGCCTAGGCGTTCCGCCGCCAGGGCGGGCGTCGTTGAGGCCGACGAGCGTTGGGTCGGGGTGGTTTGGCGGCTGCGGCGAACGTCGGCGATGGGTGGGAGTCGGATGTTCAGTGCGTCCTTCGAGGCTCGCCTGCGGCTCACGCCTCAGGATGAGGATCTCCTTGCACTGACCACCTCATCCTGAGGTGCGCGCTCCTGAGCGCGCCTCGAAGGACGCAGTGAGCCAATGTCCGACTAGGGTGGAAGTCGGACGTTGCTGCCCTGTTCGTTGTGCAGCAAGGTCTGCCTATGAATGAAACCCAGGTGGCCCGAGGCTACATAGTAGATGTTCGTTTTGACCGGACATCATTTCCCCAGGCCCCGTCACTGGCGCTGACGCTTCGTCCCTCGCCTGAACTCGCAGACAGCGAGCGTAGCGCCATTTTCAATGGGATCAGCGATCTGCGCCTTATCGACCTCAACGCTATGGTTGACTGCATTCTCTTGATCGAGGACGTGAGCCATTGGCAGCACGACAGGGTTAGGTACTTCGTTCACGACAGCGAAGATGAAGTTATCTCGTTCAAATGCCTACAATGGGACTTTGCCAGCTGAAGGTCCGATCAGGGTGGTTAGGGGACGTTGATATTGGCCGTCTGGCGCATCGAATCCCTCTCTCTTTGAGAGAGGGAGGGGCCCGCCGCGTAGCGGTGGGAGGGTGAGTGGTTTCACCGCTGGCCGGAGAAACCTGAACGGCTCCATCGCTGTTGCAAGCAACACCCATCATTTGCCTAGCGCTTCGTCCGAGCTTCCTTCGGTGAGGGTGTAACCACTCACCCTCCCACGCCTGCGGCGTGGGCCCCTCCCTCTCTCTCAGAGAGAGGGATTCCCGCGTCCGCCCTGGGTGGGAGTCGGATGTTCAGTGCGTCCTTCGAGGCTCGCTTTCGGCTCACGCCTCAGGATGAGGATCTCATTGCACTGACCACCTCATCCTGAGGTGCGCGCTCCTGAGCGCGCCTCGAAGGACGCACAGAGCCAGATGTCCGCAACGGGCCAAAAGCCGCCCTCAACTCGTCGCCAGCCTCTCAGCGAGCCGCCATCCCCGCGTGCCAGCGCCAGGCGCTGGACAGGATGGCGTCGAGGTCTCGGGAGGGCGTCCAGCCCAGCTCGGTCCGGGCCTTGGCGTTGTCGGCCACCAGCATCGGTGCGTCGCCGGGGCGGCGCGGGGCCATCTGGACCGGCAGCGGCGCGCCCGTCGCCCGGCCCACGCCGTCGACCAGTTCGCGCACGGTCACGCCCGTCCCGCTGCCCAGGTTGAACGATTCCGACGCCCCGCCGGCCAATAGCCGTCGCAGGGCCGAGACGTGGGCGTCGGCCAGGTCCAGCACGTGGACGTAGTCGCGCACCGCCGTGCCGTCGCGGGTATCGTAGTCGTCGCCGAAGATGGTGAAGTGCGGCCGCTGGCCCAGGGCGACCTGGATGGCCAGCGGGATGGCGTGGGTCTCGGGCTCGTGCCACTCGCCGATGCGGCCCTCGGGATCGGCGCCGGCGGCGTTGAAGTAGCGCATCACCGTGCTGCGGAAGCCGACATAGCGGTCGTAGTCGGCCAGGGCCTGCTCGACCATCAGCTTGCCGCGGCCATAAGGATTGAGCGGGGCCTGCGGGTGGCCCTCGTCCATCGGCATCCGGACCGGATCGCCAAAGGTCGCGCAGGTCGAGGAGAAGACCAGGGCGTTGACGCCGGCCCGGCGCGCGGCCTCGACCAGGGTGATCGCCCCACCGACATTGTTGTCGAAGAAGGTCCCCGGGTCCTTCACCGACTCGCCCACCTCGATGCGGGCGGCGAAGTGCAGGACGGCGACAGGCTGGTGCGCGGCGAACACCGCGTCCAGGCGCGCGGCGTCGCGGATATCGCCGACTTCCAGCGGTCCCCACTGGACGTGTTCGCGGTGGCCGTTCGAGAGATCGTCGAACACGACCGGTCGGAAACCTGCCGCCGCCAAGGCCAGGCAGGCGTGCGAGCCGACATATCCGGCCCCACCGGTCACCAGAACGGTTTGCATCAGCGATCCCAATACGAAGACCGCCTTTCGCTAGCGGGTTTACGGTCCGCTTGAAAGCTGATCCGCGAGGTCATCAAGATGTCACGGCCCTGAGCATTTTAGGCGCGCGGCTTGCCTCGGCGCCGTGATTGCTGGATTAGGCGGGAAGCGACGCACGAGGCGGCGCTCCCTTTCAGGATGCTTCGATGCGCGTAGCGATGATTGGCACGGGTTATGTGGGTCTGGTGTCGGGGGCGTGCTTCGCCGACTTCGGCCATGTGGTGACCTGCATCGACAAGGATCCGAGCAAGATCCAGCGCCTGGAAAAGGGCGGGATTCCGATCTTCGAACCGGGTCTGGAAGACCTGGTGGCGCGCAACGTCCGCGAAGGCCGCCTGTTCTTCACCCTGGACGGCGCAGAGGCGATCAAGAACGCCGACGCGATCTTCATCGCCGTCGGCACCCCGACCCGTCGCGGCGACGGCCATGCCGACCTCTCCTACGTCTACGCCGCGGCCGAGGAGATCGCCGGCCTGATCGACGGCTTCACCGTCATCGTCACCAAGTCGACCGTACCGGTCGGGACCGGCGACGAGGTCGAGGCGATCATCAAGAAGGCTCGCCCGGACGCCCAGTTCGCCGTGGTCTCGAACCCGGAGTTCCTGCGCGAAGGCGCGGCGATCGAGGACTTCAAGCGTCCGGACCGCGTGGTCGTCGGCACCGATGACGAACGCGCCCAGGCGGTGATGCGCGAGCTCTATCGCCCGCTGTTCCTGAACGAGACCCCGATCGTCTTCACCGGCCGCCGCACCAGCGAGCTGATCAAGTACGCGGCCAACGCCTTCCTGGCGATGAAGATCACCTTCATCAACGAGATGGCCGATCTCTGCGAAGTGGTCGGCGCCGACGTCCAGCAGGTCGCCAAGGGCATCGGCCTGGACAAGCGCATCGGCGGCAAGTTCCTGAACGCCGGCCCCGGCTATGGCGGCTCGTGCTTCCCCAAGGACACCATCGCCCTGGTCAAGACCGCCCAGGACTACGGCGCGCCGACCCGGCTGATCGAGACCACGGTCGAGGTCAACGACGCCCGCAAGAAGGCCATGGCCACCAAGATCGCCAAGGCCATGAACCTGGATGACCTGACCGGCCGGACGATCGGGGTGCTGGGCCTGACCTTCAAGCCCAATACCGACGACATGCGCGACGCCCCCAGCCTCGACATCGTCCCGGCCCTGCTGGCCCTCGGCGCCAAGGTCCAGGCCTTCGATCCGGAAGGCCGCCACGAGGCCGAGAAGCTGCTGCCCGGCATCGACTTCAAGAACGGCGCCTATGACGCCGCCGAGGGCGCCGACGCCCTGGTGATCCTGACCGAGTGGGACCAGTTCCGCGCCCTCGATCTCGACCGCCTGAAGCTCCTGATGAACGCCCCGGTCGTCGTCGACCTGCGCAATGTCTACAAGCCCAGCGAGATGGTTCGCCACGGCTTCACCTACGCCTCGATCGGGCGTCAGTAGGAAGCAGGGCATGGCGTCTGCGGTCATTGTCACGGGTGCGGCGGGCTTCATCGGCATGCACGTGGCCGAACGCCTGCTGGATCGCGGCGAGGCGGTGATCGGGGTCGATGTCTTCAACGACTATTACGACCCGGCCCTGAAGGCGGCGCGCGCCGCGCGGCTTGAGTCCCGGCCGGGCTTCAAGATGGTCCGGATGGACATCGCCGAGCATGAGGCCCTGGCCGAGCTGGTGAAGACCTCGGGCGCCAGGCGGGTCGTGCATCTGGCCGCCCAGGCCGGGGTCCGCTACTCGATCGACAACCCCTTCGCCTATGAGCGCAGCAACCTGGCCGGCCACCTGTCGGTGCTGGAGGCCTGTCGCCATGCCGGGGTCGAGCACCTGGTCTACGCCTCGTCGTCCAGCGTCTATGGCGACCGGCCGCTGAACGGCGACGGCTTCCGCGAAACCGATCCGGCCGATCGTCCGGTGTCGCTTTACGCCGCGACCAAGCGCTCGTGCGAGATGCTGAGCCAGAGCTACGCGGCGCTGTACGGCTTCCCGCAGTCGGGCCTGCGGTTCTTCACGGTCTATGGCCCCTGGGGGCGGCCGGACATGGCCTATTACGGCTTCACCGAGAAGATGCTGAAGGGCGAGCCGATCGAGGTCTATGGCGAAGGCCAGATGGCCCGCGACTTCACCTTCATCGACGACATCGTCGACGGCGTCCTCGGCGTTCTCGACCATCCGCCGGCCGCCGGCGGACACGAGATCTACAATGTCGGCGACAACGATCCGGTCGGGCTGACGGCCATGATCACCACGCTGGAAGACGCGCTGGGGATCGAGGCCCGGAAGATCATGCGGCCGATGCAGCCCGGCGACGTCACCGCGACCTTCGCCAATATCGACAAGCTCAAGGCGCTCTGCGGCTACCAGCCGAAGGTCGAGCTGGCCGAGGGCCTGGCGCGTTTCGTGGCGTGGCGGCGCGCCTACGCCGGCTAGACCGCCGCCGCTTCGACAGCCGCCGCGCGCTGGGCCAGCTGGTGCTCGCGCCACGAGATGAACAGGGTCGAGACCACCACGATCGCCGCCCCGATGAGCGTCGCCGCGCGCGGGATCTCGTGGAACAGCAGGAAGCCCGCGCCCACCGCGAAGACCAGCCGCGTATAGTCGATCGGCGCCATGACCGCGGCCTCGCCGGCCTCCATGCCCTTGATATAGGCCCCCTGGGTGAAGGTGCCGATCACGCCCATGGCGGCCAGCAATCCGAGGTCCGGCCAGGTCGGCCAGCGCCAGACGAACAGGGCCGGCGGCAAGGCGAAGACCAGGCCCAGCACGGCGGCGTAGACCAGGAGCACGAACGGGCTGTGGTCGCGGGTCATCACCTTCATGCCGGTGATGGTCAGGGCGAACAGGAAGGCCGAGATCAGGGCGCAGGCCTGGGGCCAACCGATCCAGGCGCTCATGCCGCCCGCGCCGGGTCGCAGCATGATCAGCACGCCCAGGAACCCGACCAGGGCGGCGCCGATCCGCAAAGGCCCGATCGGCTCGCGCAGGACGAAGGCGGCCAGGGGCACCAGCCACAGGGTCCGGGTGAACGACAGGGCGTTGGCGTCCGCCAACGGCAGCTTCTGATAGGCGTAGAAGCCCATGATCAGGGCCAGGACCCCGGCGCTGGACCGGAAGATCAGTATGCCCGGCCGCGTCGTCCGGAACGCCCCACGCCAGTCGCGGGCGATCAGCGGCAACAGCACGATCACCCCCGCCAGCTGGCGATAGAAGGTCTGCAAGGCCGCTGGATAGCCGGGGCCCAGGAACTTGATCAAGGTGGTCATCGCCGTGAAGCCGACCGCCGAGGCCAGCATCCACAGCGCCCCGCGCAGGTTGGGGGTGAGCGTCACCCCGCCGCGCCGGAGGCGAGCAGACTGGCCCGCATCTGGTCGGCCTGTTCGGGGGTGATGCCCATGGCCGCCAGGATCGGCGAGGGCGTGTTCCGGTCCCACGCGCTGCGCGGCCCGACGGTGATACCGCCGTCGACGACAATGTGGGTGCCCGTGACGAACTGCGAGTCGTCGCTGGCCAGGTAGAGGGCGGCGGCGGCGATGTCCTCGGGCAGGCCCGACTTGGGGATGGGCTGGATCTTGGGACCGATCGAGGCGATCTGGGCGGCCATCTGGTCGGCGACCTCGCGCGGCAGGCCCATCGAGGCCCCAAAGATCGAGGTGGCGATCAGGCCGGGGCAGATGGCGTTGACCCGGATCTTCAGCGGCGAAAGCTCGGCCGCCGCGCACCGGCTCATATGGATGACCGCCGACTTGGCCGCCGAATAGGCCAGCGGCCCGAAGCCCGCCTGCAGGCCGGCGATCGAGGCGGTGTTGATGATCGAACCGCCGCCGCGCTTCAGCATCAGCGGCAGGGCGTGCTTCATGCCGATGGCCGGACCGCGCACCAGCAGGGCGAAGGTCTTGTCCCAGCCCTCGACCGTCAGCTCCGGCACCGAGGCGGGCGTGCCGCCGTGGCCGGCGTTGTTGAACAGGATGTCGAGGCCGCCGAACGCGCTCTCGGCCAGGGCCATGGTCTTGGCCAGATCGTCTTCCGAGGTGACGTCGCAGCGCGAGAAGCGAACCTTGTCGGGGAAACGCTTCTCCAGCATCTCGCCCTTCTCGGCCTGCAGGTCGGCGGCGACCACGCACGCGCCTTCGGCGACGAACAGCTCGACCGCGCCCAGCCCGATGCCGGAGCAGCCCCCGGTGACGACGGCGACCTTGCCGTCCAGACGTCCGACCATGGAAATTCCCTCCGCGTCCCCGACCTCTTCGCGGGTCAGTGATCAATGATCATATTCGCGGAGCAAACCGGGGTTGGCTAGGGGGCTTCGACGCCGGGGCTAAGCTTCGTTGCGAGCGCGCATGCGTTCCCAGCGCGCGGCGTCCGCCGCCTGGGAATCGGCCGCCGCCAGGCGCCGCGCGACATCGCCCAGCGCCGGGCCGATCAGCGACCAGGGCTCGACGCAGTAGCGGGTGAACAGCCGCTTGGGATCGGCGGTCAGGCGGAACAGCCACTCGACGCCCATCCGACCCATCCAGCGCGGCGCGGCCTTCTGGACGCCGGCCTCGTAGTCGAAGGCGCCGCCGACGGTGAAGGTCACGGCCGGGCCGAAGTCCTTGTGGTTCTCCAGCGTCCAGATCTCCTGGCGCGGCATGCCCATGCCGACCAGCACGATGTCGGGCTTGTACTTCCGGATTTGCTCGACCACCGCGGTGTTCTGCGCCGAGCCGTGCGTGGCGTCGAAATAACCGTCATGGCTGGCGACCTGGACGGCCGGCCAGTCCTGCTTGATGCGTTCGATGGCCTGCTCAGCCACGCCGGGCGCGCCGCCGACGAAGAAGACCTTCCAGGCCTTCTGAGTCGCCAGGGCCCAGAAGGCGTCGCGCCAGTCCAGATAGGTGCAGCGGTGGAACGAACGGCTGGACCGGCCCATCAGCCGCGCCCACAGGATCACCGGGGTGGAATCGACCTCGATCAGCTCCGAAGCCTCGTAGAAGGCGCGGATCTTCTCGTCCTTGCGGACCAGGTACAGGCTGTGGAGGTTGTGGTTGGCGACGATGGCGCCCTGCCCCGCCGCCAGCTTGCCCATCACGAAGTAGAAGACTTCCTCGGCGCGCACCAGGTCCATGGACGCGCCCAGCACCTGGACGCGCTCCTCCGGCCGCCGCTTGAGGCGGTAAGGACGGCGCGGCGCGGCCGCTCCGTTCTCTTCCAGCTGGACGTCCATCGCCGCGGAGTCTCCCAATCTCTGGAAGCACTCTCGCGGAATGTCCTCATAGCTTCGCTAAGAAGAATGCTTAGCGAAACCTGACTTACTCAGTCGGTGGTGATCACCACCTTGCCCATGGCCTTGCGGCTGGCGAGGTGGGCGATGGCTTCGCCGGCCCGGGCAAGAGGAAAGCGCTCCGAGACGAACGGCTTGATCTTGCCCTCGGCGTACAGCGCCATCAGCTCCTTGAGGTTCTGGGCGTGACCCTTGGGATCGCGCGCCACCGCCGCGCCCCAGAACACCCCGACGATGTCGCAGGACTTCAGCAGGGTCAGGTTCAGCGGGATCTTCGGAATGCCCGACGGGAAGCCGATGACCAGGAAGCGGCCGTTCCAGCCGGCGGCGCGGATCGTGGCTTCGGAATAGTCGCCGCCGACCGCGTCATAGGCCACGTCCCAGCCGCTGGGGCCGCAGGCGTCCTTGATCAGATTGGCCAGCGCCTTCTGGCCGTCCTTGTCGAACGGGCCGCGCGGATAGACGACGCCGCTGTCGGCGCCGTGCTTGATGGCCAGGTCGATCTTCTCCTGGCTGGAGGCCGCGGCGATCACCTTGGCGCCCATGGCCTTGGCCAGCTCGACGGCCGCCAGGCCCACGCCGCCGGCCGCGCCCAGCACCAGCAGGGTCTCGCCGGCCTTCAGCACGCCGCGATCCTTCAGGGCGTAGTACGAGGTGCCGTAGGTCAGGACGAAGGCGGCGGCCTCGTCGAAGGGCATGTTGTCGGGGATGTGGGTGCAGCGCTGCTCTTCCAGGGCCAGCTTCTCGGCGTAGCCGCCCCAGCCGGTCGAGGCCAGGACCCGGTCGCCGACCTTGAAGCGGGTGACGCCTTCGCCCACCGCCGAGATCACGCCGGAGACCTCGCCGCCCGGCGCGAACGGGCGCGGCGGCTTGAACTGATACTTGTCCTCGATGATCAGGACGTCGGGATAGTTCACCCCGCACGCCTTGACGTCGATCAGCACCTGGCCGGGCCCGGCGACGGGATCGGGCAGCTCTTCCAGCACCAAGGTCTCGGGACCCCCGACTTCCTTGCTGAGCACCGCCTTCATATCGCCTCTCCCGGGTTTCTTCATTAAGAGGGCCGGACGCTAGCGCGGGACGCCTGGCCAAGGAAGCAGAATGTCAAACAAACGTTTTAGTCTCGCCCTGCACGGCGGCGCCGGGGCCAAGCGCGGCCACGACTACGCTGTCGAGATCGCCCACATGCGCGGCCTGGTCGAGGCGGCGCGGGATCGCCTTGCGGCCGGGGCCAGCGCCCTCGATGTCGCCGTCGAGACCGTTGTCGCGCTGGAGGCCAGCGGCCTCTACATCGCCGGCAAGGGCGCCTCGCCCAACGCCGACGGCGAATACGAGCTGGACGCCAGCCTGATGGACGGCCCGACGCTGCGCGCCGGCTCGGTCGCCGCTCTGCAAGGCTTCAAGAGCCCGATCCTGGCCGCCCGCGCGGTCATGGAACAGACCCCGCACGTGATGCTGGCCGGCCAGGGCGCCATCGACTTCGCCCGCGACCAGGGGCTGGAGACGGTCGAGGATCCGCAGGCCTGGTTCACCCGCGCCGGGGCGTTCGAAGACAATCACCCGCCGGACGCCCTGCCGACCGGCACCGTCGGCTGCGTGGTCCGCGACGCCGAGGGCCGCCTGGCCGCCGCCACCTCGACGGCCGGGGTGTTCGGCAAGCGGCCCGGCCGGGTCGGAGATTCACCGATCATCGGCGCGGGCGCCTGGGCCGATGGCTTCGCGGCCGTCTCCTGCACGGGCCAGGGCGAATACTTCATCCGCACCGCCGTCGCCGCCCAGATCGCCCACCGCGTCCGCTTCGGCGGCGAGAGCCTGGAGAGCGCGGCTCAGGCGGCGATTCAGGAGGTGGCGGACCTCGGCGGACATGGCGGGCTGATCGCCATCGATCGCGAGGGCAATGTCGCCATGCCCTTCGATTCAAGCGGCCTGAAGCGCGCCGTCCTGCTGCCGGACGGGACGATCGTCAGCGCGGCGTTCTGAAGCTGTGGCCCCCGCGCCCTAGCCCTTTGACGCCACACCGTTTATAGCCCGCGCCATGTTTGAAGGCCTCTCCCCCCTCGCCCGCGAAGCCCGCTCCTGGCCGTTCGAGCAGGCGCGCGCCACCATCGCCCGCGTCCTGCGCGTGCGTCTTCCCGACCGCGCCGACCAGGAAGCCGCCAAGGCCCTGATCGACGCCGGCAAGACCGACGAGGCGGTGAAGGCCTATCCGGCGCTCGCCAAGGCCGTGATCTTCGAGACCGGCTATGGTCCGTCGGGCCTGCCGCACCTGGGCACGTTCGGTGAAGTGGCGCGCACGACCATGGTGCGCCAGGCCTTCCGCGCGCTGGTCGACGACGTCATACCGACCCGCCTGATCGCCTTCAGCGACGACATGGACGGCCTGCGCAAGGTTCCCGACAACATCGAGAACAAGCAGCCGCTGATCGAGGATCTGGGCAAGCCGCTGACGGTCGTCCGCGACCCGTTCGGCACCCACGACAGCTTCGGCGCCCACAACAACGCCCGCCTGCGCGCGTTCCTGGACGGCTTCGGCTTCGAGTACGAGTTCGTCTCGTCGACCGACTGCTACAAGGGCGGCCTGTTCGACGCGACCCTGCTGACGGCGCTGGAGCGCTTCGACGCCATCCAGAAGGTCATGCTGCCGACGCTCGGCGAAGAGCGCCGCGCCACCTATTCGCCGTTCCTCCCCGTCAGCCCCACCACCGGCAAGGTGCTGCAGGTCCCGACCCTGGAGCGCAATGTCGAGAAGGGCACGATCGTCTTCGAGGACGAGGACGGCTCCAAGGTCGAGGTCCCGGTCACCGGCGGCCACGTGAAGATGCAGTGGAAGCCCGATTGGGCCATGCGCTGGACGGCTCTGGGCGTCGACTACGAGATGTCGGGCAAGGACCTGATCGACTCGGTCAAGGCCTCGGGCGCCATCTGCCGAGCCCTGGGCGGCGTGCCGCCGGAAGGCTTCAACTACGAGCTCTTCCTGGACGAGAACAACCAGAAGATCTCCAAGTCCAAGGGCAACGGCCTGTCGATGGAGGACTGGCTGCGCTACGGCGCGCCCGAGAGCCTGTCGTACTACATGTTCCAGAGCCCCAAGTCGGCCAAGAAGCTCTATTTCGACGTCATCCCCAAGGCGACGGACGAATATCTGCAGCAGCTGGACGCCTATCAGCGCCAGGAGCCGGCCAAGCAGCTCGACAACCCCGTCTGGCACATCCACTCGGGTCGCCCGCCGCAATACGGCTCGCCGGTGTCGTTCAGCCTGATGCTGAACCTGGTTTCGGCCGCCGACGCCTCGACCAAGGAAATCCTCTGGGGCTTCCTGTCGCGCTACATCCCGGGCGCCTCGCCGGAGACCCAGCCCCTGCTGGACCGCCTGGCCGGCTACGCGATCAACTATTACGAGGACTTCGTGAAGCCCACGAAGACCTTCCGCGCCCCGACCGACCAGGAGCGCGCCGCGATGCTGGACCTGCTGGCCAAGCTGAAGGCCATGCCGGCCGACGCGCCGGACGCCGAGCTGATCCAGAACGAGGTGTTCGAGGTCGGCAAGACCCACGGCTTCGACCCGCTGCGCGCCTGGTTCCAGGCCCTGTACGAGGTCCTGCTGGGCCAGAGCCAAGGTCCGCGTTTCGGCTCGTTCGCGGCGATCTTCGGGATCGACCGGACCGTGGCCCTGATCGAAGAGAAGCTCGCTTAGGTCGCGCCTACCCCTCTCCCCTTGCGGGAGAGGGTGGCCCACGACGTGGGTCGGGTGAGGGGTTGAAGACAACATCCGCCGCGACCGGCTTACGGGCTAGTCGCGGCGGTTTTCGTTTTTGCGCCCCTCATCCGTCGCCTCGCGGCGACACCTTCTCCCGCGAGGGGAGAGGGAAAGAACAGGCGCCCCTGCGACACCATGTCCCCATGGATGAACGAAGTCTGAATTCGCGGTTAAGGGTTAGCCCACCTTTCGGAGTCTAGTCTGGGACCATCAGAACCAAGATTAGTCATCAAGGTTACTCCAATGGCTTCGTTCACGCTCCGCCCCACCGACCGTCAGGAATTCGATTCTCTGCTCGGCGGCATTGTCCAGCAGTTCCCCGACGCCCACGTCGAGGCCGCGCACAACGACACCTGGGCTTCCTACCGGCTCGACGTGTCGTGCTCGGACCCCGCCGCCGGCCCGCTGATCGCCTGGTTGCTCGACACCCACGCCAGCTGCCCGCGCACCTGATCTTCTTGGGTCGGCCTACTGGCTGACCCAGACGATCCGCGCGATCCAGGCGACCTCGTCCCGCGACAGCAGGCGATCGCCGTCGCCCTCCGGGCGGGCCCCCAGGGGCAGCAGCTCGATGGTCCGGGCCGTCACGCGGCCCAATTGCCGGACCAGCACCTCGCCGGCATGCGTCCGGGCCACCACCCGGTCACCCTTGCGAGGCTCGACCGTCGGCGAGACCAGCAGCCGGTCGCCGTCGCGATAGACCGGCGCCAGGGACTCCCCCGACACCTCCAGAGCGAACAGGCCCTCGCCCAGATCCGGCGCGAGCGCTTCGTCCCAGCCGGCCCCGACCGGCATCCCAGCCGCATCGAAGAACCCCTCCTGCCCCGCTTGGGCCAGGCCGATCAGCGGCGCGCCCCTGCCGCCCGGCGCGCGCACCGGCCCGGGCTCGGTCAGGGCCGCGAATTCCGAGAAATTCACCCCCGTCGCTTCCAGCAGCTTGGCCAGGCTCTCGGTCGACGGCCAGCGCGCGTGGCCGCCGCCTTCGGACGACCCGCGCTTGGAGCGATTGAAGCTGGTGGGGTCCAGGCCCGCCATCCGGGCCATGGCCGAGGGCGTCATGTCGAACCGCTGGGCCAGGGCGTCGATCGCCCGCCAGATCTCGCCGTGAGAGAGGGTCGCCATCGGCGCCTCCTAAGCGTCTAGCTTCCCCCGAAAATACCCTCTCAACCTTAGGAAAGTAAACCTATCAAGCGCGAACAAGTTGACGTTTACGTAAGCGTTGACGCGAGCCCGATATCGGGTTTACGGTGATCAACGATAACTAAGCGGCCCGGCCGCAGTAGCCAGGCCCTCTTCCTTGGGAGGTTTCCATCCATGGCCGACCTGCGACGCCCCGAGCGGACCTTCACGATCCGCCAGCTCTGCAATGAATTCAAAGCCACGCCGCGCGCCCTGCGCTTCTACGAGGACAAGGGCCTGCTCAATCCGGCCCGCGAGGGCCTGAACCGCGTCTATTCCCACAAGGATCGCGTCCGCCTGCAGTTGATCCTGCGCGGCAAGCGCGTGGGCCTGTCCCTGACCGAGATCCGCGAACTGCTCGACCTCTATGACGAGAACGACGAGGGCGCGGCGCAGATGGCCCGCTCGCTGAAGAAGTTCCGCGAACGCGCCAGCGCCCTGGAGCAGCAGCGCGACGATATCGACAACGCCCTGATCGAGCTGCGCGAAGCCTGCGACCGCCTCGAAAAACGACTGGGCGAGATCCGTCCCGACCTCCTGCCGCGCGCGGCCGACTACGAGCAGGTGCTGCGCGCCCGCCTCGACGGCCACGCCGAAGCGATGCTGGGCAAGTAAGCCTTCCCGCGACGCCGGCTTCGAGCAGACGCGCCTTGCAAGTCTCGCTCAGGCCGGCGGCCGCGCACCCGTTCCCCTTCCCGATCACTCTTCTCAGTTCCCTGGCAGGACCGCTCCATGACCTATCAGCCGCCCGTTCGCGACCACGCCTTCATCCTGCGAGACGTGCTCAACATCGACCAGCACGGCGACCTGCCGGGCTTCTCGGACGCGCCGTTCGAGACCGTGGAGCAGATCCTGGAGGCCGCCGCCCAGTTCACCGGCGAGGTCCTGGCCCCGCTGAACACGGTCGGCGACAAGAGCGGCTGCCAGCTGGATCCGGCGACCAACGTCGTCACCACCCCGCCGGGCTTCAAGGCCGCGTACAAGCAGCTGTGCGAAGGCGGCTGGACGGGCCTCGGCTCGGACCCCGCCTATGGCGGCCAGGGCCTGCCGCACGTGGTCAACCTGGCCTTCAGCGAGATGTCGAGCTCGGCCAACATGGCCTTCTCGATGTATCCGGGCCTGGCCCACGGCGCCTATTCGGCCATCCACACCGGCGGCTCGGACGCGCAGAAGGAAACCTACCTGCCCAAGATGGTCTCCGGCGAGTGGACCGGCACCATGAACCTGACCGAGCCGCACTGCGGCACGGACCTGGGCCTGCTGCGCACCAAGGCGGTCCCGCAGGCCGACGGCAGCTATCGCATCACCGGCCAGAAAATCTGGATCTCGGCCGGCGAGCACGACATGGCCGACAACATCGTCCACCTGGTGCTGGCCCGCATCGAGGGCGCCCCGGCCGGCGTGAAGGGCATCAGCCTGTTCATCGTGCCGAAGTTCGTCCCCAAGGCCGACGGTTCGGTCGGCGACCGCAACCAGGGCGTCAAGTGCGTCGGCCTGGAAGAGAAGATGGGCATCCACGGCAACGCCACCTGCGTCATGCAGTACGACGACGCCGAGGGCTATCTGATCGGCGAGGAGAATTCGGGCCTCAAGATCATGTTCGTCATGATGAACGAGGCGCGCATCGGCGTCGGCATGCAGGGCGTGGCCCAGGGCGAGGCCGCCTACCAGGCCGCCGTCGCCTTCGCCAAGGACCGCCTCCAGGGTCGTTCGCTGACGGGTCCGAAGAACGCCGACGGCCCGGCCGACCCGATCATCGTCCACCCCGACGTCCGCCGCATGCTGCTGGAGAGCAAGGCCTTCATCGAAGGCGGCCGCGCCTTCCTGTTCTGGACCGCCCTGCACGGCGACCTGTCGCACGTCCACCCGGACGAGGCCGTCCGCGAGAAGTCGTCGGACTACATGGGCCTGATGACCCCGGTCCTGAAGGGCTACCTGACCGACAAGGGCTTCCAGGTCTGTTCGAATGCGGTGCAGGTGCACGGCGGCAGCGGCTTCACCGAGCACTTCCCGGTCAGCCAGTTCATGCGCGATTGCCGTATCGCCCTGATCTACGAGGGCACCAACGGCGTGCAGGCCCTGGACCTGGTCGGCCGCAAGCTGGCCTCCAAGGGCGGCCGCGCGGTCATGACCTTCTTCCAGGAGATCGACCAGTTCATCGGCGAGAACGACAGCGACGAGGCCCTCAAGCCCTTCGTCGAAGCGCTCGCGGGCGTGAAGGCCCAGCTGCAGGACGGCACCATGTGGCTGATGCAGAACGGCCTGCAGAACCCCGACAACGCCGGCGCGGCCTCGACCGACTACATGCACCTCTTCGGCCTGACCGGCCTGGCCTACATGTGGGCCCTGATGGCCAAGGCGGCCAACGCCAAGATCGCGGCCGGCTCGTCCGACCCGTTCTTCACCACCAAGCTGGTGACCGGCCGCTACTTCATCGAACGCATCCTGCCTGACGCCGCGTCGCATCTGGCCAAGCTGAAGACCGGCTCGGCGACCCTGATGGCCCTGCCCGCGGAGGCTTTCTGATCATGAGCGTGCTCGCCGTCGAAAAACCCGCCTTCATGGCCGAAGAGGACATCGCGATCTTCGAGGACGCGGTCGGAAAGTTCTTCGACGAGCACGCCCCTGAATCGGTCGTGGCGACCTGGCGCAAGAACCACTGCGTCGATCGTTCGATGTGGACCAAGGCGGGCGAGGCCGGGCTGCTCGGCATCTCCACGCCGGAGGAGTACGGCGGGGCCGGCGGCGACTATCGCCACGAGGTCGTGCTGATGGAGCAGCTGGGTAAGAAGGGCGTCGACGGCTTCGGCGCCAGCCTGCACAACGCCATCGTCATGCCGTACATCTTCCACTACGGCACCGAGGAGCAGAAGCGGCGCTGGCTGCCGCGCCTGGCCACGGGCGAGCTGGTCTCGGCCATCGCCATGACCGAGCCGGGCGCCGGCTCAGACCTGCAGGGCATCACCACCACCGCCAAGAAGATCGGCAACCAGTACGTCATCAACGGCTCCAAGACCTTCATCACCAATGGCCAGACGGCCAACCTGATCATCGTCGTCGCCAAGACCGACCCCAGCGCCGGCGCGCGCGGCACCTCGCTGATGATCGTCGAGACCGACGGCGCGGAAGGCTTCGAGCGTGGCCGCAACCTCGACAAGCTGGGTCAGGAAGCCCAGGACACCTCGGAGCTCTTCTTCAACGACGTGAAGGTCCCGACCGAGAACCTGCTGGGGACCGACGAGGGCCGGGGCTTCTTCCAGCTGATGGGCCAGCTGCCGCAGGAGCGGCTGAACATCGCCGTCCAGGGCATGGCGACGATCGAGCGCGCGCTGGAGCTGACCATCGCCTACGTCAAGGACCGCAAAGCGTTCGGCAAGGCGATCATCGACTTCCAGAACACCCAGTTCGTCCTGGCCGAGTGCAAGACCGAGGCGACCGTCGCCAAGGTGTTCGTCAACCACTGCATCGGCCAGCACCTCGAGGGCAAGCTGGACGCGGCGACGGCTTCGATGGCCAAGTACTGGGTCTCGGACCTGGAGAACAAGATCGTCGACCGCTGCCTGCAGCTGTTCGGCGGCTACGGCTTCATGAACGAGTATCCGATCGCGCGCATGTACAAGGACAGCCGCATCCAGCGCATCTACGGCGGCACGAACGAGATCATGAAACTTCTGATCGCGAGGACGCTGTGATCGTACCGCTCATCATGCTGTTGGCGGGCCCCGCCGCCGCCCAACCGGCTCCCAAGGGGCCGCCCGCTCAAGAGGCCCGCTCGGCCGTGGTCTGCGTGCGAGCCGTCCAGGGCCCGCGCGTCCTGACCTTCTCCGGCGAACTGGTCGGCAAGCGACCCCAGCCCGGCGCGTTCAAGCTGCCGCTGCAGCCGGCCGGCAAGGACATCTGCAACACGCTGCTGCGCTCCAAGATCGCCGAGTGGAAGCTGGAGGTCACGACCTCGGGCTTCACCGCCTGCTCGCTGCCGCCGCCCGAGTTCGGCTCGCGCCTCTACTACCGCGCCAAGGCCTCGGCCAGCGGACTGAAATGCGAGCCCATCGGCAAGTACCCGATCGGCAACTGGAAACAATAACGGCAACTCGGTCCACCGACCGCCCAACGACACGAACAACGCTTCCCAGGGAGGAGCCAGTCCATGGCTGACGCTTACATCTACGACACCGTGCGTACGCCGCGCGGCAAGGGCAAGAAGGACGGCTCGCTGCACGAGATCACCGCCCTGTCGCTGGCCAGCCAGGTGCTGGAAGCCCTGCGTGACCGCAACAACCTGGACACCTCCAAGGTCGACGATGTCGTCCTGGGCTGCGTGGCTCCGGTCGGCGAGCAAGGCAGCGACATCGCCCGCACCGCCGTCCTGACCGCCGACTACGCCGAGAGCGTCGCCGGCGTGCAGATCAACCGCTTCTGCGCCTCGGGCCTGGAAGCCGTGAACATGGCCGCGGCCAAGGTCGCCTCGGGCGAGGCCCAGATGGCCATCGGCGGCGGCGTCGAGAGCATGAGCCGCGTGCCCATGGGCAGCGACGGCGGCGCCTGGCCGACCGACCCGTCCTCGGCCTTCAAGACCTATTTCGCCCCGCAAGGCGTCTCGGCCGACCTGATCGCCACCCTCTACGGCTTCAGCCGCGACGACGTCGACGCCTACGCGGTCGAGAGTCAGAAACGCGCCGCCGCCTCGTGGGCCGACGGCCGCTTCAAGAAGTCGGTCGTGCCGGTGAAAGACCAGCTGGGCCTGACCATCCTGGACCATGACGAGACCGTGCGCGGCTCGACCACCATGCAGACCCTGGCCTCGCTGAACGCCTCGTTCACCGGCATGGGCGAGATGGCCTTCGACGCCGTCGTCACCCAGCGCTATCCGCAGGTCGAGAAGGTCAACCACGTCCACCATGCCGGCAACAGCTCGGGCATCGTCGACGGCGCCGCCGGCGTCCTGATCGGCACCAAGGAAATGGGCGAGGCCCTCGGCCTGAAGGCTCGCGCCCGCATCAAGGGCGCCGCCTCGATCGGCAGCGAGCCCTCGATCATGCTGACCGGCCCCTCGCTGGTCACCGAGAAGCTGCTCAAGAAGCTGAAGATGGAGGTCAACGACATCGACCTCTACGAGCTGAACGAAGCCTTCGCCTCGGTCGTGCTGCGCATGATGCAGGCGCTGAACATCTCGCACGACAAGATGAACGTGAACGGCGGCGCCATCGCCATGGGCCACCCACTGGGCGCCACCGGCGCGATGATCCTGGGCACCGTCCTCGACGAGCTGGAACGCACGGACAAGGAAACCGCCCTGATCACCCTGTGCGTCGGCGCCGGCATGGGCACCGCCACGGTCATCGAACGCGTCTGATGAAACCCGATGCTCCCCCGTTGGGGGAGCTGTCGCGGAGCGACTGAGGGGGCAAGCCCGGCCTGGGCCGAGCTGCCCCCTCCGGTCCTCTGGACCACCTCCCCCAGAGGGGGAGGAGAAGGAGAATGAATATGGAAAACTTCAAGATCGAGGTCGATTCCGACGGCGTGGCCCTGGTCACCTTCGACGTGCCCGGCCGTTCGATGAACACCCTGACCGCTTCGGTCATCAAGGAAATCGGCGAGATCGTCGAAACCATCAAGTCGGACGCCGCCATCAAGGGCGCCGTCATCACCTCGGGCAAGGCGACCGGCTTCTGCGCCGGCGCGGACTTGGGCGAGTTGGGTAGTGGGGCCCTGGGCGTCGGCGCGCCAGCCGGCGAAGAGGGCCTGAAGGCCGCCTTCGAAGCCGGCTTCGCGCTCAACAAGGCGTTCCGCGCCCTGGAGACCTGCGGCAAGCCTGTCGCCGCGGCGATCAACGGCCTGGCCATGGGCGGCGGTCTCGAGATCGCCCTGGCCTGCCACTATCGCGTGGTCGCCGACCATCCGAAGATCCAGCTGGCCCTGCCGGAAGCCAAGGTCGGCCTGCTGCCGGGCGCCGGCGGCACCCAGCGCCTGCCGCGCCTGATGGGGGTGATGGCCGCCGCGCCGTACCTGCTCGAAGGCAAGTCGATGAAGCCGCAGGAGGCCCTGGCCCTGAAGGTCGTCCACGAGGTGGTCGCCCCCGGGACCGAGGTCGAGGCCGCCAAGACCTGGGTGAAGACCAAGGGCGACCCGGTCGCGCCGTGGGACAAGAAGGACTTCAAGCTTCCGGGTGGCGGTCCCTACACCCCGACCGGCAGCCAGGTCTTCGTCATGGGCAACGCCATGCTGCGCAAGCAGACCTATGGCAACTATCCGGCCCAGCTGAACATCCTGAAGGCGGTCTATGAGGGCACGCAGGTGCCGTTCGACGCGGCTATCCGCATCGAGACCCGCTACTTCCTGAAGACGATGATGTCGCCCCAGGCCAAGGGCATGATCCGCACCCTGTTCCTCTCCCTCCAGGAGCTGGGCAAGGGCTCGGGCCGTCCGGCCAATGTCCCGCCATCGGAAGCCAAGAAGGTCGCCGTCCTGGGCGCCGGCATGATGGGCGCGGGCATCGCCTATGTCCAAGCCATGGCCGGCATCGAAAGCATCCTGATCGACCAGACCCAGGAAGCCGCCGACAAGGGCAAGGCCTATGCGGAGGGCCTGGTGAAGAAGGCCGTCTCGCGCGGCAAGATGACCGCCGAGAAGGGCGAAGCCGTCCTGGCCCTGATCACCCCGACCACCGACTACGAGCTGGTCAAGGGCAGCGACCTCGTCATTGAGGCCGTGTTCGAGAACCGCGAGGTCAAGGCCGAGGTCACCAAGAAGGCCGAGGCCCAGTTGGCCGACACCGCCATCTTCGGCTCCAACACCTCGACCCTGCCGATCACCGGCCTGGCCAAGGCCTCGGTGCGGCCGAAGAGCTTCATCGGCATCCACTTCTTCTCGCCGGTCGACAAGATGGGCCTGGTCGAGATCATCATGGGCGCGGAGACCAGCCAGGAAGCCCTGGCCAAGTCGATCGACTACGTCCTGAAGATCAAGAAGACCCCGATCGTCGTCAACGACAGCCGCGGCTTCTACACGTCGCGCTGCTTCGGCACCTTCGTGCAGGAAGGCCTGGAAATGATGGCCGAGGGCATCGCGCCCGCCATCATCGACAATGTCGGCCGCGCCACGGGCATGCCGCGCGGCCCGCTGGAAATGAATGACGACGTCGCCCTGGACCTTTCCTACAAGATCGGCGAGCAGACCAAGAAGGACCTCGGCGACAAGTACGAGGAGCGCCCGTTCGCGCCGGTCCTGGAGAAGATGGTCGTCGAGATGGGCCGCCTGGGCCGCAAGAACGGCAAGGGCTTCTACGACTATCCGGAAAACGGCCAGAAGACCCTGTGGAAGGGCCTCGCCGACCTGATGCCGGTGAAGACCACCGACGCCGACCAGGCGCTGATCCAGGAGATCCGCACCCGCCTGCTCTACCGTCAGGCCGTCGAAGCCGCCCGCTGCTTCGAGGAAGGCGTCATCGTCGACCCGCGCGAAGCCGATGTCGGCGCCATCCTGGGCTGGGGCTTCGCGCCCTGGACCGGCGGCCCGATCAGCCTGATCGACGGCGTCGGCGCCAAGGCCTTCGTCGAGACCTGCGATCGTCTGGCCCAACAGTACGGCAAGCGCTTCGCCCCGCCGGCCCTGCTGCGCGAGATGGCCGAAAAGGGCGAGACCTTCTACGGCCGCTTCGGCGTCAAGGCGAAGGCGGCGGCCTAGGTCGCCATCCTTCACCACTGAAACAGGGAAGGGCCTGGCGGCGACGCCGGGCCTTTTTCCTGTCCGCCGCGGCCACGGTTGCGCCGCACGGCCCGGATACCGACCTCTCGGGCGAAGGCGTCTGGAGGCACGATGAGCGCGGTGACCGCCGACGGGACTTGGCGATCGCCCAATCGGCGGGATCTGGCGATCCTGGCCCTGGCGCTGGCCGCCCATGCGCTGGTCCTGCTGGCCCTGGTCTCCGGCGCCCATTGGATGCCTCAGCTGGTCGAGCCGCCGGTCATCGAGGCCGAGTTGCTGGACACCCCATCAAGACGCTTGGCCACGCCGGCGCCCACGCCGACCCTGCCCGCGCGCGTCATTCGGGATCTGTCCCCGCCGCCCCCCGTGAGCGTTCCGACCATCCCCACCGTCAAACCGGCCGGCCCCGTCGGCATCGTCGCCCCACCTGGCTTCACGGCCCGCAAGCTGGTCGACGAGAGCGACGCCACCCGCGAGAGCCTGCGCAACAGCCTGGGCTGTCGGAACGACAAGGTCGCGGCCCTGACCAAGGCCGAGAAGAACGCCTGCGCCGAGGCCGCCGGCCTGCGCTCGCGCACCGCGCCGCTCTACGCGGCCATCGATCCGGACAAGAAGGCCGCCTTCGACGGCGACTGCGCCAAGGACGACGACTGGTGCCTGTACCGGGTCGGCAAGGGCCCCTATCCGGGCATCTTCGCCCTGGGCAAGAAGAAGAAGCGCAAGGGCTGGGACGACTGAGTCGTCGTCAGGACCGGCCGACGTCCATGCCCAGGGTCGGGCCGATGCCGTCGGGATGGTCGCCGAAGTACTTGCCCTCGGCCTGTCGTCGCGCGACCGCCTCCAAACGCTTTCGCAGGCCCTCGTCCAGCTGAAGAGCCGGCCCGTCCTCGGGATCCTCGCCCTCGTCCAGCGGGATCGCGGCGGCGATCACCTGCCGCAGCCGCGCCCCGAACCGCGCATCGTCGGCGCTGTCCGGCTCGGGCGGGGAGTCGAGAAAGGCCATGACCTCCTCGAGGGCGGTTTCGTCGTCGACGCGATCGGCCATGCGGATCTCCTACGAGACCCGAACGACGCGAGGACGGACGACGTTCCGTCCGCAGCCCGGAAGGTGTCAGGCCGCGCGCGCGGCCTTGGCGCCCACGGCCGCGTCGGTGGTGCGGAACGCCCCCACCAGCTCGGCCAGTTCACGCGCTTCGCTGGCCAGCGAGGTCGCGGCGGCGGACGCCTCCTCGACCATGGCGGCATTCTGCTGGGTGACCTGGTCGATCCGATTGACCGCCGTATTGACGTCGGCCAGCGACAGGGCCTGGTCGCGCGCGGACGCGGCGATCGATCCCACCACGCCGGCGAACTGGCCGATCTCGGTCACGATGCCTTCCAGCGCCAGGCCGGTCCGATCGACCAGCTGCACACCACGATCGACCTGCTGGCTGGAGGCCGAGATCAGAGTCTTGATTTCCTTGGCCGCGTCGGCCGAACGCTGGGCCAGGGCGCGAACTTCCTGGGCGACGACCGCGAAGCCGCGACCGGCCTCACCCGCGCGCGCCGCTTCGACGCCGGCGTTGAGGGCCAGCAGATTGGTCTGGAAGGCGATCTCGTCGATCACGCCGATGATGCTGCCGATCTGCTTGGACGAGCTCTCGATCGCGCCCATGGCCGCCACCGTCTCGCGCACGACCACGCCGCTCTCTTCCGCGCGCGCCTGGATCTGGCCGCTGGCCGTCCCGGCCTGTTCGGCGTTGGCGGCGGTCTTGCGCACCGTCGAGGTGATCTGGTCGAGGGCGGCGACCGTTTCTTCCAGGCTCGCGGCCTGCTGTTCGGTGCGGCGCGACATGTCCAGGGCGGCGTGGCTGATCTCGCCGGCGCCCGAGCGGATGCCGCTCGACGCCTGGACGATGGTGGCCAGCGCCCGTTCCAGCTTGGCGACGGCGGCGTTGAAGTCCTGGCGCAGTTGTTCGTATTCGCCGGAGAAGGCCTCGCGCAGGGTGACGGTCAAGTCGCCGGCCGACAGGGCCGACAGCCCTCGGGCCAGGGCCTCGACGACCTTCTTCTGTTCGGCCGCCGCGCGCTGCTCTTCCTCGCGGCGCGCTTCGGCGGCGCGGGTGCGCTCCTCGGCGTGCAGCTTCTGTTCCTCGTCCAGTTGGGCTTCCATCGCCCGCTGGGCTTCCTGTTGGCGAGCCTGCTCGCGGGTGGCGCGATCCAGATTGCTCCGCCAGCGCAGCAGGGTGCGGACCAGGACGGCCCAGCCGGCGGCCAGCATCGCCGCGCCGGCATAGGTGACCAGCAGGGCCCGACCGCGCGCGTCCTTGGCGCTCTGGACGGCCGCGCCGGTCTCCTTGCGCAGGTCGGCGCCGAAGGCCGCCGCGCCCTGGCTGTAGGCCTGCTTGGCGCTCGAATAGTCGGATCCGTTGAGGATGGCCGTCGCCCCGGCCGCGTCGCCGGCGGCCACGGTTTCGAAGGCCTTGGTCTCGAGATCGATCAGGATCTTGTTCGAACCGCCCGTCTGCTGCTCGAACCGCTCGCGCAGGGCCGGGCTGGCCAGGTCGCGGGCGGCGGCGATCGCCTTGTCCAGCTCCGGGGCGGCGGCGTCGTAGCGCGCCTTGGCCTGGCCGGCGCCCGTCGCCGCAAGGCGGGCCGAACCCGTCAGCACCTCGTCCAGTCGCGCCACCTCGCCCAGCAGGCGCTCGCCCGTCGCGGCGCGACTGTAGGCGGTCTGCAGTCGGCTGGACACGTCCTGGGTGGTCCAGACCAGCCATCCGATCACGGTGGCGGACACCAGCATGACCAAGGCGATCGCCAAGGTCGGAAAGCGAACGGTGGATTGGCTGGCGGTTGTCATGGGCGCGGAGGTCCAGTGTCGAGAATCTGACACCACCCGTACCGGCCAAGTCGCTAAGAACCGTTAAGGCTAAGCTTGGCGCGATCCGGTCGCGACAATCTGGCGCACAGGTCGAACGGACGGGGCGCGGAACATGAAAAGGAAGGGGAAGTGGTGCCGCCTAGGTGACTCGAACACCTGACCTACGCATTACGAATGCGTCGCTCTACCGGCTGAGCTAAGGCGGCCCACGGACGCTTCAGGGAAGACCCCGAAGCGAAGGAGGGCCTATTTAGCGGGGCGCGAGCCACTTGCCAAGCGCCGTCTTGCATTAGAATTGCGACGGGGCGCCGGACCGCCTTCGGGGGGGTCTGGAATCGGCGGCGCGTCGAACACGCCGGGGTCGTCCGGGATCGGCATCATCGCCCCGCCGGTCTCGGCCGCCCGGATGAACGGGGTCGATTCGGCATAGGCGGAGGGCAGTTCCGGCAGGTCGGTCATCGTCCGCTCGCGCCGCTCGTGACGCGGATGGATCAGCTGGCCGGTCTCGGCGTAGCTGACCACCAGGCGCGCCCAGTCCTCGCGCTGATAGGCGAAGGCCCGGCCCTCGGGGTCGAGATCCGTCCAGTCCGGCTCCTGCGGCGCGCCGACGCCGCGGGCGATCCAGGCGCGGGCCTCGTCGGCCTCGCCGTTGGCGGCGGCGACCCGGGCCATCAGGCCGGCGAAGCGCGCCGTCGGGGCTTCCTCGTCCAGCAGGCGGGCGACGGCGCGGGCGGCGACGGGATCGCCGCCGACCAGGGCGCTCTCGACACGCAGCAGGCGGCTCTCGCGCGCCTCGGGCTTCATGGCGGCCAGGGCGGCCAGACGCTGGGCGCGGGCCTTGGGCAGCTCATTGGTCTTCAGGTCGCGATAGGCCAGCCAGAGGGCCGGATGCGGCTGGGCCTTCCAGGCGGCCTCGATCAGGCTCCCCGCCTTGCCGGCCTTGCCGTCGTCCGCCAGCAGGCGGGCGGCCATGACCACGCCGGGCGCGAAGTCGGGCTTCAGCTTCACCGATTGGGTGGCGAAATCCAGCGCCTGGGCGCGCGCCTTGGGGTCGGACGAGTTCTCGAGACTCGCGGCGGAGGCGGCCAGGAGAGCCGCGCGACTGCGCTCGGCCACGACGGGCGAGACGATCTTGCGCTCGAGGGCGCCCTGCACGAGGGCCAGCGCCGCCGCCCAGTCGCCGACCTCCAGCCGGGCCTCCAGCAGGGCGCGCCAGGCCCAGCGGGCGGTGCGGGCCAGGCCGTAGGCGGTTTCGGCGTGACGGACGGCCGCGAGCTTGTCGCCATCGGCCTGGGCGGCCAGCATCAGGCCGCGCAGGCCGGCCAGGCGCATCTCGGGAAAGCCCAGCATGGCGTTGTAGGCGCTCTTGGCCGCGCCCCGGTCGCCGGCGGCCTCGGCCGCCTGGGCCGCGAGCACGCGGACGAGCGCGGGAGCGTCCTCGGCCAGTTCGGCCGACTTCTGGGCCAGGCGTCGGGCCTCGGAGCCATCGCCGGCGGCGACCGCCAGGAAGCCGCGCGACAGGGCCTCGATGGCCTGCTTGCGCTTGGACTCCGCACGGACCCGCGCGGCGCGGCGGGGCGCCTCGACGATCCAGATGACCCCCCGCCAAAGCAGGGTGAACAGCAGGGCCGAGAACAGGGTCAGGAGGGCGGCGGCGGCGGCCGTCATCTCCACGCGCCAGCCCATCCATTCCAGCGCGGCCCGGCCGGGCTCTCCGGTCAGGGCCAGAACGCCGACCGCGGTCGCGGCCACCAGGAAGAGGGCGAAGGCGACGCGGGTCACGGCATGGCCCGCGGAGCGACCGGGGCCGTATCGCGCGAGACGCGCGAGAGACCGGCCAGGGCGTCGGTGCGGACGGCGGCGATATGGCGGTCGATCTCGATGCGCCGACCGGCCGCGTTGATCCACGGCGCGAGCACCTCGCGGGCCGAGTCATTGATCGCATCCAGGGCCGCCACCGCGCCCTCGACGTCGCCGTCATCCAGCAGCGCCTGGGCGCGGGCCAGCATGGCGTCGGGCGTCGAGCCCTTGGTCGACCCGACGTGGCGGATCGAGACGATGCTGGAGAGGGCGTAGCGCAAGCGCGAGAACAGGTCGGCGTCGGGGCCGGGATCGCGCGAGGCGCTGGCGGCGCGCCCGGCCAGGTTTCCGAACTGGACGGCCAGGCTCGCCCGGGTCGGCGCGCCCTGGGCGGCCACGCGTTCGAGCGCCCGAAGATCAGGCGAGGTCAGGACCCGCTGGACGGCGGCCAGCTCCTCGACGAACGGGCGCGAGGTTTCGGTCGCTTCGGACAGGGCCGAGACGGCCAGGGCGGCGGCGGCGGCGTCCGTCACGCTCTTCTGACCGGCTTCCAGGGCGGCGATTCGGCCGTTCAAGCGCTCCACGTCGGCGGCGGGCGGCGCGAGCGCGGTCTCGCCATGCTCGACCGGCAGGGCCGAACCGGTGGCGACGCGCTCGGCGACCGAGCGAGGACTGGGCGTGACCGAGACCGCGCTTTCGGGCGTCTTGGCCTTGGGCGCGAACAATGTGGGGCCGTAATGCGCGATGCTCGCGCCCAGGGCGACGCAGAGCACGCAAAGGATGAGCCAGACCCACACGCCCGGTCCCATCACCCGTCGGCGGGCATAGAGCGCCGGATCGCTGGGCGCGACGATTTCAGCGGGATCGGGAGCGGCGTTCATGGTCCATTCGTGCCCCACGCCGCTGCGTCGCGCAACGTCGCGCTAGAGCGCGACAGCCAAAAGTGGCGGCCGGTTTTGGCGGCCGTCGCGCTCTTCATCAAGAAAATCAGGTCTGTCTATTCAGACAGACCTGCGGCTGTAAGCAGCTCCAGGAGCGAGGTTTCGTCCGGACGCGGCGCGAAGGCCACAGACCGAGGGTCGCTCAAACCCGACAGGGGCTCGGCGACAGCCTCGGACAGGCACAGGACTCGCAGGCGCGGCGCCTGTCGGTCTCGCAGGATCGCCGCCAGGGCGCGCGCCGCGCGCGGCGAATGGACGAGCGCCGTGAGCGGATCGTCCAGGCGCGCCAGGGTCTGGCCCGACGGGGCCCGGTCGATGGTCTCGTAGACGGCCACGCCCTTGGCCATCACGCCATAGCCCCGAAGCATGCCGACGAGATCGCCGGCCGGCTCCCTTGCCCCCGCCCAGAGCACCGCTCCGGAGGCGGCGCCGGCGATCAGGCGGCCCAGATCCTCGACGTCGCCGTCGGCGCTGGAGACGGACGCGAAGCCTTCGAGGGTCGCGGCGCGCGCCGTCGCGCGGCCGACCGCGAACACCGGCAGGCCGCGCTCATCGGACTGTCGGGCGAAGGCCTCGACCCCATTGGCGCTGGTGAAGGCCAGGGCGGCCACATGTGAGAGATCGAGCTCGACGTCGAGGACCTCGACCGCGAGCAGGGGATCGACGATCGGCGTGAAGCCCAGGGCCGCGACCCGATCGGCCGTGGCCAGGGCGCCGGGACGCGCGCGGGTGATCCAGACCGGCGCGCCCTCACCCATGGTCTATTCCGGAAGCAGGATAGCGTCGCCGCCCTCGGCGCGGACCTCGGCGCCGAGCTTCAGGCCCAAAGCGCGGGCCTCGGCGACGTCATCGGCGCCGGTCAGGGTCACTTCGCCATGGCGACGGAAGCGCTGGGCGCCGTTCGGCGTCAGGGCCTCGACGATCATGGTCAGGCGCGCGCCCTCCAGCACGGCGCGAGCGCCGATGGCCGTGCGGCACGACCCTTCCAGAGCGAACAAGGCGCCGCGCTCGGCGGCGACGGCGATGGTGGTCTCGCGGCAGCGGACGGCGTCCAGCCAGGGCGCGTTGACGTCCTCGGCCCGGGTCTCGATGACCAGGGCGCCCTGGCCCGGGGCCGGCGGGCAGGCGTCGGGGTCGAGCCAGCTCCTGGCGACATGGCCCAGGCCCAGGCGGTTCAGGCCAGACTGGGCCAGCAGGATGGCGTCGGCCTCGCCGCGCTCCAGCTTGGCCAACCGGGTATCGACATTGCCGCGCAGCATGACGATCTCGAGGTCGGGCCGCACGTGCAGCGCCTGGGCCTGGCGACGCAAGCTGGCGGTGCCCAGGCGCGCGCCCTTGGGCAGGTCTTCCAGCCGCTCGGCGACATGGCTGATGAAGGCGTCGCGCGGGTCTTCGCGTTCCGGCGTCGCGGCCAGGACCAGGCCCGGCGGCAGTTCGGCCGGCATGTCCTTCAGCGAGTGGACCGCGCAGTCGATCCGGCCGTCCAGCAGGGCTTCCTCGATCTCCTTGGTGAAGAGGCCCTTGCCGCCGATCTCCATCAGGCGGCGATCCTGGATGCGGTCGCCGGTCGTGACGATCGGGATCAGGGGCGCGGCGGCCTCGATCTCCGCCTTGCTGGCGCCTAGCGGCACGCCGAGCGCATGGGCGATACGCGCCTGCATCAGGCCCGATTGCGCCAGCGAGAGCTTGGAGCCACGCGCGCCGATGCGGATGGGAGGTTGCCGGGACACGGTCGGAACGTTACCTGCGGAGACGAAATTTCACCTTCGCTGCTACAGGAGCGGCGGGAAGCCCGCAACCGAATGACCATCCTTACGGATTCTGGCCCTACGCCCCCCGGCCTGACGATCCTCGGTCTCGAGACCAGCTGCGACGAGACCGCGGCCTCGGTCGTGCGCCGCGCGGGCGATGGGACCGTCACGGTGCTGTCCTCGATCATCGGCACCCAGTTCGAGCAGCATGCCCCATTCGGCGGCGTAGTGCCCGAGATCGCCGCCCGCGCCCATGTCGAAGCGATCGACGCGATCGCCGCCGAGGCCATGCGCGCCGCCGGTCTCGGCTTCGACCAGCTGGACGGCGTCGCCGCCACGGCCGGGCCGGGCCTGGTCGGCGGAGTCATGGTCGGCCTGGCGTTCGGCAAGGCCGTGTCGCTGGCGCGCGGCGTGCCGCTCGTCGCCGTCAATCACCTGGAAGGCCACGCGGTCTCGGCCCGACTGGGGGCCGACATCGCCTATCCGTTCCTGCTGCTGCTGGTCTCCGGCGGGCACTGCCAGCTTCTGGAAGTGTCGGGCGTCGGGGCCTGCAAGCGGCTGGGCACCACGATCGACGACGCGGCCGGCGAGGCTTTCGACAAGATCGCCAAGTCCCTGGGCTTGCCCTATCCGGGCGGTCCGGCCCTGGAGACGCTGGCGGTCGGCGGCGACGCGACACGCTATCCCCTGCCCCGCGCGCTTCTGGGCCGCAAGGACTGCGACTTCTCGTTTTCGGGCCTCAAGACCGCCGCCGCGCGGATCGCCGAGACCCTGACGACCGACGACGAACGCCGCGACCTGGCCGCCGCCGTCCAGGCCGCCATCGCCCGCCAGCTGTCGGAGCGGGTCGATCGGGCGATGAAACTCTACAAGGAAAGCCACGGGCCTGGAGACCTCCGCTTCGTCGTCGCGGGCGGCGTGGCCGCCAATGGCGCGGTGCGAGCGGCCCTTCTGGCCGACTGCGAGAAGAACGGCTTCTCGTTCGCCGCCCCGCCGCTGGCCTATTGCACCGACAACGCCGCCATGATCGCTCTGGCCGGGGCCGAGCGGCTGGCGCTGGGGATCTTCGACGACCTCGACGCCGTCGCCCGTCCGCGCTGGCCGCTGGACGAGGCCGCGGCGCTGGCCAATCCCGCCAACGCCTACGGACGCAAGGGAGCCAAGGCATGAGCTATCAGCACGCTGGTGTGATCGGCGCCGGAGCCTGGGGCACCGCGCTCGCCCAGGTCTGTGCCCGAGCCGGTCTCCAGGTCACCCTGCAGGCGCGCGAGCCCGAGGCGGTGGCCTCGATCAACCAGGGCCACGAGAACACCCTGTTCCTGCCCGGGATCGCCCTGGAGCCGGCGATCAAGGCCGTGACCGACTTGGCCGACCTCGCCGACTGCGACCTGATCCTGGCCGTCGCCCCCGCCCAGCACCTGCGCGCGGCCCTGACCGCCTTCGCACCGCACCGCAAGGCCGGCGCGCCCGTGGTGCTGTGCGCCAAGGGCGTCGAGCAGGGCACGCTGAAGCTGATGACCGACGTCGCCGCCGAAACCCTGCCCGATGCGCCGATCGCGGTGCTGTCGGGACCGAGCTTCGCCGGCGAGGTCGCCCGAGGCCTGCCCGCCGCCGTCACCCTGGCCTGCGAGGACCAGGCCCTGGGCTGGGCCATCGCCGAGGCTATCGCCACCCCGACCTTCCGCCCCTACACCGCGGGCGACCTGATCGGGGCCGAGGCCGGCGGGGCGGTGAAGAACGTCCTGGCCATCGCCTGCGGCATCGTCGAGGGCAAGGGCCTGGGCCGCAACGCCCACGCTTCGGTGATCACGCGCGGCTTCGCCGAATTGACCCGCCTGGCCGTCACCCTGGGCGCCAAGCCCGAGACCGTCGCTGGCCTCTGTGGGCTGGGCGACCTGGTGCTCACCTGCTCCAGCCCGCAGTCGCGCAACATGAGCGTCGGCCTGGCGCTGGGCCAGGGCATGACCTTGCAAGAGGCCCTGGCCGGAAAGCTGTCGGTGGCCGAGGGCGTCGCCTCCGCCCCCGCCGTCCGCGCCCTGGCGCGCAAGCTGGGCGTCGAGGTCCCGATCTGCGAGGCCGTCGCCGCCATCCTGGCCGGCGAGGTCGCCGTCGACACCGCCATCGCGGGCCTGCTCTCGCGCCCCCTGAAATCCGAAGCTTAAAGGTAAGGACCGCCCGCATGGCCCTCTTCGTCATCGTCTGCAAGGACAAGCCCGGCGCGCTGGACACCCGTCTCGCGACCCGTCCCACGCACCTCGACTATCTGAACGCCTCGGGCCTGGTGAAGGCGGCCGGCCCCCTGCTCAGCGACGAGGGTAATCCCGTCGGCTCGCTGCTGATCATCGAAGCCGAGGACAAGGCGACCGTCCAGGCTCTGGCCGACAACGACCCCTACACCGCCGCCGGCGTGTTCGAGAGCGTCGAGGTCCATCCCTGGCGCGTGGGCGTCGGCTCGCTCTAGCCCGCTTGCGCACCGACCTCGACAATCCTGCCCGCCCCCTCCCCGGGACGGTGCTCTGCGCGCTGGACGAGATCCCCTCGCCCGGCTCGAAGGGCTTTCGCTACCGCGAGGGCGACGCGATGTTCGCCGGCTTCGTGGTGCGCAGGGGCGAGACCGTGGTCGGCTATGTCGACAGCTGTCCGCACGCCGGCTGGCCGCTGGCCGGATTCGCCGGCCGCTACCTGACCCGCGAGAACGACCTGATTCTGTGCGCGGGCCACGCGGCCCTGTTCCGCATCGAGGACGGGGCCTGCGTCGCCGGGCCCTGTCCGAACGACAAGCTCTTCCCCTGGCCGGTCGAGATTCGCGACGGCGAGATCGTCGTTCTTTGAGCGCCTGACCCTTCCTTAAGACCTTTGCCTTAGCCTCTCCCGCAACCACTGGAGGAGCGGGACGCCATGGCCGCCGACATGCAATTCGACGCCGAGACGGTGACCCACCGGGGCGGCCTCGCCAAGCTGCGCTCGCTGACCAAGGTCAATCCGCGCCTGGCCACCAATCTGGCCAAGACGATGCTGGGCGGACAGCGCGACCACGCCGTGGTCGAGGCCTTCAACACCCATGCCGCCGACGCCGGTTTCGAGTTCACCTCGACCTGGGCCAGCAACAACATCCCGTTCGTGGCCCCGCTGCTGCGCGACTTCGCCGCCAAGCGCCCCGAGGGCGAGACCATCCGCTACATGGAGATCGGCGCCTATGAGGGCCGCAACCTGGCCTTCATGGACTGGCTGCTGCCCAGCCGTCTGGCGGTCACGGTCATCGATCCGTGGTTCGACGAGGCTCTGAACCCGGAAGAAAAATACCACGCCGTCGAGCCGCGCTTCCGCCGCAACATGGACAAGTGCGGCTTCCGCAGCCTTTCGACCCACAAGGGCTTCTCGACCTACGTCCTGCCCCAGATGCTGGAGCGCGGCGAGCAGTTCGACCTGATCTATGTCGACGGCAGCCACACCGCCCTGGCGGTGCTGATCGACCTGTGCTTCTGCGCCAGCCTGCTCAGCGTCGGCGGCATGATGGTGCTCGACGACTACTGGCACGACATCAGCGAGATCGGCGGGCCGGGCGTGAAACAGGCCGTCGACCAGTTCCACGCCGCCTTCGGCCGCTATTTCGAGATCGCCGCCGTCTACCGCCAGGTCGCCCTGGTCAAGACCGCCGAGATCCCGCGCTAGCTTTCCAAGCCAGACCAGCGCTCGCCGAACGCGCGACGTTATGTCGCCGCCTCGACACGATTACGGTTAAGACCTGTTAGAGGCCTTGGCCTGCATTCTTCTCCCGATATTGCGGCATGCCGCGTTGGGGGAAGATCGACATGGCTTCGTTGGGGCAAAAGGTCATGGGAGCGGCCGCTGGGGCGGCGCTGCTGTGCGCGGCCACGGCCGGCACGGGCCTGTGGGTGGCCATGAGCCTCGATTCCGCGCTCTCGCGCGCCGAGGCCTCGGCCAAGATCCTCCGCCTCCACATGCACGCCGACATGATGCACGACGCCCTGCGCGCCGACGTCATGGGCGCGATCATGTCCAGCGATCCGGCTCTAGGCGTCGACCTCAAGACTGTCCGCGCCGACCTCGACGAACACGTCCAGTCGTTCAAAGAGGATCTCGCCTCAAGCGGCAAGCTGGCCGAGGACCCCACCGTCAAGGCGGCCCTCGACGAGGTGCAAGCCCCGCTCGCCACCTATATCGCCGCCGCCACCGAGATCGGCGCGATCGCCGACACCGACGCGGCCGGCGCCCGTTCCAAGCTTCCCGACTTCGCCAAGCAGTTCTCGGCCCTCGAGGACAAGATGGAAGGCGCCTCGGTCAAGATCGAGGCCGCCGCCACGCGCGACGCCAACGCCGCCAAGTCTCTGGGCTTCCTCGGCCAGGTGGTGATGGGCGCCCTGCTGCTGGTCGCCGCCGCCTTCGCCGCGGGTCTGATGATCGCCGCCAAGCGTGGCCTGGTCGCGCCGCTGGTCGAGATCACCAACGCCCTGCGCCGCCTGTCGGCCGGCGACCTCTCGGTCGTCCTGCCGAAGAAGCGGAGCCAGGACGAGATCGGCCAGATGACCGACGCCCTGCAGACCTTCCACGACACCGTCGAGGCCCGCCGCAAGGAGCTGGAGGCCGCCGATGTCCGCGACACCCTCGAGATCGAGCGCCGCGAAGCCGAACAGCGCCGCGACGAGGCCGAAGCCACCCAGAAGGCGGTCGTCGAAAGCCTGGCCCTGGCGCTGAAGCACATGTCCGAGGGCGACCTCTCGCACCGGATCACCCGATCCTTCCCCGCCGGCTACGAGAAGCTGCGCATCGACTTCAACGCCGCCGTCGAAAAGCTGTCGGGCGTCATCGCCGCCTCGCTGGGCGCCGTGAAGGCGATCCATGGCGGCACCGCCGAGATCACCGCCGCCGCCGACGACCTGTCGGGCCGCACCGAGCGCCAGGCCGCCAGCCTGGAAGAGGCCGTCGCCGCCCTCGACGAGATCACCAGCACCGTGCGCCTGACCGCCGAGGGCGCCAGCCGCGCCCGCAAGGTGGTCGAGCGCGCCCGCACCGCCGCCGACGCCTCGGGCTCGATCGTCAGCCAGGCCGTCGAGGCCATGGGCGCCATCGAGAAGTCCTCGGCCCAGATCGGCCAGATCATCGGCGTCATCGACGAGATCGCCTTCCAGACCAACCTGCTGGCCCTGAATGCCGGCGTCGAAGCGGCTCGCGCCGGTGAAGCCGGTCGCGGCTTCGCGGTCGTCGCCCAGGAAGTCCGGGCCCTGGCGCAGCGCTCGGCCGACGCGGCCAAGGAGATCAAGACCCTGATCGGCGCCAGCACGGCCGAGGTCGGCCAGGGCGTGGAATATGTCGGCAAGGCCGGCGAGGCCCTGCGCGCCATCGCCAACGAGGTCGACCAGATCGACGGCCTGGTCGGCGAAATGGCCGCCTCGACCCAGGAACAGGCCCGTGGCCTGGCCGAGGTCAACACGACCATGAACCAGATGGACCAGGTGACCCAGCGCAACGCCGCCATGGTCGAGGAAACCACCGCCGCCAGCCACGCCCTCGCCCAGGAAGCCACGCGCCTGGCCCAGCGGATGGGCGAACTGCGGATCGGCGAACAGCCCGGTCAGCGCCGGGCGGCTTAAGCGGCCGCTTCGCTTCCTAAAATCGTGTCATCCCGGAAGCCTCGCAGAGGCTATCCGGGACCCAGGGGCGGGCGCACTGCGGTTGCCCCTGGGTCCCGGCGCTCCGCGCTACGGCCGGGATGACAGCATTTTTGAATCTGTAAGCAGAGCGCACGCCTATTTGGCGCTCCAATCCCCCGACTTGCCGCCCGTCTTCTCGAGCAGCCTTACGGCTTCGATGACCATGCCCTTCTCGGCGGCCTTCAGCATGTCGTAGATCGTCAGGCAGGCCACCGAGGCCGCCGTCAGGGCTTCCATCTCGACGCCGGTCGGCCCGGTGGTCTTGACCCGCGCGGTCACGGCCAGGCCGCCCTCGGCCGGCTCGACCTCGACGACCACCTTCGACAGCGCCAGCGGATGGCACAGCGGGATCAGGTCCGAGGTCTTCTTCGCGGCCATGACGCCGGCCAGTTCGGCCACCGCCCGCACGTCGCCCTTGCGGCCCGAACCCGACACCGCCAGCGCCAGGGTCTCGGCGCTCATCCGCACGAAGCCGCTGGCCACCGCCTCGCGCGCCGTCGCCGGCTTGTCGGAGACGTCGACCATGCGGGCCCGGCCCTGGTCGTCGATGTGGGTGAGCTTGCTCACGGTTCCAGCCGCCTCATTGTTCCAGCAGTCGGGGCATCAGCTCGACCATGTTGCAGGGCTTGTGGCGGCTATCGAGCTGGGCGCTGATCACCTTGTCCCAGCCGTCGCGCACCGCCCCATTGCTGCCCGGCAGGCAGAAGACGAAGACGCCGTCGATCAGGCCGGCCGTGGCCCGCGACTGCAGGGTCGAGAGGCCCACCGAGGCGTAGGACACCAGGTGGAAGACCACCGAGAAACCGTCGATCTTCTTGTCGAACAGCGGCTCCAGGGCCTGGGGGGTCACGTCGCGGCCGGTCAGGCCGGTGCCGCCGGTGGTGACGATGGCGTCGACCGCCTTGCTGTCGATCCAGTCGCGGACCTGCTGGCGGATCTGCTCGATGTCGTCGCGGACCACCGCCCGGCCGCCCAGCTCATGGCCGGCCGCCTTGACGCGATCGACCAGGATCTGGCCGGAGGTGTCGCTTTCCTCGTCACGGGTGTCGGAGACCGTCAGGATCGCCACGCGCACGGGCTTGAACGGAAGGTCCGGCTTCACCCCGCCGCCCGGCTTCAGCACCGATTCCGACATTCGCGTCTCTCCAGCTCTTCAGTCCCAGCGTTGCGCGTCGGTCCTATCGCGGTCCGTCGGTTCGATCCAGCGGGGTCCGCCGGGACCGTGCTCCTTCTTCCAGAAGGGCGCGCGACTCTTGAGATAATCCATCAGGAAGTCGCACGCCTCGAAGGCCTCGCGGCGATGGCCGGCGGCGGTGGCGACGAAGACGATGGCCTCGCCCGGGGCGATGCGGCCGGTCCGGTGGACGATGTGGACGTCGTGAAGGGAAAAGCGCGCCACGGCCGTTCGCGCGATCTCGCCGATCGCGCTGTCGGTGAACCCCGGATAGGCCTCCAGCTCCAGGGCGACCGCCTGGCCCTTCTCGGCCCGGGCCAGGCCCACGAAGGTGGCGACCGCGCCGGTCTCCTCGCGGTCCGCGCAGAAGGCCGTGACCAGCGCGCCCGGCTCGAACGGCTGGTCGGTCAAGGTCACGGTGGGCGTGACGATCATCCGCCGCTCATCGGCGGCAGGAAGGCGACCTCGGTCGCCGCGGCCAGCGAAGCCTCGCCGCGCACGATGGCCTTGTCGACCGCCACCTGGACGCCCGGAGCGGTCAAGGCCTCGCCGAGTTCGGGATCGTTCGCGGCGAGCGCGGCGCGCAGGGTCGAGAGATCGCCGGCCTCGACCGAGCGGTCGCGCCAGCCGGCCTGGTCGGCCAGGCGTCCGAACAGCAGGACCCGCGCCATTCTAGCCGCCTGTCGTCGACATGTGCCGGGCGACAGCCGGGCGCGCGGCGGCGATCTGGAAGTCGTGCCCCTTGGGCTTGGAGCCGATGGCCGCGAAGATCGCCTCGGTCAACTGGGCGTCGTTCGCGCCGGCCCGGATCACCGCCCGCAGGTCGCTGGCGTCATCGCGGCCCAGGCAGGTGTGCAGGGTGCCGGTGCAGGTCAGGCGCACCCGGTTGCAGGTGTCGCAGAAATGGTTGCTGAGCGGGGTGATGAACCCCAGTCGTCCGCCGGTCTCGGCCACCCGCGTATAGCGCGCCGGACCGCCGGTGGCGTAGTGGATGTCCTCCAGCGTCCAGAACGACGACAGGTCCCGGCGCACATCCTTCAGCGACAGATATTGGTCCGTTCGGTCCTGGTCGACCTCGCCCAGGGGCATGGTCTCGATCAGGGTCATGTCGCAACCGCGCGCGTGGGCCCACTGGATCAGGTCGGGCAGCTCGCCGGCGTTGTCGTTCTTCAGGGCCACGGCGTTGATCTTGACCGCGATCCCGGCCGCCAGGGCCGCGTCGATCCCGGCGATCACGCGGACCAGGTCGCCGCCGCGCGTCAGGGCCCGGAAGAGGTCGGGCTTCAGGGTGTCGAGCGAGACGTTGATCCGCCGCACGCCATGGCGCGCCAGATCGGCGGCATGGCGTTCCAGCTGGGTGCCGTTGGTGGTCAGGGTCAGCTCGTCCAGCGCGCCCGACCGGAGATGCCGCGAGAGACCTGCCACCAGGTCCATGAAGCCCTTGCGCACCAGCGGTTCGCCGCCGGTTAGACGCAGCTTGCGCACGCCCAGGCCCACGAAGGTCGAGGCCAGACGGTCCAGCTCTTCCAGGGTCAGCACCTCGGCCTTCGGCAGGAAGGTCATGTGCTCGGACATGCAGTAGAGGCAGCGCAGGTCGCAGCGGTCGGTGACGGAGACGCGCAGATAGGTCACGGCGCGGCCGAAGCCATCAATGAGGCGGGGCGCGCTGGTAACCGCTTGCGCGGGGCTGTCGTCATAGGGCGTCATGTCTGTCTCTTAGAATAGGCGCTGGGACCCATGACGCAAAGCGATACGACTCGCTGGAGGCCTTCCCGCTCAAGATGGTCATCTTGAACCGATGAGAGGGCCTCCAACCCAAAAGAGCGAACCTGCCAATCCTGGTTGGCGTGATTCACGCCAACCAGGGCAGGCTCTGGAGGCTATCGTCCTGGCGGCGGGCAGGGGCGCCCGCTTTGGCGGCGCCAAGTTGACCGCCCCGTTCAATGGCGCGCCGCTGGTCGCCAGCGCCCTCCTGACGGCGTTCCTGGCCCCGGTGCGGCGGGTTTTCGTGGCGATCGGGCCTGATCCGGCCGTGCGCAAGGCGGTGGAGACGACGGCCGCTCGCCTCGCCGCCGCGGATCGTCTCGTGCTGGTCGCCGTCGACGATCCCGCCGAGGGCATGAGCGCCTCGCTGCGCGCGGCGGTTCAGGCGCTGCCGGACGACGCCGACGGCGCCCTTGTCCTGCTCGGCGACATGCCGGCCATCGATCCGGCCACCCCGACGCGCCTGGCCCAGGCCTTCCGAGGCGCCGGCGACCTGATCGCCCCCACCTATCTGGGGCGGCGCGGCCATCCGGTGCTGTTTGGCGCGACCTGGTTTCCGGCCCTGCGCGAACTTTCCGGAGACGAAGGCGCCCGCGCCCTCCTGGAGAACGCGGGCGCCCGGTTGGCGCGGATTCCCGTCGAGGACCCTGGGATCCATATCGATGTGGATCGACCCGAGGACCTCGCCCGCGCCATCGAAGGCCGCCTGTAGGTCGAACCATCCCCCCAGATGTCCGACGGCGACCTTCGCCCGTTCGATCAGTGCGCCGCCGCCTCTCCCCTGACCACGATGCGCTTGACCTCGGCGATCAGTTTCAAGGCGGTTTCGGAGTCTCCGCGATCCTGCAGGGCCACCAGCCTGGGGATCAGCGCGGCCAGGATTCGTTTGTGGTCCTTGCCGATCACCGCGAAGCTTCGACGGAACTCGGCGATGTCCTCTTCGTCCGCGATGGCGTCGAAATCAGGATTGGACAGTTCCCTCATCGGCCCGTCTCCGGGCGCGGGCGCCTAGCCACAGGGCCGCGAGCAGGATCGCGATGTGGCACACGGCGAGGGCGTTGTTCGCGGCGATCCAGCTGTTGCGATGGACCCGCGCATCGATCAGGTCGACGAACGGACAGAGCACTACCAGCACCGCCACGGCGCATAGGAACACCGTCCATAGCTGCCGATGGCGTAGCGAAAGCCAGATGTACGCCACGGCGGTGATCACATCGATGATCGTCTGGGGCACGTTGAGGACGCCGTAGTCCCAGTGGCCCACCAACGGTGTGATGCTCCACGAGACGATCGTCACCGCCGACATCGCCCGAAGCGTCTGGTCGCCCTTCCAGAGGCCCAACCCAGAGGCGATCACCGCGCCTAGGTAGAAGATGAAGGTGTACAGGGAAATGAACAAGCTCTCGTCCCGGCACGCGTGGCGACTTCCCAAGCCAATAGGCCGGACGGGTTGGGAACGCCAGCGGCTCGGGGTTCCCGATGGCCAGGACGGCGTTCCGATTTCTTGGACGCGACAAAGGCATGCAGGTGTAATCCTTCACGCGGCCGCGACCGCGCGTTTGGTTGACGCTGGAACTGTGGAGAGAGTTGGAAGGCGGCCGGCCTAGTAGTGGGCGATCCTCTGGATCGCCAGGATGAAGGCGTCCATGCTGATCGCGATCCCGGCGAGGCTGGCGGCGATGAAAGCCGCTGCGCCCAGCACCAGGCCCAGCCATTGGAGCAGGGTCAGGTCATGGCGCCCGTCCCGCCCAGCGGACGATCGTCCGTGAGGAACGCCGTCGCGGCGAGAACCCGCAACAGCGTCTTGGACGGCGCCTCCCCGCTGGCCTGAGCCTTGCGCAGGGCCGACACCGCCTCCGGGACCAGGGCCCCGCGTTCGGGGGTCCCCGCCAGCAGGGTCAGGCACTCCTCCAACGAACCCCAACTGGCCAGGAAGCAGGTCGGGTTGATCGGGGCGTTGTTCGTCAGATGAGTGAAGGATTGCTCGTTCATGGTCGTTTCCGATCTCACGATCAGGAAGCGACGGCTCCGGAAGCTCTGCCAGACCGTCTGGCTGCTTACGGTAGTCACTACCGGGGTCCTTGCCCTCCCAGGCCACGAAGGCCAGAGCCGCGTCGCGGCGGCTCAGGCCGGACAGTCGCCGGCGGGCGCTGAGCACATGCATCTCGACGGTCTTTGGAGACAATCCCAACGCCCGCGCGATCTCCTTGGACTGGAGATGTCGGGCGATGAGCCGGAGAATCTCCCGCTCCCGAGGGGTAAGCTTTTCGAAAGCGGTACTGACGCGGTCGACCATACCGCCAAGTTTATCGGCGATTTGTTTCCCGTCCAGCGTGCGCCGGTTGAACCTGCTCCCGCGCCGTCAGGCGCCCGAGCGAGCGACAGCCATATGGTCGGCGCCACGCCCAGCCCGTCTCCGATCGCGAACAGCGAGCCAGGTCGCCACCGGAACGACGACCAGCTGGAGGTTGGATAGGATGTTGTTGGCGGCGTATCGATTGTACAAATGGATGTCGCGGTCGAAGACGTACACGAACGGGACGATCAGGGTCAGCGCCGCCAGCTTCAGCGGTAGATCCCCCTTCCAAATCGCCACGCCGAAAACCGCCAGGGCGATGAGGTAGGTAAAATAGGGGATCAGGTACTCGGGCAAGCTCGAACCTCGATGCCAGCAACGACTTGCCCGGCGCGTGGCGTTTCAGCGATGCGTGATCTGCTGGATCCGCATGATGAATTCTTGGACGCTGATCGCGATGACGGCGAGGGCGACGGCGATCAGGGTCGTAATCCCCAACACCAGCCCCAGCCATTGCAGGTTGGTCAGCTCATGGCGCCAATCCCGCCGGACGGTCGGCGGGTCGTCGGGGCCCGCGACAAGGTCCTTGATCGCCGCCCGCCATTGACCTGGGTCAGGCCCAAGGCCGCCTCCGTGGCTCGGCTGGAGGTCGGCTCCGAAGATCGCCGCGCGGCCATCGTCGTTCATAATGGCGCGATCGGGAGTCGATGGTCCCTTTGGCGCCGTCAAATCGTCAGGCCGCGCGCGATGATCGCCGCCGGGATCCTCGCCCTCCCAGGCCGCGAAGGCCAGGGCCGCGTCACGCCGGCTTATGCCCGACAGGCGTCGCCGGGCGCTGAGCACGTGCATCTCGACGGTCTTGGGCGATAGGCCCAGAGCGCGCGCGATCTCCTTGGATTGGAGATGCGCGGCGATGAGCCGGAGGATTTCCCGCTCACGGGGCGTGAGCTTCTCGAAAGCGGTACTGACGCGGTGAACCATGCCGGCAAGATGATCGGCGAAAATCTTCCCGTCTAGCGTGCGACGGTTGCAGTCGCGCCGATCAGGCCTCCGAACGCACGAAAGGCAGACGGCTGGTCGCGGTCTTGTTCAGGGCGAACAGGGCGTTGGCCACGGCCGGAGCGATGACCGGCGTGCCGGGCTCGCCCACCCCGCTGGGCGGATTGCCGGACGGCACGATATTGGTCTCCACCGTCGGCGCTTCGTTGATCCGCAGCACGCGGTAGCGGTCGAAATTGGTCTGGTCGACCTTGCCGTCGGTCAGGGTCACCTCGCCGAACAACGCCGCCGAAAGGCCGAAACAGGTGCCGCCCTCCATTTGGGCGGCGATCTGGTCGGGCGAGACCGCGACGCCGCAGTCGACGGCGGTGACCACCCGGCCGACCCGCGGGACGCCGTTCTCAAGCTTGACCTCGGTGACCTGGGCGACGACCGAGCCGAAGCTCTCGTGCACCGCGACGCCGCGCGTCCAGCCCGCCGTGGCGGCCGGTCCGGCTTTTTCAACAGCCAGGTTCAAGGCCCCGAGATGGCGATCCGCGCCCGCCTTCTTGTACAGCGCGCGACGGTACTCGATCGGGTCCTTGCCGGCCTTGGCCGCCAACTGGTCGATCGTGTGCTCCATGACAAAAGCGGTATGGGTGGCGCCGACCGAGCGCCACCACAGCACCGGTACGCCGACCTCCGGCAGGGCCACCTGGGCGTCGACGACAGGCGTGGCCTTCAGATAGGGGGAGCCCGCCGTGCCCTCGATCGCGGTCTGGTCGGGGCCTTTGCCGCCCATGGGCGAGCCCTTCATGATCGACTGGGTGACGATCCGGTGGCGCCAGGCGGCCGGATAGCCGTCCTTGTCGAGCTGGATCTTTACGGCGTGGATGACGATCGGCCGGAAATAGCCGGCCTGCATGTCGTCCTCGCGGGTCCAGACCAGCTTCACCGGCCGACCCTTGCCGACCTTCTTGGCGATATGGACGCACTCGGCCGTGTAGTCGGACTGGAAGGTCGCGCGCCGGCCGAACGAGCCGCCCGCGAACACGGTCTCGATCTCGACCGCGCCGGGCAGGCAGCCGACGATCTTGGCGGCGTTGAGTTGATCCAGCGTCTGGCCCTGCGAGCCGAACACCAGCTTGACCTTGTTGCCGTCGACCGAGGCGACGCAGTTCATCGGCTCCATGGTCGCGTGGGCCAGATAGGGGAACTCATAGGTCGCCTCGAACACGCGCTCGCCCTTGGCCGAGGCCAGGGCGGCCGCGTCGCCGTGCGAGTCGAAGGCCTCCCACTTGGTCGCGGCGTCCTTGCCGGCCAGGACGTCCCGGAAGAGTTGGGTGATGGCCGCCGAACCGCGCTTCTCGGCCTTCTCGTCGTTCCACTCGATCTTCAGCGCCTCGCGCCCCATGCGGGCGGCGAAGGTGCTCTGGGCGACCACGGCGACGCCGGTCGGGATCTCGAACACGTCGACCACGCCGGCGACCTTCTTGGCCTCGGCCGCGTCGAAGCTCTTCATCTTGGCCCCGAACAACGGCGCATGGGCGACCACCGCCGTCAGCATGTCGGGCAAGCGGACGTCCTGAGTGTAGCGGGCGGTGCCGTCGCTCTTGGCCTGGGCGTCCTTGCGGCGCACCCGGTCGGTGCCGATCAGGGTGAAGGTCTTGGGGTCCTTCGGCTTGGCGTCGGTCGGCGCCGGGACCTTGGCCGCGTCGGCCAGAAGCTCGCCGAAGGTCGCGGTCTTGCCGGAGGTGTGGGTGAGGACGCTGTCCTTCACCGTGATCTCGCCGACGGCCACGTTCCATTTGTTGGCGGCGGCCTGGACGAACATGGCCCGCGCGCCGGCGCCGGCCTTGCGCAGCTGCTCCCACGAGTTGGAGATCGCCGAAGAGCCGCCGGTCAGCTGCACGCCCATGGCGCCGTTGGCGTAGAGCTTGGCGTTGGCCGGAGCCTGCTCGACCAGCACCTTGCTCCAGTCGGCGTCCAGCTCCTCGGCGACGATGGCCGCCAGGCCCGCATGGTTGCCCTGCCCCATTTCCAGGTGCTTGGAGACCACGGTGACCACGCCGTCGGGCGCGATCTTGATGAAGGGCCCGAACGCGCCGACCTCGACCTTCGAGCCGGTGCTCATCAGGTCGGCGGGCGAGCAGCCGACCAGCAGCGAGCCGCCGACCAGGGCCGAGGCCACGATCACGTCGCGGCGGCTGGGCGGCGCCGGGCTCAGGTTCTTGGCTTGGACGGGGGCGTTCATCGGCCGGCTCCACGCTGGGTCGCGCCCGAACCGGCGACAATGGCCGCGTCGATGTCGGCGTGCGGCTCGCCCTGCGGCGGACCGGTGTCGGCCGCGTCCTTGATCGCCGCGCGGATGCGCTGATAGGCGCCGCAGCGGCAGATGTTTCCGGACATGGCGTTGTCGATGTCCTCGTCCGAGGGCTTCGGCTTTTGCGCCAGCAAGGCGCAGGCCGACATGATCTGGCCCGACTGGCAGTAGCCGCACTGGGGCACGTCGTGGCGCACCCAGGCCTGCTGCACGGGATGCTGGCCGCCCAGCCCCTCGATGGTGGTGATCTTGGCCGCGCCCACCGCCTGGATCGGCGTCACGCAGGCGCGGATCGGCTGGCCGTCCAGATGCACGGTGCAGGCCCCGCACTGGGCCATGCCGCAGCCGAACTTGGTGCCGGTCATGCCCAGCTCGTCGCGCAGCACCCACAGCAAAGGGGTTTCCGGCGCGGCCTGGACCGAAGTCGCCTTGCCATTGATGTCGAGAGTCACGGCCATGCGTCTTCGCCTCCGAGCGATGCGGGCACGCGACGCGGCCCGCCGGTTGGCTAAACCTAACACCGTTCACTCAAGGCTTGGCCAGCGGATTTTGAGCGGCGCGGCGCCGAGGCAAGCCCGGCGGCGGCCAAAAACACTTCCGGATAGGCGAAGGCGGCGGTGACGCCCGTCGAAACCCGCTATGCTCGCGCTCGCACCGTATGGAGGTCTTCGTCTTGCGCCGCGTGCTCGTCTCTTTCGCCGTCCTGGCCACGACCCTGGCGGGCTGCGCCACCGTGGCCCCGATGGACTCCACGGACGCGCCGATCCGCTACAGCTGCAAGGGCGGCAAGCGGTTCACCGCGGCCTACGCCCTGCACGGCAAGAAGGTCTTGGTCACCGCCGGCGGCGCGACCAAGACCTTGAAGCTGGCCCGCTCGGCTTCGGGCGCGCGCTATGCGGCCGGCGACGCGGAGATCTGGAGCAAGGGCGCATCCGCCATGCTCAAGGGTTTCCCCGGCGGTCCGTATGACGATTGCCGATCCCAATAGTCTCGAGGACGACGCGTTGGACTCCTTCCCCGCCTATTTCCCCCTGACCGGCCGCAAGGTGGTGATCGCCGGATCCGGCGAGGCCGCCGAGGCCAAGGCCCGGCTGTTCGAGGGCTCGCCCGCCACCGTGATCCGCCTGGATGGCCCCGAGGCCTATCTGCCCGGCTCGTACACCGGCGCGGTCCTGGCCTTCGTGGCCGGTCAGGACGAGGTGTTCGTCCAGGCCGCCGCCAGGGCGGCGCGGGCCGCGCGAGTGCTGGTCAATGTCGTCGACCGGCCGGATATGTGCGACTTCAACACCCCCGCCGTGATCGATCGCGGCGAGGTGGTGGCGGCCATCGGCACCGGCGGCACGTCCCCCGTCCTGGCGACCATGCTGCGCAACGACATCGAGATTCACGTGCCCGAGGGCACCGGCCGGGTGGCCGCCCTGCTCTCGAAGTTCCAGAGCGAAGTCCGCAAGACCTTGCCGGCCCTGCACGAGCGCCGGGCCTTCCTGCGCGAAGCGGTGATGGGCGAGGCCGCCGAGGCCGCCCGCGCCGGCGACATGGAGCGCGCCGGCCAGCTGCTCCGCGAGGCCCTGGCCAAGGGCTGGGACCGCAAGGGGGTGGTCCGCTTCATCGCCGGCAAGGGGCCGGTCGACCTGCTGACCCTGCGCGCGGTGCGGATGCTAGGCGCGGCCGACGTCCTGGTCCTGGACGCCGACGCCGAGCCCGAGATCGTCAAACTCGCCCGGCGAGACGTCGAGCGCCTCGATCCCGCCCAGGCCGACGCCGATCACCTGATCGAGCTGGCCAACGAGGGCCGCCAGATCGTCCGCCTGATCACCCATGCGGTCGACCCGGCCTTGATCCACGCCCTGACCCAGGCGGCCGTGACGGTCGAGGTCGTCCCCGTCGCCCCGATCGCCTAGAGCCCTCCCGGGGACCGCTAGTTCAGCGGTCGCCCCTTGGTCTCGGGCAGCAGGAACGCCGTGGTCAGCACGCTGATCAGGGTGAAGGCGACCGGATACCAGAGGCCGGCATAGATGTTGCCGACCGCCGTCACGATGGCGAAGGCGAAGAACGGCACGAAGCCGCCCACCCAGCCCGTGCCGATATGATAGGGCAGCGACAGGGCCGTATAGCGCACCCGCGTCGGGAACAGCTCGACCAGGCAGGCGGCCAACGGGCCGAACAGAGCCGTCGCGGCGATCACGAACACGAACAGCACGCCCAGCATCAGCGCCTTGTTCATTCGCGCCGGATCGGCCTTGGCCGGATAGCCGGCCTTGACCAGGGCGGCCTTGATCTCGGCCTCGACGCCGGTCTTCACGGCCTTGATCTGCGCCTTGGGCAGGCCCTTGGCGCTCTTGGAGACCACCTCGACGCCGCCGACCTTGACCACCGCCGTCGTCCCGGCCGGCGCCTTTTCGTTAGCGTAGGAGACACCGGCGTTGGCCAGGGCGCCCTTGACGATGTCGCACGAGGTGACGAACGCCGCCTTGCCCACCGGGTCGAACTGCAGCGAGCAGTCCGCCGGATCGGCCACGACCACCACCGGCGACTTGGCCGAAGCCTCGGCCAGGGCCGGATTGGCGGCCCGCTCCAGCAGGTGGAAGCCGGGGAAATAGAACAGCAGGGCCAGGGTCATGCCGGCCAGCATCACCGGCTTGCGGCCCACCTTGTCCGACAGCCAGCCGAAGACGACGTAGAAGATCGCGCTGATCGCCGTGGCCGTCATCATCAGGCCGTTGATGGTGACCGGATCGACCTTCAGGAACTTCTCCATGAAGGTCTGGACGTAGAAGAAGCTGGTGTACCAGACCGCCCCCTGGGCGCACATCATCGACAGGAAGGCCAGGATCACCAGCTTCATGTTCTTCCACTGGCCGAAGGCCTCGGCATAGGGCGCCTTGGAGGCGTTGCCTTCTTCCTTCATGGCGGCGAAGGCCGGGCTTTCCGTCAGCTTCAGGCGCATCCAGACCGAGACGCCCAGCAGGCCGATCGAGACCCCGAACGGGATCCGCCAGCCCCAGGCGTCGAAGGCCTCGGGCCCGACGTGCTTGCCCAGCACCCAGCGGGTGGCCAGGATCACCAGCAGGGCGCCGAACAGGCCGAAGGCGGCCGAGGTCTGCACCCACGAGGTCGACCAGCCGCGCTTGTTGGCCGGCGAGTGCTCGGCGACATAGATCGCCGCCCCGCCGTATTCGCCGCCCAGGGCGAAGCCCTGCACGCAGCGCAGGATGATCAGGAGGATCGGCGAGATGATCCCCGCCTGCTGGTAGGTCGGCAGGAAGGCGATGGCGAAGGTCGCGCCGCCCATCAGCAGCACCGTCGCCAGGAACGCCCCCTTGCGCCCGGCCTGGTCGCCGATCTTGCCGAACACCAGGGCGCCCAGCGGCCGGAACGCGAAGCCGACACCGAACAGGGCCAGGGCGGCGATGTAGCCGGCGGCGTCGGGCAGGCCCGTGAAGAAGACCTTGGAAATGACCTGGGCCAGGCTGCCGAAGATGAAGAAGTCGTACCACTCGAAGGCCGTGCCGGCGGACGACGCCGCCACCACCGTGCGCATGGATGCGCGTTCCTGACTTCCCTCGGCCATCTGGTTCCCCCGTATTTGGGCCCTGCTTAGCGTGGTTCAGGGCTCGGGGGGAAGAGGCTGAGGGAACAGGGTTAGGCGACGGCGGTGCGGGTGTCCGGTCCGCCCTGGGACAGGCGCACGATCTCGGCCACCAGGGCGGCGGGCGCGATCGGCTTGGCGACCACTCCGTCCATGCCGGCGGCGCGGTACGAGGCCCGCTGGTGAGCCATGACGTTGGCGGTCAGGGCGATGATCGGGACGCGGGCGGCCGCGCACGACAGGGCCCGGATGCGGCGGGCGGCTTCCAGGCCGTCCATGCCGGGCATCTGCACGTCCATCAGGATCAGGTCGAAGCCGCCGGCCTTGGCCGCCGCCACCCCCGTTGCGCCGTCGTCGGCGAGGCTGACGATCGCGCCCAGCTGCTCCAGGATCCGGCGGGCGACCAGCTGGTTGGTGGCGTTGTCCTCGACCACGAGGATCTTGAGTCCGGCCAGCAGGTCCTCGGCCTCACTCTCGACCGCGCACGGCGCGGCGGTCGGCGGGGCGGCGATGGTCAGGGTGAAGGTCGAGCCCTCGCCCGGCATCGAGTGGAACGAGACCTCGCCGCCCAGCATCTGGGCCAGCTTGCGGGTGATAGCCAGGCCCAGGCCCGAACCGCCGAAGCGGCGCGTGGTGCTGGCGTCGGCCTGCTGGAAGCGCTCGAACAATCGGGCCTGCGCCTCCAGCGGGACGCCGACTCCAGTGTCGATCACATCGAAGACCAGACGCTGCCCCTCGGCGGTCATCAGCCGACGGGCCCGCACGGTCACCGAGCCCCGCAGGGTGAACTTCACGGCGTTGCCGATCAGGTTGAACAGGGCCTGGCGTACGCGGGTCGGATCGGTCTCGACCCAGCCCAGGTCGTCGGCCAGATCCAGCTCCAGCCGCAGTCCCTTGTGCGAGGCCTGGCCGGCCAGCAGGCGCGCCACGCCCCGCGTCAGCTCGCGCGGATCGACCGGTTCGTGATTCAGGTCCAGGCGGCCCGCCTCGATGCGGGAAATGTCGATGACGTCGTCCAGCAGGGTCGACAGCATCTGGCCGGCCGCCAGGGCTTCGCCCAGCAGGTCGGCGCTGTCGCCGGCGGGCAGCTCGCGCTTGAGCACGTGCATGACGCCCAGCACGCCGTTCATCGGCGTGCGGATCTCGTGGCTCATATTGGCCAGGAACTGCGCCTTGGCGTCATTGGCCGCCTGGGCCGCGCGCTCGGCGGCGACCAGGGCCAGCTCGGCCTTCTTCTTCTCGTCGATATCCAGGACCAGGCCGAAGGCTTTCCGAGCCAGCCCGGAGGCGTCGCGCCGAACGTCATGGAAGACCCGCATCCAGCGCGGCTCGCCCTCGGACGTGACGAGGCGAACATCATATTCGTGAGCGCCCCAGGCGCCGGTCCGGCGCCACTCGGCGGCGGCGGCATACAGCTGATCCCGGTCGTCGGGATGGATCATCGGCCAGACGGCCTCGCGCACGTCCTCATACTCGACCCGGCGACCGACCATCCGATGGAATTCAGGCGACCCCCAGAAGCTCTGGCTCTCGTGGTCGATCTCGTAGACCCCGGCCCGGGCCGCGCCCAGGGCGACCTTCAGTCGCCGGGCGTTGGTCCGCGCCTCGCGCCGCGCCGCCGTCAGGGCGGTGACGTCGTCCATATAGGTGATGACGCCGACGATCTCGCCGGCCACATCCAGCCACGGCCGGGCCTCCCAGCGGAACGACCGCTCCACGCCCTCGGCGTCGAACAGACGATCCTCGCGCCGGGTGACGACCTCGCCCGACAGCGCGCGGGTGACCCCGGTCACGAACCGGCGACGCCCGCCATTGGTCAGCTCCTCCAGAGTCTTGCCGATGACCTGGGCCTCGGTCGACTTGAAGATTTCGAGGAAGCGCGGGCTGACCAGACGCAGCCGCATGTCCACGTCGTAGACGGCGACGGCGAACGGCGCGTCCTCGACCAGGCGCCGAGCCCGGCGTTCGCTCCAGATGGCCTTGTCGCGGCTGCGAGCCACGTCGGTGATGTTCTGCGAAATGCCCTTCAGGGCGAACAGCGGACCGGGCCGGGGTTCGGCGCGATAGGTGCTGCGGAAGGTCTGCCAGCGACCGTCGTCGCCGCGCAGCCGGAATTCGATCGAACCGCCCTCGCCCGTGCGGGTGGCCTTGCGGAAGGCCTCGTGGACCATCTCGCGTTGATCGTCGGGCAGGCGGGCCAGGAAAGTATCGGCGGTCGCGACATCGGACGGCCTCAGCCCCAGCAGCGCCAGGGCATCGGGTGACCAGTCGATCCGCTCGCCGTCAGGCTCGTAGCTCCAGACCCCGACGCCCGCGGCCTCGGCCAACAGTTCGCGGGTTCGACGAGAGGCCTCCAGCTCGGCGCGGCCCGCCATCTCGCTCGAGATGTCGTGCATCACCCCGACCCGCTCGCCGTTCGGACCCAGTCGCGCACGGCCCTGCAGCCAGACGCAGCGGCCGGACTTGCAGCGGATCTTGATCTCGGTGGTCGCCGAGCCGGCCTCGTTCACCCGTTCGGCGAAGGCGGCGAGCTCGGCGTGGCTGTCGCGATGGACGTACTTGGCGGTCAGCTGGCCGATCAGCTCCTCGGCCGTCCAGCCGGTCAGAGCGGTCCAGGCGGCGTTGACGGTGATGAACCGGCCCTCGGGCGAAACCACCGTGAACAGGTCGCTGGCGTTGTCGAAGAACCAACGCGCGGCCTCCGCCTCGCCGAAGGGCGGGGCATGTGCGATCGCATCATTGGGCGACGTCTGGGACATCCTGTCTCCGCCAAGGTTGGGCGGATCGTGGAGCGCAACCGTAAACTTATAGTTCGCAAGTCGTATCGATGTTCCGTGAACGCGGTATTTAGGCTGTTTCCGCGCTCCGACCCCTAGGTCTAGATCTCTAAACCTCGGCCCATTGGCGCAGCAGGTTGTGATAGACGCCGGTCAGCGAGAGGATTCCTTCGTCGTCCGCCTCGACCTTGCGGGCCAGGCGCTGGATGGCGACGTCCATCTCCAGCAGCATCGTGCGCCGGGCGTTGTCGCGGATCAGGCTCTGGATCCAGAAAAAGCTGGCCGTGCGCACGCCCCGGGTCACCGGGGTCACATGGTGCAGGCTGGAGCTCGGGTAGAGGATCATGTCCCCCGCCTCCAGCTTGACGGCATGGTCGCCATACAGGTCGTTCACCACCAGTTCGCCGCCGTCGTAGTCGTCGGGCTCGGCCAGGAAGAGGGTCGCAGACAGGTCCGTGCGCAGGCGCTTGCCGGTGATCGGATCGCGGCGGATGGCGTTGTCGACATGGTCCTTGAAGCCCATGCCCTCGCCGTAGCGGTTGAACATCGGCGGCAGGATGACCTGCGGCAGGGCGGCCGAGACGAACAGCGGATGGACCTCCAGAGCCTGGAGGATCGCCTCGCCGACGGTGCGGGCCGCCTCGCTGTCCTGCGGCAGCTGCTCGTTGGTCTTGGCCCGCGCCGCCTGAAAGCCCGAGGTCAGGTTGCCGTCGACCCACGGACCCGCGTCCAGGATCGCCCGGCATTCGGCCACCTGGGCCTTGGTCAGCACCTGCGGGATCTGCAGCATCATCGGGACCGCTCCTTTTCGCCGCCCAGGCTTAGCCGTCGCGCCGTCCGTCCTCTTTGATCCGGATCAGGCCGAAACGTAAAGCGCCCCGCCCGACGTCGTTGTCAGGCGGGGCGCGAACGCGAAGTCCTTCCGGGGGGAGGATCAGTACTTCACGTTGAACGTCAGGATCGCCTGGCGGCCCGGCGCCGGATCGGCGTGGTGCACGCCGTTGGTGCGGGCGATGTAGCGTTCGTCCGTCAGGTTCTGGACGTTCAGCTGCAGGTCGACCTTCGGGTTGATGGCCCACGAGGCGAAAGCGTCGTAGCGCCAGTAGGACGGGGCGTAGATCGCGTTGGCCCCGCCACCGGCCCCGCCCTGGTTGCCGCCGAAGCTCTTCGACACGTAGTACGCGCCGCCGCCCAGCGAGACCTTCCGCGTCACGCGGTAGGTCGTGAAGCTGGAGAAGGTGTGCTTGGGCGTGTTGGCCAGCGGGTCGCCCTGGTTGACGTTGGTGTAGGCGCCGCGGACCAGCTCGCTGTCCATGTAGGTGTAGCCGCCGAACACCTGCCACTTCGGGGTGACATTGCCCGAGAAGCCGAGCTCGAAACCCTTCACCTCGACCTCGCCGACCTGGGCGTAGGTGTTGGCGTCGATCTGGATCTGGGCGTTCTTGCGGGTCGTCTTGAAGGTGGCGGCCGACAGGGCCAGCGTATCGTTGAAGACGTTGGCCTTGGCGCCCAGCTCGAAGCTGACGCTGTCTTCCGGCTCCAGCTGGACGGTGGCCAGGTTGCCCGTGCCGGTCGTCGTGTTGCTGTTCTGGTCGCCGCCCGAAATGCCCGGCGGGGTCGAGGACGTGCCGTACGAAGCATAGAGGCTGGAGCTGGCGGTCGGCTTATAGACCAGGCCGACCTGGTAGTTGGTGAACTCCCAAGAACCGCTGCGCGCAGTGATCGCCGTCGTCGTGAACACGCCGTTGGCGTTGGTCGTGGTGACGTCGTAGCCCTGGCTGTCGTAGCTGTCGTGACGCAGGCCCAGGTTCAGCAGCACCTTGTCGCCGAATTTGACGGTGTCGAAGCCGTAGATGGCGGCTGTCTTGGCCAGGTTGCGCGAGGCCGGGCCGCGATTGAGCGTGCCGGTCCAAGGGTCGTTGGCGTTCGGCTTGTAGACGAGCGTGCAGTCGCCGCCGCCGACGCTGGTCAGGGTCGCCGCCGCGATGGTGAAGCCGGTCGGGCAGGCCGAGGCGCTGGTCGCGAACGGGGCGTAGGCGGCGTTGAGGTTTTCCTCGCGGCTCAGCTCGATGCCGACGTCGAAGCTGTGCTCCATCCCTGCAAAGACTTGCTTGCCGTGCAGGTCGGTGACCGCGGCGATCGTCTCGGTCGGATTCCAGCGGCTCTTGGTGCCGCGCTTCATCCACCACTGCCCCTGGACGAACTGGGCCGCGCCGCCGTCGCCCGGGTTGGTGACCAGGTAGTCGTTCACGCTCTTGGAGTAGCGCACGACCTGACGAACGTTCAGGTCGTCATTGATGGTGTGGTCGATGGCGAAGGTGGCGATGTCCGACTTGGTCTTCTGCCAGTCGCGGTTCTTCAGGCCATAGAAGCTGCGACGATCGACGGCCAGGATACCCGAGGCCGTGCGCGGCTGGGTGGTCTTGGTGATCAGCGGGATGCCGTAGTCGGGCGTCTGGTCGGTATCGAGGTGGTAGTAGCTGACGGTGATCTGGGTGTCGCCGTTCAGGCCGACGGCCAGCGACGGGGCGAAGCCCCAGCGGCTGAAGTCGACGGCCTTGCGGCCCGGGGTGTTGCCCTGGGTGCCCAGCACGTTCAGGCGCACGGCGACGTTGTCGTTGAACGCATAGTTGAGGTCGGCCGTGGCGCGGACATATTCGTCGGTGCCAACGCCGACCGCGCCGCGCGCGAAGCTCTCGGCCTTCGGGCTCTTGGACGACAGATTGATGCTGCCGCCGCCCGAACCGCGGCCGCTATAGGCGCTGTCGGGGCCTTTGACGACCTCGACCTGTTCGAGGTTGAAGATCTCGCGGGTCTGGCCGCCGCTGTCGCGAACGCCGTCGACGAAGATGTTGTTGGCCGAGCTCGAACCCCGAATGAACGGACGGTCGGCCAGCGGCTGGCCGCCTTCGCCCGCGCCGAAGGTGATGCCCGGAGAGGTGCGCAGGATGTCGGTCAGCGAGGTGGCGGCGGTCTGTTCGATGATCCGCGACGGGATGACCGTCACCGACTTGGGCGTGTCGACCAGCGGCGCGGTGAACTTGCTCGACGAGGGGTCGGCGACGCGCTTGGCGTCGATCTTGACGGTCGAGACCTCGTTGCTGTCGGCGGCCGGAGCCGTGGCGACCGGCGCGGCGGCGTCGGCCACGGCGTCCGGAGCGGCCATGGCGGCATGGGCCATGCCCAGACCGGCCAGACCGGCGACAGCGGCGGCGCCCAGGGCGCGACGAGGCCGGCTCACAACGCCGACAGAGTTCGGATTACGCATTGTTGGTCCTATCCCCAGGGGACGCCGTCGAGGGCGCCCCTCCTGATATTGCGAGGCGTTCTTAGCGATGTTGCGATACAGTCGCAATGATAATCGTTCGCAATATCGTCGACACGATCGGAAAAGTGACGCTTCGGTCCAAGAAGGCCGCCGACCACCCTCCCGGAAGGCCGGAGCGCTCCCTATTTCCCGGTCCTGGTGCCAGAGGCTTCGGGGCGCGCGAGCCTCGCGCGAGCCATCCGCCTGGACGTCGTCACGCTAGCGGAGCCGCCCATGCCCGAGGCCAAGACCTGGATCGCCTTCACGCTCGTCTGCCTGGGCATGGCCCTGACGCCGGGGCCGAACATGCTCTACGTGGTCAGCCGCTCGATCTCGCAAGGCCGATGGGCGGGGATCGTCTCGCTGATCGGCACCGCGGCGGGCTTCGTGGTCTATCTGGTCTGCGCGTCCCTCGGCATCACCGCGCTGTTGATGGCCGCGCCGATCGCCTACGACGTGCTGCGCTTCGGCGGGGCGCTCTATCTGGGCTGGCTGGCCTGGCAGGCGATCCGGCCCGGCGGCGCCTCACCGTTCCAGGTGCGGGACCTGCCCAAGGACAGCCCCGCCAAGCTGATCAGCATGGGTTTCGTCACCAACATCCTGAACCCCAAGGCAGCGATGCTGTACCTGTCCCTGCTGCCCCAGTTCATCAAGCCCGAGCACGGCGGGGTGTTCACCCAGTCGCTGGTGCTGGGCCTGTCGCAGATCAGCGTCAGCATGATCGTCAACGGGACCATCTGCTTCACCGCCGGAACCATCGCGGCCTTCCTGTCCACCCGGCCCAGCTTCGCGCTGGTGCAGCGCTGGCTGATGGCCACGGTGCTGGGCGGCCTGGCGGTGCGAATGGCCACCGAGGCCCGTCGCTGAGTCTCGGCTTTCTTGACGCCGGACGCGGCGCGGGTCCCTATCCGCGCCGCAGTTTGGAGTCTCCGATGAAGACCGCTTTCGCCGCCGCTCTCGCGCTACTCGTCACGACCGGCGCCGCCCAGGCGTCCAGCCTTAAGTCCTGCGCGGTCCCGGCCTCCGTGACGCCGGCGCCGACCGAGATCCCCCCGCAAAACGAGATCCATCCCGACGTCCCGATCGCGGCCTATCTGCTGGCGCTGTATTGGTCGCCCGAGGCCTGCCGTGCGGGGATCCCGGAGTCGGACAAGACGATCCAGTGCGAGACCAACCGCTTCGGCTTCACGGTCCACGGCCTGTGGCCCAACGGTCCCGACAAGGTCCATCCGCGCTACTGTCGCTCCAGCCCGCCGATGAGCGTGAAGACGGTGAAGGCCAATCTCTGCATGACCCCCTCCCCCTGGCTGCTGCAGCACGAGTGGCAGGCGCACGGGACCTGCCAATGGGACACGCCCGAGGCCTATTTCAAGAAGGCCCGCGAGATCCGGAAGGGCCTGAATGTCCCCGACCTGAAGCCCGGTCCGGACCAGACCATGACCGCCGGCGAGATCCGCCAGGCCTTCCTGAAGCGCAATCGCGGCATGACGGCCCAGGGCCTGAACGTCCGCGTCAAGGAAGGCCGCCTGACCGAGGTCTGGGCCTGCATGGACCTCGGGTTCAAATGGGCCGCCTGCCGGGGCGGCAACGGCCCGCCGGACTCGGCGGTGGTGAAGGTAACGCCGAAGGGCTGATCAAAGCGGATCGGGCGGCCGGATGCGCCGGTAGGCGGCCTCGACGAAGCCGAACAGGCCGAAGGCGATCAGACCCGCCGCGACCATGCCCAGCATCCAGCTGCCCAGGGGCTGCCGCTCGACGACCTGTAGGGCCTGCCCCCAGCCGTGGGCCTGGCTCGCGCGCGCCTCGACGCCCGCGACGACGAGGAAGCCGCCCAGGGGCAGGGTCGCCAGGCCGCGCGCGGCGTAGCCGATCTTCGCCAACGGAACCACGCGCCGACAGGTTCGCTCGTCGCAGGCCAGGCGCTTGCCGAAATCCTGGACCAGGCCCTGGATCACATTGCCGACGCCGAACCCCAGGACGATCAGGCCGGCGCCGATCAGCAGCAGGTCGCCTTGCGGCGCCGTGAGGATCGCGCTCGCGACATGGTGCGTCGCCTGCTCCTCGTCCGCCTCGCCGACATCTTCGAAGACGTCGAGAAGCTCGAACGCCGAGAACGCCAGGCCGCCGTACACGAGGCCGCTGATCCCCTGACCTATCCGCACCGCCCACCCCTTGGCCGAGCGCCCATGACGATCGGCGTCGAGCAGCGCCTGTACGCCGCGCCACAGCGCGAAGCCGGTCAGGCCGCAGGCGACGACAGCAATCAACACCAGGCCAAGCGGCCAGTCGGCCCAGGTCTCCAGCAGACCCTTGGCGCCTTTGGCGCGCGGCGTGAGATCGATCGCCGCCAGCAGGACGATCGCCCCGAGCCCGACATAGACCAGGCCCCGCGCCGCATAGCCGAGGCGCGCCAGAAGCTGGAGAAGCGTCGAGAGGCCGAACGCGCTCGAGGGCGAGCGCCTTGGCGAGAAAGCGGCGAAGTGGACCAAGCGTGTCGCTCCGTGGCGTTTCGACCTCAACGCCGAGAGCCGCCTTCCCGCTCCGAGCCAGATCAGCAGGTCTTGGGGTCGTCCGACTTCAACACGCACAGCATCTTCTGGGCGCGCGGCGCGGTGTAGCGCGAGACCAGCTGCCGCTCGAACCAGCGCCACTTGTCCTGGGTGTCCTGAGCCGCGACGTTCATGGCCCTGTTGTACGATCCAGGCCCGCGCTTCGTGCCGGCCGTGTCCTTGTTGAGCAGGGCGTGCCGGATCCGCCCATCGCAGTGCATCGACTCCGGGAAGCCCTCGTAGCAGCCGGAGATCAGCCCGGCCGGGAAGGTCGAACCGTTCGGCGACAGCCACGGCGCCGGGTAGGACTTGTTCAGGCCCGGAGGACTGTCGATCGAGCCTGGCGCGGCTTCGGCGTCGGTCCAGTTGCTGTGCGAGTAGAAGTCCTGGGCGGCGTGGAACACCAGGCCCATCTGTTCGAGGACGTTGCACTTGGCGCGCAGCCTATGGCCCGTGAAATTGCAGCCGCCCGAGGTGCTGATCGAGCCGAACGTCAGGTCGGGCTTCACGAGGTCGCCCGCGTCGAGCACCGCCTGGTTGAGACGGGCGACGATGTAGCGGCGGCAGGCGGTCAGCTGTTCCTGGGCCACGGCCTGGGTGCGCGGATAGCCGGGCGCGTCGAAGTAGTCGCCGCCGTCGCAGTGAGCTTCCTTGCTGCTCATCAGGCCGCGATCGGGCCGGTCGGGCGCGCCCACCGCGCCGAACTCGCCGGTCTTGCCGGCCAGCATCGACAGGGTCACTGGCCCAAAGGCGAACGAGGCCAAGCCCTGGCGGGTAATGCGCTCGTGCTCGGCGTTCTGGCCGAGTCCGCGAATGGTGCCGAAGGCCAGCGCCTGGGGCGCGGAAATCACCAGGGCCGCAACGGCCAAGATACTCAGGGTACGCTTGACCATGACGAGCCCCCTTGCCTGCACAAGGCAGGATTGCACAGGCGCGCTGGGAAATCTTGGCCCAAACGCAAAGCGGGCGGTCCCTTCGGAACCGCCCGCACGCTAGCGTCTCACTTCGGAGAACCGTTCACCCTCAGGTGTTGACGGCGTCTTCCGGAGCCAGTTCGGCCTTCTTCGACAGGTCTTCGCCGGTCTCTTGATCGACGACCTTCATCGACAGCTTGGTCTTGCCGCGATCGTCGAAGCCCAGGAGCTTCACCTTGACGATCTGGCCTTCCTTCAGCACGTCCGACGGCTTGGCGACGCGTTCGTTGCTGATCTGGCTGACGTGGACGAGGCCGTCCTTGGCGCCGAAGAAGTTCACGAAGGCGCCGAAATCGACGACCTTCACGACCTTGCCGTCGTAGATCTTGCCCACTTCGGCTTCGTCCGTGATCGACTTGATCCAGTCGATCGCGGCCTTGATCTTGGCGCCGTCCGAGGCCGAGACCTTCACGGTGCCTTCGTCGTTGATGTCGACCTTGGCGCCGGTGGTGGCGACGATCTCGCGGATCACCTTGCCGCCCGAGCCGATCACTTCACGGATCTTGTCGGTCGGGATGGTGATGGTCTCGATCTTCGGAGCGTAGTCGCCGACGTCTTCACGCGGGGCGTCCATGGCCTTGTTCATCTCGCCCAGGATGTGAGCGCGACCTTCGTGGGCCTGGGCCAGGGCTTGCTTCATGATCTCCGGGGTGATGCCGGCGATCTTGATGTCCATCTGCAGCGAGGTCAGGCCCTCGCTGGTGCCGGCCACCTTGAAGTCCATGTCGCCCAGGTGATCTTCGTCGCCCAGGATGTCCGACAGAACCGCGAAGCCGTCCTTTTCCAGGATCAGGCCCATGGCGATGCCCGAGACCGGACGGATCAGCGGCACGCCGGCGTCCATCATGGCCAGCGACGAACCGCAGACCGTGGCCATCGAGGACGAACCGTTCGACTCGGTGATCTCCGAGACCAGGCGGATCGTGTAGGGGAAGTCTTCCTTGGCCGGCAGCATCGGACGCAGGGCGCGCCAAGCCAGCTTGCCGTGGCCGATTTCGCGGCGGCCCGGGCTGCCCATACGGCCGGTTTCACCGACACTGTAGGGAGGGAAGTTGTAGTGCAGCAGGAAGGATTCCTTGTAGGTGCCTTCCAGGGCGTCGATGAACTGCTCGTCGTCGCCGGTGCCCAGGGTGGCGACCACGATCGCCTGGGTCTCGCCACGGGTGAACAGGGCCGAGCCGTGGGTGCGCGGCAGGATGCCGACTTCACCCAGGATCGGACGGACCTTGTCGACGGTGCGGCCGTCGATGCGGATGCCGGTGTCGAGGATCGAGCGACGGACGATGTCCGCTTCCAGTTCCTTGAAGACCGAAACCAGCTTCAGCGGGTCGATGCCGGCCGGGTTGGTGTCGCTCTTGGCGAAGGTCTCGATGGCCTTGTTCTTGGCGGCGCCCAGGGCGGCGACGCGGTCGCCCTTGGCCTGGATCTTGTAGGCGTCAGCCAGATCCTGGCCGACGGCCTTCTTCACTTCGGCCTTCAGGGCGTCGGTGTCTTCCGGTTGGAAGTCGAAGGGCTCCTTGGCGGCGTGCTCGGCCAGGTCGATGATCGCGTCGATCACCGTCTGCATTTCCTTGTGGGCGAAGTTGACGCCGCCCAGCACGATCTCTTCCGAGAGCTCTTGGATTTCGCTTTCGACCATCATCACGGCGTCGGCGGTGCCGGCCACGACGAGGTCCATCTTGCTTTCCTTCAGCTCGTCGAGCGTCGGGTTCAGCACGTAGCCGCCGTCAATGTAACCGACGCGCGCGGCGCCGATCGGGCCCATGAACGGGGCGCCCGACAGGACCAGGGCGGCCGAGGCGGCCACCATGCCCAGGATGTCGGGATCGTTCTCGAGGTCGTGCTGCAGCACGGTGACGACGACCTGGACTTCGTTCTTGAAGCCCTTGACGAACAGCGGGCGGATCGGACGGTCGATCAGGCGGGAAACCAGGGTTTCCTTTTCCGACGGACGGCCTTCACGCTTGAAGAAGCCGCCGGGGATCTTGCCGGCCGCGAAGGTCTTTTCCTGATAGTTGACCGTCAGCGGGAAGAAATCTTGACCGGGCTTCGCCTTCTTGGCGAACACTGCGGTGGCCAGGACGACGGTTTCGCCCATGGTGGCCAGAACTGCGCCGTCGGCTTGACGGGCGATACGACCGGTTTCGAGGACCAGCGTCTTGCCGCCCCACTCGATCGTCTTGCGCTTGATATCGAACATTTTTCGTCTTTCGGTTCCCGCGGGCGGATTCCCGTCGGGGCGGACAGGGGCGGACGGCTAACGGAAGCCGGCCCGATGATCCTCATCCAGTTCGACAGGCGGGTTTGAGGACGTGAACCCTCGTACGGACGAACGGTTCTCCAAATAAGGAAGACCGCTTTTGAACCTTCACGGCGCCCGGCCTGTCTCGGGACGCCTGGTTCCAAATACGCGATCCGCCGCCCTGCGTGAGCGGGGCGGCGGACCTTGTGCCTTAGCGACGCAGACCCAGCTTTTCGATCAGGGACTGGTAACGGGCGACGTCGGACTTCTTCAGGTGGTCGAGAAGCCGGCGACGCTGGGAAACCAGCTTCAGCAGGCCACGACGGCTGTGGTTGTCCTTCTTGTGCGTCTTGAAGTGCTCGGTCAGGTTCGAGATGCGCTCCGAGAGGATCGCGACCTGGACTTCAGCGCTGCCGGTGTCGCCTTGCGTGCGGGCGTGTTCGGCGATGAGCGCGCTCTTGCGCTCGATGGTGATCGACATCGGGTTGTCTCCGCTCAGGTGAGTTGGAAGACCCGCACCGGATTGAGCTTCCCGGCGCGCATCTCGCACAAGGCCACCAGCCTGTCCCCCGACATGGCGGAAACGGTGCGATCGCCGGGCGTGAGCTCGGCTTTCAGCGTTTCAACCTGCCTTGGAAGCAGGACGATGGCGCGTCCCTGTGCAAGCCGGAAGGCGTCTTCATCGGTCACGGCCAACGCCGGGATGTCGTCCAGCGCGGTCTCGACCGGAAGCAATGCCTCCGACAGCCGGGCCTCATAGCTCAAATTCTCAAGGGTTTCCAGCGATATCGCCGCGTCCTCGGTAAACCGGCCCACCCGTGTCCGGCGCAGCTCGGCGACATGGCCGCAGGTTCCCAGCGCCTTGGCCAGATCGCGGACCACGGCCCGGACATAGGTGCCCTTGCCACATTCCATTTCCAGGGTGACGTGGTCGGCGTCGGGCGTCGCCACGACCTTCAGCCCGTGGATGGTCACCTTGCGGGTCGCCAGCTCGAATTCCACGCCGTCACGGGCCAGGTCATAGGCCCGCTCGCCGTCCACCTTGATGGCCGAGAAGTTCGGCGGGATCTGGTCGACTTCGCCGATGAAGGCCGGCAGGGCGGCCTCGACCTGCTCGCGCGCCGGGCGCACGTCGGAGGTCCCGGTCGTCTCGCCCTCGCGATCCAGGGTCGTAGTGTCGCGGCCCCAGGCGATGGTGAAGCGATAGGCCTTGTCGGCGTCCATCAGGAACGGGACGGTCTTGGTCGCCTCGCCCAGGGCGATCGGCAGGATGCCCGTCGCCAGCGGGTCCAGCGTGCCGGCATGGCCGCCCTTCTGGGCGTTGAACGCGCGGCGCACACGGCTGACGGCCGTGGTCGAGGTCAGGTCGTAGGGCTTGTCCAGGCACAGCCAGCCCGAGATGGCCTCGCCCTTCTTGCGGCGGGCCATGTCTCAGTCCTCGTCCCCATGGTCGTCATCGTCGCCGAGGACGTCGGAGAGCCGACCGGTGTCCTGCTGCACGCGCGGATCGTCGAACAGGCGGTCCATATAGGCCGCGGCGCCGAAGCTCTCGTCGTGAATGAACTTCAGGTCGGGCGTGAACTTCATGTCGATCATCTTGCCCAGGCGACCGCGCAGGAAGCTCGCGCCTCGGTTCAGGGCCTTGATGACCTCCTTGATGTCCTCGTCCTTGCGGCCCGCTTCGCCCTTCAGGCCCGCGCCGAGGGGCTCGACGAAGCAGACGGCGTGACGCAGGTCGGGGCTCAGCCGCACTTCGGAGACCGTGATCGAGAGATTGACCAGCACCGGATCGGCCAGGCCCTCCTCGCGGAAGACATCGACCAGGGCGTGGCGGATCAGTTCGCCGGCGCGGAGCTGGCGCTGCGAGGGGCCGGCGGGGCCCTTCTTGGTTTCGGCCTTTTTGGGACCGGAGAGGCGCTTCATGGCGCGGAATCCTTGTGGCCCGGCCGGCGGATCGAACGCCGGTGCGCGGGGAAAATCGGAGGCGGGGTGTCTAGGCCCCCAGCGCTAGAAAGTCCAGCGCTAGGCCCCCACCCGCGCCCTGAAGAACGCCACCACCTTGTCTCGCGCCTTCATCGAGCCGCTGTCGGGGATCGAGCGGTGGAGGTGCAGGGTGAGGACCGAATGGGGCGCCATCGGCATGCCGGGCGCGGCGTCCTCGTCGGTGAGCTCCACCACCTCGACCTTGTCGCCGAACTCGGCCTTGAGCCGGTCGATGCGGGCGTTCGGCACCAGCTTGTCGGAGGTGAAGCGCAGGGCCAGCAGCGACAGGTCCTCGTCCTTGAACCGCTTCTTGGCGCAAGCCAGTTCCGAGGCCGAGCAGTCCAGGCCTCCGCCGTTGTTCAGCGGCAGCGACGGCTGGGACAGCACGGGCGCCACCACGGACGGCTCGGTCATCATCGCCAGGGCGAAGCCGCCGGTGAAGCACATGCCGACCGCGCCGACGCCCTTGCCGCCGCACTCCTCGTGCGCCTTCCGGGCCAGGGCCCGCAGCCAGTCGACGATGGCGCTGGAGCGGCCGCCGTTCCAGACGCTGAACTCACGCCGCACGCAGATGTTCTTGAGGATCGAACCGATCGCATAGCCCCGTGTGACCTGTTTGCCGGGCTGGCCGAACAGACTGGGGCAGAAGGCGGTCATGCCGGCGCTGGCCAGGTCGCGGGCGAATTCCAGCACGCCCGGATGCAGGCCCGGCACCTCGTGGATGACGATCACCGCCGGGCCGGAACCGATGCGGAAGACCTCCCGCGTCCAGCGCCCGTCGTCGAACTCAAAGCGCGTGAAACCCGCCAGCGCGTCCCCGTCAGCCATGCCCATTCCCCCTGTTTGAGGAGAGGCTAGACCGGAGTCCCCGGGCTGGCGAGGTCAGAAGGCCATGGCGCGTTCCCAGACCGGCCTGCGGTCGCGGGCCCGGGGGCGTTCACCCAGGTCGCTCGACTCCAGCAGAAGGCGGATTTCGATCGCGGCCGAGCCGCCATTTGGCGTCGGGGCCGGAGCGGGGCAGCGGCGCACCCACGCGGCGGCGTCCTCGCGCGAGTCCAGGTCATAGACCCAGAAGCCGGCCAGGGTCCGGCCGTCCGCCGTCTCGTCGGAGGCCATCCGGGCGCCCCGCGCCGAGAGCCTGGCGCGATCGGCGACCCCGGCGCGGGCCAGTTCGGCGTCGTAGGCCCGCATGGCCTCGGCCGGATCGGCTTCGGCGTCCGCCTCGACCTTCAGAAGCACCATGAACCGCATCACGCGTCTCCCGCCGACCCTTTCCAGTCCTGGGCCGGCCTCACTCCTAGGACGCGCGAGACCCGCCGAATGCGACACGGGCGGCGGAAAAATGTCAGTTGGTGGTGTCGGGATGCTGCGGACTGTCGGTCCAGTCCGACATCGGATCCGGCCGGCGATCCTTGGGCAGACGCCATTCGCCGCGATAGGAGAAGTCCAGGGTGCCGCAGAGCCTGGCGCGCCCATCGACCTTCGGATCGTCGCCGAACGCCTGGATACGCAGGTCGCGCCGAATGGCGATGGTGCTGAACGCCAGCCACAGGCGCTTCGAACCCGGGCAGAAGGCGCGGACATAGATCTTGCCCTGGGCGGTCTTGTCGTCGACCTCGTAGAGCGAGGCGTCGGCGTCGACGCCGTCCATGGCCCCCAGGCCGCCGGGTCCGAGGTCCTTCTGGCGGCCATCCTTCAGCACGGCCTGGGCCGGGACGCCGGTGGCCAGGACCTTGATCGGGCGGCCGGCGCCCAAAAGGCCTTGGTTGAACAGGATCGTCACGCCGGCGCCGGTCAGCCGCCTGGCGTCCGGCGAGATCGGATCGTACGAGAACATCCGCGTCTCGGCCCGCGCGGCGGAAACCGCCGGCGGCGACAGGGCGGCGGCCACCGCGATCAGGGTCAGGGCCGCGCCCCCACGGATAGCTGACTTCATCGTTTCAGGTGCAGGTTCGCCGCTTGAGCATCGAAGCCCGACAGCCGCCAGCGGTCGCCTTCGCGCATGAAGGTCAGCATGCAGGGCCCGTCGCGCTTGGCCGCGCAGACCCGGCCGTCGCCAACCGGCCGCAGCGTGCTGGCGATCGCCACCCGGCCCGGAATCGGGCGGTCGGGCGTGTAGCCGTAGTAGTTGGCGGCGGCGTGGAAGGTCTCGGGCCGGATCAGCGCCTCGCCCGCGACGTCGGCCAGGGGCCCGGCCGCCAAGGCCGCCAGGGCCATCAGCTTGTCGCCCGGCTGGCGCTGACGCGCCTCGTCCACCAGCCTCGCCTCGATCTGGGCCTTGAGCGCGCGGCGATCGACATGGGCGTCGAAGGTCGCGCGATCGTTGTCGCGGATGGCGACCAGCAGGTCGTGCACGTCGCCGGCGGCGTCGTAGCGATCCACGGTCGCGCAGGCGCTCAAGGACGCGGCGGCGACGGTCAAGACGAGAAGGGCTCTGATGCGCATGCCAAAGGCGTAGCGCCGGATTGGGGCGATTTCCAGTCTGGGTTCGGATGCCGCCACAAAGACAAAGGGCGCGGACCTTGCGATCCGCGCCCTTCGATCTTGCGATCTTGCAGCTAGCCTAGTCGAGCTGGCGCTTGATCTCTTCGACGGTGAAGCACTCGATGGTGTCGCCGACCTTGATGTCCTGGAAGCCGGCGAACAGCATGCCGCACTCCTGGCCGGACGGAACCTCGTTGACCTCGTCCTTGAAGCGCTTGAGCGTCGCCAGGGTGCCCAGTTCCAGAACGACGATGTCGTTGCGGATGATCCGGACCTTGGCGCCCTTGCGGACCACGCCTTCGGTGACCTTACAGCCGGCGACCTTGCCGATCTTCGAGATGTCGAAGGCCTGCAGGACCTCGGCGTTGCCGAGGAAGGTTTCGCGTTGGATCGGGGCCAGCATGCCCGAGAGCACGCCTTTGATGTCGTCCAGCAGGTCGTAGATGATCGCGTAGTAGCGGATCTCGACCCCTTCGCGTTCGGCCAGGGCTCGCGCCTGGGCCGAGGCCCGGACGTTGAAGCCGATGACCGGCGCGCCGGCGCCCTTGGCCAGCATGACGTCGCTTTCGCTGATCGCGCCGGCGCCCGACAGGATGATCCGCGCGCGGACCTCGTCGGTCGACATCTTGTCCAGCGAACCGATGATCGCCTCGGCCGAACCTTGCACGTCGGCCTTGATGATCAGCGGAAGCTCTTTCAGCTTCTTGTCCTGCAGCTTGGCCATCATGTCGGCCATCGAAGCGCCGGCGCCCACCGGGTGCAGCGACTTCTCACGCTTCAGGCGGATGCGGTACTCGGTCAGCTCGCGAGCGCGGGCCTCGTTCTCGACCACGGCGATGGCGTCGCCCGGCGAGGGCACGCCGTCCAGGCCGAGAATCTCGACCGGGGTGGCCGGACCGGCTTCGGTCAGCTGTTCGTTGCGCTCGTTGAGAAGCGCGCGAACACGACCCCACTGGCTGCCGGCCACGACGATGTCGCCGCGCTTCAGCGTGCCGCGGTTGACCAGCACCGTCGAGACGGCGCCACGGCCCTTGTCCAGCTTGGCCTCGATCACGACGCCGTCGGCGCTGCGGTCGGGGTTGGCCTTCAGGTCGAGCACTTCGGCCTGCAGCAGGATGCCTTCCAGCAGGTCGTCGAGACCGGTGCGGGCCTTGGCGGAGACCTCGATGATCTGGGTGTCGCCACCCAGGCTTTCGACGACGATCTCGTGCTGCAGCAGCTCGTTGACCACGCGGGTCGGATCCGAGCCCGGCTTGTCCATCTTGTTGACGGCGACGATGATCGGCACCTCGGCGGCCTTGGCGTGTTTGATCGCCTCGATCGTCTGGGGCATCACGCCGTCGTCACCCGCCACCACCAGCACGACGATGTCGGTGATGTTGGCGCCGCGAGCGCGCATCGACGAGAACGCGGCGTGGCCGGGCGTGTCGAGGAACGTCACGCGCTGACCGTCCTTCAGGCGAACCTGATAGGCGCCGATGTGCTGCGTAATGCCGCCGTGTTCGCCGGAGGCGACATCGGTGGAGCGCAGGGCGTCGAGCAAGCTGGTCTTGCCGTGGTCGACGTGGCCCATGATCGTGACGACCGGGGGACGCGGCTCCAGGTGATCGTCGATGTCCTCGGCGCCGATGAAGCCTTCTTCGACGTCGGCTTCCGACACGCGGCGCACGGTGTGACCGAATTCGGTCGCCACCAGCTCGGCGGTGTCGTTGTCGATGACGTCGTTGATCTTCAGCATCACGCCCTGACGCATCAGGAACTTGATGATCTCGACACCACGCACCGCCATCCGGTTGGACAGCTCCTGCACGGTGATGACGTCAGGAATGACCACTTCGCGGCTGACCTTCACAACCTCGGCGGGACCGCCGCGGCGCTTTTCTTTTTCACGTTCACGGGCTCGGCGAACCGAGGCCAGCGAGCGCATGCGATCGGCGGAATCCCCGTCGCCGGCCACGGCCTGGATGGTCAGGCGACCTTCACGGCGAACCGGGGCGCCCTTGGCGCGCGACACGGCCTTGCCGGGAGCGGCGGCCTTACGGCGATCATCGTCGTCATCGGGGCGACGGCTGACTTCGCCGCCGGGACGCGGCGCCGAGCGCATGGCGCGCTGGACTTCCGGCGTCGCCGGAGCCGAGGCGGGCACGCCCGGACGCGGACCGCGCGGACCACCGGGACCCGTACGGGGGCCGCCAGGCGCCGGACGCGGCGCGAGGGCCGAGTAGCGCACGGTCTGTTGCGGACGGTCGCGATCATTGCCTTGCGGACGATCGCCCTGCGGGCGGTCGCCACGGTAGCCGGCGCGATCGCCCTGCGGACGATCGCCTTCGGGACGCGGACCACGCGGACGGTCACCCTCGGGACGGGGAGCCCGTTGCCCGAAGTTGGCGCCGGCGTCGGGACGCGGCGAACGCTGATTGAACGGGCTTTGCGGAGCCGGGCGATAGGTCGTCGTGCTCGGACGATCGTCGCGGCGCTCGCGGCTGGGCTCGTAGGAACGGGTCTGGCTGGACGGGGCCGGGCGCGGACCTTCCTGGCGCGGAGCCTCGCTACGCGGCGCTTCCGCGCGCGGGGCGACCGGGGCCTGAGCCACGGGTTGGGCCGGAGCGGTCGGCGGCGGGGTCACCGGCGCGGCGGGCGCCGAAGCGACTGGGGCCTGAGCGACCGGAGCCGGAGCGGCCGGAGCCGTCGCCACGGGGGCCGGAGCCGAAGGCGGCGCGGCGGCCGCGCGTTCGGCGGCGGCCTTGGCGGCGGCTTCACGCTGAGCGGCGTCCTGGGCGGCGCGAGCGCGCGCTTCGGCGGCGGCCTGGTCGGCGGCGCTGCGGGCTTGGGACTCACGAGCGGATTCGATGGCGCGCTGGCGAGCGCGCAGTTCTTCCTGCGAGAGACCACCAGCCGAGCTGCCGCCGCCACCGCCTTGCGATTGCTGCGGACGCGGAGCCGGGGCGTCCGGCGTATGGCGACGCTCAGCCGAAGACGGCGCGGCAAGGTTGCCGGTCGCGGGCGCATGCGAACGCGTGCGCTTGGTTTCGACCACCACCGTCTTGGTGCGGCCGTGGCTGAAGCTCTGCTTCACGACCCCTGCGCTCACCGAGCCCTGGCGGGGCTTCAGCGTCATTGGGGTGCGTCCGCCGGGTCGGCCGTTTTCGTTCTCGTCGCTCATGCGCTCGCTTGTACTTCCGCCGGGCGGTACCCGGCTAAAAAACCGTTCGTCCCATGTGAGAAAGGGGCCAGGACGTACCTCTCGAAAGAAGCGCGTTTCCCGACCCTAACTCACGAGCGCGACCCGGATGGCCGCGCCCAACGTCGAAGATTCTAGAGTCTTGCGATCACACCGGCCGCCCGGTGTGGTCGAAAGACCCTAGAGCCTGTCATGGCCGGCAAGCCGGCCGGGGCAAACAGGCTAGCCCCACTTGGCCGGGAGACTTGGTCTCCCTAGCCGTCCTCACGTGCGTTCGCCGACCATTCGGGAGGCGAAAGCGGGCGAAAACCGGATAAACGCTCGACGTCCAAAGTCCATCGATCGATGCCGCGCCCGGCGAGGAGCGCCGTGTGTATCACATTCTCCCCGCCCAAGGCCAAACCCAATTCGTCCGAACTGAATGCGCCCAACAAACGGGGTGTGTTCGGGGCCTTGCGGGCGGCGTTCTGAATCTTTCGGCGACCGTCTTCGGCGCTGTCGGACGCCTCGATCAGCCAGGCGACGCTACCCGTCCCCAGGGCGGCGACCACCTTCTCGTACCCCGAGATAATGGTCCCAGCCTTCCGTGCAAGGCCCAGGCTGTCCAGGATCCGCCGCGCGAGCAGCGCCTCGACCTGGTCGGCGAGATCCGCCGGCGCGGTCAGCTTGGTCTTGGCCGCGCGCGAGAACAGGCCCTTCTTTGCGGCGGTCGTGACCGAGTCCCGGTCGGCGCCGACCCAGATGCCCCGACCCGGCAGCTTGCGGGCGAGATCCGGAACCACGACGCCGTCCGGCCCCGCCACGAAGCGGATCAGACGCGCCTCGTCGGTCGCCTCGCCCAGGACGATGTCCTTACGCAGGCGATTGGCTTCGGCGTGGGTCTTGGGCGCGGCGGGCTCGGTCATGGGTCCTTGAAGTTGGCCTTATGAGCGCGAACGGCCCCGCGGATCGCTCCGCGAGGCCGTCGTGCGTCGATCAGAGGCCCTTAGGCTTCTTCTTCCGAGGCGGCTTCTTCTTGAGTGGCCTCGACGGCTTCGTCGGCGACAGCGTCGCCTTCGACTTCGTCGTCACCTTCGAACTCGCCTTCGGCTTCCGGCTCGTATTCCGGCTCCGGCGGGGCTTCGACCCAACCCATGACGACGCGGGCGCGCATGATCAGGGCTTCGGCGTCCTCCGGCGACAGGTTGAAGCTTTCCAGGATGCCCGGCTCGCGCACGCGCTCGCCGCCCTTGTTCTCGAACCAGCCACGCATGTCGTCCGGCACCAGACCGGCGAGATCCTCGACGGTCTTCACGTCGCCTTCGCCCAGGGCCACGGCCATGGCCAGGGTCACGCCCTCGATCTCCAGCACCGCGTCCTCGACGCCGTACTCGACACGCTTGGCGTCCAGGGCGGCGGCTTCCTTTTCCAGGAATTCGCGGGCGCGAGCTTGAAGCTCCTCGGCGGTCTCCTCGTCGAAGCCTTCGATCGAAGCGATCTCGTGCGGCTCGACATAGGCGACGTCTTCCACCGCGGCGAAGCCTTCGGTGACCAGCAGCTGGGCGATGACTTCGTCGACGTCCAGGGCTTCCTGGAACAGGGCCGTCGTCTCGGTGAACTGCTTCTGACGGCGCTCGCTCTCCTGGCTTTCCGTCATGATGTCGATCTGCCAGCCGGTCAGCTGCGAGGCGAGGCGGACGTTCTGGCCGCGACGGCCGATGGCCAGCGACAGCTGCTCATCCGGCACCACGACTTCGACGCGCTCGTCTTCCTCGTCCATGACGACCTTGGAGACTTCGGCCGGGGCCAGGGCGTTGACGATGAAGGTGGCTTCATCTTCCGACCACTGGATGATGTCGATCTTCTCGCCCTGCAGCTCGGCCACGACCGCCTGCACGCGCGAACCGCGCATGCCGACGCAGGCGCCGACGGGGTCGATCGAGCTGTCGTTCGAAATGACGGCCATCTTGGCGCGCGAGCCCGGGTCGCGGGCCACGGCGCGGATCTCGATGACGGCGTCGTAGACTTCCGGCACTTCCTGAGCGAACAGCTTGGCCATGAAGCCGCCGTGCGCGCGGCTCAGCATGATCTGCGGGCCCTTGGTCTCGCGACGGACGTCGTAGATGTAGGCGCGGATCCGGTCGCCGACGTTGAAGTTCTCGCGCGGGATCGACTGGTCGCGGCGCATGATGCCTTCGCCACGGCCCAGGTCGACGATGACGTTGCCGTATTCGACGCGCTTGACGCTGCCGTTGACGATCTCGCCGACGCGATCCTTGTACTCGTCGTACTGACGCTCGCGCTCGGCTTCGCGGACCTTATGCATGACGACCTGGCGGGCCATCTGGGTCTGGACGCGGCCGATCTCGAACGGCGGCAGGGATTCTTCGTAGATCTTGCCGATCTCGGCGTCGCGCCAGGTGCGCTTGGCGATCGAGAGCTGGACCTTGCCGATCTCGCCTTCGAGTTCTGTGTCGTCGGCGACGACCTCGATCACGCGCTTCTGGTTGGTCTCGCCCGTCTTGGGGTCGATCTTCACCCGGATGTCGTGCTCGGCGCCGTAACGGGCGCGGGCGGCTTTCTGCAGGGCGTCCTCGATGGCCTCGATGACGACTTCCTTCTCGATGCCCTTTTCACGGGCGACCGCGTCGGCGATCTGCAGGAGTTCGAGCCGGTTGGCGGCGATGCCGATGGCCATGATTAGTCCTCTTCACTTTCGGACAGGTCTTCGTTGTCGGATTTGATGCGAGCGGCGCGCTGCTCGGCGCCCCGCTTCATCAGGGTGTCGGTCATGACGAGCTTGGCGTCGATGATCCAGGCGAACGGGAAGTAGACGGTAACGTCGTCCTCCCCCTCGATGTTCAAACCGACCTGGTCGTCCTCGATCCCGGCCAGCTCGCCCTTGAAGCGCTTGCGGCCCTCGGCCACGCGGTCCAGTTCGATGCGGGCGTCCAGGCCGGCATAGTCGTCGAAGTCTTTCAGGCGGGTCAGCGGGCGGTCGATGCCCGGGCTGGAGACCTCCAGCGTATATTCGCCGACGATCGGATCGGCGGCGTCGAGAATTTCCGAGATGGCGCGCGAAAGCTTCGCGCAGTCCTCGACGTTCATGTCGCCGCCCGAGCCGTCTTCCTGCAGCGGATGTTCGGCCATGATCTGCAGGCGACGCTGCTCGGCGCCGCCCATCAGGCGCAGGCGGACGATTTCGTAGCCGACGGCCTCGGCCACGGGATCGAGCATCTCGATCAGGTCACGGTCTTCCTGCGTCTTGCCGCGCACGTTCTTCTCAACTCGATACGGCTGACGGGAGCGAACCCGCCGTCCAGCCAAACAAAAAGCGGCAGCCTTTCGGGCCGCCGCTCGAAAGCGCCAATCAGCGCTAACGGACGATGTGGAGCGCTTTATAGGCGAATTGCCGCCCGTTGTCGACTCCGTCGGCGCACGCCTCTTCCGCACCGCAGCAATTTGAGCCTATAAGCCCCACCGCGCAGGCCGCCTCCCCGCGGACCTCATAAGACGAAGAGTCACAATGGACCTCTCCAAGATCCCTACGGGCGTCAATCCGCCCTACGATCTGAACGCCATCATCGAGATCCCGCAGGGCGGCGAGCCGGTGAAGTACGAGATCGACAAGGAAAGCGGCGCCCTGATGGTCGACCGTTTCCTGCACACGGCCATGTTCTATCCGGCCAACTACGGCTTCATCCCGCACACCCTGGCCGACGACGGCGACCCCGCCGACATCATGGTGGTGGGTCCGACGCCGGTCGTGCCCGGCGCGATCATTCGCTGCCGCCCGATCGGCACCCTGATGATGGTCGATGAAGCCGGTTCGGACGAAAAGATCCTGGCCGTGCCGGTCGACAAGCTGCACCCGTTCTACACGGGCGTGAACAGCTGGCGCGACCTGCCGGTGATCCTCACCGAGCAGATCGCTCACTTCTTCCAGCACTACAAGGACCTGGAAAAGGGCAAGTCGACCAAGATCACCGGCTGGGCCGATCTGGAAGAAACCGCCGACATCATCCGCGCGGCGATCAAGCGCTACAACGAAACCTACTAGGTCTTTTCTCGGTCAGCCTTTTTGTCCAGTCTGATCGCGCCGATCAGATTGGAAAGGCTTCCGATGGCCAGGATCGATCTCATCCTTCGGATCATCCTGGCCGACCCGCCCGCGGGCGTGGTCTTTTCCAAGCAGGACGCCAAGAGCCGGCCGGTCGATCCGACCAGGGCCGGCGACGGCGATCTTTCCTTCGACATCCCGATCACCCTGACACGAACGCCGGACGGCCTTCGCCCCGGCGGCGGCTTCGTGCGGTCGGATGATCGCGGACGCTTCGTCTATGTCGCCTCGGGCCGACAGGCCGGAGACCCGGCCTCCGAATGGTCTCGGCGGGTCAAGGTCTATCTGAACGACTTGCCCGCCGACCTTGCCCTGGCCGCCGCGACGGCGGGCGAGATCCTGGAGGCGACGATCGCCGGTCGCTCGGGAGACGGCGGCCCGGCCTGCGCCTCGGTTCCACTGCTCTCGACCTGGCGACGCATCGGCGGCTGAAGGTCGTCAGGCGGCCATGTCCAGATCGCGGATCAGGGCTTCCCAGTCCTCGCGCGGCAATGACGGCTTGGCGCCGAAGTTCAGCAGGCCCGCGAACGCCTCGGGCTGAGCGCCTTCGCGGATCATGCCGTCGCGCGCCTTGGTCAGCAGGGCCAGGCGTCCCGCGGGGCTGGCGGCCGGGATCATCAGCTGGGCATAGGCGATCATCCGGTCGGGCGTGAGGGCGGCGGTGATCCGCCCCTCGATCGCCGCCAGTTCCTCGTCCGTGAACAGGTCCTGCAGCACGGGCAGTATGACTTCCTCCTCCTCGGCCATGTGCGCCAGGTCGTCGGCGACGAAGCGGGTGAAGGCCAGGTACAGGCGGTGCAGGGCCCCAGCGCGCCGGTCGGCCGGGGTCGCCTCGACCGCGCTGATGGCGATCTCGATCTGGGTGAAGCTGGCGCGGTGGCGATCGTGGTCCGTGCAGAGGTCACGGGCCGCGCCGGGGATCCGCGCCTCGAGGGCGGCGTGGATCTCGCGCTCCTCATGATCGAGATGCGCGGCCGACAGGATCATCTGGGCGCGCAGGTCCGCCATCAGGGTCGCGACGGCGCCGCGATCAACGGCGTCAACCGAGCCCAGTCGGATCAGCAGCCGCGAAAGCGCCAGGCGCAGGCCCTTGTGGATCGGGGCGTACAGGTCGTGGGCGGCGGCGGGCTTGGGGGACAAAAAGGACATGGGATCTCCTTTCGGCGTCCATGCAGGGACGCCGAGGCAAGAGGCGGATGGGGAAAGGAACTAGGACGAAGCGGTCAGACGGCCTGTCGCTGCTGGGCCTCGATCGCGCTGAGCCAGCCGTTGAAGGCGGCGTTGGCGATCGGCCAGGACGGTCGGGCGCTCATGCGCTCGAGCCAGGCGGCGACATTGGGATAGGGCGAGAAGTCAAAGGCCACGGTCCAGCCCAGGCTGATGATCGCCGCGCCGAAATAGTCGGCCAGCGAGATCGCCTCGCCGCAGACGAAGGGGCGCTCGCCCAGCATGTGGCGGTCCAGCACGCCGAGCCACTTCTCGGAGGCGTGCGCCCCGAAGCGCATCAGGGCCGGCGAGGCCGAGACGTCGGGCATGTGGTCCGCCGGCAGGATCTGGGGATAGACCAGCAGGTGGCCGAAATCGCGATAGAGGTTGGTGTTGAACCAATCCATCGCCTCGTTGACCTTGGCGCGCGCCTTCAGCTCGGCGGGATAGGCCGGCGAGCCGACCTTGTCGGCCAGGTATTTCAGGATCGCCGAGGCCTCGCCCATCTCCAGGTCGCCGTCGACCAGGTAAGGCACGATGCGGTTCGGATTGATCAGGCCGTAGTCCTGGCCCCGCTGCTCGTTCGACATCAGGTCGACATGGCGGTGATCCAGGGCCACGCCGTGCTCGGCCGCGAACTGCAGGATCGGGCGGCAGACGGTCGAGAGCGGGTCGCAGTAGAACAGCATTTCGGGGCCTTCAGGGGGAATGTCGTGGGCGGTGATGTCGTGGCGTCTGGATAGGGACCACCGCACGGTTCGACAATCAGCGTTCTTGCAACGTCACTATGCGAAATCGCATAGTGCCCGAATGTTCGACTGGAATGACCTGCGACACTTCCTGGCCACGGCGCGCGCGGGAAGCACCCTGGGCGCGGCCAAACGCCTGGGCGTGAACCAGAGCACCGTGGCCCGACGGCTCGACGCGCTGGAGGCCGCCTGCGGTCTGGCCCTGTTCGATCGCGGCCGCGGCGGCGCGGTCCTCACCGAGGTCGGCCGAGACCTGCTCGCTCACGCCGAGGCGGTTGAAAAGGCCGTCGAGGCCGCCGAGCATCGGATGGCCACCCACCAGCGCGGCATGGCGGGCGTCGTGCGCATGACCACCAGCGAGTCATTGGCCAACATCGCCGTGATCCCGGCGCTCAGCGAGTTCCGGCGCCTTTATCCCGACATCCAGATCGACCTGGTGCTGACCGACGCCTTCCTTGACATCGAGAAGGGCGAGGCCGACATCGCCCTGCGCGCCTCATACGCCCTGCAATCCTCGAACCTGGTCGCCCGCAAGGTGGCCGACGACTATTGGGGCGTCTATTGCAGCCGGAGCTATGCTGAAACGCATGGTCTGCCGACGACGCTGGAGGCCCTCGCCAGCCACCCGGTGATTGATGGCGAGGGCGCGCTGGAGAATCTGCCGCCGATCCGGTGGCTGCGCGAAGCCGCGGGCGGCGCGACGGGTCCTCTGCGCTGCAGCACCCTGAACAACATGGTCAGCGCGGCCTGCGCGAACCTGGGCCTGGCCGCCCTGCCCTCCGGCCTGGGCGATCGCAATCCGGACCTGGTCTACTGCCAGCCGGTGACCGTCGAGGGTCAGGCGTCCTTCTGGATGATGACGCGCCAGGATCTGCGACAAGTGCCGCGCATCAGGGCCTTCATCGATTTCTTCGTGCCGCACATGGCGATGACCATGCGCCAGACCCCGGATCGCTCGGGCTTGAACCGCTGGTGAGGCGCGAAAGCGCGATAGCCGAAGGTGGCGGCCGGCTTCGGCGGCCATCGCGCGCCAACGATGTGAGTCAGGTCCTGATGAAGTCCAGGAACACCGGAGCGCAGTCGCCCAGCTTCTTTTCCTCGTAGCGCGTCGTGACGTGGTCGGCCGGGATCGCGTTGCGATCGGCGTCAGCCTCGGCGAAGCGGAAGTTCGGGTCGGCCAGAACCCGTTCGGTCGTCCACTCGCCGTAGTCGGCCCAGTCGGTGGCGAAACGCAGGGCCGCGCCCGGCTTCATCACCCGCGCCAGCCTGGCCACGAACTCCGGCTGGATCAGGCGGCGCTTGTTGTGGCGGGCCTTGTGCCAGGGGTCGGGGAACATGATGAAGACCCGGTCCAGGCACGCGTCGGGCAGCCAGTCGACCACCTCGCGCGCGTCGCCTTCGTGGACGCGGACGTTCTTGAGCGCCTGCTCCTCGACGTGCCGCACGGCGCTGGCCACCCCGTTCACGAACGGCTCGGCGCCGATCACCAGGGCCTCGGGATTGCGCCCGGCCTGGGTCGCCATGTGCTCGCCGCCGCCGAAGCCGATCTCCAGCCACACCGCCTTGGCCTCGGGCATCAGGTCCAGCGGCTGGAACGGGCCCTGGGGCACGGCGATCTCGGGCAGCAGGGTGTCGAGCAGGGCCTGCTGGCGCGGCTTCACCGGACGCGACTTGATGCGGCCGAACGAGCGCAGCGGCCCGTGGGGAATGGGAGCGGAAGTCATGGGCGGCGTCTTAGCGTTGATGGCGGTTGGAGGCTAGCGGCGCCAATCGTGCGTCCTTCGAGGCTCGCCTTCGGCTCTCACCTCAGGATGAGGATCTCATTGCACTGAACCCTCATCCTGAGGTGCGCGCTCCTGGGCGCGCCTCGAAGGACGCAAGGCTCAAACGAAACGGGCCCCGGCATGACCGGGGCCCGCTCGTGTTCATGAAAAGGGGTTAGGCTTACGCCAGGCCCTTCAGCTCGCTCACCAGATCGGTCTTCTCCCACGAGAAGCCGCCCTCGTTGTCCGGCGTGCGGCCAAAGTGGCCGTAGGCGGCGGTGCGGGCGTAGATCGGGCGGTTCAGCTGCAGGTGCTCGCGGATCGAGCGCGGGGTCGCGCCGCCGATCAGTTGCGGCAGCAGCTTTTCCAGCACGGCCGGATCGACCTTGCCCGTGCGGTGCAGGTCGACGTGGAACGAGACCGGCTGGGCCACGCCGATCGCATAGGCGATCTGGATGGTGCAGCGATCGGCCAGGCCGGCGGCCACGACGTTCTTGGCCAGGTAGCGGCAGGCATAGGCGGCCGAGCGGTCGACCTTGGTCGGGTCCTTGCCCGAGAACGCGCCGCCCCCGTGCGGCGAGGCGCCGCCGTAGGTGTCGACGATGATCTTGCGGCCGGTGACGCCCGCGTCGCCGTCGGGGCCACCGATCTCGAAGCGGCCGGTCGGATTGACCAGCCACTGGGTCTTCTTGGTGACCAGACCGTCAGGGAACACTGGCAGGATGTGCGGCTTGATCAGGTCCAGCACGCGCTTGGAGGTCGCGGCCTTGCCGTCGATCTTCTTCTTGTGCTGGTGGCTCACGACGATCGAGACGACGCGGACCGGACGGCCGTTGCCGTCATATTCCAGCGTCACCTGGCTCTTGGCGTCGGGTTCGAGTTCCGAGAGTTCGCCCGAGTGACGCAGTTCCGCCAGCCGCTTGAGGATGTTGTGGCTGTACTGCAGCGTGGCCGGCATCAGCTCCGGGGTCTCGGTGCTGGCGTAGCCGAACATGATGCCCTGGTCGCCGGCGCCTTCGTCCTTCTTCTCGGTGGCGTCCACGCCCTGGGCGATGTGCGCCGACTGGCCGTGCAGGAAGTTGGCGAATTTCGCCTTCTCCCAGTGGAAGCCCTTCTGCTCGTAGCCGATGTCCTTGATCGCCGCGCGAACCTTGGGCTCCAGCGAGCCAAGGATGTCCTTGGTCAGCTGCTTGTTGGCCTTCTTGTCGCCATCCGGCTTGCCGGCCCGCACTTCACCGGCCAGCACGACGCGGTTGGTCGTCACCAGGGTTTCGCAGGCCACGCGGGCCTCGGGATCGACCGACAGGAAGGCGTCGACGACGGTATCGCTGATGCGGTCGGCGACCTTGTCGGGATGGCCCTCGGAAACGCTCTCGCTGGTGAAGATGTAGGACGAACGGTTCAAGAGACAGCTCCGGCCATGAAGACGCGCGCGGGCGCAGGCGCCCAGTTGGGCGTCCAGTTAGACCGGAAGCATATAAAGATATGTTTATGCGGGCAAGGCGCGAGCGGCGTTCGCCTGCTACGTGTCCGTCAGTCCTCGCCCAGGGCGGTGTCTTCCGCCATGGACCGAACCAGTTCGAGGATCCGGCGACGGACCTTCGGCTTGGTGATCTTCGGGAACAGGGTCGCCAGTTCCAGGCCTTCGGAGGTCATCAAGAAGTCATGCACGAAAGGCTCGCCAGTTTCGGAAAAGCCGTCGACCGTGTCGGCCAGGCCTTCGAAGAAATAGCCGACCGACGACTGCAGGCTCTTGGCGATTTCGTAGAGCTTGCTCGCGCTGACCCGGTTGGCGCCGCGCTCGTACTTCTGGATCTGCTGGAAGGTCAGGCCCAGGTCCTCGGCCAGGCGTTCCTGGCTGACGCCCAGGATCTTCCGGCGCATGCGGATGCGCGCTCCAACATGGAGATCGACCGGATTGGGGTGGCGTTCGGTGTCCGACAGCTCGCTCATACCCGCGCTTGATAGCTGAAATTATGGTTTCAATTCAGCCTAAGTCTTGCGTGCGCGCAATAGAGGAAAAGGATTTACCTGTCCGAAGGCGAGCTGACGCAACCGCAGATATCAATAGAAGCGCGATGAACGGCAGGTTTCCGAAGTCGTCGAAGGGTGTAACCTCACCCATTGCCGGTATAACCGCGTCGATGACTCCGCTTTTTCCTAAATCCAGACGCGTTCCAGGAACGATTTCACCGCGCGAGTCGATGACGGCGCTTACTCCCGTCGGCGTCGACCGCAGGATCGGCTTGGCGCTTTCGATGGCCCGATAACTGGCCAGGTTCAGGTGCTGCAACGGGCCCGAGGTCACGCCGAACCAGGCGTCGTTCGAGACATTGATCAGAACCCGGACGTTCCGATCGCGGCGGGCCAGGCCCGGAAACAGGCTCTCGTAGCAGATCAGCGGCTGGATCAGCAGATCGGGCGCCACCCGCAGCGGCGCGGGGCGGGGCCCGGTGGCGAAGCCGTCGCCCAGATGGGCCAAGCTCTTGAAGCCGATCTTGGTCAGCAGGGCGTCGGCCGGCAGGTACTCGCCGAACGGCACCAGGCGGTGCTTGTCATAGACCCCGACGACTTCCAGATCGGTCGCCGTGCGGCGCAGGGCGATCAGGCTGTTGTAGTAGACCGGCTTCGCGACCGGCCCCTCGTAGCGATAGCCGCCGATCAGCAAGGTCTGGCCCGGCTGGAGCGCGTCAACGATCGCCTGGCGCACCCAGGTCCCGGGCGCGAGATAGTCATCGATCGCGGCCGGCAGCGCGCCCTCGGGCCAGATCACCAGATCGGCGGGCTTACCGGCGTAGGGCTTGGCGGTCAGCGAGACGTAGGACTGGACGATCTGTGCGAAGCGCGCCGCGTCCCACTTGGCGTCCTGCTTGATGTCGGCCTGTACGATGCGGACCGAGATCGGCTCGCCCTTGGCCAGCGGGCGCGACTGGACCAGGGCGCCGTGGCCGTAGAGCGCGACAAGACCGGCCAGGGCCGCGCCCAGCGCGATCCGCCCGCCCTTCCCGTCCCGCCAGACGGCGGGGGCGGCGGCGATGGCCAGGGTGATCCAGGTCAGGCCGTAGGCGCCGACCAGCGCGGCCGCCAGTGACGGAAGCGAGCCCGCCCGCCAGGTCTCGCCCGGCAGGTTCCAGGGAAAGCCGGTCAGGACGTGGCCACGAAGCCACTCCAAGGCCGCGAAGGCGCCGGCGAAGGTCAGGACCCGCCAGGCGCTCGCCGGGCGAACAAGGCGGTAGAGCAGGCCGGCTAGGCCCCAGAACAGCGCCAGCCCCGCCGCCATCGCGGCGACGGCGAACGGCGCCATCCAGCCCTGGTTGGCGGCGTCGACCATGAAGGCCTCGCCGATCCACCAGGTGCCGAGCCCGAAATAGGCCAGACCGGCCAACCAGCCGCGCCAGAACGCCGAGCGCAGCGGCTTGGCCTCATGGGCTTGGTCGAGCAGGTGAAGCAAAAGCGCGTAGCCCAGCAGGCCAGGCAGCACACCGAACGGCGGATGGGCCAGGGCGGCGGCGAGACCGGCGACCAGCGCCAGGACCGGCCCACGCCAGTCCTTCTCGCGGAAACGATCCCAGGCGCTCACGAGGCCCTGGTTTCCTCGGCGGCTCCGGTCGTCGCGTTCGGCGATGGACCGCCACGCACACGGACCCGGCGCACACGACGCGGATCGGCCTCGACCACCTCGAACTCGTAGCCGTCGGGATGGGCGATCACCTCGCCCCGCTGCGGCACGCGGCCGGCCAGGGCCACGACGAGCCCCGCGACCGTGTCGATGTCCTCTTCCATGTCGGACGGCGCGAGCTCGCGGCCGAGGACGGCTTCCAACTCCTCCAGCGGCGCGCGGGCGTCGGCGTCGAAGATGCCGCCCGGACGCGCCACGATCGAGGCCGAGGCCGCGTCGTCGTGCTCGTCGTCGATCTCGCCGACCACCGCCTCGATCAGATCCTCCATCGAGACCAGGCCGTCGGTGCCGCCGAACTCGTCGATGACCAGGGCCATGTGAATCCGGCTGGTGCGCATGCGCAGCAGCAGGTCGGCGGCCTTCATCGAGGCGGGCACATACAGCGCGTCGCGGCGCAGCTTGTGCAGCACCAGATCCTCGGCGCCCGGCCGCTTTTCGTCGGAGAGCAGGCGGAAGACGTCCTTGATGTGGATGACACCCACAGGGTCATCCAGCGTCTCGCGATAGATCGGCATCCGCGAGTGCTCGGCCTCGGCGAACTGGGCGACCACCGCCTCGAACGAGGCGGAGAGTTCGATGGCCACGATATCCGCGCGGGGCGTCATCACGTCGGCGACCCGCAGGCTCTGGAACGCCTCGGCCTGGTCGACGATGTCGACCTCGCCGGCCTGGGGCGGAGGCTCGGGCGGACGCGGGGGCGCGCCGCCGCCGACCGTCAGCCGCTTGCGCATGCGTCGGAGGAACGCCCGCACGCCCCGGCTTCTTCGGACAGGAACGGCGGGCTTTTGACTAGGCTCGTCGCTGGGCATGGCCCTGTTCAGCGCCCCTCTTCGTCGCTGGCATAAGGGTCTGGAACATCCAGCCCCGCCAGAATCTCGCGTTCGAGCGCCTCCATGGCTTCCGCCTCGTCGTCGCTCTCGTGGTCGTATCCTAGGAGATGAAGCACGCCGTGCGCCACCAGATGTTGCAGGTGGTGCCCCAGCGACTTGCCCTGCTCCGCCGCCTCGCGGGCGCAGACGCCATAGGCCAGGGCGATGTCGCCGATCTGGCCCTCGGGATTGGGGGGCGAGGGGAAGGACAGGACGTTGGTCGCGTAGTCCTTCTGGCGAAAGTCGCGGTTCAGCGCCTGAACGCTGTCGTCGTCGGTCAGCAGGATCACGATCCCTTGACCTTCGATGTCCTCGTGGGCGTCCAGCACGGCCTGGGCGGCGCGCCAGACCAGGGCCTCGGTCTCGGCTTCCGCCGTCGTCCAGGCCTCGTCCTCGATCTCGATGTCGACGGTGATGGTCATCTAGCGCGGCGTGCTCTGCAGGGCGTCGGCGTCATAGGCCTTGACGATGCGCTCGACCAGCGGGTGACGCACCACGTCGGCCGACGTGAAGCGCGAAATGGCGACGCCCTCGACCCCTTCCAGGATCGAGACGGCATGGGCCAGGCCGGAGTCGCGCGGATTGAGCAGGTCGATCTGGGTCGGATCGCCCGTCACCACCATGCGCGCGCCCTCGCCCAGGCGGGTCAGGACCATCTTCATCTGCAGGCGCGAGCAGTTCTGGGCCTCGTCGACGATGACGAAGGCGTGGGCCAGGGTGCGGCCGCGCATGAAGGCGATCGGGGCGACCTCGATCTCCAGCTTCTCGCGGCGGCGACGCAGTTGGTCGGCGCCCATGATGTCGGTCAGGGCCTCCCAGACCGGGGCCATATAGGGGTCGACCTTCTCGTTCAGGTCCCCCGGCAGGAAGCCCAGCTTCTCGCCGGCCTCGACGGCGGGACGGGTGACGATCAAGCGGTCGACCTCGCCGCGCAGCAGCATGCCGGCGCCGTGGGCCACGGCCAGGAAGGTCTTGCCGGTGCCGGCCGGGCCCAGGCCGAAGTTCAGCGGATGGGTGACCATCGCTTCCATGTAGCGGGCCTGGCCCTTGGTCTTGGGCGAGACGCTGCCCTTGCGCACGGCGCGGGGCGAAGCCTGGCCGCCGGTCTCGTGGGCCGAGCCGATCGCGATCCGCACATCGGCCTCGACTACCTCCTCCGCGGCGTCGGCGCGCGCGGCCAGGGTCTGCAGCACCCGCTTGGCGCCCGTCCGGCCCCGCGCGTCGCCCGTGATGGTGACGCCGCCGCCCGGCGTCTCGATCAGCACCTTGAAGGCGTCCTCGATCAGGGCGGCGTGACGGCCGCTGGGACCGGAAACGGCATGGACCGCGTCGTCCGACAGCGGCAGGAACTCAGGGGTGCGACTCAAGCGGACTCCAGAACGGTCTGATTTTCCAGAATGCCGCCCAAGCTCATCTTGGCGGCGCTCTCGATACGAACCGGAACGATCGTCCCGATCAAATGTTCGCCGCCCTCGCAGTGGACGGCCTGCAGATATGGGCTGCGCCCCACGATCTGGCCAGGGTGGCGGCCGGCCTTCTCGAACAGCACCGGCAGGACCTTGCCGACCTGGCTGGCGTTGAAGGCGCGCTGCTGGTCGTCCAACAGCTGGTTCAGGCGGTCCAGGCGCTCGGCCTTCACGACTTCGTCGACCTGACCGGTCATGGCCGAGGCGGGGGTGCCGGGGCGGCGCGAATATTTGAACGAGAAGGCGGATGCGAAGCCGACCTCGCGGACCAGCTCCAGAGTCTTTTCGAAATCGCCGTCGCGCTCGCCGGGGAAGCCGACGATGAAGTCGCCGCTCATGGCGATGTCGGGCCGCGCCGCGCGGATCTTCTCGATCAGCTTCACATAGCTCTCGGCCGTGTGGTCGCGGTTCATGGCCTTGAGGATCTTGTCGCTGCCCGCTTGCACCGGCAGGTGCAGATAGGGCATCAGCTCCGGCAGCTCACCATGGGCCTCGATCAGATCCTCGCCCATGTCGCGCGGGTGGCTGGTCGTGTAGCGGATGCGGTCCAGGCCGTCGATCTTGGCCAGCTGGCGCACCAGCTTCGCCAGGGTCGAGCCGTCGCCGTCATAGGCGTTGACGTTCTGGCCCAGCAGGGTGACCTCGCGCACGCCCTGGTCGGCCAGGCGCTTGGCCTCCTCGACGATGTCGTTCACGGGCCGCGACCACTCGCCGCCGCGCGTATAGGGCACCACGCAGAAGGTGCAGAACTTGTCGCAACCCTCCTGCACGGTGAGGAACGCGGTGACCCCGGTCACATGGCGTTCGGCCGGCAGGGCGTCGAACTTTTCATCGGCCGCGAAATTGGTCGACAGACGCTCTCCGGTCGCCCGGTGGGCGCGGGCGATCAGTTCGGGCAGCTGGTGATAGGACTGCGGGCCGACCACGAGATCGACGGCCTTCTGCCTATGCATGATCTCCTTGCCCTCGGCCTGGGCGACGCAGCCGGCCACGGCGATGGTCATGCGACCGCCGCCTTCCGCCTTCCGGTCCTTCATCTGCTTGATGTAGCCGAGCTCGGAATAGACCTTCTCGGTGGCCTTCTCGCGGATGTGGCAGGTGTTCAGCACCACCAGGTCCGCGCCCTCCGGATCATCGACCACGCCATAGCCCAGCGGGCGCAGGACATCGGCCATGCGCTCGCTGTCATAGACGTTCATCTGACAGCCGTAGGTCTTGATATAGAGGCGCTTTTGCGGGGTCTCGCTCATGCGCGAGGTTATGGGGTCACGCGGCCCCTGGCGCAAGTTCGCCAGGGTCACACCCTCACCTCGATCAGTCCTCCAGCGGCACGCCGTAGAGCTCCAGCCGGTGATCCACCAGCTTGTAGCCCAGCTTGCGCGCGATGGCGTTCTGCAGGGCCTCGATCTCCTCGTCCACGAACTCGACGACCTTGCCGGTCTTCATGTCGATCAGGTGGTCGTGGTGATGGGTCGGAGTCTCTTCATAGCGCGAGCGGCCGTCGCGGAAGTCGTGGCGCTCGATGATGCCGCTCTCCTCGAACAGGCGAACGGTGCGGTAGACCGTGGCGATCGAGATGTGCGGATCGATGGCGTGGGCGCGACGGTGCAGCTCTTCCACGTCCGGATGGTCCTCGGCCGACGACAGCACGCGCGCGATCACGCGGCGCTGGTCCGTCATGCGCATGCCTTTTTCGATACAGGCCTTCTCGAGTCGATCCACGGCGGAGCCTCCGTCTTGAGTCGCGGGCAAGATAGGGGGTTGGCCCCTAAGTGTTAAGCGCTCGCCGCATGACAAGCGCGTCCTTGGCGCCATCTGGATGGGGATAATAGCCCTTGCGGACTCCGACCTTCACGAAACCGGTCGCTTGGTAGAGCGCGATGGCCGCCAGATTGTCGGCCGCGACCTCCAGGAACATCACCTCGGACTCGGTTTCGGCGGCGATTCCGGCGGCGATCTCGACCAGGGCCGCGCCCCAGCCGCGTCGCCGGGCCGCGGGATCGACGGCCACGGTCAGGATCTCGGCCTCGCCGGCGATCGAGCGGCAGAGGATGAAGCCCTTGGCCTGAGCCGGTTCGCCGGCCTCGCCCAGGATCGCGAAGGCGCCGGGCGATTTCAGCAGTTCGTCGAACTCCAGCGCCGTCCAGGGCCGGTCAAAGGCCTTGTCGTGGATATCGGCGAGATCGAATGAGGCCTCGGGGCCGACAGGACGCAGGTTCATGCGGCGGGCAACGTCGCATAGGGCGCGCGCAGGTACAGCGGCCGGGGCGAATGAGCTGGGGCGGGCTTGGCGGCGGCCAGACGCGCCACCGCGGCGGGATCAGGCGCGGCCGGGGTCAGCACGACGGCGCCAGGCAGGACGTCGGCCAGCAGCGGCGCGCCGGAACCAACCAGGGTGGCCGGTCCGCCGGAATAGAGCTCGGCCAGGCGCGCGGCGGCCTCGCCCAGGCCCAGAGCGTCCGGGGCCATCAACGAGACCCCGTCCGCGAACACCTGGATATAGACCTGGCTCATCCGCGCATCGATGACGGCGGCGACGAAGCCTTTGGTCCCGAAGGCCAGGGCTTCCAGCGTATTGACCCCGACGCACGGGATCGACAGGGCCGTGGCAAGACCCTTGGCGAAGGCCAGGCCGACGCGCAGGCCGGTGAACGAGCCCGGGCCGACGGTGACGCCGATGCGCGAAAGGTCGGTGAAGGCCACGCCGGCCTCGGCGACGACCTCGCGGGCCAGAATGCCGATCCGCTCCTGGTGGCCTCGGGTCATGGGCTCGCTGCGCGCGGCCAGCACGCGCTCGCCGTCCAGCACGGCGACCGAACTGGCGCCGAGGCAGGTGTCGATCGAGAGGATCATCGGATCAGGCCGAACCGACCACCGCGCCCTCGGCCGGACGCCAGATCAGTTCGTTCAGCTGGCCCTTGGCCTTCAGCGCCGTTTCGGACGGCACGGCCGGTTTGTTCCAGCCCGGCACGCCGATCATGTAGAGCACGGTCGGCGCCTCGGGACGCACGCAGATGGTCGCCCCGACCTCGCGGCCGGTCCCAAGGCGGCAGTGGTCGACCGTCAGGCCCAGGTCGTTCCACTTGGCCAGCAGCTGTTCGCCCTTGGGGCCCCGGATGTCGCCGGCGGCGGCGCGGACATAGGCGATCTCGCCGTCCTCCGTCTTGCCGATCATCAGCAGCGGAACGTTGTCCTGCTCGACATTGATGATCGGCTGGGCCGGACCCTCGCCGAAATGCAGGAAGGCGCTCTCGACCTTGGCCTTGGGGAACAGAGCCTTGATCGTGGCCAGGTCGAAGGCGGTCGCGGCGGTGATCGGTCCGACCCCATCCTTGGTGATCTGAAGCGGCCCGCCGAGATAGGGCGTTATGGCCAGCTGGACCGGGGCCTTATCCTTGGACGGCGCGCTGACCGGCGGCGCGGCGGCGCTCTCGTCCTTCTTGGCCGGCCCACAGGCGGCGAGCAGGAGCAGCGGCAGGGCGAGGAAGGCGTGGCGGAGGGTCATGCCCTACTTCTAGCCAATGTACGCTTTCCGTACAAAACCCTTGTCATCCCGGCCGCGGCGAAGCGGAGAGCCGGGACCCAGGGGCCGACGCGGTGTGGTTGCCCTGGGTCCCGGCTCGGCGCGCCGCGCGCTTGGCCGGGATGACGGTTTTCAAAGAATCTTCGCCGCCTCGTCGAAGTCCAGGCGCGGCAGGCGCGGGAACAGGTTGTCCTCCGTTCCGTAGCCGATCGAGACGATGAAGTTGCTCTTGATGTTCGTGCCCGCGAAGAATTCCGCGTCGACGGCGTCGTTGTTGAAGCCCGACATCGGCCCGGCGTCCAGGCCGAGCGCCCGGGCGGCCATGATGAAATAGCCGCCTTGTAGCGAGCTGTTGCGCAGGGCGCCCCACGCCTTGGCCGCGGGATCGGGGAACCAGTCGCGAGCGCCCGGGGCGTGCGGGAACAGCCGATCCAGGGTCTGGGGGAAGTCCAGGTCGTAGCCGATGATCACCGTGCAGGGCGCCTGGCGGATCTTCACCCCGTTCGAACCCGACGAAAGCTTGGCCAGGCGCTCCTTGGCCTCTGGCGACGTCAGGAAATAGAAGCGGGCCGGGGTCGAATTGGCGGCCGTGGGGCCGAACTTCACCAGCTCATACAGCTCGTGCAGCACGCTCTCGGGCAGGGGCGCGGGATCCCAGCCGTTGCGGGTCCGGGCCTCGGTGAACAGCTGGGCGAGCGTGGCGTTTTCGAGCTTGGCCATAGGCAGTCCTTATAACGGCTATTCGCAACTCTTATAGTTACAGTATAGCCGCGTGGCGGGGGCGAGCAACACCCTCCCGCGCTCTTATGCTGGGATGATCCGAAAAGTTCGCGTCAGAGCGTCTGCTCGACCCGGGTCACTTCCGGCACATAGTGCTTGAGCATGTTCTCGACGCCGGCCTTCAGGGTCGCCGAAGACGACGGGCAGCCCGAGCAAGCGCCGCGCATGTGCAGCCACACCACGCCGGTCTGCGGCTCGAACTTCGAGAACACGATGTCGCCGCCGTCCTGGGCCACGGCCGGGCGGATGCGCGTGTCCAGCAACTCCTTGATCTCGGCGACGATCTGGCTGGCTTCTTCGTCATAGACGCCGTCCTCGTCGTGGCCGCCACCTTCGGCGGCCTGGTCCAGCAGGATCGGCCGACCGCTGGTGAAGTGATCCATGATGGCCGCCAGGATCGGGGCCTTCAGGTGCGGCCACTGGGCGTCCTCGCCCTTGGTCACGGTCAGGAAATCAGGGCCGAAGAACACACGCGTGACATCGCCCAGGTCGAACAGCGCCTTGGCCAGCGGCGAGACATCGCCCTCCTCCGGCGTACGGAACTCGCGAGCCCCTTCGACCAGCACTTCGCGGCCGGGCAGGAACTTCAGAACCTCGGGGTTCGGGGTGGTTTCGGTCTGAATGAACATGGCCCTGAAATGGACCTCGCGACGTCTCGACGCAAGTGCGCGACCTGACGCACAAAAAAAGTGACACTGGCGTCATCTTCTGGCGATATGACCGCAGAACAATGATCCGCGGGAGGATCCCTATGAGCGACGGTTCGGTGGACCTGAAGGCTGACGCCCGGGCGAAGGCCTATTCCATCCCCCTCGAGGACTATCACGTCGCCGATCCGGCCCTGTTCCAGGCCGACGCCATGTGGCCCTATTTCGAGCGGCTGCGGAAAGAGGACCCCGTCCACTACTCGCAAGGCAATGAGGAGACCGGGCCCTACTGGTCGGTCACCCGCTACAACGACATCATGACCGTCGACACGACCCACCAGGTCTTCTCGTCGGACGCGCACCTGGGCGGCATCACCATCCGGAACTTCGACGAGGACTTCGTCCTGCCGATGTTCATCGCCATGGACCAGCCCAAGCACGACATCCAGCGCAAGACCGTCAGCCCGATCGTCTCGCCGGCCAATCTGGGCAAGCTGGAGGGCATTATCCGCGAGCGGGTCTGCCAGATCCTCGACACCCTGCCGATCGACGAGCCGTTCGACTGGGTCGACAAGGTCTCGATCGAGCTGACCACCCAGATGCTGGCCACCCTGTTCGACTTCCCGTGGGAGGAGCGCCGCAAGCTGACCCGCTGGTCGGACGTCGCCACCGCCTCGCCCGAAAGCGGCATCGTCGAGAGCGAGGACGCCCGCCGCGCTGAGCTGCTGGAGTGTCTGGGCTATTTCACCAATCTCTGGAACGAGCGGGTCAACCAGACCGAGCCGGGCAGCGACCTGATCTCGATGCTGGCCCACGGCGAGGCCACCCGCGACATGCCGCCCATGGAGTATCTGGGCAACATCATCCTGCTGATCGTCGGCGGCAACGATACGACCCGAAACTCGCTGACCGGCGGCCTCTACGCCCTGAGCCAGAACCCCCAGGAAGAGGCCAAGCTTCGCGCCGATCCCAGCCTGATCCCGAACATGGTCTCGGAGATCATCCGCTGGCAGACCCCGCTGGCTCACATGCGCCGCACGGCGCTGGAGGATTATGAGCTGGCCGGCAAGACCATCCGGAAGGGCGACAAGGTCGTCATGTGGTACGTCTCGGGCAACCGCGACGACACGGTGATCGAGAACGCCGACGCCTTCATCATCGATCGTCCGCAAGCCCGCCGGCACCTGTCGTTCGGCTTCGGCATCCACCGCTGCGTGGGCAATCGCCTGGCCGAGATGCAGCTGAAGATCGTCTGGGAAGAGGTGCTGAAGCGCTTCCCCCGGATCGAGGTGCTGGAAGAGCCCAAGCGGGTCTATTCGACCTTCGTGAAGGGCTACGAGCGGCTGATGGTGCGGATCCCGGCGCGGGCCTGACGATCTCTATTGGGCTTACTTGGGGAAAAGATTCCACAAAACGGCCAAATACGAGATTCTTGACGCGGATTCATTACTGGCGCACTGTCATTCGCGCTCTGAAATGAGCGCATAAAAAAGCAGGCTGCTTTCACAGCCTGCGAGTTTGCTCGCGAACGTTGCCGCTGCGAACCGTACCGATTTTGCGGATCAGTACGGCCCGGACGGGTGAATGAGTTTCACCCGTCCCAGCATACCTGAAGTGGTTCGCGCCCAGAGTCCAGCCACACCTAGCGAACTTCCACTGGAAGATCACAAGATGTTGTGCGATCTACCTCGATTACTCGGCACTTGGTGGACGCCTTAAGTATTGAGTCCGATCAGACTCAAGCGAGTTCCTCGATCTCGGCGTCAGTCAGATCCCCCGGCACCACGGTCACTGGTAGCTTGCGCCCCGAGAACCCAACGCCCTCCTTGGCGATAGCCGAGATCAGCGGGCCGGGGCCCCGCCCCGCCGTGGACGTCGCCAGGATCAGGATCTTGATGGTCGGATCGGCCGCGACGACCTGCTTGAGGGCCGTCCGCACGCTATCGGCATGCTTGATGATGAACTCGGGCGGCAGGCCGGTGGCGGCGACGACCTGGCCGGCCAGGCTCTGCAGCAGGGTCTCGGCCTCGGCGCGCTCCTGGCGCTCGATCTCCTCGCGCACCCCGCTCCAGTGCTCGAACTCGGCGGGCGAGATCACCTTCAGCATGGCCACGTGACCGCCGGTCGAGCGGGCCCGGCGGCAAGCGTATTTGAGAGCGGCCGCGAATTCCGGGCTATCGTCGGCGACGACCAGGAATTTGCGGCGACTTAGCTCGGCTGAGGACGAAGCAGCGTCAGTCATCGGCGGAGATGACGCCGCTTTCGCCTCAGTCTCAAGCCCCCCAGAAGCCGACCAGCTTCTTGACCTCGGCCAGGGTCGGGGCGGCGGCCTCAGAGGCCTTGGCCGCGCCCTTGGCCAGGATCTTGTCCAGCTCGGCCGGGTCGGCCAGCAGGCCGCGCATCTTCTCGCCGACCGGGGCCAGCTTCTCGACCGCCAGGTCCGCCAGGGCCGGCTTGAACGTCCCGAAGCCCTTGCCCGCGTACTCGGCCAGCACCTCGGCCTTGGTCCTGCCGGCCAGGGCCGCGAAGATGCCGACCAGGTTGTCGGCTTCGGCGCGGGCGCCCAGCTCTTCCAGGGTTTCCGGCAGCGGTTCCGGGTCGGTGCGAGCCTTGCGGACCTTGGCGGCGATGTCGTCGACCGTGTCGGTCAGGTTGATGCGCGAATAGTCCGAAGGGTCGGACTTGCTCATCTTGGCCGAACCGTCGCGCAGGCTCATGACCCGCGCCCCGGGGCCCTGGATCAGCGGCTCGGGCTGCGGGAAGAAGGCCGGAACCCCGCCCGGAATCCCGAAGTCGTGGTTGAACTTGCCGGCGATGTCGCGGGTCAGCTCCAGGTGCTGCTTCTGGTCCTCGCCGACCGGCACGTGGGTGGCCTTGTAGATCAGGATGTCGGCCGCCTGCAGCACCGGATAGGTGTAGAGGCCCACCGAGCTGCGCTCCTTGTGCTTGCCGCTCTTCTCCTTGAACTGGGTCATGCGGTCCAGCCAGCCGAGGCGGGCGACGCACTGGAAGATCCAGGCCAGCTCGGCGTGCTCGCGCACCGCCGATTGGGGGAAGATCGTCGCCTTGTCCGGGTCCAGGCCGGAGGCGATGTAGGCGGCCGCGATCTCGCGGGTCTGCTGGGCCAGCAGCGCCGGATCCTGCCAGACGGTGATGGCGTGCAGGTCGGCCACGAAGATGAAGGTGTCGATCTCGTGCTGCAGGCGGGTGAACTTCACCAGCGCGCCGAGATAGTTGCCCAGGTGCAGAGCGCCGGACGGCTGGACGCCCGAGAGCACGCGGGACGGGCCCGCATAGGCGACGGGACCCGGGGCGGCGGGAGATTGGTCGGTCATGGCTTCAGCCTTGGCTGTAGAATTCGAAGGATTTGGCTAGCGCGCGGATGCGCGGTCCGCGTCCAGCGGACGCAAGGATCAAAGTCAGAAACAGCCGCGCCATCGCGGCGCGTGGAGACCGATCGGAGCCATGCCCCGCTGGTTAGCGTCCCCGTCGGCATGGATCAAGCCTTGCCCCGGCGCAGGGCGGCCTTCAGCTCCGAGGGCTTCACCCCGCCGAACAGGAACAGCAGGGGCGGATAAACCGCGACGCCGGCCAGGCAGGTCAGGGCCAGGGCGAACTCCTTGGCGCCGAGCGCGTGGCCGGTCAGGCCGAGCTCGCGCAGCGGGGCTTCGATCAGCGCCCGCCAGTGCGAGGCGGCCACCAGCAGCAGGCCCATGCCGAGGCTGGCCAGCAGGATCCGCGCCAGGCGCGACCAGGTCTGGAGGGTGGGGCCGTAGTGACCCTTGCGCCAGAGGCCGAACGCCATCTGGCCGACGTTCACCCACGAGGCCACGGCGGTGGCGGCGGCGATGCCCTGCACGCCGAACAGATTGAACAACACCACACCCAGTCCGATGTTCACGGCCACCGAGATCAGGGCGAAGCGCATCGGGCTCTTGGTGTCGCCGCGCGCGAAGAAGGCCCGCGAATAGAGCTGCTGCAGGACGAAGGCCGGGGTGCCCAGGCCGTAGAAGAACAGCGCCGACGCCGTCTGGCTGGCGTCGAAGGCGGTGAACTGGCCGCGCGTATAGAGGGCGTCCGACAGGAAGCCCGGCATGGCCACCAGGGCCGCGGCGGCGGGAAGGGTGAAGGCCATGGCCAGGGTCATGGCCTGGTCCATGGCGGTCTGGGCGTCGCCGTCTTCGCCAGACTGCACGGCGCGCGACAGGCGCGGCAGCAGGGCCACGCCGATGGCCACGCCCACCAGGCCCAGCGGCAGCTGGTAGAGGCGGTCGGCCGTGGCCAGCCAGGTCCGGCCGCCCGGCACGTGGCTGGCCAGGTTGCTGGAGATGAAGATGTTGACCTGAGTGGCGCTGGCCGCCAGGGCGCCGGGAATGGCCTTGCCGATCAGCTCGCGCACTTCCGGCGTCAGGCGCGGCAGGCGCCAGTGGACCTTGGCCCCCGACTTGTTGACGCCCCAGACCAGCAGTCCCGCCTGGGCCACGCCAGCCACGATCACCCCGACCGAGCCCCATTGGGCGGCCCCCACCGCCGTGGTCTGGGGCAGGATGAAGATCAGGGTGGCGATGTTCAGCAGGATCGGCGCGCCGGCCGACAGGACGAAGTGGTCGCGGGCGTTCAGCACCCCCGAGAGGTGCGCGACGATGGCCATGCACGGCAGGTACGGCATGGTGATCTGGGTCAGCAGCACCGCCAGCTTGTACTTCTCGGTGCCCCAGCCGAAGCCGGGGCTGATCAGCATCATCAGCCACGGCATGGCCAGCTGGCAGATGACGGTGATGATGATGGTCGAGGCCGCCAGGGTGGCCATGGCGTCGCCGGCCAGGATGTCGGCCTTGTCCTCGCCGTCGCGCTGCAGCGACTTGGCGTAGGCGGGCACGAAGGCCGCCGCGAACGCGCCTTCGGCGAAGAACCGGCGAAACAGGTTCGGAAAGGCCAGGGCGGTGTTGTAGGCGTCGGCCGCCGGCGTGGCGCTGGCCCCCATCCGGTATGAGACCGCCAGATCCCGCGCGAACCCCATGAACCGGCTGACCAGGGTCAGGCCGGAATAGATCACCGAAGACCTGAACAGCCCGCCCTTCTTGGGGGCTGCGGACTCTTCGGCGGGAACAGGGGGCACGGGGTCGGTCACGTTCGGCTTCTGGGCGTTTGGCGAAGGGGCGTCAAGCGGGGTCGGTTCTCTCCCTTCCCCCTTGATGGGGACGCCTCCCGCCCCGGCTTGACCTCGTCCGCCGCCTCGTCGTTGATGCCCCCTCGGTGCGAGGGCGTTCGATGAACAAGACAAGCGGCGGCAACTTTGTCCTGGGTGTGTGCGGCGGCATCATCTTCGGCGCGCTCATCCACAACATGGCGATCGGCCTCTTGCTCGGGTTCGCCGTCGGCTTCGGCCTGGTGAAGTTCAACTGGGGCAAGCCGCGTGCTCAGAGCCCAACAACGCCCGCGCCGCGCGTCCCCGTCTCGATCGCCTGGGCCGACTGGAAGCTCGCGAGCCTCCCCGTCGACGAAAAATACGCCACTGTCTCGAAATTTCCCGACGACAACCCCCAGAGCGATCGTTGGAGCATCGCCCTCTATTTCGACGGCGGCCGGACTGGCCCTGCCTGGCGCGGCGAGGCGGAGTTCCTGGTCCCCGAAGCGCCAACCGGGAAGCTCAAGCCTGGCGCGGTGTTCGAGATGCTGGAAGGCGAGCGGATCTCAGCCGTGGTGACGGTCGAGGCGCCCTCAGCCCTTTGACGTGAGGTCCGGCCGCGACGCCAGGAACGCCGCCTTTTCCTCGGGGGTCAGCACCTTGGCGGTCTTGCGGCGCGCCACCTTGGGCGTGGGCCGCGCATAGGCGCCCGTGGCCGCCGCGGGCTTCAGATCGGACAGGCGCTTGATCGGCGGCTTCATGTCTTTCCCTCGCGTTGAGGCCTGCGAGGACTATGTGGTGATCCGGCGGGATCGCCAAGACGGCCCCTATTCCTCGCGCAGCTCCAGCGCCGTGAACGGCGCCTGGCCGCGCTCGATGCGGATCAGGTCCAGCACCCCGACGATCTGACGCGACCGCCATTGGCTCACCATGTAGCCCAGAGGGGCCAGGGTGGCCGTCATCACCAGATAGATCGTCAGCTGGGGATGGGCGCGGACGAAGCTGATGATGTTGTCGCCGATCAACTCGGCCAGCAGCGCCGCGACCGATAGCGGCACGGTCAGATAGGCGATGATCACCGCCCGCAGCAGCTGGTCCTGCCGGCGAGCGTTCAGGTTGACCAGGGCCGACAGCGCGTCGAACGTGGCGTCATCGACGCCGTCCAGAAGCGCGAAGGCCCGGACGGTCGAGCGGTTCTTGCGAAAGCCGCTGACGAAGTCGACGCCGAGATAGCCCCACGCGCCGGGGGTGTAGAAGCTCTCGGGCAACAGGCTCCAGGCCGGGAACAGCCGCTTGAGCTTGTCCCACAGGATCCAGACCTCGCCACGCTGGTCCGCCAACTCAGCCTTCGCCATCCGCTACGCCCCGCGCACTCAACCTGTGCGGACAGGTCTAGGGGGCGCCGGGGGTGCTGTCGACCCCTGGCCAGTGTCCGAACTCCGTTGACCACCGGAGTTTATTTATAAATTTCAAAGCCATAAATTCTTGTCGTCCCGGAAGCCTCGCAGAGGCTATCCGGGACCCAGGGGGTGCGTGAACACTGTGCGCGCCGCCCCTGGGTCCCGCTCTACGCGCTGCGCGCTCCGGCCGGGATGACAAGGAGATGAGCTGAGCTCAGCGCGCCACGCTGGCCCGCGCCCGCTTCAGGCCGGGCCGCGCGGCCGGGGCCGTGGCCTCGTTCTGCTCGAGGGCGGTCAGCAGGTCGGCCTTCAGGGCGTTGACCTTCCGCGTCTCGGTCACCTTCCCGCCTTCGGCCGTCTGGACGTAGAAGGCGTCGACCGCCCGCTCGCCATAGCCATCGATGTGGGCCGACTGGATCGAGAGACCGCTGTCGGCCAGGGTCTTGGCCAGGGCGTGCAGCAGGCCGGGCCGGTCGCGACCCGAGGCCTCGACCACCGTGGCGTCGTTGGAGGCGTCGTTGTCGACGGTGACGCTGGGGGCGATGGCGAAGGCGGCGGCGCGCGATTGCTCCGACCCCCGGCGCGGCTCGACGCCCAGCGGCTCGCCCTTGCCCGCCGCCTCGAGGGCGTCGGCCAGGCGGCGCAGGGCGCGCGGATTCTCGCAGCCGAACGGCGCGCCGGTCACGTCCTGCACATAGAAGACGTCCAGGGCCTGGCCCTGGCGGGAGGTGAAGACCCGCGCTCCGACGACGTTGCCGCCGAGGGATGAGATGGCCAAGGCGAGATCGGCGAACAGGCCGCGCCGATCCTTGGCCGCGACCACGATCTCGGCGGCGTTCTGGCCGGACCGCACCTGACCCTCGGCGGCCGCGCCCCCCTGGATCGCCGCGCGCCTTGCCAAGGCGGCGTGCTCGAACAGATCCTCCTGCGAGAAGGCGCTGAAATAGGCGTTCTCCATCGCCGACACCCAGCCCTTGGCGGCCGGGTCGGTCTCCAGCAGGGCGGCGCGGGCGCTTTCGGCGAGGTTCTCCTGGTGGCGCAGGACGTTGGCGGCGGCGTCGCTGCCGCGCCCGCCCCGGAACACCGCCTCGGTGGCGTTGTAGAGCTCGCGCAGCAGCTGGCCCTTCCAGCCATTCCAGACGCCCGGCCCCACGGCGCGGATGTCGGCGACGGTGATGATCAGCAGCAGGCGCAGGCGCTCGGGGTTCTCGACGATGCGGGCGAAGGCGGCCACGGTGCCGGGATCGGAGACGTCGCGCTTCTGGGCGAAGTCGCTCATCACCAGGTGGTGCTCGACCAGCCAGGCGACCAGCTCGACCTTGGCGCGGTCGACGCCCAGGCGCTCGCAGGCGCTGCGGGCGGCGCGGGCCCCGGCCTTTTCCTGACCGCCGACCCCGCCCTTGCCGGTGTCATGCAGCAGCATGGCCAGGAACAGGGCTTCGCGGTCCTCGACCAGCGGCATGATCGACACGGCCAGCGGATGGTCCTCGACCATCCGGCCGGCGGCGATGTCGCCGATCACGCCCACGGCCCGCAGGGTATGCTCGTCCACCGTGTACGAGTGGTACATGTTGAACTGCATCTGGGCCACGACCCGGCCGAACTCCGGGATGAACCGGCCCAGGACCCCGGCGTCGTTCATCAGGGTCAGGGTGCGATAGCTGCGCTTGCCACGCGCCAGCAGGTCAATGAACGCTCGGCAGGCGTCGGCGTCGCGGCGGACCTTCGAGGTGATCAGCGCCAGGCTGCGCGTCACCGCCGTGAAGGCGTCCGGATGGAGGTCCAGGTCGCGCTCGTCGGCGATCTTGAACAGGCGGATCAGGTTGACCGGATCGGCGTCGAAGACCGCCTGGCCCTCGATGTTCAGGCGCCCGCCGTCCTCGTAGAAGCCCTCGACGTCCAGCGCCTTGCGCTTGGACCGGCCGCCCGACAGGAACCGCGAAATGCCCTTGGGCTCGTTCTTGAAATGCTCGGCCTCAAGCTTGGCCGAGAAGGCGCGGGTCAGGGTCCCGACCTCCTTGGCGATCAGGAAGTAGCGCCGCATGAACCGCTCGACCGCCGGCGCGTCGCCCCGGTCGCCATAGCCCATGCGGCGGGCGATCTCGGGCTGCAGGTCGAAGGTCAGGCGCTCTTCCGGCCGGCCGGTCGTGAAGTGCAGGTGGGCCCGCACCGCGTGCAGGAAGTCGAAGGCTCGGATGAAGGCCTTGGTCTCGCGACTCGAAAACACCTCCATCTTGAAGACGTCCTCGGGGCGGTCGACCGGATGCAGATATTCGGCGATCCACATCAAGGTATGGAGGTCGCGCAGACCGCCCTTCCCTTCCTTGACGTTGGGCTCGACCATGTAGCGGCTGGCCCCGGCCCGGGCCTGGCGGTCGTCGCGCTCCTTCAGCTTGGCGGCGACGAACTGGGCGCCGGTGCCCTTCATGACGTCGTCACGGAAGCGGCGCTTGAGATCATCGGCCAGGCGCTCGTCGCCGGTCAGGCGGCGGGCCTCCAGGATCGAGGTGCGGATCGTGAAGTCTTCCTTCGAGAGGCGCACGCACTCCTCGATGGTCCGCGAGGCGTGGCCGACCTTGAAGCCCAGATCCCACAGCGCATAGAGCATGTACTCGATCACGCTCTCGGCGTGCGGCGTCTGCTTGTAGGGCCGCAGGAACAGCAGATCGATGTCCGAGAACGGCGCCAGGGTCGCGCGGCCGTAGCCGCCGACGGCCAGCAGGCACAGGCGCTCGCCCTCGGTCGGGTTGCGGGCCCGGAACACGTGGACCGTCGTGAAGTCGTAGAGGGCGGTGATCACCTCGTCGGTGACGCCGCTGAGCAGGCGAGCGGTCTCGACGCCGCTGGCGCCATTCTCCACCCGCTCCTTGGCGATCATCCGGCCGCGAAACAGCGCCTGCTTGAGGATCTCGATGGCCCGCAGCCGCTGCTCGGCCTCGTTGCCGATGGAATCGAGCGCGGCGGCCGAGAGACGAGCCCTGAGGGCGTGCCCGTCGACGACATGTTCCAGGCGGGTAGGACGAAGGCGACGAGGCATGACGCTATATAGGGCTACCCGCTAGGTCTTGAGCAGACCCTTTAGACGATAAAGCGCTTCCAAGGCCTCGCGCGGACTCATGCCGTCAACATCCAGATCGGTCAGCGAGGTCTCGACCGCGCTCGGCGCCGCTTTGACAGGCGCCCCATAGGCTGTTTGGGAGGCGGCCTGGCTGACGGCGAACAGGGGCAGGTCGTCCAGCTTCGCCGGCGACTGGTCCTTGCTTTCGAGTCGGTCCAGCACCTCGCGGGCCCGGACCACCACGGGCGTCGGCACGCCGGCCAGCTTGGCCACCTGCACGCCGTACGAGCGATCGGCCGGGCCGGGCGCGGCCTCGTGCAGGAAGACGAGGTCGCCGTTCCACTCCTTGGCCCGCAGGCTGAGGTTGGAGACGTGCGCCATCCGCTCCTCCAGCGTCGCCAGCTCGTGATAGTGGGTGGCGAAGAGGGCGCGACTGCGATTGGTGTCGTGCAGGGCCTCGGCGCAGGCCCAGGCTATGGCCAGACCGTCATACGTCGCCGTGCCCCGACCGATCTCGTCCAGGATCACCAGGCTGCGCGGACCGGCCTGAGTCAGGATCGCGGCGGTCTCGACCATCTCCATCATGAAGGTCGAGCGGCCTCGGGCCAGGTCGTCGCCGGCTCCGACGCGGCTGAACAGGCGGTCGACGACGCCGAGCCGGAAGCTGGCGGCTGGCACGTAGCAGCCGGACTGGGCCAGGATCGCCAGCAGGGCGTTCTGGCGCAGGAAGGTCGACTTACCAGCCATGTTCGGGCCGGTGACGATCGATAGCCGCGCTCCGATCTCGCCCGAAGCGTCCAGGCAGCAGTCGTTGGGGGTGTAGGGGTCGCCAGCCCGCTTCACGGCGGCCTCCACCACCGGGTGGCGGGCGGCCTTGGCGTCGAAGGCGTAGGAGGTGTCGACCATCGGCCGCACCGCGTCGGCGTCCTCGGCCCATTCGGCCAGGGCCGAGGCGACGTCCAGGCGCGCCAGGGCCTCGGCGGCGATCTGGATGGCGTCGGCCAGCAGGCGGGCCTGTTCGCGCCAGTCCTCGAAGGCCGAGACCTCCATGGCCAGGGCCCGCTCGGCGGCCTGGGCGATGCGGGCATCGAGGTCGGCCAGCTCCACAGTCGTGAAGCGGACCTGGTTGGCCAGGGTCTGGCGGTGGATGAAGGTGGCGTTCAGCGGCGGCTGGAACAGCGGATCGGCCTTGCCGGCCGTGGCCTCGACGAAATAGCCGAGCACGCCGTTGTGGCGGATCTTCAGCGGCACGCCGCTTTCCAGGGCCAGCTGGGATTCCAGGGCGGCGATGACCTTGCGGCTGTCGTCGCGCAGGCCGCGCGCCTGGTCCAGCTCGGGCCGGACGCCGGGCGCGACAAAACCCCCGTCGCGGGCCAGGGCCGGAAGATCGGGGCCAAGGCCCTGCTCCAGGATGTTCAGGAACTGCGACAGGCCCTCGTGCAGCGACGGGGTCAGGGCCTTGAAGGCGTGCTCCAGCTCGAACGGCGGCGGCGACAGCGGATCGGGCGAACCGCCCGCCATGCCGGCCAGGCGCTCGCCGACCTTCAGCGTGTCGCGCAGGCAGCCGAGGTCGCGCGGACCGCCCCGACCCAGGGCCAGGCGCGAGAGCGCGCGGGCCATGTCGCCGGCGCCCTTCAGCACCTCGCGGAGGCGCTGGCGCAGCTGGCGGTGCTCGACGAACCATTCGACCGCGTCCAGGCGCTGGTCGATGGCGGCGACGTCCAGCAGCGGCCGGGCCAGGCGCGAGGCCAGCATCCGCGCGCCGCCGGCGGTGACGGTGCGGTCGATGGCGGCCAGCAGCGAGCCGTTGCGGTCGCCGCTCTGGGTGCGGTCGATTTCCAGGCTGCCGCGCGTGGCCGGGTCGATGGCCATGACGTCGGCCTCGGCCGCGCGCCGCGGCGCGCGCAGGGCCGGCAGCTTGCCGGCCTGGGTCATTTCCAGGTGGGCGGCGATCAGGCCCAGCGCCCCGATCTCGGCCGGCGACAGGCCGCCGAAGCCGTCCAAGGTGTCGACGCCGTAAAGGCGCTTCACGCGGGCTTCCGAGGCCTGCGGTTCCGAGAGCGCCGAAGGCATCGGCTGCACCAGGCCGCCGCAGATCTTCAGGGTCTGGGACAGGGTCTCGTCCGACAGCAGTCGGTCGGCGACCAGGGTCTCGGACGGCGCCAGGGCCGCCAGGATCGCGGCCACGGCCTCCTTGGCCACGGCGAAGACCTCGACCTCACCGGTGGAAAGTTCGACGGACGCCACGGCCGCCTGACCCGCGCGCACGGCCACGGCCGCCAGACGGTTGGCGCCGCGCGCGTCCAGCAGGCCGTCCTCGGTCAGGGTGCCGGGCGTCACGACGCGGACGATGTCGCGGCGAACCACCGACTTGGAGCCGCGCTTCTTGGCCTCGGCCGGGTCTTCCATCTGCTCGCAGACGGCGACCTTGAAGCCCATGCGGATCAGCTTGGAGAGATAGGCCTCGGCCGCGTGCTGCGGCACGCCCGCCATCGGGATCGGCTGGCCGCCATGCGTGCCCCGGAAGGTCTGGCTGATGCCGAGCGCGGCGGCGGCCTTGTAGGCGTCGTCGAAGAACAGCTCGTAGAAGTCGCCCATGCGGAAAAAGATCAACGCATCGGGCTGCCGCGCCTTCATCTCGAAGAACTGCTGCATCACCGGCGTCGCGCCGGTGGGGTCGAGCGTATGCGCGGGGGGCGTCGAGTGGGCGTTCATCGCCCCGGAAACTATAGAGCGTCGCGACTCCCGTTAAGGGGCCGCGTTAAGGAATTCCGGGGATGAAACGCCCGAAAATGGGGGCGTCGACGGGGAAAGGTTAATTCCCCGTGACCTCTTCCCAGAAGCGCTTGGCCTTGCCGACGAAGTTGGCCGACTTGGGGTTCTGCTTCTCGCCGCACAGACCGGCCAGCTCCTTGAGCAGCTCCTTCTGGCGGGCGGACAGGTGGGTCGGGGTTTCCACGAACAGCTCGACCACCAGGTCGCCGCGCTGGCGGCTGCGCAGCGACGGCATGCCGCGGCCTTTCAGGCGGACAGTCTTGCCGGTCTGGGCGCCTTCCGGCACCGAGACCGAGATCTTGCAGTTGCCGTCGCAGTTCTCGCCGCCCATCAGGCAGGGCGCGTCGATCTCGCCGCCGAGCGCCGCCGTGGTCATCGGCACCGGCACGGTGCACAGCAGGTCGAGACCATCACGCTCGAACAGCTCGTGCGGGGTCACCGACAGGAAGATGTAAAGGTCGCCGCGCGGACCGCCGCGCGCGCCCGCGTCGCCTTCGCCCGCCAGGCGGATCCGGGCGCCGTCGTCGACGCCGGCCGGGATGCGGACCGACAGGATACGCTCGCGGCGCACCTGGCCGTGGCCGTGGCAGTTCTGGCAGGGATCGAGGACCAGGCGGCCCGAGCCGCCGCAGCGTGGGCAGCCGCGTTCAACGGCGAAGAAGCCTTGCGTCGCGCGGACCCGGCCGGCGCCGCCGCAGGTGCCGCAGACGGTGGGATTGGTGCCGGGCTTGGCGCCCGAGCCCTCGCAGACCTCGCAGGTCATGGCGGCGGGCACCTTGATCGAGACCTCGGCGCCGGCATAGGCCTGCTCGAGGGAGATCTCCAGGTCGTAGCGGAGGTCCTGGCCGCGCTGGGGTCCGTTCGACTGGCGACGACCGCCGCCGAACATCTCGCCGAACACGTCGCCAAAGACGTCGTTGAAGATGTCGCTGGCGTCGAAGCCCTGGCCGCCGGCGCCGCCTTGCGGGCCATTGACCCCGGCATGGCCGAAACGGTCATAGGCCGCGCGCTTCTGGGGATCGGAGAGGACCGAATAGGCCTCGTTGATTTCCTTGAACCGGCCGGTCGCGTTCTCGCAGCCGCCGTTGCGGTCCGGATGGTGTTCCATCGCCAGTTTGCGGAACGCGGACTTCAGACCAGCATCGTCGATGGTCCGGGTCACGCCGAGAATTTCGTAATAGTCGCGCATCGTCAGCGTCTGGCGCCCAAAAGGCCCACGAAAGAGGCGTTGATAGGGAAAGAGGTGGGATAGCACGCGGCCCGGCGCAAGGCGTCCTCGGGCCGCGAGACAAGACGTCGCGGCCGCGGAACAGACCTATCGAGCATGTTCCGCGGCGCGCGCATGGCGAAGCTAGTTCGCCGGCTTGTTGTCGTCGACTTCCTCGAACTCGGCGTCGACAACGCCGTCGTCCGCGGCCTCGGCGCCGTCAGCGCCTTCGCCGTCGCCCTGCTGGGCGGCGTACATGGCCTCGCCCAGCTTCATCGAGGCCTGGATCAGGGCTTGGGTCTTGGCCTGGATGGCCTCGACGTCCTCGCCTTCCAGAGCGGCCTTCAGCTCGGTGATGCCGGTCTCGATCGCGGTCTTTTCAGGCGCGCCGACCTTGTCGCCGTGCTCGGCCAGGGCCTTCTCGGTCGAGTGCAGAACCGCCTCGCCCTGGTTCTTGGCCTCGACCAGCTTCTTCTTGGTCTCGTCCGCGGCCTTGTTGGCCTCGGCTTCCTTGACCATGCGCTCGATGTCGCTGTCCGAGAGGCCGCCATTGGCCTGGATGCGGATCGAGTGCTCCTTGTTGGTCGCCTTGTCCTTAGCGTGGACCTGGACGATGCCGTTAGCGTCGATGTCGAAGGTGACCTCGATCTGCGGCACGCCGCGCGGCGCCGGCGGGATGCCGACCAGGTCGAACTGGCCCAGGATCTTGTTGTCCTGCGCCATCGGGCGTTCGCCCTGGAACACGCGGATCGTCACGGCCGACTGGTTGTCGTCGGCGGTCGAGAAGGTCTGCGAGCGCTTGGTCGGGATCGTGGTGTTGCGTTCGATCAGCGGGGTGAACACACCGCCCAGGGTCTCGATGCCCAGGGTCAGCGGAGTCACGTCCAGCAGCAGCACGTCCTTGACGTCGCCTTGCAGCACGCCGGCTTGGACGGCCGCGCCCAGCGCCACGACTTCATCGGGGTTCACGCCCTTGTGCGGCTCGCGACCGAAGAAGTCCTGCACCGCCTGCTGGACCTTGGGCATGCGGCTCATGCCGCCGACCAGGATCACTTCGTCGATGTCGCTCTTCTTCAGGCCGGCGTCCTTGAGGGCCTGTTCGCACGGACCGATGGTGCGGGCGATCAGGTCGTCGACCAGGGCTTCCAGCTTGGCGCGCGACAGCTTGATGTTCAGGTGCAGCGGGCCCGAGGCGTTCATGCTGATGAACGGCAGGTTGACCTCGTACTGAGCCGTCGAGGACAGCTCCTTCTTGGCCTTTTCCGCTTCTTCGCGCAGGCGCTGAAGGGCCAGCTTGTCCTTGCGCAGGTCGACGCCCTGCTCCTTCTTGAACTCGTCGGCCAGGTAGTCGACGATCCGAAGGTCGAAGTCCTCACCGCCCAGGAAGGTGTCGCCGTTGGTCGACTTCACCTCGAAGACGCCGTCGCCGATCTCCAGGATCGAGACGTCGAAGGTGCCGCCGCCGAGGTCATAGACCGCGATCTTCTTGCCGTCGTTCTTGTCCAGGCCGTAGGCCAGGGCCGCCGCGGTCGGCTCGTTGATGATGCGCAGGACTTCCAGGCCGGCGATCTTGCCGGCGTCCTTGGTCGCCTGACGCTGGGCGTCGTTGAAATAGGCCGGAACCGTGATGACCGCCTTGGTCACCGGCTCGCCGAGGTGGGCCTCGGCGGCTTCTTTCATCTTCTGCAGAATGAAGGCCGAAACTTCCTGCGGGCTGTAATCCTTGCCGTGCGCCCTCACCCAGGCGTCGCCGGTCGGGCCCTTGACGATTTCGTAGGGCACCATGCCCTTGTCTTTCTCGACCACCGGATCGCTGGCGTTGCGGCCGATCAGGCGCTTGATCGCGAACAGCGTGTTGGTCGGGTTGGTCACGGCCTGGCGCTTCGCCGGCTGACCGATCAGGCGCTCGCCGTCCTCCTGGAAGGCGACGACCGACGGGGTGGTGCGAGCGCCTTCGGCGTTCTCGATCACCTTCGGGTTCTTACCGTCCATGATGGCGACACACGAGTTCGTGGTGCCAAGGTCGATGCCGATAATCTTGCTCATATTGGTACCTGTTCGCTCCTTAAGGCGGACGGCGGTGACAAGGGCCTTCTCAGAAGCGCCCCGGTTTTTCTTGTTCCCGTCCCCGGTGGGTTCGCACGCTTTACGTTAGGGTCCACATCCTGTCCCGACCGACAAAAGTCGAGCGGGCAAAATGCGTTGTTCGAAGTTGACGAGCCCGTCAACCCCGCTTCGCAGCCGGATATGGGGGATAGGTACCAGGGCGCAAGCCCATAACCCCATGCAACAAGGGGGAATCTGGTACCGCGACCAAGAAAAATGGCCGCACCCTTTCGAGCGCGGCCAAGAAAAATATCACGTTATCCGAGATTTAGCCCGTCACCCTACTTCGATCGGGCGACCCAGGCCGTGATCGCGGGCAGCCTTTGCTGGCGGATTTGGGCCCGATTCAGCACCGAGGCGGCGATCTTGTCGGCCTCCTTGCGCGAGCCCTCGGCCAGGTTGGCGACGGCGTAGGCCTTGATCTTCTCGGCCGTCGCCGGGTTCGACGAGCCCGCGCCCAGACCCGGGATGAAACGGGTGCGCGAGCTGGAGTCGACCTTGTCGTTGACCGCGTCCTTGTTGCCCAAGGCCCAGTCGAAGGTCATGTCCGGATGAGTGGCGGCCACACGCGAGATCATCGTGCTGGACAGGGTCTCGCCCGGCTCCGGCGTCAGGGCCAGCTCCAGAGCCTTCCTGGCCAGGGCCTCGTCCTCGGCGGCGGCGAGCAGCGAGAACAGCTGGGCGCGGACGAGCGGGGTCTTCTCGGCCAGGGCCTGGGCGTGGATGACGTCCCAGGTGGCCTGGTCGGCGTGCTTGGCCACGACGCCCAGGATGGTCTTGCGCAACGGGCCCGGGATCGCCGCCGGATCGGTCTTGTCGGCGTTGAAGCGACGCGTGGCCTCGGCCACCACCTCCGGATCGCCCAGACCGCCGAGCGCGCCGATCAGATCGCCGCGCAGGATGCCGACATTGTCCGGCTCGCCGGCCTTGGCGGTCCAGCCCGTCCGGGCCAGCATCGGCCGCAGCTGGGCGATAGCCAGCTTGCGGAACGCCGCGCGCTCGGTCGCCATGCCCTCGTAATAGCCGTCGATGGCCGACAGGGTGCCGGCCACCTTCGACAGCACCTGCGGATCGGCCTCGGCGGGCGTGGCCCTGGCCAGGTCCAGGAAGTCGGTGGCGGGCTGGTAGCCGGCCAGGCCCATCGACCAGGCGTCGCTCATCACGCCCAGCTGGTCGATCGAGGGCAGCTTAGCGAAGTTTCCGGCGATCGCCGCGAAGCGCTCCGAGCCGTATTGGGTGCGGAAATAGCCGCTCTGGCCGGCGTTGACGACCACGGGGCCGCAGCCGTCGACGGTCACCGAGCCCTTGCCCCCCGTGACCAGGGTCTTGGCCTCGCCGCCCCCCAGAGCCTTGACGGTGACCGGCACGCGCCAGGTCAGCGGCTTGCGGCCGGGGGCGTCCTTGCTGAACTCGCCCTGGGTCAGGGTCAGGGTGGTCTTGCCGACGGCGCAGGTCGCGCTGTCGACCGTGATCAGCGGCACGCCCGGCTGCAGGGTGAAGTCGTGGGCGATGGCCTTGATCGGCTTCTTGGCGGCGGCCTCGACCGCGCTCCAAAGGTCGTCGCTGACCGTGTTGCCGTGGGCGTGCTTCTTCATGTAGGCGCGCACGCCGTCGCGCCAGGCGTCGTGGCCCACATAGCTTTCCAGCATGCGGATGACCGCTTCACCCTTCTGGTAGGTGATGCCGTCGAAGGCCTGGCTGGCCTGCTCGACGGTCTCGACGTGCTGCACCACCGGGTGGGTCGTCGCCAGGGCGTCGAGGCCCATGGCGTACTCACGCCCGCCCACGGCGTTCAGCGCCGCGTTCCATTCGGGGTGGAAGTGCTCGGTGGCCCGGCCCTCCATCCACGAGGCGAAGCCCTCGTTCAGCCACAGGTCGTCCCACCAGGCCATGGTGACCAGGTCGCCGAACCACTGGTGGGCCATCTCGTGGGCCACGGTGGTGAAGACGTTCTGGCGGTCGGTCTCGGTCGAGATCTTCGGATCCAGCAGCAGGGCGTATTCGAAGTAGAAGATCGCGCCCCAGTTCTCCATGGCGCTGAAGAACTGGCTGCGGCCCGGGGCGGCGATGTTGTCCAGCACCGGCAGCGGATAGGGCGTGCCGAAATAGTCGTTGTACCAGGGCAGGATGTCGGCGGCGGCCTTCAGAGCGAAGTCCGCCTTCGGGGTGTCGCCCTTCTTGGTGACCACGCCGACGTCGGCGCCGGCGACCTTGATCGAGGCGCGGTCGAACTCGCCCAGGCCGAAGAACAGCAGATAGGTCGACATCTTCGGCGAGGTCGCGAACTTCACCAGGGTCTTGCCGCCGCCCAGGTCCTTCGACGCGGCGATCGGCATGTTGCCCAGGGCCATCTGGCCGGTCGGGATGGTCGCCTCGACGGTATAGGTGGCCTTGTAGAACGGCTCGTCCCACGAGGGGATGAAGCGGCGGGCGTCGGAGTTCTCGAACTGGGTGTAGATCGCGCGCTTCTTGCCGGCCTCGGTCTCATAGTCGAGGGCGAACAGGCCGGCGGCCTGCTTGTAGATCTTGCCGGCGTAGTCGATCGAAAGGACGTACTTGCCCTTGGCCAGCGGCTTGTCGAACGTGAAGGCGGCGGTCTGGGCCTCTTCGTCGACCTTGATCTTCGCCGCGCCGACGCCGGCGATCTGCGCCTTGTCGAAGGTCAGGTCGGCGGCCTGCAGGGTCACCGTGTTGGTCGGCTCGATTACCTCGATGGCGATCTTCACCTTCGCGGTGAAAGTCAGCTTGTCGGCGTCGGGCGTGAACGCCAGATCATAGTGGGAGGGCCGGACATTGCGCGGCAGCTGGGTCGTCACGCTGGCGAAGGTGGCGCCCTTGGTCCCGACAGCGGCGGCCTTCTGGGCCTTGGCCGGCGCGGCGGCGAGCGAACCGCCGGCGGCGAACAAAATCACGGCCGCGACCGCGGAGGACATAAGACGACGCATGTTCGGTCCTAATATGGAAAAATCATCCGGCCCCCTCAGCCGGCGGCGCAAACCAACACCTTCCGTCCCTATGGCGCGCGTTAAATTTCAGCAATGTTTCAGCCGCTAGCCATCGTTCCGGGTTTCGACCTCTGGCCGGGCCTTCTGGATCGCGCCGTCCAGCAGGCGCTGGTCGACGCCGTGCTGGCCGCGGCCGAGGTCGCGCCCTTCGCGAACTACGACACCGCCTATGGCAAGCCGATGAGCGTGGGCATGACCGCCTTCGGTCCGCTGGGCTGGACCAGCGACAGGGCCGGATACCGCTACGCCGAACACCATCCGGGAACGGACCAGGCCTGGCCCGCCATGCCCACCGCGCTGCTCGACCTCTGGGGCCGGCTGGGCGATCCGGACACCCCGCCGGACTCGTGCCTGATCAACCTCTATCGCGGCGACGCGCGCATGGGCCTGCACCAGGACCGCGACGAGGCCGACCCGGCCTTCCCCGTGCTGTCGATCTCGCTGGGCGACACGGCGGTGTTCCGGATCGGGGGGACCAGCCGCAAGGATCCGACCCGAAGCTTGAAGCTGAACTCGGGCGACGTCTGCCGGCTGTCGGGTCCCGCGCGTCTGGCGTTTCACGGGGTGGATCGGATCCTGGCTGGGTCGTCGGGGCTGGTGCCGGGAGGCGGGCGGATCAATCTGACGCTGAGACGGGCGCGTTAGCCGCCCTCGCCCAAGAAAAAAAGGGCCGCCCTCGCGAGCGACCCCCTTCCCCACGTCTTGTTCGCCTGGATCAGCCGCGCAGCTTGCGCGTGATCGTCTCCAGGTCATGGTTCAGCACGCTGTCGTCGACGCGCAGGGCCTCGATGCGGCGCACCGCGTGCAGCACGGTCGTGTGGTCGCGACCGCCGAAACGACGGCCGATGTCCGGCAGCGAGCGGGTGGTCAGTTGCTTGGCCAGCCACATGGCGGCCTGGCGCGGACGGGCCACGGCGCGGTTGCGGCGTTCGCTGAGCAGGTCGGCCTGCTTCATGCCGTAATGCTCGGACGTCGCTTTCTGGATGTCGTCGATGGTGATGCGCTTCTCACCCGACCGCAGGTGCGGCCGCAGGATCGCCTGGACTTCGTCGAGAGTCATGCGCGAGAGCCCTTCGCCAGCGCGGGCCGACAGGGTGTTCAAGGCCCCTTCCAACTCGCGGACGCTGTCGGTGAAACGGTCAGCTAGGAACTGCAGCACGTCCGGACGCATGGTCGGCTCGAAGCCGTGGGCGGCCGAAAGGGTCTGGATCTTGCGCTCCAGGATGCCCAAGCGGAGGTTCCGGTCAGCCGGCTCCAGGCCGCAGACCAGGCCCGCCGACAGGTGCGAGCGCAGGTGGGCGTCCATCTCGGTCATGGCCGACGGCGGACGGTCCGACGAGAACACGACGCGACGGCCTTCCTCGACCAGGGCGGTGAGCGTGTGGAACAGCTCTTCCTGGGTGGATTGCTTGCCGGCGATGAAATGGACGTCGTCGATGATCAGCAGATCGGCCGCGCGCAGCTCTTCCTTGAAGGCCGCCGTCTGGCGATCCATCAGGGCGCGCACGAAGGTCGACAGGAAGCGTTCGGCGGTCAGATAGACCACGCGCTTCTCGGGCGCGTTGCGCATGGCTTCCCAGGCCAGGGCGTTCAGCAGGTGGGTCTTGCCGAAGCCGTAGGGGCCGTGGAACAGCACGGGATTGAAGTGGCCGTCGGCCCAGTTGGCGATGCGGCGCGCCACGGCGTGGGCGAACTCGTTGGCCGGACCGGGGACGAAGGTCTCGAAGGTGAAGCGTTCCTGCAGACCCTGGGTGCGCGGCGACTTGGCGCTGGGCGCCATCACGGCCGGCGCGTCGCTGGACACGGGCAGGACGATCTCGATGGGTTCGGCGGCCGCGGCCTTGGGGGCGTCGACATAGGCGCCGCCGGAAATGGCCAGGGCGGCCTCGAATTCCAGGCGCGACTTCAGGTCGATGCGGCGCGCCGTCGGATCGTTGGCCGACCACAGCTCGCCAATGCGGCGCCAGGCGCTGCGACGGATCCAGTCGCGAGCGATGCCCGTCGGCGTAACCAGGACCACATCACCGGTCGCGGCTTCGCGCAGCATCGCGGGCGCGATCCATGATCCGAAGGCCGCGTCACCCAGCTCTCGTTTCAAGGCCACACAGACCTTCGACCAGACGCCCGTCGCCGGCTCGCAAGCCGACGCGATCGCCGCCGAGAAGTCCTGGCTGGCCACCCCACCCTTCATCGTCATTACGTCCACCGCCTCGCACATATACAACCGCCGCACACAATCAGCCGCCGCCCCCCATGGCGTACGGCCGGTTTTCTCAACGCACACAGGTTCTTACTCGGCGAACGCAATGGTTCCGCCGCCGCCTTGTTTTTCCAAGACTGGAGAAGCGCTGAGACCCTTAAACTAGCCAGCAGGCAGGGCCGGTCAAACGGAAAACTTGCGTCCGATCGCGGATATTTCTGTTGACTCGCGAGAGCCCCTCGCCCCGCAAGGGAATAGTGAAGCCAAGCCCTCAGATCACAGATTGCAACGCGAGGAACAGAACGTTGGATTCAAAGCAAAAGCCGGCCAGGCGAACCTGACCGGCTTCTGTAAATACTTGAATTCGTTGAACGAACGATGTTCGTCCGAATTCTGGACTAGGCCGCGGCCTTATCCAGCTTCTTCAGGCGAGCCGCGAGGCGCGACACCTTGCGCGAGCCCGTGTTCGGGTGAACGACGCCCTTCGAGACGGCGCGCATCAGCTCCGATTGAGCCTCGACGAAAGCGGCCTTGGCGACGGCGACGTCACCCTTGGCGATCGCGTCTTCGAACTTGCGCAGGAAGGTGCGCACGCGCGAGCGGCGAGCGGTGTTCACTTCGGTGCGGCGAGCGATCTTGCGGATCGCTTTCTTGGCGCCGGGATTATTGGCCATGGGTCGGACCTTCAAACGGACAGCCGCGCGGGCAGCCGCGAAGCAGAGGAAATCGAGCGCGCGGATATACGGGAAGCGCTGGCCGGGGTCAACGGTCCACAGGCAGGTTTCCTGCGGGCCGGTCCGCGCAAACGTTTAGCGAGGGATCACGTCCCCTTGAATAGCGGCTTACGCTTCTCGACGAAAGCCGCCATGCCTTCTTTCTGGTCTTCGAAGGCGAACAGCGAGTGGAACAGGCGCCGCTCCAGGGCGACGCCCGTCGTCAGGGTCGTCTCGTAGGCGGCCTCGACCAGTTCCTTGTTCATGGCCACGGCCAGCGGCGACTGGCCGGCGATCTTGGCGGCGATGGTCAGCACCTCGTCGACCAGGCTGTCGGCCGGAAACACCCGCGACACCAGGCCGGACCGCTCGGCCTCGGCGGCGTCCATCATCCGGCCGGTCAGGATCATGTCCATGGCCTTGGACTTGCCGACGAAACGGGTCAGGCGCTGCGTGCCGCCAATGCCGGGGGCGACGCCGAGATTGATCTCCGGCTGGCCGAACTTCGCCGTATCGGCGGCCAGGATGAAGTCGCACATCATGGCCAGCTCGCAGCCGCCGCCCAGGGCGTAGCCGGCGACGGCGGCGATGATCGGCTTACGGCACTGCTCGATCGCGCGCGCGCCGGCGGTGAAGAAGTCGGCCTTGAACATCTGGGCGTAGGTCTTGTCCGACATCTCCTTGATGTCGGCGCCGGCCGCGAAGGCCTTGGCCGAGCCCGTCAGCACGATGCAGCCCACGCTGTCGTCGGCCTGCGCCGTCGCCAGAGCTTCAGCGAGCTCGCCCAGCAGCTGGGTGTTCAGCGCGTTCAGGGCCTCGGGCCGGTTCAGGCGGATCAGGGTCACGCCTGGCGCGCTCGCCGGCGCTTCGACGATGAGGGTCTGGTAGTCGGCCATCGGGGTCTCCTGCTTGCGGTTGTCTTTATAGAGAGGCCGTTCGCATTGGGGAGCCCCCCGCCGAAGCGATCCGCCGCGCGAAGGCGCGAGAAGACGGCGAGCCTTGCCTTGATCGGGGCGACCCCATAGGTTCCGCCCCATCGCGGGGGCGCGATCGCTTACGGAGTCCAGTAAGTGCTGTACATTTTCCACCGCGCCGGCCAGCCGGCCGCGCGGCGCCGCTTCGCGTCGAGCGCGATCTCGGCGGCCCTCACCCCCATCATCCTGTTGTCGCCGCTGGCGGCCCACGGCGCGGAGACGCCACGCCGTCTCTTCGGCGAAACGGTCCTGAGCGACAGCGATGACACCATCACCAACGACAAGACGGTCGACCTGACCGAGGACAGCGACTTCGGCGGCGGCAGCGACATCCTCACCAACACCGGCGTCATCACGATCGGCGCCAAGGCGACGGCGCCCGTGTCCGTGTCGCTGAAATCGCTTGAGGGGCTGAAGAACTCGGGCCTGATCGACATGCGCAACGGCCATGTCGGCGACGTCCTGACCCTCTCCAACGAATATGAAGGCGGAGGCAATGCGCGTCTGGCGCTTGATATCGGGGCCGACGGCGCCGACAAGCTGGTGGTCGGCGGCCTGGTCTACGGCAAGACCGCCATCCTGCTGAACGTGTCCGCGTCCGCCGCCACCCTGACGGGCGACAAGGGTCCGGTCCTCGTGCAAGCGGGCAACGCCGTCCGCGCCGACGTCTTCCGCATCGACAACAGCGAGGTTGGCTTCATCCAATACAGCCTGGTTTTCGACGCGGACGCGAAGTCCTACCGCCTCAGGGGCGTGGCCAGCCAACGGGTCTTCGAAGCGCTGAAGGTCTCCGAAGGCGCCGCGAGCGTCTGGCGCGGGTCGGCCGACGCCTGGAGCGCTCACGTCGCCAGCCTGCGCGACGCCGGCTCCGACGCCAATGGCGGGGGCGTGTGGGTCCAGGCCCACGGCGAGCGGCGGAACCTCGAGGACAAGGTGGCCGCGACGGGCCGCATCGTCGACGTCGACTATGACCAGACGACCCACGGCGGCCAGATGGGCGTGGACCTGATCAACGCCGGCCTCGACGGGAGCCGGGTGCTGATCGGCCTGACCGGCGGCTATGCGGACTCCAAGATGAAGTTCAGCGGCCTGGCCGGGCAGGAGATGAAGTTCAGCGTGATGAACCTGGGCGGCTATCTGGCCCTGACGCGCGGCGGCTTCTTCCTGAATGCGCTGGCCAAGGCCGACCGCCAGTCGATCACGGCGCGAGGGCAGGAGATCGCCGCCAAGTTCGACGGCGTCTCCTACGGCGCCCAGATCGAGGCCGGCGCGCGGACCCAGGCCGACAGCCTGGCGTTCGAGCAACTGCTCGGCGTCAGCTATGTCAGCACGCGCCTCGACGACATGGCCACCTTGGCCAAGCGCCTCGACTTCGACGACGCCAGCGGCTTCGTCGCCAAGGTCGGCGTGCGGGGAACGGCGCAGGGTGAGATGTTCGGCGGCGCGCTGACGACCTACGGCGCCGCGTTCGTGGTCCACGACTTCACCGTCAAGACCGGGCTGGACCTGGTCAGCGGCGATCAGGTCGAGCATCTGTCGCGGGACGGCGGCCGGACCTATGGCCAGGTCGCCATGGGCCTGAACTACCGCACCGGCGGCGGGACGCTCGCGTTCCTGGAGGCCAACGGCGACTACGGCAATGGCCGCGAAGCCCTCGGCCTGCGGCTCGGCGCGCGGGTCGGCTTCTAGTGCGGACGGGGTCGTCGGGCTTCAAGCGAGGCCCGGCGACCTTTTTCTCTTCCAGGTCTCGGGAGCGGCGAACGCGCCTAGACCCTGGCCTCGATCATGCCGACCTTCAGGTCGCTTGCCGTATAGACACAAACCCCATCGGCCAGCAGCCGCCCATTGGCCAGGCCCAGCGCCAGCTTGCCGCGGCGGACCTGCCTGAGACTGACCTCGTAGCGGACGAGTCGCGTGGCCGGCGTGATATCGCCGCGGAACTTGACCTCGCCCACGCCGATGGCGCGTCCCTTTCCGGGTGAGCCCGACCAGCCGAGCCAGTAGCCGACCACCTGCCACATCGCGTCCAGGCCCAGGCATCCCGGCATCACCGGATCTCCCGGGAAATGGCAGTCGAAGAACCAGAGGTCCGGATTGATGTCGAGCTCGGCCACGACATGGCCCTTTCCGAAGTCACCGCCGTCCAGGCTCATCTCGGTGATCCGATCCATCATCAGCATCGGCGGCGCGGGCAACTGCGCGTTTCCGGGCCCGAAATAGCCGCCGAGGCCCGATTGGATCAGGTCGGCCTTGGTGTAGTGGTCCTTCGGCGTGTGATGGTCGTGCGGATTGGCCAAGTCGCTTCCCCCGTCGAAGGTCGCGCGGCCGGTCGGATCGCCGATCCTGTCGCCTTCGGGCCGCCGAGGTTGTGGCCTCTATGGGCGAAGCGTCAAGATTGCGCGGCGCCCCGACCTAAAAGACTTCAGACCTGGCAGACCGGGCAGAAAAAGGTCGAGCGACCCGCCTGGACCTCGCGCCCGATCACGCCCTTGCAGCCCGCCGTCGGGCAGGGCTCGCCCTCGCGATCATAGACGCGGAAGCGATGCTGGAAATAGCCCAAGGCGCCGTCGGCCGCGGCGAAGTCCTTCAGGGTCGAGCCGCCGACCTCGACGGCCTCGGCCAGGACCTCCTTGATCGCCGTGGTCAGGGGGCCCAGGCGCTTCTTGGCGACGCCGCCCGAGGGCTTGAACGGCGAGATGCCCGATCGGTGCAGGGCCTCGCACACATATATATTGCCAAGACCCGCCACGGTGCGCTGGTCCAGCAGCAGGGTCTTGGGGCCCTGCTTGCGATTGGCGAAGGCCTTTTCCAGGGTCCTGGCGTCGAAGCCCTCGCCCAGGGGCTCGGGGCCCATGGCCGCGAACCAGGGGTGGCGGCTCACATGATCGGTGGCGATCAGGTCCATGAAGCCGAACCGGCGCGGGTCGTAATAGGTGATGGTCGCGCCGTCGTCGGTCTCGAAGACCACGTGGGCGTGCTTGTCGTCGGGCGTGACCTCGCGGGCGAAGTCGCCGGGGCGGACGACACCTTCAGGCGCGGCGATCTCGAAGCGACCCGTCATGCCCAGATGCATCACCAGGGTGTCGCCCCGGTCCAGCGGCGCCAGGATATATTTGGCCCGGCGGTTGAGGCGCAGGATCTTCGCCCCGGTCAGCCGCTGGACGAAGCCGTCGGGCAGGGGGAAACGCAGGTCGGGCCGGTTGGCGCGGACGCGCGACAGGCGGGCGCCGGACAGCACGGGCTCCAGGCCCCGGCGGACGGTCTCGACTTCGGGCAATTCGGGCAAGGGTGGTCCTTCGGCGGATGACGCGAGGCGAGGCGCGAGCTAATAGCGGTCTGTCATATAGAGAGCGCGGCCCAAAGACGTCATGAGCAACTCCTCCGCCAGCTTCGGTTTCAAGGACGTCGACGCCTCGCAGAAGGCGGGCCTGGTGCGCGGGGTCTTCGACCGCGTCGCCAAGAACTACGACATCATGAACGACCTGATGAGCGGCGGCGTCCATCGGCTGTGGAAGGACGCGGTCGCCGCGCGCCTCAACCCGCAGCCGGGCGAGGTGATCATCGACTGCGCCGGCGGCACGGGCGACATGGCCCGCCGCTTCGCCAAGATGGCCCGAAACGCCCAGGAGCGGCGCGGCGGCGCGGACGCGACCATCAACATCATCGACTACAATGCCGAGATGATCGCCGCCGGCATCGAACGTGGCGGCGAGCCGGAGATCACCTGGACCGTCGGCGACGCGCAAGCCCTGCCGCTGCCGGACAATTACGCCAACGCCTATGTGATCAGCTTCGGCATCCGCAATGTCACCGACATCGACGCGGCCCTGCGCGAGGCCCGCCGGGTGCTCAAGCCCGGCGGCCGCTTCCTGTGCCTGGAATTCTCGCGACCGGTGACCGAGGCCCTGGCCAAGGCCTATGACGCCTACAGCTTCAAGGTCATCCCGCAGGTCGGCGAATGGGTCGCCAAGGATCGCGAGGCCTATCAGTACCTGGTCGAGAGCATCCGCCGCTTCCCCGACCAGCGGACCTTCGCCGGCATGATGGAAAACGCCGGCTTCAAGCGGGTCAGCTTCACCAACTTCACCGGCGGCGTCGCGGCCCTGCACCAGGGCTGGGCGCTCTAAAGCTGTGGCCAGTCTCTCCGCCTTCTGGCGCCTGACCGGCGCGGGCTGGGCCCTCGTGCGGGCCGACGCCTTGCTGCCGCGCGAGGTCGAGCCTCTGCTGCCGACGTCGGCGCGATGGGCGGGGCGACTGCTGCGCCTGTTCGCGGGTCCGGCGGCCAAGCGGGGCCGTCCCGGCGAGCGCCTGGCCAAGGTGCTGGAGGCCCAGGGCCCCGCCGCCATCAAGATGGGCCAGTTCCTGTCGACGCGGGCCGACATCTTCGGCACCGCCTTCGCCGAGGACCTCTCGCACCTGAAGGACCGACTGGCGCCCTTCCCGCTCGCCGAGGCCAAGGCCGAGATCATCCGCAATCTCGGCAAGCCGCTGGACGCGGTCTATGCCGAGATCGACGAGCCGGTCGCCGCCGCCTCCCTGGCCCAGGCCCATCCGGCCGTTCTGCTGGACGGTCGCAAGGTGGCCGTCAAAGTGCTGCGGCCTGGCATCGAGCGCCGGGTGGCCCAGGACAGCGCCGTGCTGCGCCTGGCCGCGCGCCTGGCCGAGGCCCTGGCCCCCGCCGCGCGCCGCCTCAAGCCCACCGAGTTCGTCGAGGTGGTGATCCGGGCCCTGGACCTCGAGATGGACCTGCGGTTCGAGGCCGCCGGCTGCGCCGAGTTGGGCGAGGCCATGGCTGTCGACGCCTATATGCGCGCGCCGCTGGTCTGCTGGGAGGGGGTCGGCAAGCGAGTCCTGACCCTGACCTGGGCCGAGGGCGTGCCGCTTTCGGACCCCGCCGCCCTGGAACTGCCCGGCCTGGACCGCAAGGCCCTGGCCGAGAACGTCACCCGCGGCTTCCTGGCCCAGGCCCTGGACCACGGCCTGTTCCACGCCGACCTGCACGAGGGCAACCTGTTCGTGGCCGCGCCGTCGGCGATCACGGCCGTCGACTACGGCATCCTGGGTCGCCTGGGCCCCGGTGAGCGCCGCTACCTGGCCGAGATCCTGTACGGCTTCCTGAACCGCGACTACGCCCGGGTGGCCAAGGTCCATTTCGACGCCGGCTATGTGCCCGCCCATCAGGACATCGACGCCTTCGCCCAGGCCCTGCGCGCCGTCGGCGAGCCGGTGTTCGGGCGCAACGCCCGCGACGTCTCGATGGGTCGCCTGCTGGCCCAGCTGTTCGAGATCACCGCTCTGTTCGACATGGCCCTGCGGCCGGAGCTGGTCCTTCTGCAGAAGACCATGGTCACGGTCGAAGGCGTCGCTCGCCGCATCGACCCCACCCACGACCTCTGGGCCGCCGCCGACCCGGTGGTGCGCCGCTGGATCGGCCGCGAACTGTCGCCCGCCGCCAAGGCTCGCGATTTCGCCGACGAAGCCCTGCGCGCGATCAGGGCCCTGGCCCGTCTGGCCGAGGCCCCGCCGACGACGACCACGATCCGGGTGGAGCGTGAGCACACCTGGCCGTTGCTGTGGTTCCTGGTCGGCGCCGCTACGGCGGGCGCGGCCTTCGTGACCGGCCTGCTGCTGGCGGGGTAGGGACCCCTACCCTTCCGCCTGATCCCGCTCCCGCTTCTTGGAGGCCGAAGCCCGGCGTTCCTCGCGGGTCTTCTGCACATCCCAATAGGCAGCGCCCTCATCCGGCTTGAACATCGTGCGCGGCGCGCCGTCGCGCGACACCACCGCGAAGACATTGGCCTTGGGATCGTAGATCAGCAGGTCGCCGTTCGCGCGCTTCAGCGTCTCCGAGCCCTTGGGCGGGTCGCTGACGAAGGCGTGGACCTTGGCGACATAGTCGTCGGCGCTCTTGGCTCCGAAGGTCTCGCCGTTGCGCTCGAACGAACGCTGGGCGTTCTCCTCGGCCGAGCGCGTGCGATTGGCGGCCCAGTAGGGCTTGCCGGCGACCAGCTTGACCGGCGCGTCGCGCGGATCGGCCCGACGGGAGCCTTCACCCTCGAACGACGAGGTCGCCGGAGGCCCCGTCTCGATGGTGGCCCGCTCGCCGCCCTTGGGCGCCTTCACGGCCGAGGCGCCGCTGTCGCAAGCCGCCAGGCCGGCCAGAACCGCGATGGCCGTCATGCCCGTCGCGAGATATCGCACAATCTTCATGATCGCATTTTCCATGATGCTCTACCCTGGCGTTTATTGAAACGAAAGCGGAACAAGAGTCGAGTCCCTATCTTCGACCCGCCTTTCGAGCATGTTTCTCTCTGGCGCTTTGCCGCGCGGGTGGGCATGTGCAGGGACGAGACCAACGCGGACAGCGGAGCGCGACGTGAGCGGCAAAAGGGTTCTCTTGATCGTCGGCGGCGGCGTGGCGGCCTACAAGGCGCTGCTCTTGACCCGCCTGCTGCGCAAGGCCGGCATCGGCGTGCGCCCGATCCTGACCAAGGCCGGCGCGGAGTTCGTCACGCCCCTGTCCCTGTCGGCCCTGGCCGAGGACAAGGTCTATGACGACCTCTTCTCCCTGACCGACGAGGCCGAGATGGGCCATATCGAGCTGTCGCGCTCGGCCGATCTGGTGGTCGTGGCCCCCGCGACCGCCGACCTGATCGCCAAGGCCGCCAACGGCCTGGCCGGGGACCTGGCCTCGACCACCCTGCTGGCCACCGACAAGCCGGTGCTGATGGCCCCGGCCATGAACGTGCGGATGTGGCTGCACCCCGCCACCCAGCGCAACATCGCCACCTTGAAGGCCGACGGCGTCAGCTTCGTGGGCCCCGACGACGGCGCCATGGCCTGTGGCGAGTTCGGCCCCGGCCGCCTGGCCGAACCGGAAGAGATCTTCGCCGCGATCGTCGCGATGCTGGAAGGCCCCGCCGCCCGACCGCTCGCCGGGAAGCGCGCCCTGGTCACCGCCGGCCCGACCTTCGAGCCGATCGACCCGGTGCGCGGCATCACCAATCGCTCCAGCGGCAAACAGGGCTTCGCGATCGCCGAGGCGCTGGCCAAGCTGGGCGCCGAGGTCACCCTGGTCGCCGGTCCCGTCGCTCTGCCCACGCCAGTCGGGGTCAAGCGGGTCGATGTCGAGACCGCCCGCCAGATGCTGGCCGCCAGCCAGGCCGCCCTGCCCGCCGATGTCGGGGTGTTCGTGGCCGCCGTGGCCGACTGGCGCGTCGACGAGGCGTTCGGGACCAAGCTGAAGAAGGACAAGGGCGGCCCGCCGGCCCTGGTCTTCGTCGAGAACCCCGACATCCTGGCGACCCTGTCGGCCTCCGGGCCCCGACGGCCGAAACTGGTCATCGGCTTCGCGGCCGAGACCGACCATGTCGAGGACCACGCCCGCGCCAAGCTGGCCCGCAAGGGCTGCGACTGGATCATCGCCAACAACGTGACCGAACCGGGCGTGATGGGCGGCGGCGAGAATGCCGTGCTGCTGATCACCCAGGACGGGATCGAACGCTGGGACCGCGCGGCCAAGAACCAGGTCGCGGCCCAGATCGCCCAGCGGATCGCCGCCCACCTGGCTTAGGGGCTCTGGCCTGACGGGCCGCAAATCAGCTACAGCCGGGCGGTCTTTTCAGCAGGAACGCTCGCATGTCCGCCATCCCCGCCGGCCTCGCCATCCGCTTCAAGCGCTGGGAAGGCAATCCCGACCTGCCGGTTCCCGCCTATGCCACGGCCGGGGCTGCGGGCTTTGACCTGCGCGCCTCCGTGCCCGAAGACGCGCCGATCGTGCTGAAGCCCGGCTCGCGCTGCATGGCGCCGACCGGCTTCTCGGTGGCGATCCCGGATGGCTGGGAGATGCAGGTGCGCCCGCGCTCGGGCCTGGCCTTCAAGAACGGCGTCACGGTGGTCAATGCGCCTGGCACCGTCGACAGCGACTATCGCGGCCAGGTCTGTGTGCTGCTGGTCAATCTGGGCGAAGAGGACTTCACCATCCGCCGGGGCGACCGCATCGCCCAGGGCGTCATCGCGGCGGCCCCGCAATGGTCGCTGGTCGAGGTCGACGACCTGGACGCCACCGATCGTGGCGCGGGCGGCTTCGGCTCGACCGGGGTCTAGCTGGTCGGGTGAATGGCCCGCAGGCCCAGCGCCATGTAGCCGCCGAACCCGGCGGCGAAGCCGGCCGCGGCCATCCACAGGACCGGACGGATCAGGTCGAACGGCGATTGGCCGATCGGGGGCTGGGACTTCATCGGAACCTCCTGCTGCCTATAGGCGGAGCCGGCGGAAACTCACCGGAGGAGATACGCGCTGCCGACCCGTTGGTTGCGGTTGGCGAGCGATCTCACTGTGCCGTGATTCCAGCGCGCGCGGGAATTGCGGCGCGCTGTCGCATGCTCAAGCTTGCATAGGCAGGCGTAGTCCAGATTGTCCGGGCACGGATAGTATTCCCAGGTAGTACAGTCAGGTGTAGTTGGCTGCGTCAAAACGTCGCCAAATTGGCCGATTCCTGAGCGTTACTGGCCCAGAAAACGATTTCTGGCCCCAGATTCTCAGCTAACATTGATCTTCGTCATATGCCTTCGAGTTTGTTAACCCTGTGACGGCAGCCTGATCTGGACTTCAGGTCTAGGGACGCTGCTCATGTCTAATCTCAAGGTTGCACACAAACTTGTGCTTGCATTCGCGATCCTCGTCTTCGGCGTGGTCGCCGCCGGCGTTCTCGTCGCCTCGAGCCTGAGCTCGATCCAGAAGATCACCCAGCTCAACGAGCACAGCTACGCCTATGTCGACGCGATCGGCGACACGACCAGCGCCCTGGTCGAGGAGCAGAACGCGGTGCGCGGCTATGTGGCCAGCCTGGACGCCTCGTTCCTGAAGAAGCGCGCCAAATACGCGGAAGAGTACGAGGCCGCCTTCAAGCGGCTCGCGGCCGGCGTCGAGGACGCCGAGGAGAAGGCCCGCATCGACGCCCTGACTGCGGCGGTCGGCGTCTTCCATGGCGAGATCGACAAGCAGGTCGCCGAAGCCAACGACCCCGCCTCGCTCGAAGCGACCCGCGCGGCGGTCGCCAAGACCGGCCGCCTGACCAACACCCGCAAGGTGCTGGAGGCGATGACCAAGGTCGAGGAACAGCAGCTGGCCGCGCGCACGGCGGAACAGGGCAAGGCCTTCCGCACCGGTCTGATCACCCTCATCGCTGGCGGGGCCGTAGCCATCGGGGTCGCCGTCCTGATGGGCTGGCTGCTGTCGAACGCCATCGCCGCGCCGATCACGGCCATGACCGGCGTCATGCGCCGCCTGGCCGGCGGCGACAACAGCGTCGCCGTCCCCGCCACGGGCCGCAAGGACGAGATCGGCGGCATGGCCGCCGCCGTCCTGACCTTCAAGGAAGCCGCCATCGAGAAGATCCGCCTGGAAGGCCTGTCGGTCGAGCAGCGCGCCGAGGCCGAACGCCACCGCGAAGCCGGCGAAGCCGAGCGCCAAGCCAACGCCCGCGAGCAATCGGTGGTGGTCGGCCGCGTCGGCGAAGGTCTGGAGGCCCTGGCCGGCGGCGACCTGACCTTCCGCCTGAACGAAACCTTCCCACCCGCCTATCGCAAGCTGCAGGGCGACTTCAACGCCGCCATGGACCAGCTGGCCCAGACCATGGGCGTGATCAACGGCGCCGTGGGCGGCATCCAGGCTGGCTCCGGCGAGATCAGCCAGGCCGCCGACAACCTGTCCAAGCGCACCGAGCAACAGGCCGCCAGCCTGGAAGAAACCGCCGCCGCGCTCGACGAGATCACCGCCACCGTCCGCAAGACCGCCGAAGGCGCCGGCAGCGCCCGCCGCACCGTCGACACCGCCCGCAAGGACGCCGAAAAGGGCGGCGAGGTCGTCGACCGCGCCGTGGCCGCCATGGGCCAGATCGAATCCAGCTCGCGCGAGATCGGCGCCATCATCGGCGTGATCGACGAGATCGCCTTCCAGACCAACCTGCTGGCCCTCAACGCTGGCGTCGAAGCGGCGCGGGCCGGTGAAGCCGGTCGCGGCTTCGCGGTCGTCGCCCAAGAGGTCCGGGCCCTGGCCCAGCGCTCGGCCGACGCGGCCAAGGAGATCAAGACCCTGATCTCGAACTCGACCCAGCAGGTCGACGAAGGCGTCCATCTGGTCGGCGAGACCGGCGAGGCCCTGCAGCGGATCATCGCCGGCGTGCAGGACATCAACCGCATCGTCGCCGAGATCGCCGCCTCGGCCACCGAACAGGCCACGGGTCTCAACCAGGTCAACATCGCCGTGAACCAGATGGACCAGGCCACCCAGCAGAACGCCGCCATGGTCGAGCAATCGACCGCCGCCAGCCACGGCCTCTCCAACGAGGCGCGCGAGCTGGGCAAGCTGGTGCAGCGCTTCCGCCTGGCCGAAAGCGGGAGCGCCCGCCGCGCCGCCTAGCGAGGACGATCCCTCGCGAACGCCTTTCGCGAAAACTTCTTCGAGCCATTGTTGAATTCTGGACGACTGCGTCCATTTATCCCTTGAAGAGCGCGCCGGACGGGACTATCCGGCGCGCTCGAAGTCTTTCGACAAGGGTCTGGCCATGGCGGCGTCCGAGAAGAAGAAGCTTGTTCCGATGCTCGTCGGGGGGGTGGTCCTCGTCGGCGTGATCGTGGGCGGAACCCTCTGGTTCCTCGACAAGCAGCGCTATGAGGCCACCGACAACGCCTTCGTCCAGGCCGACACCGTCCAGGTCAGCCCGCAGGTCTCCGGCTATGTGGCCGAGGTGCTGGTGGCCGACAACCAGCGCGTCGAGGCCGGCCAGGTGCTGGCCAAGATCGATCCCTCGACCTTCCAGGCCCGGCTCGACCAGGCCATCGCCAACGCCGCGGCGGCCGACGCCGCCATCCGCGCCATCGACGACAAGTCCAGCCTTGAGTTGGCGATGATCGCCCAGCGGGCCGCCGGCGTGACCAGCGCCCAGGCCGACGCCAGCCGCGCCAAGGCCGATCTCGACCGCTACAACGCCCTGGCCGGCCAGGGCTGGGTCTCGCAGCAGAAGGTCCAGACCACCCGCGCCACCGCCACCCAGACCGCCGCCGGCGTCGCCAGCGCCCAGGCGGCCCTGGAGGCCGAACGCCGCACCGCCCAGTCGCTGGGCTCGGCCAAGGCCCAGACCATCGCCCAGGCCGCCGCCGCCCACGCCGCCGTGGAGCAGGCCAAGCTCGACCTGGATCGCACCGTGGTCCGCGCGCCCGCCGCCGGCGTGGTCGGCGCCCGCTCGGTCCGCCCGGGCCAGCTGGTCCAGCCGGGCGTGGCCCTGATGTCGGTCGTGCCGCTGGGTCAGGCCTATATCGTCGCCAATTTCAAGGAGACCCAGGTCTCGCGCATCCGCATCGGCCAGCCGGTCGAGATCAAGGCCGACGCGTTCGGCAAGCAGAAGATCGTCGGCAGGATCGACAGCTTCGCGCCTGCCACGGGCCAGGAGTTCGCCCTGATCCCGGTCGAGAACGCCGTCGGCAATTTCACCAAGATCACCCAGCGCCTGCCGGTGAAGATCGTGGTCGACCGCAGCCAGCTGGGCGCGGCCTTGCGTCCAGGCCTGTCGGTCGAGATCAAGGTCGATGTCCGCGACCGCTCGGGCGCCTCGTTCGCCGAAGCCGGTCAAGCCGGACCGCAGGTCGCCCGCCAGGGCGCGAGCCGCTAATCGGGGACCGCGTCATGACCGACGCCGCCTTGCCCGCATCCTCCGCGCCGACGCCCGCCGCGGCTCCCCAGATCGACTGGGGCAAGCTGATGCTCGGCTTCGGCGCGATGGTCATCGGCCAGTTCATGGCCATCCTCGACATCCAGATCGTGGCGGCCTCGCTGCCGCAGATCCAGGCCGGCGTCGGAGCCAGCACCGACCAGATCAGCTGGATCCAGACCGCCTATCTGATCCCCGAGGTCGTGATGATCCCGCTGTCGGGATATCTGTCGCGCCTCTGGGGCACACAGCGCCTCTATCTGATCTCGTGCACCGGCTTCATCGTCATGAGCGTGCTGACGGGCCTGTCCTCGTCGATCGACATGATGATCATCACCCGCGCCCTGCAGGGCTTCATCGGCGGGGCGATGATCCCGACGGTGTTCGCCGTGGCCTTCACCGCCTTCCCGCCCGAAAAGCGCGTGACCGCCAGCGTGATCATGGGCCTGATCGTCACCCTGGCCCCGACGGTCGGACCGACCCTGGGCGGCCACCTGACCGAGGCGCTGTCCTGGCGCTGGCTGTTCTTCATCAACGTCCCGACCGGCCTGATCGTGCTGTTCGGCGTGGCCCGCTGGGGCGATTTCGACAAGGGCGACCCGGGCCTGGCCAAGGGCTTCGACTGGTTCGGCCTGGCCGTGATGGCCATCTTCCTGATGAGCATGCAGTTCGTGCTGGAAGAGGGCGCCAAGGACGACTGGTTCAGCGACAGCGGCATCCTGTGGCTGACCGTCCTGGCCGTGATTGGCGGGGTGACCTTCATCTGGCGGCAGCTGACCTATCGCAACCCGATCGTCGAGCTGCGGGCTTTCGCCAATCGCAATTTCACGGTCGGCGTGCTGATGACCGCCGTCTCGGGCGCCAGCCTGTTCGGCGGCACCTTCCTGCTGCCGCAGTTCCTGGGCCGCGTGCGCCACTATTCGGCGTCGGAGGTCGGCACCACGATGGTGATCTCCGGCCTGTCGATGTTCATGACCGGCCCGATCGCCGGCCGGCTGGTGCGCAAGACCGATCCCCGCGTGCCGATGTGCATCGGCTTCCTTCTGGCCGGTTGGGGCATGTTCATGGCTCACGCCGTGACCAAGGACTGGGGTTTCTGGGAATTCGCGGGCGTTCAGGCTTGCCGCGGCGTCGGGGTCATGATCGCCATGATCGCGACCCAGCAGATCACGATGAGCACCCTGCCCCCGCACATGGTCAAGAACGCCTCCGGTCTCGTGAACCTGTCGCGCAACACCGGCGGGGCCATCGGCCTGGCCCTACTGGCGACGTCGATCACCCAGCAGACGGCGCTGTACTATGACGACATGAGCTCGAAGGTGATCGCCGGCGGTCCCACCGCGAGCATGATGGCGGGCCTGATGGAGCGCATGGCGCAACTGGGCGTCGCCGACCCGGCCGGCGCCGCGCGCAAGGCGATCTCGGGCATGATGCAGCAGCAGGCCACGGTGCTGGCGTTCGGCGACAGCTTCACCCTGCTGGCCATCGGCTGCTTCATCGCCGCCGGCGTGTCGCTGCTGGCCGCGCCGGTCAAGAACGCCCCGCCGCCCCCTTCGGACGCCCACTGATGCCGAGAGTCGCCTAATGCCAAGGGTTCCCGGACAGATCGACGTCGCCAAGACCGAAGCCATCCTCGACGCCGCGGTCGAGGTGATCGGCGAGCGCGGCCTCTCGGCCCCGATGGAGGAGATCGCCCGCCGCGCGGGGGTCTCCAAACAGACGGTCTATAATCACTACGGTTCCAAGGCCGACCTGATGCGCGCCCTGATGCAGCGCCGGGTCGAGGCCATCACCGCCTCGCTGCGCGAGCCCGGCGCCGAGGAAAATCCGACCGAGGCCCTCGAGGCCTACGCCCGCTCGGTGCTGGAGACGGTGATCACCAGCAAGAGCTACTCGATGATGCGGGTGATCATCCTGGGCTCGGGCGAGATGCCCGACCTCGCCAAGGACGTCTATGAGGCCGGTCCGCTCAGCGCCCGCCGCCAACTGGCCGCGTTTCTGAAGACCGAGACCGAGCTGGGCCGCATGAAGGTCGAGGATTTCGACCAGGCGGCGGAGTTCTTCTCCGGCATGGTCATGGGCCACAACCAGCTGCGGTCCCTGCTGCGTCTTCCGTCCGACAAGACCCAGGAACAGTACGGCCGCCTCGCGAGGGAGGCGGCCGAGCGGTTCATGCGGGCCTACGCCCCTTAATGGGGCCAACTAAACACACCGCTCATCCACCGCTAAACAACTCGTCATCCCGGCCGCAGCGAAGCGGAGAGCCGGGACCCAGGGGCAACCGCGCTGGGCTTGGCCCCTGGGTCCCGGATCGGCTACGCCGTCCGGGATGACGAGTGATTGATACTGCCGATAGAAAAGCCTGATGCCGCCTACGCCTCTTCGGCGTCCGGCATGCCCATCATGTGGAAGCCGGCGTCGACGTGGACGACTTCGCCCGTGGTCGACTTGCCGAGGTCCGAAGCCAGCCACAGCGCGCAGCCGGCGACGCCTTCCATCGAGGTGTCTTCCTTCATGGCGCTGAAAGCGCGGCCCTGGGCGATCATGCCACGGCCGCCGGCGATGCCGGCCAGGGCCAGGGTGCGCATGGCGCCGGCCGAGATGGCGTTGGCGCGGATGCCCTTGGGCCCCAGGTCGCGAGCGATGTAGCGGGTCGAGGCTTCCAGAGCCGCCTTGGCCACGCCCATGGTGTTGTAGTTCGGGATGGTCCGCTCCGACCCCAGATAGGTCATGGTGATCAGCGAGCCGCCGTTCGGCATGATCTTCGAGGCGCGCTTGGCGACGTCCACGAAGCTGAAGGCCGAGATGTTCATGGCCAGCAGGAAGCCTTCCCGGCTGGTGTTCTCCACGAACGAGCCCTTCAGCTCATTCTTGTTGGCGAAGGCGACCGAGTGGACGACGAAGTCCAGCGTGCCGAATTCCTTCTCGATCTCGGCAAAGGCGGCGTCCATCGAGGCGTCGTCGGTGACGTCGCAGGGGATCATCGTCTTGACGCCGATGCTCTCGGCCAGCGGCCGCACGCGGCGCTCGAGTTCCTCGCCCTGATAGGTGAAGGCCATCTCGGCGCCCTGGGCGGCCAGTTGGCTGGCGATACCCCAGGCGATGGAGTTGTGATTGGCCACGCCCATGACGAGGCCCTTCTTGCCTCGCATCAGCTCGCCCTTGGGGAACGCGTAATCGTCGGCCATGTGTCGGGCCCCTTCTGGAAGTCGTTGATCGCTGGTTAGCAGGGGGAACCGCTGGGCGGAACCCTTTCCGGTCAGCTCAACGGTTGGCCATGCCGACGAAGGCGGCCTCCAGCGACCGCGCGAAGGTGGTCGGGTCAAACACGTCGGAGGCCCGCACCGCCTTCTCCAGAAGGCTTTTCAACGCGTCCAGCGCTGCTCGGTCGGTCGCGAGATCGGCGGCCTTGGCGACATAGGCGCCGACATCGCCGGCGATCAGTTCGGGCAGGCCCAGCGCCGTCAGCAGGCTGGCGCCGACCCGGCTGGCGAAACTCTTCCCCGGCAGGGTCAGGACCGGAACCTCCATCCGCAGGGCGTCGCTGGCCGTGGTGTGGGCGCCGTACGGCCACGTGTCGAGCACCAGATCGGCCAGCGCGTGGCGGGCCAGGTGCTCGGCGTGCGGCATGGGCTGAGCGAAGACCAGGCGTTCGGGCGCGACCCCGGCGTCGACGGCTTGAGCTCCGAGGTTCTCGGCGACGCCCGGCGCGCCGTCATAGAGCCAGAGCACGCTGGCCGGCGCGGCCTTCAGGATCGCCATCCAGGCCGCGAAGGTCTCGGGCGTGATCTTGGCCGGGTTGTTGAAGCAGCAGAAGACGAAGGCGCCCTCGGGGAGGCCCGCCTCGGCGCGTGTCGGAGGCGGCGGTACTGGTCCCAAGGCGTCGTTGGGCTGGTAGTGCGGCAGTCGGACCACCGCCTCGGACCAGTCAGACTCCGCGCCGGGCGGGAGCGTGACGGCGTCGGCGATCACATGGCCCGCGTGGGCGGCCAGCGTGCCTGGATAGCCCAGCCAGCTGACCTGAACCGGCGCGGCGTGGTGGGCCAATATGCCAGGCCGACCGTCCTGGGTGTAGCCTTTCAGGTCGACGGCGATATCGATTCCGAGGTCGCGGCAACGCTCGGCAACCCTTGCGTCGGTTAGGTGTCGCGCCTCGACCCAATGCTCACACGCCGCCTTGAGCCGCTCGCGCATCGGACCGCCGGTGTCCGGTCCGTATGAGACGGCGAACACTTCGAACCGGGTCCGATCGTGCGCTTCAAGAACCCCCGCCAGCAACCGGGCCGTGGCGTGCTCATGCAGGTCGGCCGACAGGTAGGCCACGCGGATCCGCTCACCCTCCGGCCTGACCGGCCATGCCGGTGGCGGAACCTCGCGCGGCGCGGCCAAGCTGGAGCAATGCCGATGCAGGGCCGGATCGTCGAACACCGCCAGGGCCGCGAAGGGCGCGATGGCGAGGTTTCCGGCCTTCAATTCCACGCGAACGAGCATCTGCAGCGCCGCGTCTTCACGCCAGTCGCAGGTTTGCCGGCGCGCCCACAGCAGGTCCCCGGCGACGCGGGGGTAGCGGGGATCAAGCTCCAGGACGCCCTCGAGGTCGGCCGCCGCCTCAGCCGGGCGGTTCAGCAGCGACTTGAGGGCGGCGCGATTGGCCAGCGCCCTCGCCTCGCGCGGCGCGGCCTGGACGGCGCGATCGTGGGCCGCCAGGGCCTCGTCGAAGCGCCCCAGGTCGGTCAGGGCGATCCCGCGATTGCAGAGGGCGTCGACGAAGTCCGGCGCGATCTTCAGCGCCGCCTCATAGGCCGCCAGGGCCTCATCCGCGCGGCCGAGCCGCCGCAACGAGACGCCCAGGGCGTTGAGAACGGGCGGGTTTTCCGGATCGACCGCCAGCGCCGCCCGGCCGGCGAGAACCGCCTCGTCGTCACGCGCCAGCGCATTGAGCGCCAAGGCCCTGGCCGAAAGGACGCCCGCCCGGAGGGGATCGAGCGCCAAGGCCGCGTCCAGCGCCGCCAGGCCCGTCTGGGCGCGGCCCAATCCCAGTCGCGCCACGCCCAACAGGTGCCAGGCCTCGACGCTGGGCGCATCGACGACCAGTCGCTCGCACAGGGCGGCGGCTTCGGCCACTCGGCCGGCTTGATAGAGGGCGAAAGCCTCGCGGGCGGTCGTCAAACGCGCCCCCGACCCGGACTAGTCGACGCGGCTGATGATCAGCGTGCCGTTGGTGCCGCCAAAGCCGAAGCTGTTGGACATCACCGTTTCCAGCGGCTTGTCCGAGCGCTGGCGCAGGATCGGCAGGTCGGCGAACTCGGGGTCCAGCTCCTCGATATTGGCGCTCTCGGCCGCGAAGCCGTTGTTGAGCATCAGGATCGAGTAGATGGCCTCCTGAGCGCCGGCGGCGCCGAGGCTGTGGCCGGTCAGGGACTTGGTCGACGAGATCAGCGGCGGCTTGTCGCCGAACACCTCGCGCACCGCGCCCATTTCCTTGCTGTCACCGACGGGCGTCGAGGTGCCGTGCGGGTTCAGATAGTCGATGGTGCGGCCGCCGGCTTCGGCCATGGCCAGCTTCATGCAGCGCGCCGCGCCCTCTCCCGACGGGGCGACCATGTCGAAGCCGTCGGAATTGGCGGCGTAGCCCACGACTTCGCCGTAGATCTTGGCCCCGCGCGCCTTGGCGTGCTCGTACTCTTCCAGCACCACGATGCCCGCGCCGCCGGCGATCACGAAGCCGTCGCGGTTCTTGTCATAGGCGCGGCTGGCCACGGCCGGACGGTCGTTGAAGTTGCTGCTCATGGCGCCCATGGCGTCGAACAGGTTCGACAGGGACCAGTCCAGCTCCTCGCAGCCGCCCGCGAAGATCACGTCCTGCTTGCCCATCTGGATCTGCTCGGCGGCCGCGCCGATGCAGTGGGCGCTGGTCGCGCAGGCCGAGCTGATCGAATAGTTGATGCCGCGGATCTTGAACCAGGTCGACAGCACCGCCGACGGACCCGAGCTCATGGCCTTGGGCACCGCGAACGGACCGATCCGCTTGGGACCCTTCTCCTTGGTCGTGGCCGCGGCCTCAACGATCACGCGGGTGGACGGGCCGCCCGAACCGACGATCAGGCCGGTGCGCTCATTGGAGATGTCGACCTCTTCGAGGCCGGAATCGGCGATCGCCTGCTCCATGGCGATGTGGGCGTAGGCCGTGCCGGGCGCGAGGAAACGCGCCGCGCGGCGATCGACCATCGACTCCCACTCGATCTGGGGCGCGGCATGGACCTGACAACGGAAGCCGAGCTCGGCGTACTCGGGCGCGGCGACCACGCCCGACTTGGCCTCGCGCAGCGAAGCCAGCACCTCATTGGCGTTGTTGCCGATGGACGAGACGATCCCCAGTCCGGTGACGACGACGCGACGCATATCGTAAATCCTCTTCTCCCCCTCCGATCCGTCAGGGGCCGGCTCTCGTGGGCCGGTCTCGTCTAACGGATCAAGCCATTTGCTCGGGCGTGAACAGGCCGACCTTAAGGTCCTTTGTCTCGTAGATGACCTTACCGTCGGCTTCCATCACGCCATCGGCGATTCCCATGACCAACTTACGCATGATCACCCGCTTCAAGTCGATCTTATAGACGACTTTCTTGACGTCGGGAGTGACCTGGCCGGTGAACTTTACCTCGCCGACGCCCAAGGCGCGACCACGGCCCGGCCCGCCCGACCAGCCCAGGAAGAAGCCGACCAGCTGCCACATGGCGTCCAGGCCCAGGCAGCCCGGCATGACCGGATCGCCGATGAAGTGGCAACCGAAGAACCAGAGGTCCGGATTGATGTCGAATTCGGCCTCGACATAGCCCTTGCCGTACTTGCCGCCCTCCGACTCGATCCGCACGATCCGGTCGAACATCAGCATCGGCGGGGCCGGTAGCTGAGCGTTGCCGGGACCGAACAGTTCGCCGCGGCCGCAAGCCAGGAGTTCTTCGAAGGTATAGGCGTTCTTCTGCATAACGGACGCCCTAGCACGGCGGTGGGTCAGGTCTCAACGTTTCCCTGAGACCTCTGTTCCTATCCCTTGCGGCATTGGACCGCGGGGTCGGCGCCCCAGATGTCGCTTTCGCGGGCCCAGCCCTGCGAGCCGTCGGCGCGCAGCCGGCACCAGCCTTTCTCGCACTTGTCCAGGCTGACGATCGAGCGGCCCTTCAGATAGGCGCTGACCTTTGCCCCCGCTTTGGGGGCGCTGAGCAGCGGCAACACAGTAGGCTGAACCCGCATGGCCGAGCGCCGGCCGTCGGTGGTGCGCTTGTGCACCCAGGCCAGGCCCCCTTCGGGATCGCAGATCCGTCGCCACTCGCGCGTCTCGGCCACGACCTGCACCGGCAGGCCCTTGGCGTGATAGATCCACAGCAGCTGGTGAGCCTCGTCAGGGCCGTTGCGCGCATTGACCTCGGCGTATTTCAGCGAGACGTAGCGCGGCACCTCAAGGCCCGACGGGGTGATCTTCGGCCCCTCGGCCAGGGCGCGACCGGCAAGGGCGGACATAATTCCGACCACCGCCAGCCCCAAACGCTTCCCAGACGCACGACGAGACGAACGTTGTTCTGATTTCCTCGGCATGTTGCTTGGCCCCTTCGGGCCCCTTTGCTACAGCTTTCAAACGCCCGTCAGAGAGAGCTTTCAAACCGCCCATGGCCGCCCGCAAGCTCAAAGTCATCGTCACCCGCAAACTGCCCGATCCGGTCGAGACGCGGATGTGCGAACTGTTCGACACCGAACTCAACGTCTCCGACAAGCCGTTGACGGCGGATGAACTGGTCGACGCCATGAGCCGGGCCGATGTGCTGGTGCCGACGATCACCGATCGTATCGACTCGCGTCTTCTGTCGCGATCCGGCGATCGGCTCAAGCTGATCGCCAATTTCGGCGCCGGCGTGGACAATATCGACGTCGCCACGGCCAACGCCCGCGGCATCATCGTCACCAACACCCCGGGTGTCCTGACCGAAGACACCGCCGACCTGACCATGACCTTGATCATGGCCGCCTCGCGCCGGATCGTCGAAGGCGCGGAAGTCGTCAAGGCCGGCGGCTTCAACGGCTGGTCGCCGACCTGGATGCTGGGCCGCCGCCTGTGGGGCAAGCGCCTGGGCATCATCGGCATGGGCCGCATCGGCCAGGCCGTGGCCCGCCGCGCCAAGGCCTTCGGCATGCAGGTGCATTATCACAATCGCAAGCCGATCAGCCCGCGCATCGCCGAGGAGATCGGGGCCACCTATTGGGAAAGCCTCGACCAGATGCTGGCCCGGATGGACTTCGTCTCGGTCAACTGCCCGCACACACCGGCCACCTACCACCTGCTGTCGGCCCGCCGGCTGAAGCTGCTGCGGCCCCACGCCGTGCTGGTCAACACCGCCCGCGGCGAAGTGATCGACGAGGGGGCCCTGGCCAACATGCTGGCGCGCGGCGAACTGGCCGGCGCGGGCCTGGACGTCTACGAGCACGAGCCGGCCATCAATCCCAAGCTCCTGAAGCTGCCCAACGTCGTACTGCTGCCCCACATGGGCTCGGCGACGGTCGAGGGCCGCATCGACATGGGCGAGAAGGTCATCGTCAACGTGAAGACCTTCATGGACGGCCACCGCCCGCCGGACCGGGTCATCCCGTCGATGCTGTAACACGCGAAAGGCCCATTGCGGGGCTGCGTGCATGCCAGCTACACCCCCGATCCAGGGTTGTGATTGGGGCTGATTCACATGATTTCTCGTCGTCGCATGATCGCGAGCACCGCAGGTGTTCCGCTGGCGTTTCAGGCCTTTTCGGCCTTCGCCCAGGCGGGGCCGCACACGATCGACGAGCTGAACATGCCCCGCCGCGACCGGGGCGCGGCGCTGTCGCCGGACGGCAAGAAGATCGCCGTGGCCTCGACGAACGAGCTCGGCAACGACAAGGTCGATTCGCGGATCACGATCATCCCCGCCGACGCCCCCGATCAGACCCTGGTGGTCCTGCCGCTGGGCGATCGCGAGGTGCAGGACATCGCCTGGGCCACCGACACGCGCTTGCTGGTCACCTTGCTGATCCCTCTGCGCCGCGCGCGCGCCGAGACCGGCACGCGCTTGGCGCGCAGCAGTGACACCTATGAGCGCGAACCGCCCAAGGCGCGACGCGTGCTGGCCATCGATGTGGACGGCAAGAACAGCGTCATCCTGTTCGACGACGGCACCGGCAAGCTGGCCGAGGTCCACGATCTGGGCTCGATCGTCGACCTGATGCCGAACGATCCCGATCACATTCTGATGCGGGCGGCGAACTACAACCTGCGGACCTACTGCCTCTACAAGGTCGACATCCACACCGGTAAGACCGACCTGATCGAGCAGGGCGGGCTCAAGACCTTGACCTGGATGAGCCAGAACGGCGTCCCGGTCGTGCGGTACGACAGCAACCAGCGCGGCACGGTCCAGACCATCTATGTCCGCCCGCCCGGCGCGACCGAGTGGAAGTTCTTCCGCGAGCTGCGCAAGGACGAGTTCAACAAGCAGGAGTTCACCCTGGTCGGGTCCACGCCAGAGCCGGGCGTTCTGCTGGCGGTCGCGCGCGAGGGCGCCGCGGGCACTCTGTCGCTGCGCAAGTTCGACCTTCGGACCATGGCCCTGGGCGAGACCCTGGCCAGCCGACCCGATCACGACGTCGAGGACGCCCTGATCACCCGCAAGGGCCAGTTTCTTGGCGCGTCGTTCCTTGAGGACCGCTGGACCTATCAGTTCGTCGACCCGAAGATGGGCGCCACCTTCCGGGGCCTGAACAAGTATCTGGGCGATACCTGCAATATCCGGATCTTCGACATCAGCGACGACGGCAATCGCTTCCTCGCCATGGCCCAAGGGCCGCGCGAGCCCGGCACGATCTATTTCTACGATCGCGTGACCAAGCGCTTCGACGGCGTTGGCCAGGCCGCCCCGCAGTTGGCCCCTGAACGACTCGCGACGATGGAGACGCTGGCGATCAAGACCCGCGACGGCCTGCCGGTCACCGCCTATCTGAGCGTGCCGCTGGCGACCGGTCCGCGCCCGCTGGTCGTGATGCCGCATGGCGGTCCGGAAGCCCGTGACAACTACGGCTACGACGCCTTCGCCCAGGTCCTGGCGGCCCAGGGCTGGCTGGTGCTGCAGCCCAACTTCCGGGGCTCCGGCGGCTACGGCAAGGCGTTCGCCGACGCCGGCCGCAAGCACTGGGGCGACAAGATGCAGGAGGACGTCGAGGACGCGATCGCCCAGGTGGTGGCCAGCGGCCGGGCCGATCCCAACCGCATCGCCATCTGCGGCGGCAGCTATGGCGGCTACGCGGCCCTGATGGGCGCCGTGCGGCGGCCCGATCTCTACAAGGCCGTGGTCGCGATCGCCGGCGTCAGCGATCTCGTCGAGTCGATCGCCGCGACCAAGCTCTACGACGGCGCCGACTCGCCCAGCTACTTCTACTGGCTGGAGACCATCGGCGACCCGGCCAAGGACCGGACGATGATGGAAGCCGCCTCCCCCGCCCTGCATGCCGACAAGGTCACCGCCCCAGTGCTGCTGATCCACGGCACGGAGGACGACATCGTGCCGGTCAAGCAGTCGCGGATCATGAACAGCGCCTTGAAGAGCGCGGGCAAGTCCGTGGAGCTGATCGAACTGAAGGGCGCGGGCCACCGCGACCTTCAGCCGGAGGAATGGGACATCGTCTTCAAGAGGTCGGTCGCCCACATCGCCAAGGCCTTCAAGGCCTAGGGCGTCAGGGCTGGCGGCGTCGGGTGCGCCGCCAGCCAGGCCGCCACGTCGGCGGCCGAACGGCCGGGGATCTGCTCCATCGGCACGTGGCCGACGCCCGGATAGAGGATCAGGCTCGCGCCCGGTATGGCCTTGTGGAATCGCTCGCCGTCAGCGGCCGGGATCAGCCGGTCCTCCTGGCCGAACATCACCAGGGTCGGCACGTGAATCCGCGACAGGTCGGCCACCGTCGCCGTCCGGCGCGGCCCGGTCTGCAGGCCCAGAAGGATGTCGCGATGCCCCGGCGCCCGCGCCAGGTCGACATAGCGGTCGATCAGGGCCGGCGTGACCAGCTTGGGATCCAGATAGGCCGCCCGCAGGCCCTGGGCGATCAGCGGCCGGGTGTCGATGTTCTTGAGCACCGCTCGGCCGACCGGATTGCGCATGACGTTGAAGATCATCGCCCCGTTGGCCTTGTCCGCCGGCCAGCCACCGGCGTCGACCAGGATCAGGCGCTCGACCTTGTCCGGATGATCCAGGGTGAAGGCCCAGGCCACGGCGCCGCCCATCGAGTTGCCGGCCAGGGTGAAGCGGGTCAGGCCCAGCCGGCGGGTCAGTTCGTCGACCACCGCCTCGAAGCCATCACGCCCGCCCGCATAGGCGCCGCCGGCCCGCGTCAGGCCATGGCCCGGCAGGTCCAGCACCACCACGCGATAGGTCTTGGACAGCGCCTTGGCCCAGCCGTCCCAGGCGTGGGTGGAGGCCGAGAAGCCGTGCACCAGCACGATGGCCGGCGCGTCGCGCGGACCCAGGTCGCGATAGTGCGCGCGGACCCCGCCCGGCAGGTCCATGTACTGGGAATCCGCATGGCCATATCGCGCCTCAAGCGTGGCGTAGGGTATGTCCGGGCGTTGCAGCAACAGCCATCCGACCGCCGCCAGGGCGACGATCAGCACCAGGGCGATCGCGAGACCGCGCGCCAGCGTCTTCATCCCGCCCTCCCCGCGTTATGGACACCCATTTCAGCATTTGAGCGAACGACGTTCCGCGAGCTCCGTCAAGCGCCGCAGGACGCGCAATGGGGATCGGCCCCGATCCGCACCGTCCGTGTCTCGGCCGACAGGGCGTCATAGATCAACAGTTTGCCCGACAGCGGCTCACCCGCCCCGGCGATCAGCTTGACGGCCTCCAGGGCCATCATCGACCCAATCACGCCGGCCAAGGCCCCCACGACGCCGACCAGGGCGCAGGTCTCGGCGTCAGGCGGAGTCTCGGGCACCAGGCAGCGATAGCAGGGCTTGCCGTGGAACACCCCGACCTGGCCGGTCCAGCGGCCCAGGGCCCCGCTGACCAGCGGCTTGCCGTGCGCCAGGCAGGCGTCGCTGACGGCGAAGCGGGTGGCGAAGTCGTCGGTGCCGTCCAGAACCAGATCATACCCGGCGACGATCCCGGCGGCGTTGTGCGCGTCCAGCCATACTGGATGGGTTTCGACGGCCGTGTGCGGGTTCAGGGCAGAGAGCCGCTCCACCGCGGCCTCGACCTTGGGACGGCCGACGTCGGCGGTGGCGTACAGCACCTGGCGCTGCAGGTTCGACAGCGAGACGACGTCGGGATCGACGAGGCCGATGGTCCCCACACCGGCGGCGGCCAGATACAGCGCAGCCGGCGCGCCCAGCCCTCCGGCGCCGACCACCAGAACCCGGGCCGCCTTGAGCTTCTGCTGCCCCGGACCACCGACTTCGCGCAGCACCAGATGGCGGGCATAGCGCTCGACCTCGGCTTGCGAAAAACTCATGGCGCTTGACCCTCCGGTCCGGCCTCGCCACATGCGAAGCCATGCAAAGCTCAACTTCCTTCCCCGACTGGCATGGCACGACCATTCTGGCGGTGCGCAAGAACGGTCAGACCGTGATCGCCGGCGACGGACAGGTCTCCATGGGCCAGACCGTCGTCAAGGGCAACGCCCGCAAGGTCCGGCGACTGGCCGGCGGCAAGGTGGTGGCCGGCTTCGCCGGGGCCACGGCCGACGCCTTCACCCTGATCGAGCGTCTCGAGGCCAAGCTCGAGCAATATCCCGACCAGCTGGCTCGCGCCTGCGTCGACCTGGCCAAGGACTGGCGGACCGACCGCTACCTGCGCCGCCTGGAGGCCATGCTGCTGGTGGCCGACAAGGACGCCATCTACACCGTGACCGGCGTCGGCGACGTGCTGGAGCCGGGCGAGAGCGCCGGCGGCGCAGCGGTGGCGGCGATCGGCTCGGGCGGCAACTACGCCCTGGCGGCGGGCAAGGCCCTGATCGACCAGGACCTCACGGCAGAGGCGATCGCCCGCAAGGCGATGGGCATCGCCGCCGAAATCTGCGTCTACACCAACGGCAATCTGACCGTCGAAGTCCTTTAGGCGAAGTTCCGTAGGTTTTCGTCGCAAACGAGGTGCGCGGCGAGATCGCTGGCGCATGGCTGAAGCATGGGGAGGATCCTGCCATGCTGAAAACCGTACTGATCGCCACTTTCGCTCTCGTCGCCGCGTCGTCCGTGCTCGCGGCCCCCAAGCCGCCCGGCCAGCAAATCGAGGCCGCCGAGCGCGCCTTCGCCGCCGATGGGCTGGCCCTGGGCGTCCGGGACTCGTTCCTGAAGCACATGAGCCAGGACGCCATCGTCTTCAATCCAGGTCCGGTCAACGCCCGGGCCCTGTACGGCGCGCGCTCGGGCGAGGGTGAGCCGAAGATCGAATGGTGGCCGGCCTTCATCGTGGCGGCCAAGTCGGGCGACCTGGGCCTTTCGACCGGACCGACGGCCTATGACGGCAAGCCCGGCGGCTGGTTCTCCAGCATCTGGCGCAAGGACGCCGACGGGACCTGGCATTGGATCTACGACGGCGGCGGCGCGGCTGACTCCGTCGCCGCGCCCAGCCAGGCGACGCCAGCGGTCCAGGCCCCGGTCTCCGCCGTGGGCGAGGGCTCGTCCGCCAAGGCCTTCGATGCGGTGCGCGTCGCCGAGGCCGCCCTGGCCGACGCCACGGGCAAGGACGCCCCGGCCGCCTACCGGGCCACGCTCAGCGCCGACGCCCGTCTGATCGGGCCGCGCGGGACCCGGCCCCTCCTGCCGACCGCCCTCGACCAGCGCCTGGCGCTGCGCCCGGCGACCATGGGCCTGACCCTGCGTGGGGGCGGCGCCTCCAAGGCCGGCGACTTCGTCTGGACCCACGGCGAGGCGCAATGGCTGGAAACCAGCAAGGAAGGCGCTCAAAAAACCGCCGCAGCCCACTATATGCATGTCTGGCAGCGGCGCCCCGATGGGTGGCGTCTGATCTTCGAGGCCCTGATCAACGACCTATGACTGAATTTTCCCCCCGCGAGATCGTTTCCGAACTGGACCGTTACATCGTCGGTCACACCGAGGCCAAGAAGGCCGTCGCCGTGGCTCTGCGCAACCGCTGGCGACGCCGTCGCGTACCGGCGGACCTGCGTGACGAGGTGACGCCCAAGAACATCCTGCTGATCGGTCCCACGGGGGTGGGCAAGACGGAAATCGCCCGCCGGCTGGCCAAGCTGGCCCAGGCGCCGTTCCTGAAGGTCGAGGCCACCAAGTTCACCGAGGTCGGCTATGTCGGCCGCGACGTCGACCAGATCGTCCGCGACCTGGTCGAGAGCGCCCTGGCCATGGTCCGCGACAAGCGCCGCGCCGCCGTGAAGGCCAAGGCCGAGGCCGCCGCCGAGGAGCGCATCCTCGACGCCATGACCGGCCCCGGCTCGACCGCCGCCCGTGACAGCTTCCGCAAGAAGCTTCGCGCCGGCGAGCTGGACGACAAGGAGATCGAGTTGCAGCTGGCCGACACCGGCGGCCAGAGCTTCGAGATCCCTGGCCAACCGGGCGCGGCGGTGCTGAACCTGTCGGAGATGATGAAGTCATTCGGTGGCGGACGCACCAAGGTCCACAAGACCACCGTCGCCGCCGCCTGGGCCCCGCTGATCGCCGAGGAAAGCGACAAGCTGCTCGACCAGGAGGCCCTGACCCAGGAGGCCCTGGAGCTGGCCGAGAACCACGGCATCGTCTTCCTGGACGAGATCGACAAAGTCGCCAGCTCGTCGCAGCGTTCGGGCGCGGACGTCTCCCGCGAGGGCGTGCAGCGCGACCTGCTGCCGCTGATCGAGGGCACGACCGTCTCGACCAAATACGGACCGGTGAAGACCGACCACATTCTGTTCATCGCCTCGGGCGCCTTCCATGTGGCCAAGCCGTCGGACCTGTTGCCCGAGCTGCAGGGCCGCCTGCCGATCCGCGTCGAACTGAAGGGCCTGTCGCGCGACGACATGCGCCGCATCCTGATCGAGCCGGAAGCCAATCTGATCCGCCAGCACCAGGCCCTGATGCTGACCGAGGGCGTGACCCTGACCTTCACCGACGAGGCCATCGACGCCCTGGCCGACGCGGCCGTGGCCGTGAACAACTCCGTCGAGAACATCGGCGCCCGCCGGCTGCAGACGGTGATGGAGAAGGTGGTCGAGGAGATCAGCTTCTCGGCCGCCGATCGCAGCGGCGAGACGGTGGCGATCGACGCGGCCTATGTGCAGGAGCGCATCGGCGCCCTGGCGGCGAACGCGGACCTGAGCCGGTTCATTCTCTAGGAGGCGGCCGCCACGGCCTCCATCCCCAGCATCGCCGCCTTGCGCGCCAGGCCCCAGTGGTAGCCGGTCAACCGGCCGCTCTTGGCGATGGCCCGGTGGCAGGGGATGAGCAGCGAGATCGGGTTGGCCCCGATGGCCCCGCCCGTGGCCTGGAACGCCTTGGGCTTCCCGGCCCAGCAGGCGACCTGGCCGTAGGTGGCGGTCTCGCCCGCCGGGATCTGCAGCAGCGCCTTCCAGACCTGCACATGATAGGGCGAGCCGATCAGCACGATCGGCAGCGGCCCCTCCCCGCCCGTGAAGGCGTGGACGGCCGTGGCCCGCGCGGCCTCGTCGTCGCGCGTCCAGTCGGCGGCCGGGAACCGGCGGTGCATGTCGGCGAACACCATCTCGTCCTCGCCGTCCGAAAAGGCCAGACCCGCCAGGCCGCGGTCGGCCATGACGAACAGGCCCTTGCCGAACGGCGTCGGGGCCCAGCCCCAGCGCAGCCGCATGCCGGCCCCACGCCGACGCACCTCGCCCGGGGTCGCGGCCTCCTGGGCGATGAACAGGTCGTGCAGGCGCGAGGGACCGGACAGGCCCGCGTCGAACGCGGCGTCCAGCACCGTACCGCCGGCCTCCAGCGAGCGGCGGGCCTCGGCGTGGGCGATGGCCGAGACAAAGCTCTTGGGACTGACCCCGGCCCAGCGGGTGAAGATGCGCTGGAAATGGAAGGGCGACAGGCCCACGGCCTGGGCGGCTTCGTCCAGCGAAGGGTGATCCGACCACCGCTCGGCCAGCCAGTCGAGCGCCTTGGCCATGCGGTGATAGTCGACCGAACGCTCGGCCAGACGGACCAGCTCCTGGCTGGCCGTCTCCGAGATCGCGCTCGCGAAGGGGGATGCGTCGTATGCCATGCTCATAGGCTAGGCCCCTCGGAGACCGGCGTCCGCCCGGTTCTTGCGGTGTTGAGCGACAGGGCCATGGCCTGAATTTAGGCGCCTCCCCGGCGCTTGGCGAGCGGTCCGCATCACGGCATGGTCGCGCCGATGGTCAAGCCTGCCGCTCCCAAGAAGAAGAAACCGCCCGTCAAGCGGATCAGCCCCGCCGAGCGCGAACGGGTCGAGGTGCTGTTCGACCGCTTCGAAAGCCTGGAGCTGCGGCCCAAGACCGAGCTGAACTACACCAACCCCTACGAGTTGGTCACCGCCGTCGCGCTCTCGGCCCAGGCCACCGACGTCCAGGTCAACAAGGCCACCGGACCGCTGTTCCAGATCGCCAACAGCCCCGAGGCGATGCTCGACCTGGGGGAAGCGGGGCTGATCAAATACATCGCCTCGATCGGCCTCTTCCGCACCAAGGCCAAGAACGTCATCGCCGCCGCCCACATCCTGATGGACAAGCACGGCGGCCAAGTTCCGCTGAACCGCGCCGATCTCGAGGCCCTGCCAGGTGTTGGCCGCAAGACCGCCAGCGTGGTGCTGAACGAGCTGGACATCGAGCCGGCCATCGCCGTCGACACCCATGTCTTCCGCGTCTCGCATCGGCTGAAGCTGTCGGCCGGCAAGACGCCCGACGCGGTCGAGCAGGACCTGATGCGGATCGTGCCAGGGCCCTACCAGACCCGGGCGCACCACTGGCTGATCCTGCACGGGCGCTATGTCTGCGTGGCGCGCAAACCCAAGTGCGAGATCTGCAAGATCAGCGACCTGTGCCCGTCGCGGGAGCTGTTCCTGGGGGCTTAGGCTCAAATCCTCTCCCTAGCGGGAGAGGTGTCGGCGCAGCCGACGGAGAGGGGAGAAGCGGGGCCAGGAGCACTTCCCCCTCCGGTCGCTTCGCGACCACCTCCCCCGCTTGGGGGAGGATTTCAGCCCAACGCCCTCACCACCGCCGCCGCGAACGCCGCGCCGCCGTCGTGGGCATGTTGCAGGAAGAGGTCCGGCTCGATGACCTCCAACTCCATCAGCTGTGGGGTGTGATCCAGACCCCGGATCAGGTCCACCCGCGCATAGGTCAATGCGGGACCCGCCGCCTCCAGCACCATTTCGGCCGCGCGCAGGGCCTCGGGCTCGGGCGCGATCTCACTGACCCGGCCGCCGAACTGCGGCTGGACGCGGAAGTCGCCCTCGACCGCGACCTTGGTCACCGCGTGGCTGAAGTGTCCGTCGAAGAAGAACAGCGACAGTTCACCCTCCTCGCCCACCGCCGGCAGGAACGGCTGGATCAGGGCCGGGCTGGTCGGGCCACCCTGCAGCGAACCGTGGCGCTTGACCCGGATGGTCTCGTGCGAGCCGGCGGAGACCTGCGGCTTGACCACCAGTTCATCGCCGCCGAACGCGTCGAAGGCCGCCAACACCGCTTCCTCGGTCAAGACGTCGTGGGCATGGGTCGGGACAACGGGCGCGCCCTTGCCCGCGAACTCGACCAGATAGGTCTTGGTCGAGTTCCAGCGCAGGACCGACGGCGGATTGACCATTTTCAGGCCGGTGGCCTCCCAGGCGTCGAGCTGGGCGAACCATTCGGGCTGGCGGCCGTGATAGCCCCAGGCGAGAGACGGCATGACGAGCCGCGCCTGATCCTTATCAATGGGGTCCGTCCAGGGCTGGTTCGCCACCGTCAGGCCTCGGGCCCGTAGCGGCGCGGCCAAGCGCTCGAACAGCGGCGCCCAGCTGTTGGCGAACCGAGGCTCGTCGCGAGCGGGGACCAGGAGCAGGACATCGACCATCGGTTTACTCACGCTTGCTAGGATCGTGCAGCTAGGGTCTCCCGGACGCCGCGACAAGGCTCGCGTTGCCTTGAGGCCCCACTTCCTTTAATCGCCGTGTGTTTTCGGCCGCTTGGCCCGTTCTTTCAAAGGTTTGTTCCGTCCCATGACCGCGCTCTACGACGTCGCCGCCATCGGCAACGCCATCGTCGACGTCATCGCCCAGTGCGACGACGCCTTCCTCGCGCGCGAAGGCCTGGTGAAGGGCTCCATGGCCCTGATCGATCCGGCGCGGGCGGCCAGCCTGTACGACGTGATGGCCGCGGCCATCGAGGCCTCGGGCGGCAGCGCCGCCAACACCGTGGCCGGCGTGGCCAGCTTCGGCGGCAAGGCCGCCTTCATCGGCAAGGTCGCCGACGACCAGCTGGGCCGCGTGTTCCGTCACGACATGAACGCCATCGGCTGCAAGTTCACCACGCCGCCGCTGGCCGAAGGTCCGGCGACCGCCCAGAGCCTGATCAACGTCACCGCCGACGCCCAGCGCACCATGTCGACCTATCTGGGCGCCTGCGTGGAGCTGACCCCGGCCGACGTCGATCCCGAGATCATCGAGGCCGCCCGCTATTCGTACTTGGAAGGCTATCTGTTCGACCCGCCGGAAGCCCGCCGCGCCTTCGCCAAGGCCGCCGCGCTGAGCCACGGCGCCGGTCGCCAGATTTCCATGACCCTGAGCGACAGCTTCATGGTCGACCGCCATCGCGGCGCCCTGCTGGGCTTCATCGAGACCCAGTGCGACATCGTCTTCGCCAACGAGGATGAGGTCTGCTCGCTGTTCGAGACCACCGACTTCGACGCCGCCGTGAAGGCCCTGGCCGCGCGCAGCGAGATCGCCGCCATCACCCGGGGCGAAAAGGGTTCGGTGGTGGCCGCCGGCGGGCAGCTTTACGAAATCTCGGCCTACCCCGTGGAAAAAGTCGTGGACACGACGGGCGCGGGCGACCAATACGCCGCAGGTTTCCTCTACGGCCTCAGCCAAGGCCGCCCGCTGCCGATCTGTGGCCAGCTGGGCAGTCTCGCCGCCGCCGAGGTCATCGACCACTACGGTCCGCGCCCGCAGGTTTCCCTGCGTGAGCTGGCCGCCAAAAACGGCCTCTAGGCCAAACGGACTGTAGGACGAGCATGGCCCGCACCGCTGAAGTGGTCCGCGAGACGAAAGAGACCCAGATCCGGGTCTGGATCGATCTCGACGGGACCGGCGTCTCGACGATCTCCACCGGCATTGGTTTCTACGACCATATGCTGGAGAGCTTCGCGCGCCACGGCGGCTTCGACCTGAAGGTCGAGACCAAGGGCGACCTGCACATCGACATGCACCACACGGTCGAGGACACCGGCATCGTGCTGGGCCAGGCGATCAACAAGGCGCTGGACGGCTTCAAGGGCATCCGGCGCTTTGGCGCGGCCTATATCCCGATGGACGAGACCTTGACGCGCTGCGCCATCGATCTGTCCAACCGGCCGTATCTGATCTGGAAGGTCGACTTCAAGCGGCCCAAGGTCGGCGAGATGGACACCGAGCTCTTCAAGGAGTTCCACCACGCGTTCGCGATGAACTGCGGGGCGTGCGTCCACCTGGAGACCCTGTACGGCGACAACACCCACCACGTGGCCGAGAGCGGCTTCAAGGCCCTGGCCCGGGCGCTGCGTCAGGCGGTCGAGATCGACCCCAAGACCGGCGGCCAGGCTCCGTCCACCAAGGGCGTGCTGTAGGAACCTGATTTCATGCAGACCGTCGCCCTGATCGATTACGGGTCGGGCAACCTGCGTTCGGCCGAAAAGGCCCTGCGCGAGGCGGCCCGCCGCCGTGCGCTCGACGCCGACATCGTTGTCACCGCCGACCCCGACCTTGTCGCCAAGGCCGATCGCGTCTTCCTGCCCGGCGTCGGGGCCTTCGCCTCGTGCCGCGCGGGCCTGGACGCCACGGGCGTCTATGAAGCCATGAACCAGGCCGTGCACGGGCGCGGCGTCCCGTTCATGGGCATCTGCGTCGGCCACCAGCTTCTGGCCACCGAAGGCCTGGAGTTCGGCGTCACCCCCGGCCTCGACTGGATCGCCGGCCAGGTGAAAAAGCTCGAGCCGAACGATCCGGCGCTGACCATCCCGCACATGGGCTGGAACGCCATCAAGTTCGTCCGCCCTCACGCCCTGTTCTCGGGGATAGAGGACGGCGCCCACATGTACTACGCCAACTCTTTCGCGTTGAACGCGGCCGATCCGGCCGACGTCGTTGCGATCACCGACCACGGTGGTCCGTTCACGGCGGCGGTGGCCAAGGGCAATGTCGCGGGCGTACAGTTTCACCCCGAAAAGTCACAAGCTTCAGGGCTCGCCCTGCTCGCCAACTTCCTGGAATGGCGCCCATGATCCTCTATCCCGCCATCGACCTGAAGGACGGCCAGTGCGTGCGCCTGCTGCATGGCGACATGGAGAAGGCCACGGTCTTCAACAATTCGCCCGCCGACCAGGCCCAGCGCTTCGTCAAGGACGGCTTCTCGTGGCTGCATGTCGTCGACCTGAACGGCGCGATCGAGGGCAAGTCGGTCAACACCGCCGCCGTGGAGTCGATCCTGGAGTCGATCTCGATCCCGGTGCAGCTGGGCGGCGGCATCCGCACCCTGGAAGGCATCGAGGCCTGGATCGAGGCGGGCGTGTCCCGCGTCATCCTCGGCACCGTGGCCGTGCACGACCCCGAACTGGTCAAGAAGGCCGCCCGCCTGTGGCCCGAGCAGATCGCCGTGGCGGTCGACGTCCGTGACGGCAAGGTCGCGGTCGACGGCTGGACGGGCCTCTCGGACCTCTCCGCGATCGATCTGTCGCGTCGCTTCGAGGACGCCGGCGTCGCCGCCCTGATCATCACCGACATCAGCCGCGACGGCGCCCTGACCGGCGTCAATGTCGAGGGCGTGGGCGAGCTGGCCGACGCCGTCTCGATCCCCGTCATCGCTTCCGGTGGCGTGGCGGCGGTCGCCGACATCGAGCGCCTCAAGGCCCGCAAGGGCGTCGAGATCGCAGGCGCCATCCTGGGCCGCTCGCTCTACGCCGGTACGATCAAGCCGTCCGAAGCCCTGATCGCGGCGGCCGTCTGATGCTGAAGACCCGGATCATTCCCTGCCTCGACGTGAAGGACGGGCGGGTGGTCAAGGGGGTTAACTTCGTCTCCCTGCGCGACGCCGGCGATCCGGTGGAGCAGGCGCGGGCCTATGACGCCGCCGGCGCCGACGAGCTGATGTTCCTGGACATCACCGCCTCCAGCGAAGGCCGCGGCCTGATCCTGGACGTCATCTCGCGCACCGCCGAGGTCTGCTTCATGCCCGTCTCGGTCGGCGGCGGCGTGCGCCAGGTGTCGGACATGCGCCGCCTGCTGCTCGCCGGCGCCGACAAGGTTTCGACCAACACCGCCGCTGTCGAGAACCCCGACCTGATCGCCGGGGGCGCGGACGCCTTCGGCTCGCAGTGCGTGGTCGTGGCCATCGACGCCAAGGCGCGCGAGGATGGTTCGGGCTGGAACGTCTGGACCTATGGCGGCCGCAAGGACACCGGCCTGGATGTGGTCGACTGGGCCGCCAAGGTGGTCGAGCGCGGCGCGGGCGAGATCCTGCTGACCTCGATGGACCGCGACGGGGCCAAGATCGGCTACGACATCCCGCTGCTCAAGGCCGTGACGGGCGCCGTGAACGTGCCGGTGATCGCCTCGGGCGGCGCCGGCAGGACCGAGCACCTGGTCGAAGCCGCCCGCGACGGCCACGCCGCCGCCGTGCTGGCCGCCTCGATCTTCCACTTCGGCGAGATCTCGATCGGCGAAGCCAAGCAGGCCATGGCCGACGCCGGCATCCCGGTGCGCCTGGATGCTCTGAGGGGGGTCGCATGAGCCAGCGCTTGACCGCCGTTCTGGAACGCCTGGCCGCGACCATCGAAAGCCGCAAGGGCGGCGACCCGACCGCGTCCTACACCGCCAAGCTGCTGAACGACCCGGCCCTGGCCGCCAAGAAGCTGGGCGAGGAAGCCGTCGAGACGGTGATCGCCGCCGTCTCGCAGGGGCTCGACGCGCTGGCCGCCGAGAGCGCCGATCTGCTGTACCACTGGCTGGCCCTGATGGCCGCCTCGGGCGTCTCGCTGGACGCCGTGGCCGAGAAGCTGGAGGCCCGCGAAGGGACCTCGGGGATTGCTGAGAAGGCTTCCAGGAAGAGCTAGGCACAATCCGTGTCATCCCGGAAGCCTCGCAGAGGCTATCCGGGACCCAGGGGGTGCGTGAACGCCGTGCCGGCCGCCCCTGGGTCCCGGCTCTACGCTACGCTCCGGCCGGGATGACACGATTTTTTTTATGGAAGCGGGCGCTCAGCCCTTCCGCTTCAGCGCCACATAGAGCGCGCCATCCCCGCCGTGTCGCTGGTCAGCCGTCGACACGCCGGCGATCATTTCCCGCACGGCCGCGCCCGCCAGCCATTCCGGCGTCCGCGCTTTCAGCACCCCGTGCCCGACCTTGCCCTTGCCGGTGATGATCAGCACCGCCCGGTGGCCGTCCTCATAGGCGCGGCGGATAAAGCCCTCCAGGGTCGCCCGGGCCCGGTCCTGGTCGAGGCCGTGCATGTCGAGGCGCGCGCCGATCGGGTCGTGCTCCTTGACGATGCGGCGCTTGCGGTTGGGCTCGATGCGCTCGGCGGGCCCCTTGGGGACCTTGGCCGCGGCCGGCTTGAGCTCCTCGGGCGAAATCCGCAATGGCGCGATCGACACCAGGCGGGTCGGCGGGTCCTGCGGGATCGCCGTCGCCGTCTTCACAGGCCGGATGCGCGCCTTGCTGCGCATCTTCTCGGGTTTGGCCGGCGCCAGGGGGGTGACGGTCGAGGCGACGAGCTTCCAGAGACGCCTGTCGTCGTCCGGTCCGGGCGGCGGCTTCTTGGCCATGTCAGGACTGGGGCGCGAGCCGATAGAGGCGCAGGGTGTGCCGCACGCGGCCGGCCTCGGCGCCGGCGGTCGCCCCGCTGCCCATGTAGAGGTCGGCGCGCACCTCGCCCTTGATCGCCCCGCCGGTGTCCAGCGCCATCGCCGCGCGGCGATAGACGGGGAAGGCCCCCGCCAGCTTCGGCGCGGCGGCGTCCAGCCAGTAGAATCCGCCATATGCGTGGCGACTGGGGTCGACGGCGATGGCCCGGCCGGCCGGCAGCGACACGCCGGCGGCCCCGACGGGCTCCTTGCCGTCATCGGCGGCCATTTTGAAGAACACGTAGCGCGGGTTCAGCTGCATGATCGCGTCGGCCTCGGGCCCGCGATGCTCGGCCAGCCAGGTCCGAATGGCGTCGCCCGAGGTGTTGTTGTCCGGTAGCAGGCCCCTGTCGCGCATGGCCGTGGCGATCCCCACGAAGGGCTTGCCGTTCGAGCCGGCGAACGCAGCGCGCACTCGGCGGCCATCGGGCAGCACCAGAACGCCCGAACCCTGGATCTGTAGGAAGAAGAGCTCTTCGGGCCGCATCCAGGCCAGAGGCTTGTCGGTCGGCGTCGCCTCGATCGTCGCGCGGTCGGGATAGGGCACGAAGCTCGGGCCCTCGACGTGGCCGGTGATCTTCTTGCCGATGAAAGCGGGCTCGAAGTCGCCGAGCTCAAGGACCACCAGGTCCGCCGGCAGGCCACGCACCGGGACCGTGAATTCCGCATTCCGCGACATCCGCGCCTCGTATTGCGGAGCGAAATAGGCGGTCAACAGGCCATCGCCCCCAACCGGTTCGGGGCGGAAGTTGGTTTCGAGGAACAGGCGGGCGCCGGCCTCGTCCTGGATCGTCGTCGCGCGGGCCAGGCCGCACACGCGCACCGAGGCCGCGTCCTTCGCCACGCCGCAACCCGCGCGGAAGGCGTTCAGGGCCGCCAGGTGGTCCTCGTCCGCCCAGCCGGCCAGGCTTGAGAACGACAGGGCCGTCGGCGGCAAGGTCGCCACCGGCGGGCGGGACGGAGGGGTCGTCGGCGTGGATGGCGGCGTCGACGGCCCGGTCGTCGCCGGGGGCGGCGTCACGGCGCCGGCGCAGGCGCTCAACAGCAGCGCCACCAGAACCAGCGGCGCGCAGGCCTTCGAAATCGGAACGCGGAGCATCAGGCCTCGGCGGCGGCGACGAACGACAGGAGCCAGTTCGGATTGGCGCTGCTGACTTCCCGCTCGAAGGTCCACAGCTCGGCGGTGCGCCGATCGTCGACGCCCTCGCCGCGCTCGTCCTTGGTGCGGGTGCGCACCTCGGCCAGGATCCGCACCACCGCCTTGGCGAGGTCGCCGACGACGTCGACGCTTTCCAGGTCGAGGCGCGGGGCGTTCATGAACTCGACCTTCTCGGTGCGGCCCGCCGTCTCGCGGGCGACCATGGCCTGCTCGAAATTGGCCATCACCTCGGTCGACAGCAGCGGCTTCAGCGCCTCGCGGTCGCCATCGGCATAGGCCTTGACGATCTGCTCGTAGGCCGCGCGGGCGCCGGCCAGGAACTTGGTCGGATCGAAATCCGGCTGCTTGGACTTCAGCGCCGCCATGCCTTCCGAGCGGAAGATGGACGGCAGATCGGCGGCGAGGGTCCCCGATCCGGGATTGGCCGTGATGGCGACGTCCTCGGGCTGACGCCCCACCCGGCGACCCAGGGTGGCGTACAGTTGGTAGAGCACGACGGCCGCGATCGCGGCGAGAAACAGGATCTGGAGCACTTCGAGGTCCGGCAGCGGGCTTTGAGCCCAGAGTATCGTGTCTATATAGGCGAGACGCGCTCTCCCGTCAGGCGCCTGACGTTGCGCCAGACGGGCCCTCATGGTAGCAGCGCCCACCTTTCTTCAGGCGTTCTAGCCGCCGATTACGGATTTTATCCTAATGACCGACACCACCGCCCCCGAGGCGACTTCGGAAGAGATCACGGGGCAATCGGGCATCCGCATCCTGGCCCAGTTCGTTCGTGACTTCTCGTTCGAGAATCCGCTGGCTCCCGACAGCCTGCGCGCCGGCGCGGCCCAGCCCGCGATCGACATGGGCGTCGAGATGAATGCCCGCGGTCGCCCCGACGGCCTGTTCGAGGTGGACCTGAAGCTCTCGGCCCGCGCCCTGCGCGACGAGCAAGCCGTGTTCCATGTCGAAGTGGTCTATGGCGGCCTGTTCCACATCGAAGGCGTGCCGGAAGCCGATCTCGAGCCGGTGCTGCTGATCGAGTGCCCGCGCTTCCTGTTCCCCTACGCTCGCCGTCTGATCTCGGACGTCACGGCCGAAGGCGGCTTCCCGCCCTTCCTGATCGACCCGATCGACTTCGCCGGCGTCTACGCCGCGCGCAAGGCCCAGACCGAAGGCCAGGTGATCGGCAACGCCTAACGATCCTAGGCTCAAGCGATTTTGGAGAGGGCTCGGCCGAAAGGTCGGGCCCTTTTCCATGCTCACACGCTCAAAATAGCTCGTCATCCCGGCCGCAGCGAAGCGGAGAGCCGGGACCCAGGGCGACCGCAATGCGTCGGCCCCTGGGTCCCGGATAGCGCTACGCGCTTCCGGGATGACGAGTGTTGTTAGCCTTGAACGGCCTACGGCTGCAGCCGATAGCCGCCCATCTCGGTGATCAGGATCCGCGCCACGGCCGGATCGGGCTCGATCTTCTGGCGCAGGCGATAGACGTGGGTTTCCAGCGTGTGGGTGGTGACCCCGGCGTTATAGCCCCAGACCTCGGTCAGCAGTTCCTCGCGCGACACCGGCTTGGAACCGGCGCGATAGAGGTACTTGAGGATATTGGTTTCCTTCTCGGTCAGCCGCACCTTCTTCTGCTTCTCGTCGACCAGAAGCTTGGCCGAGGGGCGGAATTCGTACGGGCCGATGCGGAACAGGGCGTCTTCCGAAGCCTCATAGCTGCGTAGCTGGGCGCGAATGCGGGCCAGAAGCACGCCGAAGCGGAAGGGCTTGGTCACATAGTCGTTGGCGCCGGACTCCAGGCCCAGGATCGTGTCGCTGTCGCTGGCCGCCGCGGTCAGCATGATCACCGGCGCGGTTACGCCGTTCTTGCGCATCAGGCGGCAGGCCTCGCGGCCGTCCATGTCGGGCAGGTCGACGTCCAGCAGGATCAGGTCGGGCTTGATCTCGCGCGCCACCCGCACGCCTTCGCCGGCGGTCGAGGCCTCCGCCACCGCGAACTCCTCGTGCAGGGCGAGCTGCTCGGCCAGGGCGCCGCGCAGGTCATCGTCGTCATCGATCAGCAGAAGGGTCTTGCGTTGCGCCATAAGGGGAAACATGCACCGCTGCGCCCCCCGGGGACAACCCCGCGAAGGTTCATAAGTCTGAGGAGTCGCCTTCCATGCTGTTCCGCGCCCACGCCGATGGCCGTTTCGAGCTGGACGGCCGGATCCTGCGCTGCGCGATCGGCAAGGCCGGGGTGATCGCCGGGTCGGACAAGCGTGAGGGCGACAACAGAAGCCCGCTGGGGACCTGGATCCTGCGCGAGGTCTGGTATCGGCCGGATGTCTATCCTGACGGGCCGAAGACCGCCCTGCCCGTCCGCGCGACGACGCCCGAGGACGGTTGGTGCGACGCCCCGGATGATCCGAACTACAACCGCCCCGTCACCCTGCCCTATCCGGCGAGCGCCGAGCGGATGTGGCGCGACGACCCTGTCTACGACCTGGTGGTGATCCTCGGTCACAATGACGACCCGCCGGTCCCGGGGAAGGGCTCGGCCATCTTCATGCACCTGGCGCGGGACGGCTATCCCGGCACCGAGGGCTGCGTGGCCCTGGAACGGCCCGACATCGAGGCCGTTCTGGCGATCGCCAAGCCGGGCGACGCGGTCGAGATCGTCGCAGACTAACCCGGATTGCGGCTTCCGAAGATCGCGGACCCGACCCGCACCGACGTCGCCCCCTGGGCGATAGCGGTCTCGAAGTCGTCGCTCATGCCCATCGACAGCTTTTCGACGCCGTTGCGCTCGGCGATGGCGCGCAGGGCCGCGAAATGCGGCGCGGGGTCGGCGTCGAACGGCGGGATGCACATCAAGCCCTCGATAACGAGGCCATAGGTCGTGCGACACGCGGCGATGAAAGCGTCGGCGTCGGCGGGCGCGACGCCAGCTTTCTGGGCCTCTTCGCCGATATTGACCTGGACATAGAAGCGCGGCGCCTTGCCGGCCCGCTGGATCTCCTCGGCCAGGACCCGGGCCAGCTTCTCGCGGTCGATCGTCTCGATCACGTCGAAGAACGCCACCGCCTCGCGCGCCTTGTTGGTCTGCAGCGGGCCGATCAGGCGCAGCTCCAGGCCTTCGCGGCGGTCGCCCCAGCGCTCCAGGGCCTCCTGGACGCGGTTCTCGCCGAACACTTTCTGTCCCGCATCCAGCACCGGCGCGATATGGTCCCAGGCTTGAGTCTTGGACACCGCCACCAGGGTCACCGAGCCCGCCGGACGCCCGGCGCGGGCCTCGGCGGCGGCGATGCGGCCCCTGATCTTGGTAAGGGGGATCTCGGCGAGGGCTGGCGACATGGAGACGGATCCGGCGTGGAAGACCTGAGCGAACTGGAGGTCCTGTCTAGGACAGCCGCCGCCTTTCCGCCAAGGACCGCGCGCGGGATCGCCCTGCCCAAGCTGCTGTTCTTCACCGATCCGGCCCGGGTCGCAGATCCGGAAGCGGTAGCCCGCCGCCTGCCGCGCGGCGCGGGGATAGTGTTCCGGGCCTTCGGGGCCTCGAATGCGGTCGAGCAAGGTCGCCGCCTGCGCGCCATCGCCAGCGAGGGCGGTCTCATCCTGATGGTCGGGGCGGATGCGGATCTGGCCGAGAGGATCGCGGCCGACGGCCTGCACATGCCTCAGCGGCTGGTCGGGGACGTCGCGAGCCTGCGAATCAGGCGCCCCGGGTATCTGATCACCGTCGCGGCCCATGACGAGGCAGCGTTGCGGGCCGCCGAACAGGCCGGCGCGGACGCGGCGATCGTCTCGCCAGTCTTTCCCAGCAACAGCCCCTCGGCGGGAACTCCGCTGGGCGTGGAAGGCCTGAAAGCCCTGGTCGAGGCCACGACCCTGCCCGTCTACGCCCTAGGCGGCGTGCGCAAGGACACGGCTCCGCAGCTGGCGAGCAGCGGGATTGTCGGAATAGCGGCCGTGGAGGCGCTAGCCGGTTCTTAGAATTTGAAAGCGGTTTCCAGGCGAACGCGCGGGGCCGGATCGGGCTGCTGCGCCTTGCGGGCGGCGATCGCCGGATTGGTTTCGCCGAGGCTGACGGCGCCGCCGACACGGATCGACGGGGTGACCTTGAAATAGGCCCCGGCCTGGACGTCCTGCAGTTCCATTTCACGGCTGGAGGGCTGGTCGAGGTCCAGCTTCAGGCCCCAGCGGCCCTTCTTGGCGTCCCAACGCAGGCTGCGCTTGTCATCCTGCGGATATTGGACACCGGCGGCGGCGCTGGTGAAGTCATTCTTGACGGAGAAATCGGGCGCGACAGCATGCGGCTTGGCCTGGGCGAACGCCATCGACGCCGATCCCGTCAGGATCAGCGCGGCAGTCCCCGCCAAAAAGAAACGCGTCGCGACCATCGCTACTCGCCGCCTACTCTGTTGTCCCCACTCATTCCATATAGGAACGAGCCCCGTGATTGCGATTAAAGGCTTGGCCAGAACGCGGTCAACCGGCCTTTGGTCGCACATCACACCGAATTGGGCGATTCAATCGACTCCTGTGGCGACACGGCCACGCGATTCCTGTTTTGAGGCGGCGTAGCCATGCTATAGACCGGCTCCCGGCCGCGGGGGCGCGCCTGGTTGCGCATCCGCGCCGGCGAGACATTGGAGCGAGGTACTATGGCGTTTGAGCGTGGGTCTGTGATGCGCGGCGTCGCCGCGGGCGTCCTGGCTCTGTCGATGCTTGGCGTGACGGCATGCGCGAGCAACAAGGCCCCCAAGACGTTTTCCACGCAAAGCGACGAGCCGGGTCTGAACCCGTTCAAGCGCTTCGGCGGCGGCTCCAAAGCCCCGGCCAGCGAGGGCTCGATCGGCGTCAACGGCTATCTGTGGCGCGCGAGCCTGGATACCTTGGCCTTCATGCCGCTGGCTTCGGCCGATCCTTACGGCGGCGTGATCATCACCGACTGGTATGTGAACCCGGAAACACCGGCCGAGCGCTTCAAGGCCACGGTCTACATCCTGGACACCCGCCTGCGCGCCGACGGCCTGAACGTCACCGTGTTCAAGCAGGTCAAGGACATCAACGGCGCCTGGGTCGATGCTCCGGTTTCCGAGCAGACCGCGACCGACCTGGAGAACGCGGTCCTGACCCGCGCTCGCCAGCTTCGACTTTCGAACATCAAGGGCTAAGGCCCTCGGAGGGTTCTCGCTGATCGGCGGGAACCCTCACGACTTCCTATTTTCCTGCGCGCTCCGCTCGCGAAACCGCATACTTTGAGGCGGCCGCGCTCTTCGGAGCGCTTTTCCGCATCCAAGACCCTGGTTTCCGATGGCCCGCTACAATCCCAAAGACACCGAGCCCAAGTGGCGTGAAGCCTGGGCGAAGGCCGACGTCTTCAAGACCGGCGAAATCAACGACGGCCGTCCGAAATACTACGTGCTCGAGATGTTCCCGTATCCGTCGGGTCGCATCCATATGGGCCACGTCCGCAACTACGCCATGGGCGACGTGGTGGCCCGCTATAAGCGCGCCCAGGGCTTCAACGTGCTGCACCCGATGGGCTGGGACGCCTTCGGCATGCCGGCCGAGAACGCCGCCATGGAGCGCGGCGTCCACCCCAAGGGCTGGACCTACGACAACATCGCCGCCATGCGCGAACAGCTGAAATCACTGGGGATTTCGGTCGACTGGTCGCGTGAGTTCGCCACCTGCGACCCGGAGTACTACGGCAAGCAGCAGGCCTGGTTCCTGCGTCTGCTGGAGCGCGGCCTGGTCTATCGCAAGGAAGCCTCGGTCAACTGGGACCCGGTCGACATGACCGTCCTGGCCAATGAGCAGGTTATCGACGGCAAGGGCTGGCGCTCGGGCGCGACGGTGGAGAAGCGCAAGCTGACCCAGTGGTTCCTGCGCATCACCGACTACGCCGACGCCCTGATCGACGGCCTGAAAACCCTGGACCGCTGGCCCGACAAGGTTCGCCTGATGCAGGAGAACTGGATCGGCCGCTCCAAGGGCCTGCGCTTCAAGTTCCAGTTCGACGGCGAGGCCCCCGACGGCATGGCCGAAGGGCTGGAGGTCTATACCACCCGTCCCGACACCCTGTTCGGCGCCAGCTTCGTCGGCATCGCGCCCGAGCATCCGCTGGCCGAGTCGTTGGCGATCGAGAACCCCGAGATTCAGACCTTCATCGCCGACTGCCGCAAGGGCGGCACGTCCGAAGCTGAGATCGAGAGCGCCGAGAAGCTGGGCTACGACACCGGCCTGCGGGTGAAGCACCCGCTGGACCCGTCGATCACCCTGCCCGTCTGGATCGCCAACTTCATCCTGATGGACTATGGCACCGGCGCGATCTTCGCCTGCCCGGCCCACGATCAGCGCGACCTGGACTTCGCCCGCAAGTACGACCTGCCGGTGCTGCCGGTGGTGCTGCCGAACGGCGAGGATCCGGCGACCTTCACGGTCGGCAAGGAGGCCTATGTCGGCCCCGGCAAGATCTTCAATTCCGAATTCCTGGACGGCATGGACGTTGAGTCCGCCAAGGCCGAGGCCGTCGCCCGCATCGAGAAGGCCGGCCAGGGCCAGGGCGCGACGGTCTATCGCCTGCGCGACTGGGGCGTTTCGCGCCAGCGCTACTGGGGCTGCCCGATCCCGGTCATCCATTGCGAGAGCTGCGGCGTCGTCTCGGTTCCTGAAGACCAGCTGCCGGTCGCCCTGCCCGACGACGTCACCTTCGACAAGCCGGGCAACCCGCTGCTGCGTCACCCGACCTGGCGCCACACCACCTGTCCCTCGTGCGGTGGCAAGGCCGAGCGCGAGACCGACACGCTGGACACCTTCATGGACTCCAGCTGGTACTTCGCCCGCTTCGCCGACACCCAGGCCGCCGAGCCGGTCGGCAAGGACGCGGCCGACTATTGGCTGGCGGTCGACCAGTATATCGGCGGTGTCGAGCACGCGATCCTGCACCTGCTGTACGCCCGCTTCATCACCCGCGCCCTGAAAGACGTGGACCTGCTGTCGGTCGAGGAGCCGTTCGCGGGCCTGTTCACCCAAGGCATGGTCACCCACGAGGCCTACAAGAACGAGGCCGGCGAATGGGTCGAGCCGTCGGACGTGGTGATCACCGCCGAGGGCAATAGCCGCACCGCCAAGCACGCCAAGACCGGCGCCCCGATCGTCATCGGCGACATCGAGAAGATGTCGAAGTCGAAGAAGAACGTCGTCGCGCCCGAGGACATCTTCGAAGCCTATGGCGTCGACTCCGCGCGCCTGTTCGTGATGTCCGACAGCCCGCCCGAGCGCGACGTCCAGTGGACCAACTCGGGCGTCGAAGGCAGCTGGCGCTTCACCCACAGGCTGTGGAACGAATTCGACAGCCAGCCGGCCGGCGACTTCGCCCATGACGACAGCGACGAAGCGGCCCTGGCCCTGCGCAAGTCGGCCCACAAGCTGATCGGCTTCGTCACCGACAGCATCGAGGGTTTCCGCTTCAACAGCGGCGTGGCGCGCCTGTACGAGTTCCTGAACGCCCTGAAGGCCGCTCCGGCTGAAGGCGCGTCCCAGGGCGTCCTGGCGGCCCGCAAGGAAGCCCTGAACATCCTGGCCCGTCTGGTCGCTCCGTTCACGCCGCACCTGGCCGAGGAAGCCTGGGCCAGCATCGGCGGCGACGGCATGGTCGTGAATGCGCCCTGGCCCAAGGCCGACCCGGCCCTGGCCGCGGACGACGAACGCGTCCTGCCGATCCAGATCAACGGCAAGCGTCGCGGCGAGATCAAGGTCAAGGCCGGCGCGCCTGACGACGAGGTTCAGAAAATCGCTCTGGCGGATCCGAACGTCCTGGCCCACCTTGAGGGTGTCACGGTCCGCAAGGTGATCGTGGTCAAGGACCGCATCGTCAACATCGTGGCCAACTGATCGATGAAACGCACCCTGCTGATCGCCGTCCTGGCGCTGTCGACCACGGCTTTATCGGCCTGCGCCGGCTTCACGCCGCTATACGGTCGCCCCGGTGTCGGAGGCGGCCTCTCCAGCATCGAGACCGTCGCCTCCGAGGGTCGCGGCGGTTACCTGCTGCGCGAACAGCTGGACGACGCCCTGGACCACAAGCAGGGCGATCCGACGGCCTACAAGCTGTACTTCTCGGTCAACGAGCTGCGGTTCGCCCGCGGCGTGCGCCTCGACAACGTCGCCAACCGCTACGAACTGCGGATGAGCGTCGACTGGCGCCTGCTGGACGCCAAGAGCGGCGCCGAGGCCCACAAGGGCCGGACCGACGTCTCGGTGACCTACGACTCCGCCGACCAGCCCTACGCCGCCATCGCGGCCCAGAATGACGGCCAGGAGCGGGCGGCGACCGAAGCGGCCCGCAAGATCCAGCTGGACCTCGCCACCTGGCTGGCGGGCCGGAAGCCGGCTTAGGGCGCATGATCCTCTCCAAGCGTCCGGACGTCGAACGCTTCCTGAAGGAGCCGACCCCGGACATCCGGGCCGTGGTGCTCTACGGCAAGGACCGGGGCGTGGTGCGCGATCGCGCCAACGCCCTGGCCAAGCGCGTGGTCGAGCGCCCGGACGATCCCTTCGACACCGCCCAGCTGACCGACAGCGATCTGGACGCCGATCCCGCCAAGCTGGAGGACGAGCTGTCGGCCCTGTCGATGATGGGCGGCCGGCGCCTGGTGCGCCTGCGCCTGTCCGGTGAAAAGGCCGGACCCGACAAGCAGGCCGCCGAGGCCCTGACCCGGCATGTCGAGGGCCAGCTCAATCCCGACGCCTTCTTCCTGGTCGAGGCCGGGGCCCTGGGCCGGGAGTCCCAGCTGCGCAAGGTCGGCGAGAAGGCCAATGGCTGCGCCGTCATCCCCTGCTACGAGGATGAGGCCGGCGACCTGGCCCGCCTGACCCGCGACACGCTCGCCGCCGACAAGGTCAGCCTGAACAGCGAGGCGCTGGACCTGTTCGTCTCGCGCCTGCCCAAGGAGCGCGGCGTCGCCCGCGCCGAAATCGAGCGCCTGGCCCTCTATCTCGGCCCCAACAGCGGCATCAACGCCACGGCGGCCGACCTGACGGATTTCCTGGGCGTTGAACCCGAGGCCTCGCTTGGCGACGCCGCCGCCGACGCGTTCGGCGGCAAGGCCGGGCCGGCCCAGGCGGCGCTGCGTCGCGCGGCGGCCGAGGGCGAAGGCGGTCCGGCCGCGGTGCGGGCCATGGGCTATTATCTCGGCCGCCTGCGCCGGGTCCTGACCCTGCACAAGAACGGCGTCGACCTGCAGGCCGCCGCCAAGGCCGCCGGCGTCTTCTGGAAACAGGAGCGCGAGTTCCTCCGCCAAGCGCGCGCCTGGAACCTGGAAGCCATCCTCGACATCCAGGGCGAGGTGCTGACCGCCGACCGCGCCTGCAAGACCTCCGGCTCGCCCGACCAGCTCATCGCCGAGCGCCTGGCGCTCATGATCGCGGGTCGCGCGCGGCGATTGGGGCTGTAGGGCTCGAAACGCCCGAAAACAGGGCCTTTGCGCGCCTGTGGATGACTTTCAAGAAAGCCTTATCGGACAGAGGTTTGTGGTCAAAAACGACTCACAGCCCCCTCCTCTCACGAAAACGGCGCCTCCCGGAGTACGGAAAGTCGCCGCTCCGTGCGCGACAGAGGCGATTTTAGAAGGCGCCTTTGGGGCCCGAAAATCGCTCATCCGCACGCATTTGCGTGTATCCGATCAGACCCCTCGGCTGAGCCGGTTGCAAAGGTCGTCGAGCTGCTCGAGCGTCGCATAGGTGATGGTCAGGGTTCCGGTCGAACCGCGATGGTCGATCGAGACGTCCAGGCCCAGCACCGACGACAGGTCGGCTTCGAGGGCCTGGGTGTCGGTGTCCTTGACCCGAGGCGGACGACCGCCCTTGTTCTTGGCCGGACGGGGATCGGGCGCCTTGCGGGCCAGGGCCTCGGTCTCGCGAACCGACAGGCCGCCGTCGATGATCTGCTTCGCCAGGGCCACCGGATCTGCCGAAGCCGCGATAGCGCGGGCGTGGCCGGCCGAAAGCTCGCCGCTGACCAGGTACGACTGCACCTCGTCCGGTAGGGCCAGCAGTCGCATGGTGTTGGCGACGTGGCTGCGGCTCTTGCCGATGGTCTGGGCGATGTTCTCCTGGGTGCGCTCGAACTTCTCCATCAGCACCTTGTAGGAGAGCGCCTCTTCCAGAATGTTCAGGTCGGCGCGCTGGACGTTCTCGATGATGCCGATTTCCAGCACCGCCAGGTCGTCCAGTTCGCGGATCATGATCGGCACGGCGCGCAGGCCCGCACGCTGGGCCGCGCGCCAGCGGCGCTCGCCGGCGACGATCTGATATTCCCCCGGGGTATCGGGCGACGGCCGCACCAGGATCGGCTGCAGCACGCCCTTCTCCCGGATCGAGCCGGTCAGTTCCTCCAGGTCTTCCTCGCGGAAGGTGCGGCGCGGCTGGTCGGGATTGCGCTTCAGCAGCTCGATCGGCGCGTCGCGCGAACCGCCGGCGTTCTCGCCCGGCGCCTGGGCCGGCGCGGTGTCGACCTCGCCCAGCAAGGCGGACAGACCCCGCCCCAGACCACGACGACCTTCGGCCATACCCGGCTCTCCCACCACGACGGACTCCATCATCTTCTCAGTCAAGCTTAGGTTCGGTACTCAAGAACTCGGTCAGACGGCCCGAAGTCAGGCAGCTTTGGCCTGGCGATCACGCTCGCGGCTGATCACCTCGCGCGCCAGCTTCAGATAGGCTTGGCTGCCCGCGCACTTCAGGTCGTACAGCAGCACGGGCTTGCCGAACGACGGCGCCTCCGAGACGCGGACGTTACGGGGAATGACCGCGTCATAGACCTTGTCGCCGAAGTGGGCGCGGACGTCGCTGGCCACCTGCTCCGACAGGCTGTTGCGGCGGTCGTACATGGTCAGCACCACGCCCTGGATTTCCAGGCGCGGATTGAGGCTGCCACGCACGCGTTCGATCGTCCGCATCAGCTGGGTCAGGCCTTCCAGGGCGAAGAACTCGCACTGCAGCGGCACGAACACCGCGTCGGCGGCGGTCATGGCGTTGACGGTCAACACATTCAGTGACGGCGGGCAGTCGATCAGCACATAGGTGTAGGGCCCATTGGCGCGGATGGGCTCCAGGGCGTCGCGCAGACGGTAGGACCGGCGCGCGGTCTGACCCAGTTCGATCTCGACGCCCGACAGGTCGGCGTCGGCCGGTATGACGTCCAGGCCAGGTAGTTCGGTCCTCACCGCGGCGTCGACCACCGGGGACTCGCCCATCAGCACGTCATACAGCGTGGTCCGGCGCGCGGTGCGGCCGATACCCAGACCCGTCGAACAGTTGCCTTGCGGGTCGGCGTCGATCAGCAGCACGCGCTCGCCGCAAGCCGCCAGGGCTGTGCCCAGGTTGATGGCGGTCGTGGTCTTGCCGACGCCGCCCTTCTGGTTGGCGATGGCCAGGACGCGGAGAGGATTAGCGGACACGGGAAAGCCTCTTCACTTGAACGATCCGACCGCGAGGGTCGCTTTGACTGGGTCTTAGATCACTGGCGAACTTCCAGGCGCGGGAGGCCTCGGTCAGCTCGGCCGCCACGTCCTGTCCCTTCAGGAACAGACCGGTCGCGCCCCGGTGCAGATAGGGTTCGGCAAAGCCCAGAAGCTTGGTCATCGGCGCGCAGGCTCGCGCGGTGACGACGTCGACCTTCAGTTTGAGGTCCTCGGCGCGGCAGTTGTGGATTTCGACCGGCAGGTCGAGGTCCTTGGCCGCGACTTCGAGGAAGCGACAGCGCTTCGCCATGCTCTCGACCAGGTGGACCTTGGCCCCCTCCTCGCCCTTCAGCAGTATGGCCAGCACGACGCCGGGCAGACCAGCGCCGGCCCCGAGGTCGGCCCAGGTCAGGGCGCCGGGGGCCATGGCCAGCAGCTGCGAGCTGTCCAGCACGTGGCGGGTCCAATAGGTGGCGATGGTCATCGGGCCGACGAGGTTCATCACCTCGTTCCATTCGGCCAGCAGGTCCTGGAAGCGCGTCAGATCGGCGATCTGTGCGTCACTGGCGCCGGTCAGGGCCTGATAGCCCGCCGCGTCCAGCACCGGTTCGGAAACGATAACGGCCTCAGGCTGCACGGCTGCGCCTCACGTGGGCCAGAAGCGCCGTCAGCGCCCCCGGGGTCACGCCTTCGATCCGCGCCGCCTGGCCCAGGGTCAGCGGGCGCACGCGCGCCAGCTTCTCGCGCACCTCGTTCGAGAGACTGCCGATCTCGGCGTAATCCAGGTCACGCGGCAGGCGCAGGTCCTCGTCCTTGCGCAACGACTCGGCGTCGGCGCGCTGGCGGTCGAGGTAGCCGGCATAGGCCGCTTCGATTTCGATCTGCTCGCGAACGTCGGTGTTCCACGTGAAAACCTCGGGCCATACGGCGCCAAGGTCGTCCAGCGACACATCCGGATAGGCCAGCATGGCGAACAGGTCGCGCCGCACGCCGTCACTGTTGACCTTGAAGCCAGCCTTCACGGCCTCGTTCGGGGTCAGGGTGACAGAGCGGGCGAAAGTGCGCGCCGCTTCCAGTCGCGCCTTCTTCTCGGCCCAGGCTGCGGAGCGGCGCTCACCGACCACGCCCAGCTCGATCCCGCGATCGGTCAGGCGCTGGTCGGCATTGTCGGCGCGCAGGGTCAGGCGAAACTCGGCCCGGCTGGTGAACATGCGATAGGGTTCGGTGACGCCCCGTGTAACCAGGTCATCGATCATCACCCCGATATAGGCTTCGTCGCGCGCGAAGACGGCCGGCTCCCTGCCCTGCGTGGCCAAGGCCGCGTTCAGGCCTGCGACCAGGCCTTGGGCCCCCGCCTCTTCATAGCCCGTCGTGCCGTTGATCTGCCCGGCCAGGTACAGACCCGGCAGCCGCTTGGTCTCCAACGTGGCGTAGAGTTCCCGCGGATCGACGTAGTCGTACTCGATGGCGTAGCCGTAGCGCTTGACCTCGACGGCCTCCAGGCCGGGGATGGTGCGCAGGAACAGCAGCTGCGTCTCTTCCGAGACCGACGTCGAAATACCGTTCGGATAGACCGTCGTGTCGTCCAGACCTTCCGGCTCCAGGAACACCTGGTGACTGGTCTTGTCGGCGAAGCGGACAACCTTGTCCTCGATCGACGGGCAATAGCGCGGGCCGATCCCCGTGGCCCGCCCGCCATAGACGGCGGACTCCCCGAGCCGGTCGGCGATGATCTGGTGGGTCTCGGCCGTCGTGAAGGTGATGCCGCACGCGATCTGCGGCGTCTCGATCCGGTCGTTCAGGAACGAGAACGGCACAGGTTGGTCGTCGCCCGGCTGCATCTCCAGCCGGTCCCAGGCGATGGTCGCGCCGTCCAGGCGGGCGGGCGTGCCGGTCTTCAACCGGCCCATGTGGAAGCCCAGGCCGTAGAGCCGATCCGACAGGCCGATCGAGGGCTGGTCGCCCACGCGGCCGGCCGGGATCCGGGTCTCTCCCAGATGGATCAAACCCTTCAGGAACGTGCCCGTCGTCAGGACGACACGTGAAGCGCGGTAGGACCGCCCTTCCCCGTCAACGGCGCCGGTGACCTTTCCGTCCTCGACGATCAGGTCTTCGGCGGCCGCGGCGATGATCTCGAGGTTCGCCGTGGCGGCCAGCTCGGCCTGCATCGCCTCGCGATAGAGCTTGCGGTCAATCTGAGCGCGCGGACCGCGAACGGCCGGCCCCTTGGAGCGGTTCAGCATCCGGAACTGGATGCCGCCCTTGTCAGCCACGCGGCCCATCACCCCGTCCAGGGCGTCGATCTCGCGCACGAGATGGCCCTTACCCAGGCCGCCAATGGCCGGGTTGCAGGACATCTCACCGATGGTTTCAAGCTTGTGGGTCAGCAGCAGGGTGCGCGCGCCAGTGCGCGCCGAGGCGGCAGCCGCCTCGCAGCCGGCGTGACCGCCGCCGATGACAATGACATCCCAGGTGTTGGACAACGAACTCGCCTCAATGCGAACGCCCCCGAAACGAGCGGGGGCGCTGGACTCGACATATACGCCAATCAGCCGAGGCGGTCGATGTGACTCAAAGGCGTTTCACGTGAAACACCCCCGCCGCAGCTGTGAGCGTGCTGTGGACAATATGGGGGCGGTTTTCACGTGGAACACTATTTGCCGATGCAGAACGTCGAAAAGACGCGGCCCAGCACGTCCTCGGGATCGACCCGACCGGTGATCTTCTCCAGGGCGCGCGCCGCCAGTCGAACATCCTCGGCCGCCAATTCCACTTCCAGCCCCACTTCAGATAGCGCGCGGGCCAGGTAGCCCCGGGCCTCCGTAAGCCGTTCCGCATGGCGTAGCCGTGTCGCGGCCGGAAACTCCGCTCCGGACAAGGCGTCCGCGACATGATCGGCCAGAGCGCCCCGCAGCGCGCTCACCGCATCGTCCGACTTGGCGGATAGGCGTACGGCATTCAGCCCTCTGTCCGCCCAGTATGACTGGGCTACATCCAGCTCAGCACTATCCGCGATGTCTGCCTTGTTCAGGATCAGCCAGTCCCCCGATCGCGGAGCGGCTTCGAGCTCCACCGCATGTTTCACGTGAAACCCGTCGACAACCCAAAGTCTTAGATCGGCTTCTTCAGCCCAGGCCCGCGCCCGGCGGACGCCCTCCGCCTCGATGGCGTCGGCCGTTTCCCGAATTCCCGCCGTGTCGGCGATCAGGATCTTGTAGCCGCCCAGCACCAGAGGGATCTCTATGACGTCCCGAGTAGTGCCGGGCGTGTCCGTGACGATGGCCGCGTCGCGCTCCACCAACCCATTCAGCAAGGTGCTCTTGCCGGCGTTCGGCGCGCCAACCAGCGCGATGCGGAACCCGTCCCTCACACGGCGACCACGGGACACGTCGGCCAAAGCCGCGTCGAGTTCGGCGCTCAAGGTCCGAAGGCCCGGACGCGCGCGCTCCGCGACCTCTTCCGGCAAGTCCTCGTCGGGAAAGTCGACCGCCGCCTCCAGCATGGCCAGAGACTGGACCAACAGGTCGCGCCAGCGGTCGTAGCGCTGGCTCAGCGCTCCGCCGACCTGTCCCAGCGCTTGCTTGCGCTGGGCCTCGGTCTCGGCGTCGATCAGGTCGGCGACACCCTCGGCCTGGGCCAAGTCCAACTTGCCGTTCTCGAAGGCGCGCCGGGTGAACTCGCCAGGCTCGGCCAGGCGAAGGCCCAGCTCGACCAGCGCCGACAGCAGGACCTCGACGACGGCTCGGCCGCCGTGCACATGGAACTCCGCGCTGTCCTCGCCGGTGTAGCTGGCCGGGCCCACGAACCTCAGGACCAAGGCCTCGTCCAACTCGGCCCCCTGGTGGCGCAGCCTGCGAAGGGCCGCCAGGCGTGGGGCCGGCGCCGTGCCGCATAGCGCTTCGACGATCGACAGGGTCGCCGGACCCGAGACGCGCACCACGGCCACCGCCGCTCGCCCGGCCGCCGTGGCCAGGGCGAAGATCGTGTCCGTCATGCGTTAGGGCTTCCCGACAGCCGCGCCGGCCGCCGCCGTCATCAGTTTGCGGAACTGCTCCTGGGCCCCGGCCCCGAACGCCATCCAGTTCTTCATCAGCTCCTCGGGCGCCAGCATCGCCATGTTGGCGTCCATCCGGGTCTGCATCTCCTTGACCAGATGGTCGTTCAAGGCGCTGACGTCCGGCAGGCCCAGAAAGGTCCTCGCCTCGACAGGGGTGCAGTCGATCTCGATCGTCATCTTCATCGGAAGTTCCCTTCGGTCAGGGCACGATATTGTTATGGGCGTGGCCCGTCGGCGCAGGTTAGAGCGCTTTGGTCGAAAGTCACATTGTCCTGAATTTCGGGACCCGAAAGCGACGGAGAGCCCCGATGAGCGAGACCCTCACGATCACCACGCCTGACGGCGCCTTTTCAGCCTATGTGGCGCGCCCTCAGGCAGAGGTCGCCCCGGCCGTCGTCGTGATCCAGGAGATCTTCGGCGTCAACAAGGTGATGCGCGATATCTGCGACGGCCTGGCCGCCCAGGGCTTCGTCGCCGTCTGTCCCGACCTGTTCTGGCGGATCGAGCCTGGCATCGACATCACCGACCAGTCCGAAGCCGAGTGGAAGCGGGCCTTCGAACTGTTCAATGCGTTCGACGTGGACGCCGGCGTCGGCGACATCGCCGCGACCCTCGCGGTCGTCCGCAAGCTGCAGGGCGTCAACGGCAAGGTCGGCGCGGTCGGCTATTGCCTGGGCGGCCTGCTGGCCTTCCTGACCGCGACCCGCACCGACGTCGACGCTTCGATCTCGTACTATGGCGTCGGCATCGAGAAGCATGTCGGCGAGGCCGAGAAGCTGAACAAGCCGCTGCTGATGCACGTGGCCGAGAAGGACCAGTTCGTGCCGCCGGAAGCGCAGCAGGTCATCCTGAACGCCCTGAAGGATCACCCTCAGATCGCGATCCATACCTATGCCGGCCGCGATCACGCGTTCGCCCGGGAAGGGGGCGCGCACTTTGACGCCGCCGACGCCGCCAAGGCCAACGGTCGCAGCCTGACCTTCTTCCAGAAGGAACTCCTCTGATGCTGGCGATCCAGGCCGTTCGCACCGGTGGTCCCGAGGTTCTGGAGGCCGTCGAGCTCGACCGCCCCTCGCCCGTCGCCGGCCAGATTCTGATCCGCCATCAGGCGGTCGGACTGAACTATATCGACACCTATCATCGCTCGGGCCTCTATCCCCTGAAGATGCCGATCGTGATCGGGCTCGAGGCGGCCGGCGTGGTCGAGGCGATCGGCGACGGGGTCACCCGGTTCCAGATCGGTGACCGCGTCGCCTACAACGGGACCATGGGCGCCTATGCCGAGGCGGCGGTCGTGCCCGCCGAGCGCGCGGTGAAGGTCCCCGACGGCGTCAGCGTGGAGACCGCCGCAGCGGCGCTGCTCAAGGGGATGACCGCCGAGTTCCTGGTCCGCCGGTGTTTCCACGTGAAACACGGCGACACCGTCCTGATCCACGCGGCCGCCGGCGGCGTGGGCCAAATCCTGGTCCAGTGGTGCAGGGCTCTCGGCGCGATCGTCATCGCCACGGTTGGCTCCGAGGCCAAGGCCGCCATCGCCCGCGAGCTCGGGGCGGATTACGTCATCGACTATAGTCATGAAGACGTCGCCGCCCGGGTCGGCGAGATCACCGGCGGCCAGGGCGTGGCCGTGGTCTATGACGGTGTCGGCAAGGACACCTGGGCCGCCAGCCTCAAGAGCCTGGCCCGGCGCGGCGTGCTGGTCACCTTTGGCAACGCCTCGGGCCCGGTCCCACCCTTCGCGCCGCTGGAGCTGGGCGCCAAGTCGGCCTTCGTCACCCGTCCTCGTCTGTTCGACTACATCGTCACGACCGAGGAATTGGACGAGAGCGCCGAAGCCTTGTTCGCGGTTCTCGGCTCGGGCGCGGTGAAGATCGACATCGGCCAGACCTTCCCGCTGGGCGAGGCCCGCGCCGCGCACGAAGCGCTGGAGGGCCGGCGTACGACCGGCGCCACCCTGCTCATCCCGTAGGGCCTAGCCCGGTACGACCAACAAAAAAGGCGCCGGGTAGCACCGGCGCCTTTCTCGTACAGGTATGAGTCCGTCTGGACTCAGGTGTTCATCGACTGGAAGAAGTCGCCGTTCGTCTTCGACTGACGCAGCTTTTCCAGCAGGAACTCGATCGCGTCCGACGCGCCCATCGGGTTGAGGATGCGGCGCAGGACGTAGGTCTTCTGCAGCTGGTCGCGCGGCGTGATGAGCTCTTCCTTGCGGGTGCCCGACTTGAGCACGTCGATCGCCGGGAAGATGCGCTTGTCCGCGACCTTGCGGTCCAGGACGATTTCCGAGTTACCGGTGCCCTTGAACTCTTCGAAGATCACTTCGTCCATGCGGCTGCCGGTGTCGATCAGGGCCGTCGCGATGATCGAGAGCGAACCGCCCTCCTCGACGTTGCGCGCCGCGCCGAAGAAGCGCTTCGGGCGCTGCAGGGCGTTGGCGTCGACACCGCCGGTCAGCACCTTGCCCGACGACGGGACCGTGGTGTTGTAGGCGCGGCCCAGACGGGTCACCGAGTCCAGCAGGATGACGACGTCGCGCTTGTGCTCGACCAGGCGCTTGGCCTTTTCGATGACCATCTCGGCCACCTGGACGTGGCGGGTCGCCGGCTCGTCGAAGGTCGAGGCGATAACCTCGCCCTTCACCGTGCGCTGCATGTCGGTGACTTCTTCCGGCCGCTCGTCGATCAGCAGGACGATCAGGTAGCACTCGGGGTGGTTGGTCTCGATCGACTTGGCGATGTTCTGCAGCATGACCGTCTTACCCACGCGCGGCGGGGCGACGATCAGGCAGCGCTGGCCCTTGCCGAGCGGAGCGACGATATCGATGACGCGGCCCGAGCGATCCTTGATGGTCGGATCGGGCAGTTCCATGTTCAGGCGCTCTTCGGGATAGAGCGGCGTCAGATTGTCGAAGTGGATCTTGTGCTTGACGTTGTCCGGGGCCTCGAAATTGATCTTGGCCACGCTCGTCAGGGCGAAGTAGCGCTCGCCTTCCCGCGGTGAGCGGATGGCGCCGTCGACGCTGTCGCCGGTGCGCAGGCCATACTTCCGGATCTGCGAGGGCGAGACGTAGATATCGTCCGGACCCGGCAGGTAGTTGGCTTCCGGCGAGCGCAGGAAGCCGAAGCCGTCCTGCAGCACTTCCATGGTGCCCGACCCCGAGATCTCCACGCCTTCTTCGGCGAGGGTCTTCAGGATCGCGAACATCATGTCCTGCTTGCGCATGGAGTTGGCGTTCTCGACCTCGAAGGTCTCGGCGAACGCCAGCAGGTCGGCCGGAGTTTTCTCCTTCAGCTCCTGCAGGGACATGGATTTGAGGCCCAGCGCCGCGACGGTCGCGGCGATGTCGGAGCCCTCGTCGTCGCCTTCGCCGTCGGCCTCGGCGGCGTCAGCGCTGGCGTCGGCGGTCGTATCGACCAGCTCTTCGGTGGTCGCCTCTTCGGCGGCCGAGATTTCGTTTTCGGTTTCTTCGGTCATGACAAGACTCAAGTCAGGGCGCGGTCTCCACGACGGAGTCCGGCCGGTAGAATTCATGGGTCACGCCGGACAGGCCAGCGAGCGCGTCGATTGACGATGACGCGGATCGTTAGGGGGACGGACCTTGGAGCGGTGTCGCTCGCGGGGCGCGCCAGGACGGGCGCCGGTCCGTGAAGAGAAAGTTCGGAAACTCCGAACCTCTTGGATGCAAACCACGCGGGGACCGGCGGGTCAAGCGCCGCCGGTCATACCCGCTCGGTCTCAGTTGTTCAGGAACTTGGTCGTCACCGAGATGACGATGACGATCGCCAGAACGAACGGGATCTCGTTGGTCGCCCGCCAGAACTTTTCGGAGCGGGTGTTCTGACCCCGCTCGAACTTCCTGCGCGAGGCCGAGAGGAAGCCGTGCCAGCCATAGAGGCCGACCAGGGCGACCAGCTTGGTGATCATCCAGGGCTGGGCCAGGAAGTCCCAGCCGCGGATCTGGCCATCGGCCAGGATCAGGCCCACGCCGAACACGAAAGTCGCGATCGAGGCCGGGTTGATGATCCCGCGCAGCAGACGGCGCTCCATGACCTTGAAGGTCTCGTCCATCTCCGAGCCCGGCGTGGCCTGGGTGTGATAGACGTAGAGGCGCGGCAGGTAGAGCAATCCGGCCATGAAGGCGATGACCGACAGGATGTGCAGACCGCGCACCAGGTTGAAGTGCGCCACCAGGAAATCGATCACGCCGAGGCTCTCTTTCTACACGGACAGTTGGACCCGTCGGGCTCACAGCGCCAAGACGAACCAGGCTTTAGCCCGCTGGCGCCCAGCACGCTGCTCACCAGGCCCGCCAGACCACTGATGAACTCCGGCGCCGTGCCCAGAGCCGGCACGCGGAGATAGGGGGCGACCCCGACCTCCTGGGCCAGCTCGGCATATTCGTGGTCCAGCTCTACCAGGGTCTCGACGTGCTCCGAGACAAAGGCGATCGGGGTGACGATCACGCCCTTGCCGTCGACACCCGCCCGGCGGATCTCGTCGTCGGTCGAGGGGCCGATCCACTTCATCGGCCCGACCCGGCTCTGGTAGCAGACGGTCCAGTCCAGGTCGCTCGGCAGCTTCGCCGCCACCGCCGAGGCCGTGGCCTCGATCTGCTTCTGATACGGGTCGCCGCCCAGGATCACCTTCTCGGGCAAACCATGGGCCGAGAACAGCAGGCGCACGTTCGTCGGCGAACCGGCCTTCTCCCAGGTTTCTCGGATCAGGCGGGCATGGGCCGAGACCAGGCCCTCTTCCGTCGGATAGCAGCAGACGGTCGTTTCGCGCCCCGACCCCTTATAGGCCTCACGCCAAGCCTTCAGCGAAGATCCCGTCGTGGTCGCCGAAAACTGCGGATAGAGCGGCAGCAGCACGACCTCGTCCGGCGCGAACGCCGCCACCGCCTTGGCGGTCTCATCGGTCAGCGGGTTCCAGTAGCGCATGGCGATGAAGCACTTGGCTTCGACGTCCGCCAGCGCGGCGGTCAACTCGGCCTCCAGCGCTTTGGCCTGCTTTTCCGTTTCAGGCAGCAACGGCGAGCCGCCACCCATGATCGCGTAGTTGGCCTGGGCGGATTTCTCGCGCCGGCTCGAGATCAGCGCCGCCAGCGGATAGCGAAAGATCGCCGGCAGGCCGATGATCGCTGGATCGCGGAACAGGTTGAACAGGAACGGCCGAACCGCCTCCTGGCCGTCCGGCCCGCCCAGGTTGAAAAGAACGACCGCGAGCTTCCTGCTCACTTCACAACCTTCTGGCCGGTCACTCGCTCCAGCACCGCCTCGACGTGGGCGATCGGAGTGTCGGGCAGGATGCCGTGACCCAGGTTGAAGATGTAGGGACCCTGGTTCCACTGTTCCAGCAGCTCGTCGACACGCTTCAGCAGCGCATCGCCGCCAGCCCGCAGCAGCAGCGGATCCAGCGCGCCCTGGATGGTCTTGGTCTTCTGGATCGATTGGCCCAGCTTGGCGGACGCCGACGTATCGAGCGCCACGCCTTGCACCGGGACCTTGGCCGCGTAGTCTTCGACTAGTGTCCCTGCCCCACGCGGGAAACCGATGATCGGCACGGTGACGCCCCGCGCCCGCAGGCCTTCGATGATCCGGATATGCGGCTGGGTGACCAGGCGGTCGAACAAGGGCTCCGACAGACCCTCGGCCCAGCTCTCGAACAGCTTCACGGCCTGGGCCCCGGCGCCCGCCTGCATGGCCAGGTAGTCGATGGTCGAGTCGACCAGCACTTGGATCAGGGCGTCCAGCTTCTCGGGGTTCTGGTAGGCGTAGGTCCGGGCGCCGCTGCGATCGCTGGAGCCGCCTTCGATCATGTAGGTCGCCACGGTCCAGGGCGCGCCGGCGAAGCCGATCAGGGCCTTCTCCGGATCAAGCGCCGAACGAACCCGGGTCAGCGTCTCCCCGATGAGCGACAGGGCCTTGCCCGCCTCCCCGGCCTTTTCGGCCATGGACTCGATCGACGGCATTTCGCCTAGCTTCGGGCCTTCGCCGGCCTCGAACCAGACCTTCTGGCCCAGGGCGCCCGGGATCAGCAGGATGTCGGCGAAGACGATGGCGGCGTCGTACGGAAACCGCCGCATCGGTTGAAGCGTGACCTCGGCGGCCTTCTCCGGATCGAAGCAGAAGCTGATGAAGTCCGGCGCCGTCGCCCGCACCGCTCGGTACTCGGGCAGATACCGCCCAGCCTGCCGCATGAACCAGATCGGAGGGTTCGCTTGGCTCTCGCCCGAAAGCGCGGAGAGAAATTTGGGAGTCTGGGCCGAGGACGTCATGGCTCGGGTTAAAGCCCGGCCTGAGCTCGGGCTCAAGTCCGTAAGGTCCCTAAGACCTTTCTATCATTTCTTAATAAGAATTTAAGAAGGATGGAGGGTGTTGGAGGACAACTGCACAGTGGGGAAAACGCCTCGGAGGCGAGCGACTCCCACACGAGATCCGCCATTGCCAACAGGCCTTCCCACATGTGGTTAAGGCTTTGTTAATAATGTGGACGGTCTCGCAGGGCCTTGAAGGTCTTAATGAATTCTTAATACCCGACCGTGGGTGAAAGACCCGTCACGGGACTCTTTCCCGAGCTTGGGACAGCCGGGATTCAGAGTTCTGGGGATGCAGGGTGAGCCTGGGGATGGTACGCGAGCAATGCGACCGTTTATCACAGCGGCGCCATGTCACGACGCCTTGAGGGCCATTCGGCGCCCGGGCGTCCCCAGAGGCAGGACAAGTGGTTAAGCAACCGTTAACGGATGATCCACAGGAGAGTCTGGCTCAGGGGGACGGAGAACGGCTGCCGCCGCGCTTCGCCACCTACTTCCATATCCACCTGGTGTCCGACTCCACGGGCGAGACGCTTAACGCGATGGCGCGCGCCGTCTGCGCTCGTTTCACCGACATCCTGCCCATCGAACACATCTACGCGCTGGTTCGTTCCACCCGTCAGCTGGATCGGGCGCTGGAAGAGATCGCCGGCGCGCCGGGTGTCGTCATGCATACGATCGTCGATCCAGGCTTGCGCGCGGCGCTGGAAGAAGGCTGCCGCAAGCTGGAGATGCCCTGCATCGCCGCGCTGGACCCGGTGATCAGCGCCATGTCGCGCTATCTGGGCGCGCGGATCTCGACCCGGGTCGGGGCCCAGCACGCCCTAACCAATGACTATTTCGATCGCATCGAGGCCCTGGACTACGCCATCGCCCACGACGACGGCCAGGGCGGCCAGGACCTGACCCAGGCCGACGTGATCCTGGTCGGCGTGTCGCGGACCTCCAAAACCCCCACCTGCATCTATCTGGCTCACCGGGGCGTGCGCGCCGCCAATGTGCCGCTGGTGCCGGGCCGGCCACCGCCGCCCGAGCTGTTCGAACTGAAGGGCACCTTGATCGTCGGCCTGATCACCTCGCCCGACCGCCTGATCCAGATCCGCCGCAACCGCCTGCTCTCTTTGAAAGAGACGCGCGAGAGCGACTATGTCGACGGCGACGCCGTGCGCCAGGAGATCATCGCCGCCCGCCGCCTGTTCGAGCGGATGAACTGGCCGGTTATCGATATCACCCGCCGCTCGGTCGAGGAGACGGCGGCGGCGATCATCAACCTGCTGTCTGGCGGCCGCGGCAAGGTCGAGGTCATCGGATGAGTTTGACCCCTGTAACCCTGGCGTCGAAGAGTTCCGCCCGGCAGATGATCCTCAAGAACGCCGGGGTCGCCTTCGAGGCGGTCAGCCCCGGTGTCGACGAGGAGGCCGCCAAGGCTTCGTTGCTGGCGGAAGAGGTTACGCCGCGCGACATCGCCGACGCGCTCGCCGAGATGAAGGCGGTCAAGGTTTCCACGAAGCGGCCGGGCCTGGTGATCGGCGCCGATCAGACACTCGACCTGGGCGGCCGGCTGATCGACAAGGCCGACTCGCTGGAGGAAGCCCGCGCCCGCCTGCTGGGACTGCGCGGCACGACTCACAAGCTGCACTCGGCCGTGGTGGTGGCCCGCGATGGCCGGCCGATCTGGCGGATCGTCGAAAGCGCCAAGCTGTCGGTGCGTCCGTTCAGCGAGGCCTGGCTCGACCAGTACATAGAGAAGCGCGGCGAGGCCCTGCTGTGGTCGGTCGGCTGCTACGAGCTGGAGAGCGAGGGCGTGCAGCTGTTCGACAAGGTCGACGGCGACTATTTCACCATACTGGGCCTGCCGCTGATCGGCCTGCTCGACTTCCTGCGTCTTCACGGGGCTCTCGCCACATGAGTTCGACCATCTCGGGGGCCGCCATCATCGGCGGCGTCTGCGGCGCGCCGATCAGGCATTCGATGAGCCCGCTGATCCACAATGCCTGGATCCACGCGGCCGGGCTGGATGCGGCCTATGTGCCGTTCGCGCCGAGCGTCGAGGGTTTCGAGACCTTCGTGAACGGTTTCCGGGGCGGGGCGATCCGGGGGCTGAACGTCACGATCCCGTTCAAGGAACGAGCGCTTGCCGTCGCCGACCACGCCAGCGACCTGGCCAGGATGGCCGGGGCGGCGAACCTTCTGATTTTCGAGGCCGACGGCTCGATCCATGCCGACAACACCGACGGACCGGGTCTGCTGGGCGCGATTGCCGCGCAGGCCACGGGCTTCGACGTCGCGGCCGCGCCGGTGGTGATCCTCGGGGCCGGCGGCGCGGCGCGCGGGGCCACCGCCGCCTTGCTGCTGGCCGGTGCGCCCCAGGTCCGGATCGTCAACCGCACCGTGGCCCGCGCCCAGGAGCTGGTCGAGGCGTTCGGCGACAAGGTCGTCGCGGCCGGTGAGTCCGATCTCCCCACCCTGCTGGTTGATGCGGGTCTTGTCATCAACGCCACCTCGCTCGGTCTGGGCGGCGGCGCGGGTCCGGAAGCCGACCTGACCCTGACGCCCGAAACGGCCGTGGTCATGGACATGGTCTACAAGCCGCTGCGCACCGAGTTCCTGCGCCGCGCCGATGCCGCTGGTCGGCGCACGGTCGACGGCCTCGAAATGCTGCTGCGCCAGGCGGTCCCCACCTTCGAGCGGATGTATGGAGTCACGCCGCCGGCTCAGGTGGACGTGCGCGGCATGCTGCTGCGCATTCTGGGTGAAGCCTAGGCCATGCTGATCCTCGGTCTCACCGGCTCGATCGGCATGGGCAAGTCGACGACGTCGGCGATGTTCCAGGCCGAGGGGGTTCCGGTCTACGACTCCGACGCGGCGGTCCATGCCCTTTACGCCACCGGCGGCGCCGCGGTGGCCCCGGTCGAGGCGGCTTTTCCAGGCGTGGTCGTGAACGGCGCGATCGACCGCGCCAAGCTCAGCGCCGCCGTGGTCGGAAAATCCGAGGCCCTGGCCAAGCTGGAAGCCATCGTCCACCCACTGGTCGGCGCCGATCGCATCGGCTTCTTCGCGGCGGCGGAGGCCAAGGGCTGCGACATCGTCGTGCTCGACATCCCCCTGCTGTTCGAGACCGGCGGCGAGAAGAAGGTCGACAAGGTCGTGGTGGTTTCGGCTCCGGCCGACGTCCAGCGCCAGCGCGTCCTGGCTCGCCCTGACATGACGCCGGAAAAGTTCGAGGCGATCCTGGCCCGTCAGCTGCCCGACACCGAAAAGCGGGCCCGCGCCGATTTCGTCGTCGATACGGGCCAGGGCCTGGACCATGCCCGGCAACAGGTCCGCGACCTTCTGACTCTGTTGAGAACTCCCGGCTCCGCTTGAAGCCGGCCACGAACGGCTTCATTGAAGGGTCATGGCCCGGGAAATCATCCTCGACACCGAAACCACCGGCTTCGATCCGAAGACGGGCGACCGCCTGGTCGAAATCGGTTGTATCGAGGTGGTCGACTTCATGCCGACCGGCCGCTCGTTCCACGAATATTGCGACCCGCTGCGCGACATGCCGGCCGAGGCCGAGAAGGTTCACGGCCTGTCGGGCGCCTTCCTGACCGGCAAGCCGAAGTTTCACGAGATCGCCGAACGCTTCATCGAATTCGTCGGCGACAGCGTCGTCGTGGCTCACAACGCCGCCTTCGACCGCTCGTTCGTCAATTTCGAGCTGGAAAAGTGCGGCCGCGCCCCGATCCATGAGGACCAGTGGGTCGACACCCTGGCCATGGCCAAGAAGCGCTTTCCGGGCATGTACAACTCGCTCGACGCGCTCTGTAAGCGGTTCAAGATCAGCCTGGAAAGCCGCGACAAGCACGGCGCCCTGATCGACGCCCACCTGCTGGCCGAGGTCTATCTGGAACTTCAAGGCGGCAAGGAACGCGCTCTGGAACTGACCCATGCGGTATCGGCCATGGCGGTTTCGGCGGCGATCCAAGGCTCGTACGGCGCGCGGCCTCGTCCCCTCGCGCCGCGCTCGACCGACGCCGAGCGCGAGGTCCATGCCGCCTGGATCCGCAAGAATCTCAAGGATCAAGCGCTGTGGATCAAGTCCGGCGTGGTCGCGGGCGAGGCCTGAGCTTCGTTCTAGTGGACCCTCGGCAGGCAGGCCGCCGAGCGCGCTCGCAGGAAATCCCGCTCGCGCGCATTACGGGTGAGGTCGGCGGCCGCGTCGAAGGCGGCCTTGGCTTCGGGCAGCCGGCCGGCGCGGTATAGCAGATCCCCTTTCGCCGCCGGCAAGGGCGCATAGTTGCGCAGCGCCGCGGCTTCCGCGATCTCGTCGACCAGGGCGAGGCCAGCCTCGGGCCCGAAGGCCATGCCGTGGGCGATGGCGCGGTTCAGCTCGACCACGGGCGACGGCATGACTTGGCCTAGCCGGTCGTACAGCCCGGCGATCCGGCGCCAGTCGGTGTCCTCGGCCTTGCGGGCCCGAGCGTGACAAGCGGCCAGGGCGGCCTGCAGGGCATAGGGTCCATCGGCGCCGCCCAAAGCCTCGGCCTTGGCCAGGGCGGTCAGGCCTCGCCGGATCAGCAACTGGTCCCAACGGGCGCGGTTCTGTTCGGTGATCGGCACGAAGCCTCCGTCCGGCCCGGTGCGGGCGGTCAGGCGCGAGGCCTGGATCTCCATCAGGGCCAGCAAGCCATGGACCTCGGGCTCATGCGGGGCGAGGCCCGCGAGGATGCGGCCCAGTCGCTGGGCCTCGGCGCACAAGGTCGGCCGGATCAGATCCTCGCCGGCGCTGGCGGCATAGCCTTCGTTGAAGATCAGGTAGACGACCTGCAACACCGACGTGAGCCGCGCGTCACGCTCCGCGCCGCGTGGAATTTCAAAGGCCAGTCCCGCCTCGCCGATCGCGCGCTTGGCGCGAACGATCCGCTGGGCGATAGCCGACTCGTTGGCCAGGAAGGCTCGGGCGATCTCGTCGGTGGTCAGGCCGCCGACCAAGCGCAGGGTCAGGGCCGCGCGGGCCTCGGCCGAGATCGCCGGATGGCAGGCCGTGAAGATCAGGCCCAGAAGATTGTCGCCGACATCGTCGTCCATGGCCGCCTCGATGGCCTCGATCGCGGAATCGTCGGCCTCCTCGAGGCCGTGGCCGATTTCCGCGTGTTTCCGTTCCCGCATCCGGTCGCGTCGGAAGCGGTCGATGGCGCGGCGCCGGGCGGCCGCCATCAGCCAGGCGGCCGGATTGTCCGGCACGCCTGTCCTGGGCCATTCGGCCAGGGCGACGAGCAGCGCGTCCTGGGCCAGCTCTTCGGCCAGGTCCAGACTGCGGGTCACGCGGGCCAGGCCCGCGATGAGCCTGGTCCGCTCGATGCGGAAGACCGCCTCGATCGCTCGATGGGTGTCGTCTGGCGCCATGCCGTTCCGCGCCGGATCAGTTACCGGCCAGGCGGTCGCGGGTCCTCTGGTGCAGCGCTTCCAGTTCCGGCGTCATGACCTCGGCGAAGTCGGACATGTCGAGGATCGGGCGGATCTCGATCTCGCTGGGGCCCGGCATGGGATTGGGGCAGCGCTTGAGCCAGGCCACCGCCTCATCCATGTCGCGCACTTCCCACAGCCAGTAGCCGGAAACCAGTTCGCGGGTCTCGGCGAACGGGCCGTCGATCACGGTGCGCGACGCGCCGTCGAAGGCGACGCGCTTGCCCTGTACCGAAGGCCGCAAGCCGTTGCCGTCGACCATGATACCGGCGTTGACCAGTTCCTCGTTGTACTTGCCCATGGCTTCGATCAGCTCGGGCGTCGGCATGGCGCCCCGTTCGCTGTCCTCGGTCGCCTTCACGAACACAATCACGCGCATCGTCCGTCTCCTTTGATCATCGGGCCGGAAGTGGCCTCATATCTTGATGACGAACGGGCGACGCGGGGATCGACAGCCTGTCCGCTAAATTTTCAGATCCGCTGTCACGGGCGCGTGGTCGCTGGGGCGCTCCCACTCCCGCACGGTGTCGTGAACGCGCGAACTGGCCTTGCCGTTGACGAGCGCCGCCTCGCGCAAACCGGGGCTGGCCAGGATGTGGTCCAGGCGCAGGCCGCGGTTGGACTTGCGGAAGTCGGCGGCGCGATAGCTCCACCACGAGAACAGCTTTTCCGGCTCGGGCGTGGCCAGGCGGGGCAGGTCCAGAAAGTTCATCGAGGTCATCAGCGCCTCGAAGGCCTCGAGCTCGGCCGGCGTATGGCTGACGACCTTCAGCATCTGTCGATGGCTCCAGACGTCGTTCTCGCCGGGGGCGATGTTCAGGTCGCCGGTGACGATCAGCGGCGCCTTGGGGTCGCGCTTCTTCAGGGCGGCGGTCAGGGTCTCGTAGAAGTCGAGCTTGTGGTCGAACTTCGGGTTGGCGACCCGGTCGGGCACGTCGCCGCCGGCGGGGATGTAGAAGTTCTGGATGTCGACACCGGCCACCTTGACCGCGACGCAGCGGGCGTGACCCTCGCGGCAGTTCATCAGGGTCGGGACGTCCTCGAACGGCAGGCGCGAGGCGATGGCCACGCCGTGCCAGCCCTTCTGGCCGGCGATCTTCAGGTGCGGCAGGCCCATGGCCTCGAAGGCCTCGCGCGGGAACTCGCCCTCCTGGCACTTGATCTCCTGCATGCACAGGACGTCCGGGGCCTGCTCGTCGACGAAACGGGCGGCCTGCTCGGCGCGGAGGCGGACGGAATTGACGTTCCAGGTGGCGATACGAAGGCGCATGGCCTCGCTCTAATGCCTTTGCCAGACCCTGAAAAGGGAAACGCCGGCCTGTCAGGGCTAGCCTCCGGCCAGCGGCCGATCACCAAAAAGAAAAACGCCCCCGTACACCGAGTGTCTCCCCCAGCCGGCCGGAGGCCGGCGCATAAGAAAAACGCCCCGGACGCCTTAGCGTCCGGGGGCGAAAGTCTAGTCTCTCATGCCGCCGCCGGGAGGGGATAGGATCCGGCACGGTTCGCGAAGAGCGGGTCGGTCGCTCATCGCCATGCGTGTTAAATATGCCACTTTAAAATCATAAGTCAAGAGATGTGGCGTTTGATTCTTGCCTGTTGTCGTTATGTCACATTCCTGACGTAGAACCTTACTTGCCGACCTTGCGACGGGGATCGGTCAGCACGAACAGCTTGGGATCCAGGCCTGACGTCTCGGCGAAATCGTTGAGGCGCACGCGAATTTGGCCGCCCTTGATGTCAGTGACGGTCCAGCCCATCAGGCCGACGGGGCTGTTGGAGAAGTCCAGCGAGATCTTGCCCAGCGCCTGGCGCTTGGCGTCCTGGGCCACGATCGTGAAGCCGTCGGCCAGCGGGCGAATGTCGGTGATGATCACGCCGCGATCCAGGCGGACCTCGCGGGCCAGCAGCAGGTTCAGCGGCGTCTTGCTGAGCGGATAGCTCTCATAGGTCTTCAGCCGGCTGTCGAAGATGTTGACGTTGTTGCCGTTCGACACGACCAGCAGGCCGGCTGGCGGATCATAGGCGAACCGCGCCTTGCCCGGACGCTGCAGGTAGAAGGTCCCTTGGGTCACCGTCCCGCGCTGGTCGGTCTGTACGAAGCGGCCCTTGGCCGAGGACAAGCCCTGGATATAGGTCGTGGCCTTGTCCAACAGCGCCTGCTGATCGGCGGTGAGGCTGGCCGGCACGGGCTTGGCGCTCTGGGCGTGGGCGCCAAAGGGGATGGCTGCGGACATGGCGGCGGCCAGGCCGGCCGCCAGCAGGATACGGCGTGTGGTCATGCTCATACGGACTCCTTAGCGCCAACCTTGGCCAGCGCGAAGGCCGTCGCGAGGCCATTTTCCGGCGCTCCGATGAAGCGCCGTTCAGGTTGGAGCGTCAGGAAACGCTCAAGCTCTAGCGGAGTTGCCTACATCGGCGGCGGTGGCGGGGCCAGGATCTCGCGCTTGCCGGCGTGGTTGGCGGCGCCGACGACGCCTTCCTTTTCCATACGCTCCATCAGCGAGGCGGCGCGGTTGTAGCCGATCTGCAGGCGGCGCTGGATGTAGCTGGTCGAGGCCTTGCGGTCGCGGGTGACCACGGCCACGGCATGGTCGTAGAGGTCGTTGGCCCCGCCCTCGCCGGCGAACGCGCCCTCGATGGCTTCTTCCTGTTCCTCGTCGCCGCCGGCGGTGACCTCCTCCAGATATTGGGGGATGCCCTGGTCGCGCAGGAACTTGGCGACCTGCTCGACTTCGCCGTCCGAGACGAACGGGCCATGCAGGCGGGTGATGCGACCGCCGCCGGCCATGTACAGCATGTCGCCCTGGCCCAGCAGCTGCTCGGCGCCCTGCTCGCCCAGGATGGTGCGGGCGTCGATCTTGCTGGTGACCTGGAAGCTGATCCGGGTCGGGAAGTTGGCCTTGATGGTGCCGGTGATGACATCGACCGACGGGCGCTGGGTAGCCATGATCAGGTGGATGCCGGCGGCGCGGGCCATCTGGGCCAGGCGCTGGACGGCGCCTTCGATGTCTTTGCCGGCCACCATCATCAGGTCGGCGACCTCGTCGATGACCACGACCAGATAGGGCATGGCCTCGGGGCGGATCTGCTCGGTCTCGTAGATCGGGCGGCCCGCGTCGTCGAAGCCCGTCTGCACGGTGCGCTCGAAGTGCTCGCCCTTGGCCGCGGCCTCGTTGGCCTTTTCGTTGTAGCCGCCGATGTTGCGCACGCCGATCTTCGACATGCGGCGATAGCGGTCCTCCATCTCGCGGACGGTCCACTTCAGGGCCACGACGGCTTTCTTCGGATCGGTCACGACCGGGGCCAGCAGGTGCGGGATGCCGTCATAGACCGACAGTTCCAGCATCTTCGGGTCGATCATGATGAAGCGGCACTTCTCGGGCGGCAGCTTGTACAGGATCGACAGGATCATGGCGTTGACGCCGACCGACTTGCCCGAACCGGTGGTGCCGGCGATCAGCAGGTGGGGCATCTTGGCCAGGTCGGCGATATAGGGCTCACCGCCGATGGTCTCGCCCAGGGCCATGGGCAGGATCTGGCTGGCCTTCTCGTAGTCGGACGACGACAGCAGATCGCGCAGATAGACGGTCTCGCGGCGCGAGTTGGGCATTTCGATGCCGATGGCGTTGCGGCCCTGGGCCACGGCCACGCGACACGAGATCACGCTCATCGAGCGGGCGATGTCGTCGGCCAGGGCCACGACGCGGGCGGTCTTCACGCCCGGGGCCGGCACCAGTTCGTACATGGTGACGACGGGGCCGGGGCGGATCTGGTCGATCTGGCCCTTCACGCCGAACTCGGCCAGCACGCTTTCCAGCAGGCGGGCGTTCTGGCGCAGGGCGGCGGCGTCGACTTCCGACGAGCGCGGCTTGGCCTTGGCCAGCATGGCCAGTTCGGGCAGTTGGAAGCCGGCGTCCTCGTCGAAGGCGAAGGCCTTCTGCTGCTCGCGGGCTTCGCGGCCGGACTCCTTGGGCGGGGCCTTGGGCTTGGCGATCGCCATCGGGCGAGCGTCCAGCGTGTCCTCGAATTCGTCTTCCTCGTCCTGAACCTCGGGCGGCGGGGTGTAGGCGCGTTCGTTGGAGATCGGGGTCGGGGCCGCGACCGTGGCGTCGTCGTCTTCCGCCTCCAGCGGCGGCAGGCCGCGCTTGGGCGGCGCTTCGGTCTTTTCCTTCCGGGCGCGGGCCGGCTTGGCGGTTGGAGCGGGCATGGGCTCCGGCCCGGGGCGGGCGCGCGGCTGCAGGGCGTTGCTGACGGCGGTGTGGATGGCGTCGGGGTCGACCTCGCGCACACCGATGGCGAAGCCCAGGGCGATGATGGCGGCGATGGCGAACAGGACGGCGGAAATGATCGTCGCGCCGGGAATGTGGGCGAAGCGCAGGACGTTGGCGACCATGTGCAGCAGGGCGTCGCCCCAGAAGCCGCCCAGGCCCTTTTCAAGTTGCCAGATGGCGGGCGGCGGCGGCGCGGCCAGGGCGGCGGCCAGGGCCAGCAGGCCCAGCGAGCCGACGACGGCGCGCTGGCGCAGGTCCTTGCGCTCGGCGTCCGGGTCGGCCTGGGCCACGCGGGTTACGCCGAAGACCAGCAGCAGCAAGGCGACCCCCCAGGCCGACAGGCCAAGAGATTGCATCAGCATGTCGGAGATCGCCGCGCCCGGCGCGCCCAGGGCGTTGCGCACGGGCTCGCCCGAGACGGCGTTCAGGCTGGGGTCGGTGGCGTTGTAGGTGGCGATGGCCAGCAGCAGGCCGGCCCCGATGACGGTGACGATCCCGCCCCGGAACCGGGCCGTCCAGGGCTGGACCCAGCCATAACGGATCGCGTCCCAGAGGAGCTCCGTCGTGGATCGCCGCGCGGCTCGCGCCATGAAAGTCTCCGAACTCAACTTCGTATTCTGGACCCGCTAGAGCAGGTCGAACCGCGATGTTGTGCCCGAAGAGAGTTAAGGGGCGTTTACGGCGTTCGTCAGGAAACGATTCAGAATGTCGCTGGGGAGGCCAGGAGGCGCCGTGCGTCCTTCGAGGCTCGCCTTCGGCTCACACCTCAGGATGAGGGATTATGCAAAACGGTCCTCATCCTGAGGTGCGCGCTCCTAAGCGCGCCTCGAAGGACGCAGGGAGTTCGCCTCAGGCCGCGTCGAACGCCACCGGGCCACCCCAGAAGCCCTGGACCAGGCCGTTCTGCGGGCCCGGCGTTCCGGTGGTCAGGAAGACACGGCTTCCACCCGTTCCAGGCACGAATTCCGGATGGCGCTGCAGGTAGAGCTCCAGCGCGTCGGCGGTCGAGGCCGGTTGCTGGATCAGTGGTGTGCCGGCCGGCAGAGCGGCGCGGAACAGGTCGGCGATGATCTCGTAGTGGGTGCAGCCCAGCACCACGCGGTCGGGGAAGCGGCCGATGCGGGTCTTCAGGGCCAGGACGTGGCCTTCGATCGCCTTGGCCAGCTCGACGACGCTGGCGTCGCCCTCGATCAGCGGCACCAGTTCGGGGCAGGCCTCGGAAAAGACGGCCAGGTCCTGCTTTCGCTTGTCGATCTCGATCTCATAGACCCGCGAGCGCACCGTGGCCTGGGTGGCGAAGACGCCGAGGATGTCCAGCTGCTGGACCTTCTCGCCGCGTCGCTCGGCCTCGTGCTCCCACGGCAGGCCCGTGGCCTTCTCGATGGTCGGGACGATGATGCCCAGGATATTGACCGGCCGGCCCAGGTCCTTGCGATAGCCGGGCAGCCAGGTCTGTTGCAGGCGGCGCAGAGCGATGGCCGAGGCGGTATTGCAGGCCAGGACCACCAGGTTGGCGCCGCGCTCGAACAGGCGGACGCAGCCGGCCTTGGTCAGGTCGACGATCTCCTCGCCGGTCCGCACGCCGTACGGCGCATTGGCCTGATCGGCCAGATAGGTGAAGTCCGCCTGCGGCAGACGCTGCACGAGGGCGCGGTGGACCGTGAGCCCGCCCACGCCGGAGTCGAAGACGCCGATCATGCGTCAGGTTTAGCCGTCGATGAGGGCGCCGTCCACGCAACCCGAAAGGTTACGGTCCTGTCATGTGACGGGTGTGGACGCTTGCCATAGGGTCGCTGCAAATCTTCACCGGAGACACTCCGTGCAACGTCGTACGTTCCTTGCTTCAGCCGCCGCCACCGGCGCCGTCGCCGCCCTCAATCCGAGCTTGTCCATGGCCCAAGGCAGTAATCCCCTGACCGCCAAGTGGGTGGGCCCCTATGGCGGCGTGCCGGCCTTCGACATGGTCAAGGTCGCCGACTTCAAGCCGGCCCTCGAGGCGGCCATGGCCCGGAACCTGGCCGAGATCGACGCGATCACCGCCAACAAGGCCGCGCCGAACTTCGAGAACACCATCGCCGCCCTGGAAGACGCCGGCCGCACGCTCAACGACGTCCAGACCTACTACAACATCTGGGGCTCCAACATGAGCTCGCCGGAGTTCCAGGTCGTCGAAGCCGAGATGGACCCCAAGCTCTCGGCCCACAACGACAAGATCAACCAGAACGCCGCGCTCTTCGCCCGCATCGAGGCGGTCTACAATTCGCCGGACAAGGCCAAGCTGACGCCCGAGCAGCAGCGGGTCCTGTGGATCTACTACCGCAACTTCGTGCGCGCCGGCGCCAAGCTGGACGCAACCGCCAAGACCCGGATCGGCGCGATCAACACCGAGCTCGCCGGCCTCTTCACCAAGTTCAGCCAGAACCTGCTGGCCGACGAGAACACCTGGATCGAGCTGACCGACGCCGACCTGGCCGGCCTGCCGGAGGGGCTGAAGGCGGCCGCCGCCTCCAACGCCACGGCGCGCAAGCTTCCGGGCAAGTTCGTGGTGGTCAACACCCGCTCCAGCGTCGACCCGTTCCTGGCCGAGTCCCCGGTTCGCGCGGCCCGCGAGAAGGTCTGGCGCGCCTTCGTCAATCGCGGCGACAACGGCAACGCGACCGACAACAACGCCATCATCGCCCGGATCCTGAAGCTGCGCGTCGAGCGGGCCAAGCTGCTCGGCTACAAGACCCACGCCCACTGGCGCCTGGAAGTGGCCATGGCCAAGACGCCCGAAAACGCCATGGCGCTGATGGAGGCGGTGTGGAAACCGGCCATCGCCCAGGTCGCCATCGACGTCGCCGACATGCAGGCGATCATCGACAAGGAAGGGGGCGGCTTCAAGCTCGAGCCCTGGGACTACCGCTTCTATGCCGAGAAGGTCCGCGCCGCGAAGTACGACCTCGATATGAACGAGGTGAAGCCCTACCTGCAGCTGGACAAGCTGCGCGAGGGCATGTTCTGGGCGTCGGGCCAGCTGTACGGCTTTGAATTCAAGCAGCTTTCCGGCATCCCGGTCTATCACGAGGACATCACCGTCTATGAGGTGACCCGCGCCGGCAAGCATGTGGGGCTGTGGTACTTCGACCCTTATGCCCGCCCCGGCAAGCGCTCGGGCGCCTGGATGAACGCCTACCGCACCCAGGAGCGGTTCAAGGGCGAGGTGACCACGCTGGTCTCCAACAACTCCAACTTCATTAAGGGCAAGCCGGGCGAGCCCCTGCTGATCTCGTGGGACGACGCCATCACCCTGTTCCACGAGTTCGGCCACGCCATCCACGGCCTGAACGCCAATGCCACCTATCCGTCGGTGTCGGGCACGGCCGTGGCGCGCGACTATGTCGAGTTCCCCAGCCAGCTGAACGAGCACTGGCTGCCGACGCCGCAGGTGCTGAACCAGTTCGCCCTGCACTACCAGACCGGCAAGTCGATCCCGCGGGCCCTGGTCGACAAGATCGAAAAGGCCGACCAGTTCGGCGAGGGCTTCGGCACGACCGAGTACCTGGCCAGCGCCCTGATCGACATGAAGCTCCACCTGGCCGGCGACGTCGACATCGATCCGGACAAGTTCGAGCGCGAGGAGCTGGCCAAGCTGAACATGCCCAAGGAGATCGTCATGCGGCACCGCACGCCGCAGTTCGGTCACGTGTTCTCGGGCGACGGCTATTCGGCCGGCTACTACAGCTACCTGTGGTCCGACACCCTGACCGCCGACGCGGCCGAGGCGTTCAAGGAGGCCCCGGGCGGCTTCTACGACAAGGTCGTCGCCAAGCGGCTCTATGAGAACGTCATGTCGAAGGGCAACACGATCGATCCCGTCGACCAGTTCCGCGCCTTCCGCGGCCGCGACGTGAAGATCGGCGCCCTGATGCGCAAGCGCGGCTTCCCGGTACCGCCGGGAGCCTGAGAACCCGCCCCCTCTCCCCCTGCGGGAGAGGGTGGCCCACGCAAGTGGGTCGGGTGAGGGGTTGAAGAAAAGATGCGCCGCGACAGCCTCACCGCCGTCGCGGCGTTTCTGTCTGTGCGACCCCTCATCCGTCGCCCTTCGGTCGACACCTTCTCCCGCAAGGGGAGAAGGGCTAAATGGTTTCGGGGGCTGAAGGAGTTTCGATGGCCGCGTCCAAGTCCGCCCTGCCCGCCCTCGCTCTCTCGCTGATCTTCGCCGTCCCGGCTCTGGCCCAGAGCGCGCCGCCGCCGCCGACGGTCGATCTCGGCCAGGCCCCGGCCCAGGACGAGAGCGCCGTGGTCGCGGAGCTGACCATCATGGCCAAGCCGCCCGGCCCGGCTGTCTGGTTGGCCGAAAAGGACGGCGCCAAGCTCTACATCCTCGGCTCGGCCCCGCCCCTGCCCCACCAGCTGAAGTGGGATAGCCCCCGCTTGAACAAGGCCTTGGACAAGGCCAGCCTGGTGCTGGTCCCGCCGCAGGCCTCGGTCGGCGTCACCCAGATCGCCGGCTTCATCCTGAAATTCGGCGGGGGTCTGCGCCAGCCCGTGGGCAAGAACCTGGAAGACCAGCTGCCGCCCGACCTGAAGGCGCGCTTCGTCGAATCCCGCAACCAGGCCCGCAAGGGCGCGGGCGAGTACAAGAACTGGAAGCCGGCCGTGGCGGGCTTCCTGCTGCTGTCCGACTTCCGCCAGGCGGCGGGCCTTTCGGAAGCCAAGCCGATCAGCACGATCGAGCGCATGGCCAAGGCTCGTAAGCTGAAGGTCAAGGCAGTGGGCCAGTACCGGATGAGCGCGATCACCACGATCGCCTCCAAGCTTTCGCCGGAAGACCAGCTCTATTGCCTGCGCGTGGCCCTCGACGAGATCAGCTACGACGGGGCCCACTCCACATCGATCGGCCGCGACTGGGCCGAGGGCGACCTGGCCTCGGTCCGCGCCCGCTATCGGGCCAGCGGCGCTCAGCGCTGCCTGCTGCGCGCTCCCGGTGGTCCGGCCCTGCTGGAGAAGGGGATCGGCCAGACGACCGACGCCATGACCGAGGCCTTGAAGCGTCCGGGCGTCACCGTGGCGGTGGTCGACCTCGGCTTCCTGCTGCCCGGCAACGGCGTGCTGGACCGCCTGAAGGCCGGCGGCGCGACCCTTACCTCGCCCGTCGAGTAGCGGCATCCTTGACGGGTCACCTCCCCTGCCCTCAGCGTGGTCGCGAGCTCGGGAGGAAGACACCGATGAAGACGATGATCGCCGCCGCCGCTGCGGCGCTGCTGGCCGGCTCGCTGACCACTGGGGCGGCGCGCGCCGAGGTGGTCGACGCCCAGCCGAACGGCTTCGAGATCCGGCACGAGGTGGTCATCGCCGCCCCGGCCAGCGCCGTCTGGGCGACCTTGGTGCAGCCTTCGAAATGGTGGGCGTCGACCCACACCTGGTCGGGCTCGGCCGCCAACCTGTCGATCGGCGCGGCCTCGGGCGGCTGTTTCTGCGAGCGGCTGCCGAACGGCGGCTCGGCGCTGCACATGACGACGGTTAACGCCGTTCCGGGTCAGAAGCTCGTTCTGATCGGCGGCTTGGGCCCGATACAGAGCTCGGGCGCGAGCGGCGCCCTGACCTTCCTGCTCGCCGAGAAGGAGGGGAAAACCACCGTGACGGTGACCTATGACGTCGGCGGCTACTTCAAGGGTGGGCTCGACAAGATCGCCCGGCCGGTGGACGGCGTGCTGGGCCAGCAGGTGGCGGGACTGAAGGCGGCGGCGGAGGGGAAGTAGGCCTTGCGTCCTTCGAGGCTCGCCTTCGCTCGCACCTCAGGATGAGGAATTCAGTACAGAGCACCTCATCCTGAGGCGCCCGCGAAGCGGGCCTCGAAGGACGCAAGGCATAACAAAACGCCCGCGAACCTCTCGGTCGCGGGCGTCTTCGTATCGGCTTCGACGAGGAGACTAGGCGCTTTCCGCCAGGCCCTCGTCGCTGGCGCCCAGCAGAGCCATCTGCAGACGCGAGCGGTCGCGGCGCGCCGCTTCCAAGGCGCCTTCGGCCATGGCGGCTTCCGAGGTGAGGCGCTCGATCGTGGCCTGCATCTCGGCGACCTTGTCTTCTTGCTCGCGACGCATCTGGTCTTGAGCCTCCTGCATGGCGTCCAGGCGGGTGCGCAGCTGAGCGGCGCGTTCCTCGGCGCGCTTGAGCGCCTTGTCCTGGGCGACGCCGCTCTTGGCCAGCTGGTCGGCGCGTTCGATTGCGGTGGCGCGGGCCGTGTCGACGCCGGCATGGCGCTGACGCAGACCGTCGGCCTCTTCCTCAAGGGCGCGGACGCGATCCAGGGCGCGCTCCAGGGCGACGTTGAGATCGCCGGCGCGGCGCTCGACGGCCTTCTGGTGGGCGCTGGACTCGGCGAGACGGGCCGAGATCTGGCCGTTCATCTCTTCCAGCTTGTCGGCGCGGCCGGTGGCGGTTTCCAGACGGGTCTGCAGCGCCGAGATTTCGGCGCGAGCCGCCTCGACCTGGCCTTCCAGGTTCCGGATCGTGCGACCGCTGTCGGTCTGGTGGGCCGCCAGGGCGTTTTCGATCGCCTGGACGCGCGCGCGCTCGTTGGCGAGCTGGGCCTCGAGGTCGGTCTCGATGCGCGACAGGCGGGCGATATCCAGACCGGCCTGGTCGACGCGCTTCTTCAGCGTCGCGGATTCTTCACCCAGCAGGGCGTTGTCCTGGTTGGCGCGGGCCAAGGCGGCCTCGGCGTCGCCACGACGGGTGTCGATGTCCTGGGCCTGGGTCCGCAGGCTGTCGACATCCTGGGTCAGGTGCTCGATGCGGGCGGTGGAGTCGCGCAAGCTGGCGTCGAGGCTGGAAACCTTCAGATCCGACTGCAGCAGCGCGTTTCGCAGGCGATCGATCTCGAGAACGTTGTCTTCGAGCGCCGCGTCCTGGGTCTGGCGACGGGCGTCGGATTCGCCGAGGGCGGTCTCGGCGGCGGCCAGGCGCGCGGACACTTCGCGCTCCTCGGCCTGGATCTGGGCGATCTGGCGCTGGGCCTGGTCGAAATTGGCGCGCAGGGCGATCAGTTCGGCGTGCTCGCTGCGGCGCGCCTCGAACTCCTGGGCGACGGGGCCGCGGATCTCGGCGATCAGCGGCTCGATGGCCTTCAGGTGCTCCATCACGCGCCCAATGCTGTCGAGTCCGCCGTGGATGGTCTCGTAGCGTTGGCCGATGGCCTGGGTGGATTCGATCTGGTGCTGCACGCTCTCGATCCCGGCGTCTTCACCCAGAACGGTCGGCTTGCCGTTTTTGTTCTCGCGCGAATTCTTCGACAGCAGTCTCATCTAGCCCACCTTCGCCCCGTGCGAGTCCGCCGCGTCCTGAAGGACGCCCTTGCGGAAGCCGCGAATCTCTTACCCAGAGGTTAACAACTTAGTTTACGGACAAGATGAATGTCGAGGGGCCGACGCCGCGACCGGGCGTCGCGGCTGGGGCTCAAACCCCCGAAAACTGGGGATGATCGCTGGTCTGGGCCGCCAGTGTGCGTCCTGTCGCGCTCACCACGGCGGCGATGCGCAGAGCAACCTGGATTTGAACCGGCTGGACACCTCGCCGGCGCAATTCGGATTCATGGCTGTCCAGACACGCCCCGCAGCCGTTGATCGCCGACACCGCCACGCACCAGAGCTCGTAGTCGACAGTCTCGACACCGGGGTGATGGGCCAGCTTGTTCATGCGCAGGCGCGACGGCAGGGCCTCGTAGTCGGGCGCCTCCATGAGATGCACGGCGCGGAAATAGACGTTGGTCATGGCCATGATGGCCGCCGCCGTCCTGGCCGCCTCGAAGGCCTCATGCGACAGGCCCGCCTCGCGCGCCGCGCTGTCGATCGCTCTCAACGTCTCCGGCTCGCCCACGGCGCAGGCGCTGGCGACGAAACAGCCCCACTTGGCCTGTTCGGACAGGGTGGTCTCTTCGGCCAGGACGGAAAGATTGGTCCCGATGTCCCGGGCATAGGCGGGAAGCTGGGCGCGCAGGGCCGCGATCGACATGGGAACGCTCCGTCCGGTCTGGACCAGCGGCTTAGCATCGGGGGGAAGCTGCGTCCCGGTCCGCGCCACGGGGAGGGGAAGCGCGGGCGGACCGGGAGCGGGCTGGGCGCCGGCGTCGGGGGGGAGAAACGCCGGTCTTTCGCCGTGCCTTGGTGGTACGCCGTGGCGGATCAACTATCCAATCGATAGTTTTTGGAATCTCGATAGATAGATCCTATATCGGGACCATGCTCCTCCCCACCCTTCGCCAGCTGCAGTACCTGAAGCTGCTTTCCGAGCACGGTTCGTTCAGTCGCGCCGCCGAGAGCGCCTTCGTCACCCAGCCGACCCTGTCGGCCGGCATCCAGGAACTGGAAAAGATCCTGGGCGCCCCGGTCGTCGATCGGGCCCGCTCCGGTGTGATCCTGACCGCCGCCGGTCAGGAAGCGGTGCGACGAGCCGAGGACATCCTGGCGCGGGCCGAGGACCTGGTTCAGGCCGCGCGCGGGGCCGGCCAGCCGCTGGCGGGCCGCTTTCGTCTCGGGGTGATCCCGACCGTGGCCCCTTACCTGTTGCCGCGCGCCCTGCCCCTGCTGCGCGATCGCTTTCCGAAGCTGAAGCTGTTCCTGCGCGAGGACCTGACCCAGCGCCTGATCGCGGCCCTGAAGACCGGGGCCCTGGACGCGGCCCTGATCGCCCTGCCCTACGACATGAGCGGCCTGGACTGGGCCCATGTCGAGGACGACGAACTGCTGGCCGCCGCGCCGGCGAACCATCCGATGGCGGCGTCGATCCGCGTCGATCCGGCGACCCTGCAGGGCGACGACCTGATCCTGCTGGAGGACGGCCACTGCCTGCGCGACCACGCCCTGGCGGCCTGTGGCCTGGAGCCGCCCAAGGGCGTCGGCGACGAAGAGAGCTTCGCGGCCACCTCCCTGCCGACCCTGGTGCAGATGATCGGGTCGGGCCTGGGGATTTCGTTCCTGCCGGCCATGGCGGTGGAGGCCGGGCTGGCCGACAAGACCGCGCTCACCATCCGGCCACTGGCCACCGAGCATCCCAGCCGGGAGATCGTCGTGGCCTGGCGCGCGGGATCCAGCCGTGGGGTCGAGGGCCGTCTGCTGGCCGAGACCCTGCGCGAGGCGCCCCAGAGCTAGCGGCCTGACAGCTTGGTGCGGGCCGCCTGTTCGATCTTGTCGAGGCCGCTCAGGGTGTCGCGGGACGCCTCCAGCGTGGTGTTGAAAACGCGCAGGTCGGCGGTGTTGATCTTGCGGACCGCGTTCTCGCGCGACCACTCCAGGCCGATCAGCTGGCCCATGCGACAGGCCTTGGGCAGCAAGGCCGCGCGCTGCGTCGGGCCACCCTTCACGAGCAGCTTGCCGACCACGTCGTTCCAATTGGGCGCGCCGGGCATGCACATCGCCAACCGGTCGCATTGGCCCGTCCAGAACCGCCGGTACCAGCGCTCGTGCTCGGGGGTGTCGTAGCGGTTGGAGGCGCTGACGAGCGCCTGGCAGTCGGCGCGGACGTACGACTGGGCTTGCGCGCCGGTCGCCGCCAGGAGGCCCGCCGCCAAAAGGGCGGGGCCGAAAATCCTAAACCGCATGGGAGATCGGACCCTCGGCGCGGCCTTCGACGAACTGGCGGACATAGGGGTTGTCAGTGGTGCGCAGTTCGGCGGCCGGACCGCGCCAGATGATCTTGCCCTCGTGCAGCATGGCGATCTCGTCGCCGATCGTCTGGGCCGAGGCCAGGTCGTGGGTGATCGACACCGCCGTCGAGCCGAGGCGCCGCACCTGATCCGAGATCAGTTCGTTGATCGCCGCCGCCGTGATCGGGTCCAGGCCCGTGGTCGGCTCGTCGAAGAACAGGATCTCGGGCTGGGCGACCACGGCGCGAGCCAGGCCGGCGCGTTTCTGCATGCCGCCGGACAGCTCGGAAGGGAAGCGATCGGCGACGGCCGGGGCCAGGCGCACCTGCTCCAGGGCCTCGATCGCCCGCTCTCGGGCTTCGGCGCGCGGCACGCCGTCGGCGTTGATCAGGCGGAAGGCGACGTTCTCCCAGACGGTCAGGCTGTCGAACAGGGCCGCGCCTTGGAACAGCACCCCGACGCGGGAGAACAGCTTGCGGCGCTGGCCTTCCGGCAGGCCGACGATGTTCTGGCCGTCCAGCTCGATCTTGCCGGCTTCGGGGCGCATCAGGCCAAGGGCCGTCTTGATGGTCACCGACTTGCCCTGGCCCGAGCCGCCGATGATCACCAGCGACCGGCCCGGCGCGACCGACAGGTCGAGGCCATCCAGGATCGTGCGGCCGCCGAAGCGCTTGGTCACGCCTTTCCAGGCCAGTTTTGGGATGGCGTCGGTCATGAGGCGTGGGTGAAGAAGGTGGTCAGGAGATAGTCGGAGGCGAAGATCAGGATCGCCGAGGAGACCACCGCGTGGGTGGTGGCCCGCCCCACGCCCCGCGCCCCGCCCGAGGCATTGTAGCCGTGATAGCAGCCCATCAGCGCCACGATGAAGCCGAACACCGCCGACTTGATCAGGCCCGACCAGATGTCCCAGCCTTCGAGGAAGGTGACGGTGTTGCGGATGTAGACGGTCGGGTTGAATTCCAGCACCCGCGTGGCGACCAGCCAGCCGCCGGCGACGCCGATGGTGTCGGCCACGGCCGTCAGCAGAGGCAGCATCAGCACCCCGGCCAACAGGCGCGGCGCGACCAGGTAGCGGAACGGATCCGTCGACAGGGTGCGCATGGCGTCGATCTGCTCGGTCGCGCGCATGGCCCCGATCTCGGCGGCGATGGCGGCCGAGACGCGGCCGGCCAGCATCAACGCGGCCAGGACCGGGCCCAGCTCGCGGGTGATGCCGATGGCCACGATCTGCGGCATGACCTGCTCGGCATTGAAGCGTCCGCCGCCGGTATAGATATTCAGGGCCAGGGCCGCGCCGGTGAAGATGGCGGTCAGGCCCACCACCGGCAGCGAGAAGAAGCCGATGGCCACGAACTGCCGCAGCAGCTGGCTGAGGAACCACGGCGGGCTCAGGACAGCCGCGACACCCCGCGCCGCGAAGACGCCGACCGACCCGACCATGCGCACGGCCGCCAGGGTCGAGCGCCCCAAGGTGCGAATGGGGTGGGTGGCGACCTCGCGGGCCGCCTCGACCGCGGTCATGTCAGTAGCTCTCGGCCGGTTGGGTGGCCGGGTTGGCCGGAGCCGGCGCAGGGGTCGAAGTCCCGCCGCCGCCATTGCCCTGCGGACGGATCACCGAGCCGATCAGGCCGAAGATGTCGACCGCGCCTTGAGTGTTCTCGATCTCGCCGCCCGGCTTGATGTCGTCCAGCGAGCCGCCCGGCGCGATCGCGATGTGCGCGCCGCCCAGCAGGCCGTCGCTGGTGATCTTGGCCGTGGAGTCGGCGGGCAGCTTGATGTTCGGCTCGATGCTCAGCTTGGCCACGGCCAGGAACGTCTTCGGCTCCAGGGTGACCTGCGAGACCGTGCCGACCTTGACGCCCGCGACGCTGACCGCCGCGCCGGGGGCCAGCGAGCCGGCCTCGCCGAACTTGGCGCTGATCTCGTAGTTGCCGCGCTTCATGGCGACGCCGCCGACGCTCAGCGAATAGGTCAGGAACCCCGCCGCCAAGGCGAGGACGACGACGCCCATGGCCGTTTCGGCCCATTGTTCGCGCACTGCAAATCCCCTTTTCAGTCTGACGCTCGGGCCGCTCTAGCGGCGGCCCTTAGCGGCGGTACCGCCCTTTTGAAGCTGGTTGATCAGCACGTCGATGTTGCCGCCGGCGTTGTCGATCGTCGAGACGAAGTCCTGCTGCTGGGTGATGGCCAGCCAGACGCCCTTGAACTGGACGTCGACGACCTTCCAGGTCTGGCCGCCGCCCAGCACCCGCCAGGACACCGCCACGGGCTGGCTGAGCTGGCCGCCGGAGACCGTGGTGTTGACGATCACATCGCCCGGCTTGCGGATCACCGAGCCGGTCACCTTCAGCTGCTCACCGCGATAGTCGTCGATGCGGTTCTGGTAGACGTTCTCTGCATAGGTCCGGAAGACCGCCGAGAAGCGGGCCTTCTGGTCCGGATTGATGGTGCGGGCGTACTTGCCCAGCACGAAGTTGGTGATGCGCGGCACGTCGGCCAGCTCGTCCACCGCCTGGTGGAAGGTCTGCTTCTTCTGCGCTTCGCTCATGCCCTTGTTGGCCAGGACGCTGATCACGCGCTGGGCGCGGGTCTGGACGAAGGCTTCGGCGCCGGGATCGCGCGTGCTCTGGGCCAGGGCCGGGCTGGCGACGGACAGGGCGGCGGCCCCGAAGAACGTCAAAAGCGCGGCGTTGGCGCCGCGCCGGGTGGGGGAGGTGTTTTGCATGGTGTTACCGGGGGAGGTCATGGTTTGGGCGTCGCTCCTGGCTTGGGGGTCTCCAGGGGCGGCGTATCGAAGTCGGGCAGTTGTTCGGCCTCTCCGGTGGCTTCGCGAACGAAGGCCTCGCGGTACTGGGCATAGGCCGAGCGGGCGGTGACGTAGGGATCGGCGGCGTCCTTCAGGGCGTGGAACGCTGGGTCGGCCTGGGCGCGCAGATCGACGACGGTGACGCCGACGCGGACCTTGCCGAAGTCGGTGTCCAGGCCGCCCGCGAACATCGAAACCGGGTCGGTGGCGAAGTCCAGCGCGCGGCCGACGCCGTCGCGGACGTTCAGCGGGCCCATGATCGGCACATAGAGATAGGCGCCGGGCTTCGCGCCCCAGACCGCGAAGGTCTGGCCGAAATCGGCGCCGCGCGGCGGCAGCCCCATCTTGGCGGCCACGTCGAATAGGCCCAGCACGCCGATGGTCGAATTGACGACGAAGCGGGTCGTCGTGCGCGCGGCTCGCTTGGGCTTGCCCTGCAGCACGTTGTTCATGAACGTGTTCGGCTCGCCCAGATTATAGACCGCCGAGCTGACGCGATTGCGCACCACCTTGGGCGTGACGGCGATGTAGCCGTGGGCGATCGGGCTCAGAAGGACCTTGTCGACGCCCATGCTCAGCTTGAACGAGGCGCGGTTCAGGCCTTCCAGGGGGTCGCTGGCGGCGGCCTGCGGGGCTTGGTTCGGCGCTTCCGAGCCCTGCGCCCAGGCGGCCGGCGCGAACGTCAGCGCGCCGGCGGCCACGGCCAGTCCGGCGGCGGCGTAAAGCCGTCCAGCGGCCTTCCGGCGCGGGCTTCGGTTCTGGTCGCGCAAACTCATGCTCCTGCTTGTCACACCGGCCATGTATTCACGGCGTCCTCCGTATCAAGATTGCCACGGACTATTTCGGTCACGCTGTGGCCGCCTTGCCCTGAAAGCGTCCGACTTGAACGGGCCGGCTGCGAAACGCTGATTCGATCGCGAACACCAGCAGCGCTTCGCTGGTTCGCGCCGATCCGTCCCCCGAGACAGACCCCGAACACGGGGTAACGAGCGTTTTTCCATCGCATCGTTGTTTCTTTGCCGCGTTCCACCAGGTGTGACGCAATCAGATATATCGGAAATAGCTCTTGACGAGGTCCCAATCCGATATATCTATCGTTTCGATATAACGAAATAGGATCTAAAGAACATGTTTGGACGACACCAACACCACCGCGGCGAATGGCGCGGTCACGGCGGAGAGCATCACGGCCGCCATCCGTTCGGCTTCCACGGCGGGCATCATCATGGTCCGCGTCGCGGCGGCCGCATGGGCCGGTTCTTCGACCACGGCGATCTGCGCTTCGTGGTCCTCAAGCTGATCGCCGAGAAGCCCAGCCACGGCTACGAGCTGATCAAGGCCATCGAGACGGCGGCCGGCGGCGCCTACACGCCCAGCCCGGGCGTGGTCTATCCGACCCTGACCCTGCTGGAAGAGCTGGGCTACGTCACCGCCAGCGACGCCGGCGGCGGCAAGAAGCTCTATACGATCACCCCCGAGGGCGAGGCCTTCCTGGCGGGCAACGAACAGCCGGTCCGCTCACTGTTCGAGCGCATGGCCGAGGCGGCTTCCGCCAGCGCGGCCTTCGCGCCGCAGATCCTGCGGGCCCGCGAGAATCTGAAGACCGCCCTGCGCCTGAAGCTGCACGCGGGCCAGCTGACCGCCGAGCAGATCTCCGCCATCGCCAAGGCGATGGACGACGCCGCCGCCGCCATCGAAGCCATCTGAGCGGAAACGGAGGCACGACATGGAAAGCCACGCCCGCGTCGCCACCGAGAGGGCGGCCCGCTACATGATTCAGCTGGCCAAGCACTGGAGCCACAAGTTCGAGGTTCGCTACGACGAGACCTCGGCGACGTTCCCGCTGCCGCTGGGAACCTGCCAGATGACCGCCCATCCGGACGGTCTGGACATCACGGTCGAGGCTGTCGACCTGGAAGGCCTGGCCCGGATGGAAGATGTGGTGGCCAAGCATCTGGACCGCTTCGCCTTCCGCGAGGGCGAGCTGAAATACGGCTGGACCCGCGCCTGGCCGGCCGGCGGCGTCGACCCGAAGACCATCCGGATCAACGCGATCCACTAGGCGGAGAACGCCAAGTCGGCGAACACTGGTCATCTCCGGTTCATCCAAGCTTCGCTTTAACGAGCGCCGAGCTTGAAAGGATGACCATGAAGACCCTGCTGACCACCACCATGATGCTCGCGCTGGCCTTCGCGGCCGGCGCCGAGGCGGCTCCCACCGCCCGCGTCCGCGACGTGGTCATTTCCGGCGGCTGGCGCTGGGGCGCGGGGCCCAGCGGGGACTTCGCCAACACCCTGACCGAGGCGGTCAACGATCGCCTGGTGGTCTGCGCGGCGGGCCAGGATCTTCGGCTGGACCTGAAGATCGAGCGCCTGGATATCCGCCAGGCGAACCAGATTGGCCGCAACCGCCCCAATCGCCTGGTCGCTCAGGTCAAGGTTCGCCAGGCGCGGGACAAGAGCGTGATCGATCTTCAGCGCATCGACGTCCAGACGCCGGACGAAGGAATCATGGCCTTCCTGCGCGATCCGGAAATCATCCTGTCGGAAGCGACGGGCGACGCGATCTGCGGGGCCTTCTTCGCCAAGAGCCCGGTCTAGCCCATCCGGCTAGGCGAACGGTTTGAACGGCTGGTCGGCGGACGCCACGACGCGGCCGTCCGCATCGAACTCGATGGCGATCAGACCGGGCTTCTCGCGGAAGGGCATCTGATCGTCGTTGCCGAAGAAGGTCTGCCACCAGCGGCCCGAGGCGTCCTGGAAGATATTGCCGCCGCCACCGCCCGGCGGGCCTTCGTGACGGCCGCCATAAGGCCCCAGCAGCTTGTCCGACGTCGCGAACCAGAACGAATAGCGGCCCTCGTCCTTGTTGCAGGCCCCGACGTAGTACTTGCCGTTGGCCTTGAAGAAGGTCGCGCCCTCGAAGCCGACCCGGCGTACCGGTTTGGCGCTCTTCGCAGCCCTCGGTTCGACTCCGGAGTCGTCGAACGTCAGGTCCTGCCAGTCGCCGGCGAAATCGCTGAAGTCCGGCTTGATCTCGCGGATCCGCAGCGCCGCGCCCCACGACAGATAGACCTTGCCGTCGTCGTCCCGGAACAGGGTCGAGTCGATGCCGCCCTTGATCGGCTTGTCGGAGATGACGTGGACATAGGGGCCTTCGGCCTTGCCGGTCTTGCTCCGCAGGACGCCCATGCCGACGCCGCTGATGCAGTGGCAGATGTAGTAGTTCCCGTTGACGAAATGAATCTCGGGCGCCCAGATGGAGCGGAACGGCACGCCGGCGCGAGCGGTCCAGTTTTTCTCCCAGGTCCCATCGCGTTCGATGCTCCAGACCAGGCCCATATACTTCCAGCTCTTGAGGTCCCGCGACCGCCACAGCTCGACGCCGTCGTTCGCGGCCCAGCAGTTATCGCCGGTGGTGCCGGTCATGTAGTAGAAGCCGTCGCCGCCGCGGCAGATGATCGTGTCGCGGATATGCGCGTCCCAGATCGGGCGAATGGCCGGCAGTTTTCCGGCCTTCACGGCCGAGGCCGAGTCGGCCGAATCCCAGGGGGCGATGGGGTAGGAGCGGGGGTTGGGGCCCTTGTAGCTGACTTCCGACAGGCCGGAGCGCCAGCCGCCGTCCTGGGTGGCCTTGGTGACCGCCCGGCCCGCGCCGCTGACGCCCGCATAGGGCCAGTAGTCCTTGGCGGGCGGCGGGATGACCCGGCGGCTATTGTCCGCGCCCTCCAGCTTTGGCGTGCCGGGCTTCGGGTAGGTTGGGTAGAAGACCTGGGCGAAAGCCGGCGCGCCGGCCAGGCCCAGGGCGGCGGCGCTCAGTCCGGCGAGCAGCGACCTGCGATCGGGCCGATCACGACCCATGCTCTTCCCATCGCGCGCCATGCGTCCTCACCTCGGATCCATTATTACTCCGACAAATAGCGAGATTGCCACCGGTGTCAAACCGTCGGCGGCCAAGATGGCTCGCGGGCGCGTGAGGGAGAAGGGCGCTAGTGCAGGCCGCGCAGCAGGTCGATGCGGCGCATGGCCTTGCCGGGGATCTCCGAGATCCGACCCAGCGGCAGAGCCTCGGCCACGCTGCGGACGCCGTACGCGGCATGGCGCACCAAGGTCGGCACCGAGGGCGAGCCCAGGAAGCCGAACACCACGGTCTGGCGGGCGTTGGAGAGCTCACGCTTGAAGCGGTAGTCGCCCGTGCCCAGGTCGAGCCGCGAATAGGGCGTGCCATCCATGCTTTTCAGTATGTCCTGGAACAGCATCAGGCCCGGCGAATAGCGGTCGAGCTCGGGATTGTGGGCGATCAGCCAGCCATGGATCGTGTGTTCGCCGCGAAGATGCAGGTGAACGGCCGCCAGCTGGTCGCCCAGGTGCAGGGTGTAGAGCCCGCCGCCGAAGGCCAGGTCGCGCAGGGCGAACAGCGACTCGACCAGCTCATTGACCCATGGCGTCTTGAAGAGGTCGGTCTGGCCGGTGGCCAGCAGCTGGGCCCGTTTCCAGGAGACCAGTTGGTCGAAGTCGACCCGGCTGTCCGACATCGCCGTGAACCGCGACGGTCCGACCTCGCGCTCGGCCTTGCGGCGCTTCTTGTCGATGTCCTTGAGGACGCCGACGCCCTCGGCCTTTCGCTCGGCGGCGTAGGCCTCATAGCCTTCCGAAGACTCGACGATCCAGGAGTCCGCTCGGCCTCGGCCGTGGCGGGCCAGCGTCTCGTCGTCGGCCAGCATATGGCAGAAGTCGATGCGCGAGACGCCCAGCGCCGACAGCAGGTCCATCGGATTGACCTCGACGCCCGGCGCCGAGATCAGGGCTTGATAGTCGCACATCGGCGCGCCGACCGGCATGGCCACGCCATGGCGCGTTCGGGCGGGCAGGAAGGCCAGGGCCTCGCCCTCGGCGCCGCGCACGATGGCGACCTTCACGTCCTGGCTTTTCCCGACCTGGGCCTTGGCGACCGTCTGGGCCCAGTGCGGCGACAGGAACGGGGAATCCAGACGCGCCTGGCCACGCTGAAGCTCCGTCCACCGCGCGATGTCGGCAGGTGAGAGATCCAGCGCTCTGACGACTTCGATAGACAAGAAAAACGCCCCGACGGCATGAGTCGGGGCGCATCCTGATCCTGATAACTTTCCTTAAGGTTGACGAGACGGCGTTATGCGAAACGCCGTCTCACCGAAACCTCAGTCCATCAGCTTGCGCGTCAGATAGGTGTATTCCAGCGCCTGACGACGGGCGGTCTCGGCCAGGTTGGCCGAAGCGGCGTGGCCGCCGTCGACGTTCTCGTAATACAGCACCGGATAGCCCAGCTCGGTCAGGCGCGCGGCCGCCTTGCGAGCATGGGCCGGGTGGACGCGGTCGTCCTTGGTCGAGGTCTCGATAAACACCTCGGGATACTTCTGGCCCGCCTTGAGGTTCGAATAGGGATCGTACTTGGCGATGACGGCCCGTTCCGACGGAATGGCCGGGTCGCCGTACTCGCCCACCCACGAGGCCCCGGCCCCGATCTGGCTGTAGCGGATCATGTCGAACAGCGGCACCTGGACGACGATCGCGTTGTAGAGCTCGGGCTTCTGGGTCAGCGCCACGCCCATCAGCAGGCCGCCGTTCGATCCGCCCATGATGCCCAGATGGCGCGGCGAGGTGATCTTGCGGGTGATCAGGTCCTGGGAGACGGCGAAGAAGTCGTCATAGACCTTCTGGCGGTTCTCCTTGAGCCCGGCGGTGTGCCAGGCCGGGCCGAACTCGCCGCCGCCGCGGATGTTGGCGACTACATAGGTGCCGCCGCGCTCCAGCCACAGCTTGCCCATCACGCCCGAATAGCCAGGCGTCATGGCCTGCTGGAAGCCGCCATAGGCATAGAGCAGGGTGGGGGCCGCGCCGTCGTACTTCACGCCCTTCGGACGCACGACGAAGTAGGGGATCTTCACGCCGTCGCTGGACGTGGCCTCGAACTGCTCGACCACGTGGGTCGAGGCGTCGAAGCGGGCCGGCGAGGCCTTGACCTGCTCCAGCTTCAGCGAGCCGGCGTCGGCCAGCCAGTAGGTGGTCGGGGTCAGATAGCCGGTGACGGTGAGGAACAGGCGCTCGTCCTTTTCGGCGGTCGAACCCAGGCCGATCGAACTGTTGGCCGGCAGGTCCAGGGCCTGGGCCGTCCAGCCCTTGGCGCCGTGGGTGTAGACCCGCGCCGCGCCCTTGACGTTGTCCAGCATGCCGACGACCAGCTTGGTGCGGGTGGTGGTCACCTGCTCCACCGACTGGCGCAAGGTCGGGCGCAGGACCAGTGTGGCGACGGTCTTGTCCGGCGCGGCCTTCAGCTTGGCCAGGTCGAAGCTGATCAGGTCACCGGTCTTGAAACCCTTTTCCGGCCAGTCCTGCTCCATCAGCACGACCATCTGGCCGGCCACGTAGCCCTGGATCGAGCTCTTCAACGGCAGATCCAGCTTCACGGGTTTGGCGCCCTCGATCAGGTAGGTCTCGCTCTCGAAGAAGGTGACGCCCCGGTGAGCCATGGTCGCCACGACCTTGCCGTCGGCGTCACGCAGCACGAACGGGCTGACCGAGACGTCGGTGTCGACGCCGCGGAAGAGCTCGACCGCCTGGTCCAGGCCCTGGCCGCGCTTCAGGCTCTTGAGCACATAGGCATAGCCCGACTTGGTCAGTTCGCCGGGCTTCCACTCGCGGCCGACCAGCAGGGTGTCCTTGTCCAGCCAGGTATAGTTCTGCTTGCCCTCGGGCAGGACGAAGCCACCCTCCACGAACGTCTTGGTCGTGGTGTCGAACTCGCGGACGGTCACGGCGTCCTTGCCGCCGTTGGACAGGGTGATCAGGCAGCGGGAGTCTTCCGGCGGCAGGCAGGACGCGCCCTTGAACACCCAGTTGGCGCCCTCGGCCTTCGAAAGGGCGTCGATATCGAGGATCGTCTCCCAGGCAGGCTCGGCCGTGCGGTAGCTTTCCAGCTTCGTCTTCCGCCAGACGCCGCGCACATGCTCCTTGTCCTGCCAGAAGTTGCGCAGGGAGCCGTCGCCGGCGAACGACACGCCCGGCACGCGGTCCTTGGCGTTCAGTATGGCCAGGGCCTTGGCTTCCAGGTCGGCGTAGCGGGTGTCGCCCTGCAAGACCGGCAGCGACTTGGCGTTCTGGGCCTTGGCCCAGTCCATGGCCCGGGTTCCCTCGATCTCCTCCATCCAGAGGTAGGGGTCGTTCTTGCCCAGCTCCGACAGAGGGGTGCGGGCTTCCGCTGCGGGCTTGTCGGGTTCGGCGGCGATGGCGGGGGTGATGGTCATCAGGCTCGTGGTGGCGAGGAGGGCGGTGAGGAACTTACGCATCTAGTGATCCATCAGCTGTCGCGACAGGTAGGTGTAGTGCAGGGCCCAGCGGCGGGCGTTGGCCTTGGGGTCGGCCCCATTGGCGTGGCCGCCGTCGGTGTTCTCGAAATAGAGGTGGTCCACCTTCAGGTCGTCCAGGCGCGCGGCGAACTTGCGGGCATGGCCAGGATGGACGCGGTCGTCCTTGGTCGAGGTGGTGATGTAGGCCAACGGGTATTTCACCCCGGCCTTCAGGTTCTGATAGGGCGAGTACTTCTCGATGAAGGCCCGCTCGGCCGGTATGGCCGGGTCGCCATATTCGCCGATCCACGAGGCCCCGGCCGGCAACTGGGGATAGCGGATCATGTCCAGCAGCGGGCTCTCGACCACCACCGCGTTCCAGAGGTCGGGCCGCTGGGTCAGGGCCACGCCCATCAAGAGGCCGCCGTTCGAGCGGCCGTAGGCGCCCAGATGACGGGGCGAGGTGATCTTCTTGGCGATCATGTCCTCGGCCACGGCGAAATAGTCGTCGAAGGTGCGCTGGCGATTGGCTTTCAGGGCCGCGTCGTGCCAGGCCGGGCCGAACTCGCCGCCGCCCCGGATGTTGGCCACGGCATAGCTGCCGCCGCGTTCCAGCCACAGCTTGCCGATCAACGGGTCGTAGACCGGCAGCTTCGACAGGTTGAAGCCGCCATAGGCGTGCAGCAGGGTCGGGTTCGAGCCGTCGTGCTTGTGGCCCTTTGGATGCACCAGGAAGTAGGGGACCTGGGTTCCGTCCTTGGAGGTGGCGACCTTCTGCTCGACCTCCAGCTTGGAGCCGTCGAACTGGGCGGGCAGGGATTTGACCGTCTCGGCGGTGGTTCCGGTCGCGTCGGCCAGCTTCAGCTGGGTCGGGGTGACGAAGCCCTCGTCCGTATAGAAGACGTGATCGCCTTCGTCCGAATGGCTGACCAGCGTCACGGCCGCATTGTCGATCACGGGCAGGTTCTGGTGCTCCACGCCCCATTCGCCCTTGTTGCGGATGCTGACCAGCGAGCCGCGCACATTGTCGTAGACGACGGCCACGACCCGATGATCGGTGACCGTCGCCTGTGCGATGGACTGGCGCGGGCCGGGCGAGAGGATCGCGCACGGATTGCAGCCGTTGGAGACGACGATCTCATTGCCCGGTCGAAGGCGTTCCGGCGAGACCAGCGCCAGGCTGCCGGCCGGGATGGCGCGGCCGGCGAGGGCCCAGGCCTCTTCGGTCTTCAACACCAGGGATCCGTCCAGCAGGCCCAGGACGTTGCCCTTCTTGGGCAGGGGCAGTTGGGCCAGGCCGGTCGGCGTCCATTCGAAATAGAGGCTGTTGAAGAAGTCGACCGCCTGTTCGATCAGGACCACGCGATTGCCGCGCGCGTCGCGCAGCACGTTGGGTCGCGCCGAGACGTCGGACTTCTGGCCCCGGAAGATCTCGACCGCCTCGCTCCGCGCCTGGCCGCGCTTCAGTGTCTTGATCACCATGCCGTAGCCGCTGTCGGTGGTCGTGCCGGGACCCCAGTCGCGGGTCATGATCAGGGTGTCGGGGTCCAGCCACTCGATCGACTGCTTGCCCTCGGGCAGGACGAAGCCGCCCTCCACGAAAGCCTTGGTGGTCAGGTCGAACTCGCGGACCGTGACGGCGTCCTTGCCGCCGTTCGACAGGTTCACCAGGCAGCGGTCGTGGGTCTTGGGCCGGCAGTCGGCGCCCTTCCAGATCCAGTTCTTGCCCTCGGCCTTGGCCAGGGCGTCCAGGTCGATGACCGTTTCCCACTGGGGAGTGGCGGTCCTGTAGGACTCCAGGCTCGTGCGCCGCCAGACGCCGCGCACGTGGGTCTCGTCCTGCCAGAAGTTGAAGACGGCCTTGCCGATGAAGCTCGGCATGGCGATCCGGTCCTTGGTCGCCAGGATCTTCAGGGCGTCGGCCTGCAGGCCGGCATAGCGCCGATCGCCCGACAGCACCGGCAGCGCCTTGTCGTTCTGGGTCTTCACCCAGGCCAGGGCGTCGGGGCTTTCGACAGCCTCCAGCGCCAGGTGAGGATCGGCCTCCTGAGCGAAGGCGGGACCGGCGAGAACGGCGGCCAGGGCGAGGGCGGAGCAGGTGCGGAACAAACTCATGGCCGGGGACGGTAGCGGAAAATCCTCCCCACGCCAGAGCTTCGAGGGAAAGATCAGACCCCGTCGTCGGGAATGTTCAGCAGCCTGCCGCACGCCTTGCAATGGACCGCGTCCGGATCGTGCCGGCGCAGGCCGCAGTCGTGGCACTGGTAGATGACCTTGTGCGGCCGCAGGATCGACTGGATCAGGCCGATGAACAGCGACACCCCGCCCAGCATCACCGCCATCGACAACAGCTTGCCCCACACCCCCGGCAGGGTGACGTCGCCATAGCCGGTGGTCGTCAGGCTGGTGACGGTGAAATAGAGGGCGTCGACATAGCCGGTCACCCCGTCGTGGCGGCCCACGAAGCTTGTATAGACGAACCCCGTCACCACGAAGATGAAGGTCAGCAGCGACGCGCCCGCCCGGGTGATGTCCTCGATGCGCGTGTCGTCATAGCGGCGGCCGATCGTGCGCCAGAAGAACTCGCTGTGGATCAGGGTCCACAGCCGCACCACCCGCAGGAAGCCGAAGTTGAACAGCCAGGCCGGGAACAGCAGGGTGGCCAGCACGAACAGGTCCAGCCAGACGATGGGTTTCTTCACCCAGGACTTTATGTCGCCGTGCGCGATGGCCCGCGCCGCCAGATCGAGGGCCAGGAACGCCGCCACGCCATAGTCGATCACATAGAAGGTCAGGCCGTGGCGCTGCATCAGCGGCGCGGCGATGAAGAAGGCGATGATCGCAAGGTCGATCAGGATGATCGCATAGCGGAACCTTACCGCCGCCGGCGAGGCGCCATGATAGAGGGCCCGCAGTCGGGCGCGCAGGCGGAGGTCTTCCCGGATGGGCTCAACCATTATCGGAGACCAGGCGCAGCGGCGCCGGCTTGGCCGTCGGTTCGGGCGCCGGGCCGCCGACCAGGGCCAGCGCTGTCTCGTAGGCGCCGCCGAAGTTGATGCGGGTGACGTCGTCCAGCCGCCGGGCGGTGAGTTCGCTTTCCCAAAGCGCGTCCGGTCCGATGTCGCGCATCCAGGCGACGCCACCCTCCAGGCTGGCCACCGCGCCGATGTAGCAGACCCGGGGCCTGTCGGTTTCGGCATAGACGGTGATCATCGGAAAGACGCGACCGGCGGTCTCCAGGATCTCGCCGACGCTGTCCAGGGTCACGGCCGGGGTTTCGGGCTGCGTCTCGCCCAGCTTCTCGAGCGCCGTCTCAACGAACTCGACGAACGGGGCCGGCTTCAGGTTCTTGATGTCAGCCAGGCGATAGCAGCCGAAACCATTGAACCGGATGTGATCGCCGACCTCGGCCAGCATCACGAAGGCCGGGCCCAGACCAACGACATAGCCGCTGACCCAGCCGTCCTCGAACCGCCGGTGAAAGCGCATCAGGGTGCGCTCCTGTTGGGCGCGGGTCAGTTGCTCTCGAATGTCCTTGGCCGCCATCTTTACTGCGTCGTCCCGCTGCGGTGCATTTCACACGGCTTTCCACTATATAGCCCCGTCATGAGCCGCACCTTCCTGAAGATGAACGGGCTGGGCAACGACTTCGTCGTCATTCAGACCCTGAACCAGTCCTTCGATCCGACCCCCGAGGAGATCCGCGCGATCGCCAAGCGGGACGGCGGGATCGGCTGCGACCAGGTCATCGCCATCGACCCGCCGCGGGCCGCGGGCGCGTCGGCCTATGTGCGGTTCTGGAATTCGGACGGCGAGGAGACCGGCGCCTGCGGCAACGGCACCCGCTGCATCGCCTGGCTGCTGATGCAGTCGGCCGGCAAGGACGCCGTGGCCTTCGACACCATCGCCGGACGCCTGTCGGGCGTGATGGCCGGCGACAAGCTGGTCACGGTCGACATGGGGACCCCGGGCCTGGACTGGACCCAAATCCCGCTAGCCGAGGAGATGAACACCGAACGGGTCGAGCTGCAGGTCGGTCCGATCGATGCGCCGCTGGTCCACACGCCGGGCTGCGTCTCGATGGGCAATCCGCACGTCGTGTTCTTTGTCGACGCCCCTGTCACCGACGCCTTCGCCACCGGAACGGGCAGTCTGGTCGAGCATCACCCGCTGTTCCCGGAAGGGGTCAATGTCGGCTTTGCCCACATCGCCGCCCGCGACCACATCCGGCTGAAGGTCTGGGAACGCGGCGCCGGCCTCACCCAGGCTTGCGGCACGGGCGCCTGCGCCGCCCAGGTCGCCGCCGTGCGTCGCGGCCTGACCGACCGCAAGGCGCGTGTCGAATTCGAGAGCGGCTCGCTGACCATCGAATGGCGCGAGAGCGACGGCCACGTGATCATGACCGGCCCGGTGAGCATGGACTTCGCCGGCAAGCTGCCCGAGGCGGTCGCCGCTTAGAGCCATGGGAAGCTACACCGTCATCAAGGCGACGCCCCAGCCCAAACCAGCCATTGGCGAGGAGGGCGGTCCCGCCGTCGTTTCCTCCGGCCCCGACGGTGTCGACGTCGTCACCTTCGGCTGCCGGCTGAACGCCTATGAGAGCGAGGCCATCCGCGCCCGCGCCGCCGCCGACGGCCTGTCGGACGCGGTGGTGTTCAACACCTGCGCCGTGACCAACGAGGCCGTGCGCCAGGCCCGCCAGGCGATCCGCAAGGCGCGCCGCGAGCGCCCGGACGCCCGGATCGTCGTCACCGGCTGCGCCGCCCAGGTCGACCCCGCCGCCTTCGCCGCCATGCCCGAGGTCGACCTCGTCCTGGGCAATGCCGAGAAGGCCGCGCCCGGCGCCCTGCTCGACACCTCCACCCGCGTGCGGGTCAACGACATCATGTCGATCAAGGAGACCGCCGGTCACCTGATCGACGGTCTGAAGGATCGCGCCCGGGCCTATGTCGAGGTCCAGAACGGTTGCGATCACCGCTGCACTTTCTGCATCATCCCCTATGGTCGGGGTAACTCACGCTCTGCTCCGGCCGGCGAGGTCGTCGAGCAGGTCCGCAAGCTGGCCGCCGAGGGTTATCGCGAGGTCGTTCTGACCGGCGTCGACGTTACCTCGTGGGGTACGGACCTGCCGGGCCAACCAACGCTGGGCCAGCTGGTCGGTCGGATCCTGCGCATGGTCCCCGACCTGCCGCGCTTGCGCCTGTCGTCGATCGACGCGGCCGAGATCGATCCGGACCTGTTCAAGCTGCTCGAGACCGAGCCGCGCCTGATGCCGTACCTGCACCTGTCGCTGCAGGCGGGCGACAACATGATCCTCAAGCGCATGAAGCGCCGCCATAGCCGCGAGGACGCGCTTAAACTCGTGGCGGACGTGCGCCGCGTGCGTCCCGACACCGCCTTCGGCGCCGACCTGATCGCCGGCTTCCCGACCGAGACCGAAGAGGCGTTCGAGAACACCTTGAAGCTGGTCGAGGAGGCGGGCCTGGCCTTCCTGCACGTCTTCCCCTACAGCGCCCGTCCCGGCACGCCCGCAGCACGGATGCCGCCGGTGAAGGGCCCGCTGATCAAGGATCGCGCCCGCCGCCTGCGCGAGGCGGGTCAGGCGGGGCTGGAGCGTCACCTGCAACGCCAGCTTGGCCGCACCCTCTCGGGCCTGGTCGAGCGCGAGGGCGTGGCCCGCGCCGACGACTTCACCGAGATCCGCTTCGAGGGCGCGGCCCCGCTGGGCCAGATCGTCGCTTTCACGGTGACGGGGCATGACGGATCGCACGTCATAGCGGAGCGGGCGGCCTGATCCGGCTGGCCTCGGCCGCCTTGGCGCTGGCCCTGTTGGCCGGCGTCCCCGCGCGCGCCGAAGAGGGCGCGGCGTTCCCGTCCAAGCCCGTGACCTTCAGCGTCATGACCTACAATGTCGAAGGCCTGCCCTGGCCGGTGCGTTCGGGGCGCGGCTCTTCGCTCAAGAAGATCGGCCTGGAGCTGGCCGCCATGCGCGCCAAGGGCAGGGCGCCCGACGTCGTCCTGATCCAGGAAGGCTTCCGGGACGAGATCTGGGAGCTGATCGACGAGAGCGGCTACCCGTACGTCGCCCGAGGTCCGCGCAAGGGCCAGCGTGATCCGAACTATTTCCCCAAGGACCAGCGGCCCGACTTTCGGCGCGTGAAGTACCGCCGCAAGGGCGAAGGCCTGGGCAAGTGGGGGTCCAGCGGCCTGTGGGTGCTGTCCAATCATCCGATCGAATGGGTGAAGTCGCACGCCTATCGCTACTGCGCGGGTCTCGACTGCCTGGCCAACAAGGGCGTGATGCTGGCGGCGATCCAGGTTCCCGGCCTGCCGGTCCCGGTCGAGATCGCCGACACCCATCTGAACTCCAAGGGCGCCTCGGGCGTGCCGCGCCGCCGGGCGACGGCGGCCCATCACCTGCAGGCCGACGAGTTGAAGCGCTTCATGCAGGCCGATCGCACGACGGGCGCGCCGCTGATCGTCGGCGGCGACTTCAATGTCATGCACTCGGCCGACCGCTTCGACTATGTGATGAGCGACTATCCGTTCGAGGTGGTCAGCCGCTGGTGCCATCAGCGACCCAAGGCCTGCGACACCCAGATCTCGTATGACGGCGACGCCCCGTGGCTGGACACCCAGGACCTGATCGGCTTCCTCGATGGCGACGCCGTGGCGGTGACGCCCATCGCGGTCGAAGCCACGTTCGACGGCGCCAGCGAGCCGGTGCTTTCGGATCACGACGGCTACAAGGTGACTTTCAAACTCACGCCGAAAGGGTAGGGGCCATGGCTCAAGGGACAGGGCTGAGCGGCGGCTGCCAGTGCGGCGCGGTGCGGTTCCGGGTCGAGGGCGAGCCCCATGAAGCAAGAGTGGGGCGGGCCTCCATCTGTCACTGCCGCATGTGCCAGAAGGCGTTCGCCGGGCCATTCGGGGCTTTGGTGACGGTCAAGGTCGCCGACCTGACCTGGACGCGAGGCGCGCGCGCCACGTTCCAGAGCTCGGACGCGATCCAGCGCGGCTTCTGCGCCGCCTGCGGCACGCCTCTGACCTACGAATATAGCGACGACAAGATCGACCTGGCGGTCTTCGCGTTCGACGATCCGTCGGCGGTGGAGCCGGTGGTTCAGTTGGCGGTCGAGGGTCGGCCGAGCTGGATGGATCACCTGGCCGACCTGCCGGTCCGCCCGCCGATGGGCGGGTCGAGCGTGCCGGTGGTCAGCCGGCAGCATCCGGATCGGGACACCTGATCCTTCTCCCCTTGCGGAGAAGGTAGCCCGAAGCGGCGGATGAGCCGTCGATAGGTCTATCGGCTAGCGCGACCCCTCACCCGACTCGCTGCGCGGGCCACCCTCTCCCGCAAGGGGAGAGGGAGAGTCATCCTCTCCGGCAAACCCTGGCAGCGACCACCCGAACTTCAGGGCGCACGCCCGCAGCCCGAACGCCGCGACAAAGCCCGCTATGCCCGCCGGCCAGAACGGCGCGCCCAGCAACTGCAGCACCGCGAACACCGCCGCGCCCAGCAAGGCCGCGGTGATGTAGATCTCTCGCCGCAGCAGCAGGTTGGGCTCCTCGGCCAGCACGTCGCGGATCACGCCGCCGAAGGCGGTGGTCAGGACGCCCATGACCACGGCGCTGAACGGATGGACCCCCAGGCTGAGCGCCTTGGCCGTGCCGACCACGGCGTAGGCGGCCATGCCCAGGGCGTCGAGCCACAGCAGGGCCCGGAACCGCCAGCCGCGCTTGCCCAGAAGCCAGACCACGGTGGCGGCGGCGAGGCAGGCCAGGATGTAGCCGGGCCGCTGGACCCAGAAGACCGGGGCCCCGATCAGCAGGTCACGGAGGGTGCCGCCCCCCACCCCGGTGATGGCGGCGAAGAATCCGAAGGTGATGATGTCGTGCTTGCGACGAGCAGCCGCGAGGGCGCCCGTTGCCCCGAAAACGGCCGCAGCGGCGTAGTCGAGCCAGAAAAGCGCCGTTCCGAGCGGGTCAAGCTGCACGTCCATGCCCCTTATTGGCATGGGTCGCCGACCGGCGCTAACCATCGACCGTTAAATCCCGATTTACACTTTCGCCCTTTCGACTAAAGGGGCGCTGATGAGCGATAAGCCCGAGCAGAAAAAAGGCTGGTTCCAGCGCCTGACGTCGGGCCTGACCCGGTCCTCCCAGCAGATGACCGAGCAGGTCACCGGGGTCTTCACCAAGAAGCCCCTGGACCAGGAGCAGCTGGACGCGCTGGAGGAGATGCTGATCGAGGCCGACCTCGGTCCGCAGATCGCCGCCCGTATCACCGAGGCCTTCGGCAAGTCGCGCTTCGGTAAGTCGTCGACCGACGACGAGGTCAAGGAGGCCCTGGCCGACCTGATCGCCGCCGAGCTGGCTGATCGCCAGGGCAGCTTCGACCCGCTGGCCGGCCCGCGCCCCTATGTCGTGCTGTTCATCGGCGTCAATGGCTCGGGCAAGACCACCACCCTGGGCAAGATCGCCGCCGACCTGACCGAAAAGGGCGCCCGCGTCCTGATCGCCGCCGGCGACACCTTCCGCGCCGCCGCCGTCGAGCAGCTGAAGGTCTGGGCCGATCGCGCCGGGGCCGACTTCATGGCCAAGCCGACCGGCTCGGACGCCGCCGCCCTGGCCTATGAGGCCGTCGAGCGCGCCAAGGCCGAGCACTACGACGTCGTGCTGATCGACACCGCCGGCCGCCTGCAGAACAAGCAGGGGCTGATGGACGAGCTGCTCAAGGTCATCCGGGTCGTGAAAAAGGTCGATCCCGACTATCCGCACGAGACCCTGCTGGTCCTCGACGCCACGGTCGGCCGCAACGCCCTGGCCCAGGAGAAGATCTTCGGCAACCAGGTCGGCGTCTCCGGGATTGTCATGACCAAGCTGGACGGCACCGCGCGCGGCGGGGTGCTGGTGCCGGTGGCGCGCGCCTCCGACAGCCCGATCAAGCTGATCGGCGTCGGCGAAGGCGTGGAAGACCTGCAACCGTTCGACGCTCGCGCCTTCTCGCGCTCCCTCGTCGGCCTGAAGGACTGATCCGTGAGCGAAGCGCCGGCCGAGACCAAGAAGAAGAACAACGGCTGGGTGCGGACAGTCGTCGACTACGGCGCGGCCCTGGCGTTCGGCGCGGCCTATTTCATCACTCGGGACTTCCAGAAGGCGACCTGGGTGCTGGTCGCGGCCTCGGCCGCCGCCCTGGCCATCGGCTACGCCGTCGAGCGCCGCGTGGCCCTGCTGCCGCTGTTCTTCGGCGGCATGGCCCTGCTGTTCGGGACCCTGGGCCTGATCTTCCACAACGACGTGTTCGTGAAGATCAAGGTCTCGGTGATCAACCTGGCCCTGGCCGCCTTCCTGTTTGGCGGGGTCTTCACCAATCGCCAGCCGCTGAAGCTGATCATGGGCGAGGCCCTGCACATGTCCGACGCGGCGTGGCGGACCCTGACCCTGCGCTATGGCGGCTATTTCACGGTGGTCGCGGTGCTGAACGAGATCGTCCGCAACACCCAGGGCACCGACACCTGGGTCAAGTTCCGCCTGGGCCTGCTACCCCTGGCCCTGCTGTTCGTGGCGACCCAGGTGCCCTTCATGATGAAGCACATGGCCAAGGGCGACGAGCCGACGGCCGTCGAACCGCCGGACGCCGGCTTCTAGCCACACGCTCGACTTTCAGCCGTCCACGGACCGTTGTCGTCAAACCGACGCGTTCGGGTGCTAGCCTTCGTCCGTCGGCCGAGAAAGGCCGCGCGGACAGGGGGCTGCAGGCATGGCCAAGAGCAAGGGCGACAAGGCGGTTGAGGGTTTGCTGGAGCGTTCGCCCAGCCATCTGTTGCACCGGGTCCTGCAACTGGCGCTCGACATCTACGCGGAAGAGTGCGGCGAGGCCGGGGTGACCCAGCGCCAGTTCGCCGTGCTGGCCGCCGTGGCCGAGAACGAGGGCGTCACCCAGACGGCCCTGGTCCGCGCCACCGGCATCGACCGCTCGACCCTGGCCGACATGGTCGCCCGAATGATCACCAAGGGCCATCTCGAACGTCAAAGGTCGAGCGAGGACGCCCGCGCCAACAGCGTCCGCCTGACCACCGCCGGCCGCGAGGCGCTGGACGCCATCCGCCCGATGGTCGGCATGGCCGACGCCCGCATCCTGGCCCTGCTGAAGCCCAGCAAGCGCGAAGGGTTCTTGGATCTGCTCGCCGACATGGCCGGCGCCGAGCTGCATCCGGCCGAAGGCGAGCCCAAGACCAAGAAGGTCAAGGTCCCGAAGGCCGAGAAGGCGAAGAAAGAGAAGAAGCCCAAGAAGGACAAGGCCGCGAAGAAGGCGGCTTGATCTTTTACCGCTTCACATACCATCGCCTTCCTCGCCCTTGTGGCGAGGACCCATGGTTCAGCTAGGTTCTGATCTTCGGGATTAGCGCCGCCAGCGTGGGCACGCACCCAACATCTCAATGCGAGCGTCACGCTGGGTCCTAGGCACAAGGCCTAGGAAGGCGGGATTTGTTGGGCTCAGTCCGAGCTCAGACCACGATGTTCAGCAACGAACCCGGGCGCAGGATCTTCTGCGGCTGGGCGTCGGGCTGCACGAAAGGCTTCTGCGGGGCCGGGCGCTGTTGCGGCTGGGCCATGGTCTGCATCTGCACCGTCGAGGGCGCGGCGGCCGGTCGGGTAGGCGCGGCGTCCGTCAGGGCCGCCTGGAAGAAGGCCGCGCGCGTTTGAGCGCCCTGACCCGTCGCGGGGGTCGAGGTGGTCTTGGCGGGGACGGACGGCCAACCGGCCGGACGGACGTTGCTCATGACTCGAAGTCTAACATGGTTAACGGAAGTTCGGCGAGTATGGTCAACGCGGGGTTAACGCGATTGCTCCGCGACGAGTGAGCGCACCCTGTGGCGAGAGGGCTATTTCGCCTGCTTCAGCAACTCTTCGGCCGCGTCGGGCGTCAGCGGGCCGGTGTGCTTGGCCAGGATCACGCCATCCGAGCCCACCAGATAGGTCTCCGGCACGCCGGTGACGCCGAACTCCAGCCCCGCGCGGCCGTCGCGATCGACCAGGCGCTCGGCGAACGGGTCGCCCAGGCGGGTCAGGAAGGCCTGGGTGTTGGCCGGGGCGTCCTTGTAGGCGACGCCGACCACCTTCACACCCTGGGCCTTCAGCGCCATCAGCTGCGGGTGCTCGACCTCGCAGGGCGCGCACCAGGAGGCGAAGAAGTTGACCAGGATCGGACCGTCGCCGGCATGTTGTCCACTTGGGCGGATCGAGGCCGGGCGGCCGCTGTCCAGCTCGGGCAGCGACAGCGCCGGCGCGGGCTTGCCGACCAGGGCGTGGGGCTGGACGTGCGGGTCGCGCTTCAGGGCGTAGCCGGCGAACAGCACAGCCAGGGCGATCAGGGCGATCAGCGGCGAAAAGGCCAGCCAGCGCTTCACTTTGTGGTCTCGTCGAGTTCGGCCTGCAGGCGCTTGGCCTCGCGCCGCCAGCGGCGGGCGGTGAGCAGGCTGTCGCCGATCATCCAGGCGAAGGCGAGCGCCGAGATGGCGAAGGCCGGCCACAGATAGACGGCGTACTTGCCGGCGTCGAAGTCGAAGCTCATCGTGCGCCCTCCGCCAGTTTCATGGCCAGGCTCCGGGCCTTGCGCCGCCAGACCAGGGCGCGGATGCGGACCAGCCACAGGGCGCCGAACGCGCCCAGATAGGCCAGGCCCATCAGCACCGCCGGCCAGGCGTAGATCGCGGGCAGGCCGTCGCCCTTGTCGGCCATGAAGGTCGAGGAGCCCTGGTGCAGGGTGTTCCACCAGTCGACCGAGAACTTGACGATCGGCAGGTTAATCAGGCCGACCAGGGCCAGGATCGCCGCGGCGCGGGCCGCCTTCTGCTCGTCCTCCAGCGCGCCGCGCAGGGCGATGTAGCCGAGATAGAACAGCAGCAGGACCAGCACGGAGGTCAGGCGCGCGTCCCAGACCCACCAGGTCCCCCACATGGGCTTGCCCCACAGCGAGCCGGTGATCAGGGCCAGGACGGTATAGACCGCGCCCAGCGGCGCGCAGGCCTGGGCGGCGAGATCGGCCAGGGCCTGGCGGAACACCAGGGCCAGCAGGCTGGCGACGCCCAGGCAGAGGTAGATGAAGATCGAGATCGAGGCGGCCGGGATGTGGATGAACATCATCCGCACCGTGTCGCCCTGCTGATAGTCCTCGGGGACCAGGAAGGTCAGGACCAGGCCGATCAGGCCGGCGACGGCGGACAGGGCGCCCAGCAACGGCGCGGCCCACCGCGAGAAGGCCATGAACCGCTCGGGATTGGTCAGGAAGTCGAACGTGTGACGCGCGTCCATCTCGGCTGCTTAGAGCGCGGACGAGGCGCGGGCAATGGCCGTATATCTACGGAAGCGGGAAGGAGCGGCGCGTGCAGGCGCGCCGCTCCCCCGAACGCGGGCCGGGGTCAGCCGACCTTGCGCTGGATGATGACCTTGCGCTCGCCGTCCTTGAAGACTTGCGGGCCCTTGGTGTCGAAGCGGCGGATGAAGACGTGGTCGCCGCCGCCGCCATGGCCTTCGCCCATGCCGAGGATGTCGAAGGTCTTCTGCTGGCTGGGGCTCAGCGCGGTATAGAAGGCCCGCGTGGCCTCGGCCCGCGCCTTCATGGCGTCGGCGGCCTTGGTCATGTGGTCCAGGCGCTCGAGGGTGGTCAGCGGCTTGGGCTCGGCCCACTCCCTCTTGTCGCCGTCCTTCTTGTCGCCCTTTTCCTTGGCGTCCTTGACGACCTCTTCCTTCTTGATCGTGACGATCTTGGGCGCGGTCGCGTCGATATAGGCCTTCAGGGCGCCGTCCTGGTCGGGGCGCAGCTGCAGCACGTCGCGCAGGCGCTGGGCGCGCTTCTCCGGATCGGCCGCGCGGCCGTGATGCATGAACGCCATGTCCATGCCGGGGCCCATGGCCATCAGCGCTTCCATGGGAGGCATCGGCGGCATCGGTGGCATGGGGGCCATCGGCGGGGCGGGCGGCGCCGGAGGGGGCGGCGGGATCTGGGCGACGGCGACGCCGGCCAGGGCGGTGACGGCGACGCCCGCGAGCGCCAGGCGGGTAAGCGTTTTACGCATGGTTGTGAGCTCCCTGTCGTAATTTGAAGCTGGAGCTTGGCCACGCGGATATGGCGCGAAAATGTCCGAGTTCATGAACAATGTTACATGTTTGGCGGACCCCGAAGACGCGCCGCCTGACGCCTTCGTCTTGCGCTCCCGCTTGCGGGCGCTATGTCAGCTGCCAGTTCCGGGACACACCTCCTTTAGACGACGCGCGGTCCGCCGTGCGACACGCCCGGCCGTCCCTGCTTTCGGCCCCTTTCGCCTGGGGATGGAGTCCGCATGAAGTCGCTCGCTTTCGTCGCCCTGGCTCTCGCGGGGATCTGCTGGGGCCTGGGCTTTCCCACCGGCAAGATGATCCTGGCCGAGACGGACGCGGCCCACATGGTGTTGCTGCGCTTCGTCGTGGCCGCCATCGCCGCCGCGCCGTTCGCCCTGCGCCGGCCGGAGGTGCGGGCGCTGTTCCGTTCGCCGATCGTGCTGCTGGCCGGGGTCCTGTACGGCGTGGCCTTCATGGTCCAGTTCGAGGGCCTGGCCCATGTCAGCGTGACCGTCGCGGCCCTGCTGGTCGGCGCCATGCCGGCCCTGATCGCGATCAGCGCCAAGCTGCTCGGCGAGAAGGTTTCACGGCTGTCGTGGGTTGGCGTGGCGGCGGCGACCCTGGGCGCGGCCCTGATCGCCGGCAAGCCGGACGGCGCGAGCTCGCCGCTGGGCGTGGCCCTGTCGATCGGCGCGCTGTTCCTGTTCCTGGCCTGGCTGCTGACCCTGCGAAAGGCGCCGCCCGCCCCGAATCCCATGGCCATTCCGGCCGTGACGATCATCGTGGCGGCCTTCACCATCCTGCCGATCGCCTTCGTCATGCACGGCGCGCCAAAGCTGGATCTCAGCGCGCCCGTCTGGATCGCGGTCGTCGCCCAAGGCGTGCTGGCGACCTTGCTGGCCACCGCCGCCTGGCAGTACGGCGCCTCGAAGGTTGGAGCCGCCAGCGCCGGGGTGTTCATCAATATCGAGCCGCTGATCGGCGCGGCCTGCGGGGTGCTGCTGTTCGGCGATCACCTGACCACGGCGCTTTTCGCCGGCGGCCTGATGATCATCGGCGGCAGCTTCGCGGTGGTGCTGGGCGAGCGGGGGGCAAAGTCGGGGGAGATTCAGGCGACGGTCGCGCCGACGCCTTAGGGATCTCTACGTCACAAAATTTCTCGTCATCCCGGCCGCAGCGAAGCGGAGAGCCGGGACCCAGGGGCCACGGCAGTGGGACTGCCCCTGGGTCCCGGCTCGGCCTTCGGCCGTCCGGGATGACGAGGTTTTTTGAACTTTCAATCCAGCGCGTTCCGACACGCCGCGCCCATGGCCAGGGGCGAGAGGGCCACCGCCCCGACGCAATAGGCCAGCAGCAACAGCAGTCCGCTCGTCCACGGAAGGCCGGCCGAGAAACCGTCCAGCGCCCCAGCTCCGAAGATCACCGGCGGGGCGAACAGCGGCAGGACGATCACGGCCACCAACAGGCCACCACGCTTGCTGCCCAGCGCCAGGGCCGCGCCGAGGCCGCCCAGGAAGGCGAAGGCCAGGCCGCCCGCCAGGCAACACAGCACCAGCAGCGGCATGACCTTGGGCTCGGCGCCCAGCATCAGGGCCGCGATCGGGGCGGCCAGGGCCAGGGGCGCGCCGGTCGCCAGCCACTGGGCCAGACACTTGGCGACCGCCACGGCCTCCAACGGCGCGGGGCCCAGGGCCAGCAGGTCCAGGGTCCCGTCCTCGTAGTCGCGCTCGAAAAGCCGCTCGAGGGACAGCAGCGCCGCCAGGGCCAGGGCCAGCCAGGCGATCCCCGGCGCGATGGCGGCCAGGCGTTCGGGCGCGCGGCCCGAGGCCATCGGCAGCAGCACGACGACGCAGGCGTAGAAGGTCAGGGCGAGCAGCGGGCCACCGCCCCGGCCCCAGGCCAGGGCCAGTTCTCGCCGCAGCAGGACGCCGAACGCCTTCATGCGCCGACCTCCGCCCCGATCGGCACGTCGCGCGCCGGGATTGGCAGCGGATCGTGCACCGAGGCCAGGATCATGCCGCCGGCCGCCAGGTGCTCGGCCATCACCATCCCGAAGGCCGCGCGCTGGGCCGCGTCCAGCGGCGCCATCGGCTCGTCCAGCAGCCACAGCGACCGGGGACTGGCGGCCAGGCGGGCCAGGGCCAGGCGTCGGCGCTGGCCCGCCGACAGGCGGCGCACCTCCAGGTCCATCAGGCGCTTAAGGTCGAACCGCTTGGCCGCCGCTCGGGCGCTGTCCTCGGTTCCACCAGTCCACAGGGTCTGGAAGCGCAGCTCCTCCCAGGCGGTGCGGCTGGATTTCAGCCCGTCCTGGTGGCCCAGCAGATGCAGCTGCTCGGCGCGCGCCGTCTCGGCCTCGATCGGGCCGGCCTCGCCTTCGAAAAGCACCGAGCCCTCGGCGGGGCGCAGCAGCCCGGCCACCGCGCGCAGCAGGCTGGTCTTGCCCGCGCCGTTGCGGCCGACAAGGGCGGCGGCCTCGCCGGCGCGAAGCGTCAGGTCCAGGCCCGAAAACAGCAGGCGTTCGCCGCGCGAAATCGCCAGATTCTTAATGAGAACAGCTCTCAACATGCCAAGACCCCGCGCGCGACATGGACGTTGGGCGGCGGCAGCGCTAAGAAGCGCGCGGTCGTCCCCCTCCAGTCGTTTTGGGTGGTACGCGGCGCGGAGGCGGAACCTGTGTGTCCCTTCCGATTAGCGCGTGATCCCGGGAGCGGTTTTCGGGCGGCCGTGGACAGAGAAGGATCCTTGAGAATGGCGTCTATGGACAGCCTTAAAGCCCGTCGCGAGCTCACTGTCGGCGGCAAGTCTTACGTCTATTACAGCCTTCGCGCCGCTGAGGAAGCCGGTCTTGCCGGAACTTCGTCTCTGCCGGTCTCGATGAAGGTGCTCCTCGAAAACCTGCTGCGCAACGAGGACGGCGTCTCGGTCAACGAGGACGACCTGAAGGCCGTCGCCGCCTGGCTGAACAACAAGGGCTCGGTCGAGCACGAGATCAGCTTCCGCCCGGCCCGCGTGCTGATGCAGGACTTCACCGGCGTTCCGGCCGTCGTCGATCTGGCCGCCATGCGCGACGCCATGGTCGCCCTGGGCGCCAACCCGGCCAAGATCAACCCGCTGAACCCCGTCGACCTGGTCATCGACCACTCGGTGATGGTCGACAACTTCGGCGACGCCAAGGCCTATGACTCCAACGTCAAGCGCGAGTACGAGCGCAACATCGAGCGCTACCGCTTCCTGCGCTGGGGTTCGTCGGCGTTCAACAACTTCCGCGTCGTGCCCCCCGGCACCGGCATCTGCCACCAGGTGAACCTGGAATACCTGGCCCAGACCGTCTGGACCAACGACGTCGACGGCGACACCGTCGCCTATCCCGACACCGTTGTCGGCACCGACAGCCACACGACCATGGTCAACGGCCTGGCCGTTCTGGGCTGGGGCGTGGGTGGTATCGAGGCCGAGGCCGCGATGCTGGGCCAGCCGATCCCGATGCTTATCCCGGAAGTCATCGGCTTCAAGCTGACCGGCGCCATGCCGGAAGGCGCGACAGCCACCGACCTGGTGCTCACCGTCACCCAGATGCTGCGCAAGAAGGGCGTGGTCGGCAAGTTCGTCGAATTCTACGGCGACGCCCTGGCCAACCTGACCCTGGAAGACCAGGCGACCATCGCCAACATGGCGCCGGAATACGGCGCCACCTGCGGCTTCTTCCCGATCTCGGCCGCCACCGTGGCCTATCTCAAGGGCACCGGCCGTCCGGCCGATCGCGTCGCCCTGGTCGAAGCCTACGCCAAGGAACAAGGCCTGTGGTGGGAGCCGGGCGTGCCCGAGCCGACCTTCACCGACAGCCTGGAACTGGACCTCTCGACCGTCCAGCCGTCGCTGGCCGGCCCGAAGCGTCCGCAGGACCGCGTCCTGCTGGCCGAGGCTTCGTACAAGTTCCAGGAGTCGCTGACGGGCGAGTTCGGCAAGGCCGAGCAGCCTGACCTGCGCGCCCCGGTGGAAGGCGAGAACTTCGACGTCGGCCACGGCGACGTGGTCATCGCCGCCATCACCTCGTGCACCAATACCAGCAACCCCAGCGTCCTGATCGCCGCCGGCCTCGTCGCCAAGAACGCGGTCGCCAAGGGCCTGAAGGTCAAGCCGTGGGTGAAGACCTCGCTGGCCCCCGGCTCGCAGGTGGTCACCGACTACCTGGCCAAGGCCGGCCTGACCAAGCACCTGGATGCCCTCGGCTTCAACCTCGTGGGTTACGGCTGCACCACCTGCATCGGCAATTCGGGCCCGCTGCCGGAAGCCATCAGCAAGACGATCAGCGACAACGACCTGGTCGCCTGCTCGGTGCTGTCGGGCAACCGCAACTTCGAAGGCCGCGTGAACCCGGACGTCCGCGCCAACTACCTGGCCTCGCCGCCGCTGGTGGTGGCCTACGCCCTGGCCGGCACGATGAAGATCGACCTGGCCACCCAGCCGATCGGCCAGGACAAGAAGGGCAAGGACGTGTTCCTGGCCGACATCTGGCCGTCGAACGAGGACATCGCCGCTCTGCAACGCAAGGCGATCAACGAGAAGATGTTCGCCACCCGCTACGGCGACGTCTTCAAGGGCGACAAGAACTGGCAGGGCATCAAGGTGACCGGCGGCCAGACCTACGCCTGGGAAGGGGACTCGACCTACGTCCAGAACCCGCCGTACTTCCCGAACATGTCGATGACGCCTTCGCCTGTCACCGACATCGTGGAAGCCCGCGTCCTGGCCGTGTTCGGCGACTCGATCACCACCGACCACATCAGCCCGGCCGGTTCGATCAAGACGACCAGCCCGGCTGGCCAGTACCTGATCGACAACGGCGTGCAGCCGGTGGACTTCAACGGCTACGGCGCCCGCCGCGGCAACCACCAGGTGATGATGCGCGGCACGTTCGCCAACATCCGCATCCGCAACAAGATCACGCCGGACATCGAAGGCGGCGTGACCAAGCACTTCCCGACCGGCGAAGTGATGTCGATCTACGACGCGGCCATGAAGTACCAGGCCGAAGGCCGCCCGGCGGTCGTGTTCGGCGGCAAGGAATACGGCACCGGCTCGTCGCGTGACTGGGCCGCCAAGGGCACCAAGCTCCTGGGCGTCCGCGCGGTGATCTGCGAAAGCTTCGAGCGCATTCACCGTTCGAACCTGGTCGGCATGGGCGTGCTGCCGCTGCAGTTCGTTCAGGACGGCTGGCAGAAGCTGGAGCTGACCGGCGAGGAGATCGTCTCGATCCGTGGCCTCACCGACCTGGCGCCGCGCAAGCAGCTGATCGTCGAGCTCTATCGCCCGACCGACGGCCGCATCGCCCGCTTCCCGGTGCGTTGCCGCATCGATACGCCGACCGAGCTCGAATACTTCAAGAACGGCGGCGTGCTGAACTACGTGCTGCGCAACCTGGCCAAGGCCGACTAGGCGCGGCGCTCAGCCTCGAAATCGACGGCCGGCTCCTTCGCGGGGCCGGCCGTTTTCGTTGAGCGGGGCTTTGACAACGATGTCTCCGCGTTTTTCTTTCCCCGGGACCCCGCTATTCACGGCCTCGTGAACGGCTATCCCGGGCGTTCTTGGATTAAGTGCGCTCGATGCGTAAGGCCGCCCTCTCCCTGCTCTGCCTGGCCCTGTCCGGCGTCGTCGCTTCCCTGTCGTGGGGGGCCGCCGCCCAGGCGCAGCCCGAGAGGGCCGTGGCCGCCAGGACGAAGACGCCCGTGGTGGTCGAGCTGTTCACCGCCCAGGGCTGCTCCTCGTGCGGCAAGGCCACCCAGCTGGCGGCCGACCTGGCCCAGCGCGACGGCGTCCTGGCCCTGACCTATTCGGTCGACTACTGGGACTATCTCGGCTGGAAGGACACCTTCGCCAAGCCGGTCTTCGCCGAGCGCCAGCGCGCCTACGCCAAGAAGTTCGCCCTGCGCGACGTGCCCACGCCCCAGATGGTGGTCGGCGGCAAGGTGCAGGTCTCCGGCGCCAAGGCCGAGGCGGTCGAGGACCTGGTGAAGTCGGCCGCGCGCACGCCGGTCAATGCGCCGGACATGCAGTTCGTCGGCAAGACCCGGGTGGCCGTCGGCTCGGCCTCCGCCCCGCGCGGCGGCGGCGAGGTCTGGCTGGTGCGCTACGACCCGCGCGAGCAGGACATCGCCGTCAAGCGCGGCGACAACAAGGGCCAGACCCTGGTCCATCGCAATGTGGTGCGCGAGCTGGTTCGGCTGGGTCCCTGGGCGGGTCGGCCCAAGCTGTTCCGCCTGCCGGCCGCGACCGATGGCGAGCTCGAGACCGTCGTGCTGGTGCAGGGCGCCAAGGGCGGTCGCATTCTGGGTGTGCTGCACGCCCCCGCCGCCGAGCGCTGATCCCGACTAAAGCACCGACCAAAGAAAACCCGCGCGGCGGGAGGGGCTGGGCCGCGCGGGTTCCTTTGGCGTGTCGGCGACGACCGTCTCATGACCGGTAGGGCTGGGGGGGCTGTTCAGGATCCCGGTCCGGTCTTCGTCGACGCTTTCCTTATCGAACCGCAACCCGGCGAGGGCTGGACCAAACAAAGGTCCTTTCGCGGCGCGACATGGCGGGGATAAGGCGGTCGATCCTCGCGCCCGAACGCAAAAACCCGCGCTGCTGGGAAGGCGGCGCGGGTTTCTGGGGGGAGGGGATATTGGGGGGTTTGTCGACTGACCGGCCCGCGATCTGGGGGGCTGGGGGGGCTGTTCAGGATCCTGGACCACAGGATGTCCGATCAGCCGACACTCACCTTATCGACCCGCAAGGGGGCGGGCGAACGACCGAAATAAGGTCATATCGGGGCGTAGCTTGACCGTGGAGCGCCATTCCCGACGCAACGTGTCCGGGCCGACACGCAAGGAACGGCCGACCCGAAATCCTCCGCGTCGCCCCTGTTCCAATCGTCCGATTTGGGATTAGATTCCGGCGATGGCCCTGGAATCCCAGCCCCCGTCCGCGCCTGTCGGCGGCGTCGTCTTTTTCGAGCGACGCGAGCTTGATCAGCTGATGCGTCTCTACGGCCGGATGGTGGCGGCCGGCGAGTGGCGCGACTACGGCATAGCTGGCCTGTCCGATTGCGCGGTCTTCTCGATCTTCCGGCACACGGCCGAGGCCCCGCTCTATCGCGTCGAGAAGCGCCCGGCCTTGGCCCGCAAGCAGGGCGCCTGGGCGGTGACCGGTCAGGGCGGCATGGTCCTCAAGCGCGGCCACGAACTGGGCCAGGTGCTGCGGGTGTTCGAGAAGGGCAAGTTCTCGGTCGTCGACTGAAATGTCCTGCGTCCTTCGAGGCCCGCTGCGCGGGCGCCTCAGGATGAGGTCGTCAGCAAACCATCCTCATCCTGAGGTGCGAGCCGCAGGCGAAGCCTCGAAGGACGCACAGCGCCTCAAAGAAAAGCCCCGGCGGTTTCCCGCCGGGGCTTCGTCGTTCGAACCTGTGCTTGGCCTTAGCGGCGGCCGCCCATCAGGCTGAGCAGGAATTGGAACAGGTTGATGAAGTTCAGATAGAGGTTCAGCGCCCCGTAGTTGGTGGCCACGGCCATCGACTGCTGCTCACCGCCCAACTGGTAGTAGGTCATCTTCAGGTTCTGGGTGTCGTAGGCGGTCAGGCCCGCGAAGATGAACACGCCCAGCAGGCTGATGATGAAGCTGAGGCCCGGCAGGTGCAGGAACACCTGGACCAGCGAAGCTAGCATCAGGCCGATCAGGCCCATGATCAGGAAGCTGCCGAAGCCGGTCAGGTCCTTCTTGGTCGTGTAGCCGAACAGGCTGAGGCCGCCGAAGGCGATGGCGGTGACCAGGAAGGTCGCGAACACCGACTGGACATTATAGACGAGCAGCCACAGGCCAAGGCCCGCGCCGATCGTGCTCACCAGCGCCCAGTAGAAGATGCCGGACGAGCGCGCCGTCGGGTTCTTCATGGCGAACATGGCGACCAACATCATCGCCAGCGGGGCGAAGCGGAGGACCGTGCCAAGCAGGGTGAAGCCGGCCAGGCGACCGTCCGGGGTCAGGACGTAGAGCGCGCTCGCCACCGGTTGATAGTAGCTGGTCACGAAGGCCAGGACGGCCGACAGCAGAAGGCCCAGCGCCATTTTGTTGTAGACGCCGAGCATGAAACTACGCAGGCCGGCGTCAACCGACATGTCGGCGCGATCCGCCGGGATCGAGCGCGCGTAGCCGCGGTTGAGGTCGTTCATCGAATAAGCCCTTGAGCTAGGCGTCCACGGTGGACGCCTCACGAATATCGGGTGTCCCGGGCCGTCGCGCAATCCCTGTCTGAATTGCGTTCATGGTATGCACCCGCGTTTGCTGGAGCGCCTTGCGAGGCCCCCGCGCAACCCCCTAGAAAGCTTGTCCAACAAGAACGAGGGGCTCGCCGATGGACTACGTCAAGCTCGGCCGTACGGACGTCATGGTCTCGCGCTGCTGCCTGGGCACCATGACCTGGGGCTCGCAGAACAGCGAGGCCGAGGCGCACGAACAGATGGACTACGCCCTGGGACGCGGCGTGACCTTCTGGGATACGGCCGAGATGTACGCCAGCCCGCCCAGCCCGGAGACCCAGGGGCGCACGGAGGCCTATATCGGCTCCTGGCTGGAAAAGACCGGCAAGCGCCAGGAGATCGTGCTGGCCTCCAAGGTGGCCGGCCAGGGCGCGGCGTTCGGCGGCCTGTCCTGGATGCGCAAGGACGGCGGCGTCACCCGCCAGACCCGCGCCCAGATCGACGAGGCCGTCGAGGGCTCGCTGCGCCGGCTGAAAACCGACTATCTCGACCTCTACCAGCTGCACTGGCCCGATCGCCGCGTGCGGGTGTTCGGCGGTCATGCCTACAAGGACTATGATCAGGATTTCGAGGCGTTCGGCGACATCCTCGAGGCCCTGGACGTTCACGTGAAGAAGGGCTCGATCCGCCACGTCGGCGTCTCCAACGAGTTCCCGTGGGGCGTGATGCGCTTCCTGGCCGAGAGCGAAGCCAGGGGCCTGCCGCGCATCGCCTCGATCCAGAACGCCTACCACCTGGCCAACCGCACCTTCGAATACGGCCTGGCCGAGATCGCCATGCGCGAGCAGGTCGGCCTGCTGGCCTATTCGCCCCTGGCCCAGGGCCAGCTGACCGGCAAGTACCTGGACGGCGCCCTGCCCGAGGGCTCGCGCAAGGCGCTCTACAACCGCATGCAGCGCTACGAGGGCCCCGGCGCCCAGGACGCCTTCCGCGCCTATGTGGACCTGGCCAAGGCCAACGGTCTCGACCCGGCCCAGCTGGCGTTGAAGTTCTGCGACACCCGGCCGTTCGTGACGGCGACGATCATCGGCGCAACCTCGATGGCGCAGCTGAAGACCGATATCGACGCCTTCGACCTGAACTGGACCGAGGACCTGGAAAAGGCCGTCGACGCCATCCACGGCCGCCAGCCCAACCCCTGCCCGTAGGCGTTAAACCCGCATGATCCGCCTCTTCACCGCCATCGCCGTGCCCCCGGAGATCGGCCAGGGCCTGCTCTCACGCCAGCACGGCGTCGACGGCGCGCGCTGGCGGCCGCTGGAGGCGTTCCACATCACCCTGAAGTTCATCGGCGACGTCCAGGAGCCGGTGGCGGCCGAGCTGGACGAGGCCTTGGCGCATATCGAAGCCCCGGCCTTCGACCTGGAACTGGCGGGTGTCGGCCATTTCGGAGAGGGCCCTGAGATCCACGCGGTCTGGGCCGGAGTCGAGGAAAGTCCGCCCCTGCGGCGGCTGGCCAAGGCCAATGAGAGCGCGGCGCGATCGGTCGGGCTCAAGCCCGAGAGCCGGCTCTACACGCCGCACGTCACCCTGGCCTATCTGAAGCGCCCGTCGGTCCCCGAGGTCGGGGCCTGGATCCAGGCCAACAACCTGCTCCATTCGCCAGTCTTTCCGGTCGACCGGTTCGGGCTCTATTCCAGCTGGCGGACCAGCGAGGGCTCGGCCTATCGGTTGGAACGCGAATACCCGCTGCGGGGATGATGCGGCGCGGTGGTTATCTCCGCGGGACCTGCGTCGTCACCGGCGGGAGATACTGCGTCATCCTGAGTTGGCTGTCGTAGGTCATGCCCTGGCCCGAGATGTATGTCGGCCCCCCGGGGTCTTTTGCGATGACATTGGCCCAGTACCAGGGATCGTGGCGCGTCTCGGCATAGGTCGCCGGCGTGAATTCGTTCACCCACCCCACGCGCCTGCAGGTGGCGTTGCTGCTTGAGGTGTCGGCCCGGCAGCGGAAGCCGCCTTCGACCTCTGCACATTCGCGGACCTGACGCGCGGGGCGGTAGCACAGGCTCGAGGCCCGAGCGGTGGCGCGCGCCTCGGCGGTGGCCAGGCGCTTGGCGTCCTTCTTGGTCGATGCGGTGGCGTAGTGCTGGCTGTCGGCGACCGCTCCAGTGGCGGTCAGGGATATAAGCAGGCCCATAGCGAGGAGACGCTTCTTCATGATCTCGAGCTCCTTTGGCGTGCCGATCAGTTCGCGATTGGGGGATTGGGGGTCGAGGGAAAGGGCGTCGGGGCCGGCGGCCCGGGGTCCGCGGGGACCCAGCGGCCATAGAGCAGGACGGGTGGCGGCGCGAACACGTTGGAAGACAGTCCAGGACTGAAGAACGTGCTCACCCGCGATGGATCGTAGAGGGGGGCGTATCGGGTCCTGGCGTATTCGTTGACCCAGCCTGCCCGCTTGCATGTGCGGTTGTTGCTTGAGGTGTCGGCCCGGCAGCGGAAGCCGCCTTCGACCTCTACACATTCGCGGACCTGGCGCGCGGGGCGATAGCACAGGTTCGAGGCCTGAGCGGTGGCGCGCGCTTCGGCGGTGGCCAAACGCTTGGCGTCCTTCTTGGTCGATGCGGTGGCGTAGTACTGGCTGTCGGCGACGGCGCCGCCGGCCGCCAGCGACATGAGAAGACTTATCGCGACGAGACGCTTCCTCATGACCTCGACCCTCCCTTCGCGCCGACGGATCTAGGCAACCATCCGGCGTTTTGGATTTATCCTACATTCCCTAGGTAGCATCAAGGCGTGACGAAGAACGACGTTCGCTGGCTGATAACGGTCGCGCGGGGCGTCTGGCTTCGTCGAAACGGTGCCTACAAACTCACACTCTGGACGTCGTCCGGCGCTCCGCGTCGCCTTCCATCACTTCAGCGGCGCGCCGCGTGAAGCGGACGTCTCACGCCACCGCGTGATCCTTCAGCACCCCCAGCGTCACCACGGCCAGCATCTCCTCGTGCGTCGCGTTCAGCACCACCTGTGGGGCCATGCCGGCGTCGAGCGCCTCCTTCCAGCGACCGGCGCACAGGCACCAGCGGTCGCCGGCCTTCAGGCCCGAAAAGGCCAGGTCGGGACGCGGCGTGGAGAGGTCGTTGCCCTGGGCCTTTGAGAAGGCCAGGAAGTCGTCGGTCATCACCGCGCAGACGGTGTGCAGGCCCAGATCATGCGGACCGGTCTCGCAGCAGCCGTTGCGATAAAAGCCGGTGACCGGATCCAGGGAACAGGGGACCAGCTCGCCGCCCAGAACATTCTTCGCGCTCTTGTCGTACCGGGTGGTGCTCATGCGACGAGCTTACGCTTGGCGGGACCGGCGCCAAGCCGCTTCGCGCCAAGGAATGTGTTTTAGGGCGGGAGGCTTTTGCTGCGCCGCAGCAATGCTAAGGTCGCGGCAACGCAAAAAAGCAAAGCAGGGGAGTTTCATGACCACCACCGCCGACCCGTCCGTTTCCGGGCGCCCGCGCCGCAGCGCCCTCTACATGCCCGCCTCCAACGCCAAGGCGGTCGAAAAGGCCCGCACCCTGGACGCCGACGTGATCATCCTGGACCTGGAGGACGCGGTCGCACCCGAGAGCAAGCCGGCGGCGCGCGAGGCGGCGATGGCGGCGGTCAAGGCCGGCGGCTTTGGTGGCCGCGAAGTGGTGATCCGGGTCAATGGCCTCGACACGCCCTGGGGCGCCGACGACTTGAAGGCCGCCGCCGAGGCGGGCCCGGACGCGGTGCTGGTCCCCAAGGTCAACGACGCCGCCGACGTCCACGCCTATCACCAGGCCCTGCATGCCGCCCCGGCGGAGACCAAGCTGTGGACCATGATCGAGACGGCCAAGGCCGCCTTCCACCTGTGGGAAATCGCCGCCGCCAGCCGGACGACCCGCCTGTCGGCCTGGGTCATGGGCGTCAACGACTTCGCCAAGGAGATGCGGGCCCGCCAGACGCCGGACCGCGCGCCGTTCCTGCCGCTCTTGACCCTGTCGGTCGCCGCCGCCCGGGCTCACGGCCTGACGATCCTGGACGGCGTGCACAATGACATCGAGGACTTGGCGGCGTTGGAGGCCGTGTGCGTCCAGGGCGTCGACTTCGGCTTCGACGGCAAGACCCTGATCCATCCCAAGCATCTGGAGATCTGCAATCGGGTCTTTTCACCCTCGCCCGAGGACATCGCCTGGAGCCAGGCGGTGATCGCGGCCTTCAACGCGCCTGAAAATTCTGGCAAAGGCGCCTTGCGGGTGGACGGCAAGATGGCCGAACGTCTGCATCTGGCGCAGGCCGAGCGTCTGGTCGCGGTGGCGGAGGCCATCGGCGCGCGTTCGGCTTGAGGCCTGGAGTGCTAGAAGGTTTCGAATGCGGGCTATCGTTTTCTCCGTCGCTCTGATCGCCAGCCCGGCGCTGGCGCAGCAGACTCCGGCGACGACGCCCGCTTCGCCGCCAGTTACGTCGGCGCCGCCTGCCGATGCGCCGGTCAGCACCCAGCCGCAGACTGCGACGCCCGCCCCCGACTCCGCGCAGGTCCCGCAGGCCCTCGACCCGCTGGGCGACCTGATCTCGCAGAGCAACCAGTCGACCGACGAGGACGAGGCCGAGGCTGCGCCGAGCAAGCCCGCGCCCCGGCACAAGGGAACGATCCTGCCGATCCCGCCGCCGGAGCCCTCGACCACGCCGGACGGCAGTCCGAGCAAGGCCCAGGTCTACGAGCTGCGGGTCAAGGGCTCGGTCGCGGCGGCCCAGAGCCTGCAAGGTCCGCTGGACGGCGGCTGGAGGGTCACCGGCGCTGACGGGGTCCAGCTCTACGCCCTGCAACTGGTCGACAAGGCCGGCGGTCTGGGCGAGCTGGAAGGCGCCTGGCGCGATGTGCGCCGGCCGGGGACGGTCGGCTCGACGGGCCTGATCGAGGAGCTGCGCCGCGAGGGCGACGACATCATCGTCCGCTTCAGTCCCAAGGGCGGGCAATCCTCGGTGCTGACCCTGCGGCAGGCCGGCTACGAGCGCTGGTCGGGCCAGTTGGTCGAGAACGGCGCGACCATGGCGGTGATCGCCGAGCACATCCTGCCCCAGGCGCCGCCCGGCTACGAAGGCCAGGGCCGAGGCCCGTACGTCTGGCCGCCGCGCGTGGTCGCCAGCCGCCCCGCGCCCGCCGCCGCCCCGGTCTGCTCGACCAAGGGCAAGAAAGGCAAGGCGCTGAAGGCCGCCAAGGCCAAGTGCGCCGCCGCCGCCCGCAAGGGCAAGGCCTCGGTCTCGAAGAAGGGCAAGGCCAAGGCTAAGGCGACGGCCAGCCGCAGGGGCAAGGCTGTCGCCAAGAAGAGTTCATCGAAGAAGACGCGGCGCTAGGCCTTGAGGGCCTCTCGGGCCGCCGCGATCGGCGCGGCCAGGGCTTCGGACGAATAGGCGCTGGCGGGGCTATGGCCCCAGACGGGTCCGGGCCAGGCCGGATCATTCTTGCGCCGCCCGACGACATGGACGTGCAGCTGGGCAGTGACATTGCCGAGCGCCCCGACATTGAGCTTGTCGACCGTGAGGCCCAGGACTGCCCCGACCGCCCGCACGGCCGAACCGGCCAGGACGATCTCTTCCATCAGCTGGATGCGATGGGCCGTGTCCAGCTCCTCGATCTCCCGCAGCCCGGGCTGGCGCGGGATCAGGACGAGCCACGGATAGCGGGCGTCGTCCTGCAGCCGCACCTCGCACAGCGGCAGGTCGGCGACCTTGTGCGAGGTGGCGACGAACGCCGGGTCGAGCTCGAAGGGTTGCATTGCTTCAGCCACGCTTGGGAACCGCCGCCCAGTAATCGAAGTCGAGAATGACGGCCGGATTGTAGACGCCCTCGCCATCCTTGTCCGGGAAGTCGTCGCAAGGCCGGTCCTTCGTGGCCACCAGCCGCAGGCGCAGGGCCCCGACGGCGCCGAGATCGGCCTTGTCCAGCACCTCGCTCCAGGCGAACACCGTGCCGCCGGCGAAGAACGGCGCGACGTGGCGGCCACCGTTGATCGCCAGGATCAGGCCGGCGTTCTGCAGGCCGTTGAACGACAGCGCCTTGGCGGTCGAGATCACCACCCCGCCATAGACCAGCCGCTTGCCGGACGGATCCTTGGTCCGCTCGAACTGGTTGAAATGGACCTTGGCGGTGTTCTGCCAGAGGCGCGTGGCCATCTGGTGCTCGGCCTCCTCGACCGCCATGCCGTCGACATGGTCGATCTTCTCGCCGACCGCATAGTCCTCGAAGGCGTGCGGCCCGCCGGCCAGGGCCCAGTCATAGCCCGAGAAATCCAGGCCGGCGGGCGCGACGAGGTCGGCCGGGGCCACGGCCACCGACAGGGTCGGGACCGTTTGCTCGGCGATCTCGGCTTGGGGATCGCGCTTCTTGACCATCACCCAGCGCACATAGCTCAGCACCGCCTCGCCGCGCTGGTTCACGCCGGTGGTGCGGACATAGACGACGCCGGTCTTGCGGTTGGAATTCTCCTTCAGCCCAATGACGTCCGACACCGCGCTCAGCGTGTCGCCCGGAAACACCGGGGCCAGGAACCGACCCTCGGCGTAGCCCAGATTGGCCACGGCGTTCAGGCTGATGTCCGGCACCGTCTTGCCGAACACGACATGGAAGGCGACCAGCGGGTCCACCGGCGCCGCAGCAAGACCGCAGGACCGGGCGAATTCGTCCGAGGAAAACAGGGAAAAGCGCGGGCCATAGAGCGCGGTGTAAAGCGCCACATCCCCTGCCGTGACCGTCCGGGGCGTGGCGTGGACCAGCCTTTGGCCCAGCCGGAAATCCTCGAAATAGTTCCCAGGATCGGTCTTGTTCATCCCCTGCGCTCCTTATCGTTCTTGAGCCATCTTTGCCGCAGTGCAGCGAAACGGGAAAGAGGGCTTGAGACTAAGGCGCGACGGGTCTAGACCGCGCCCCGACATTGCACTGTCCACAGCCTTGATGGAGACCCCATGGCTCGCGCGAAGATCGCCCTTATCGGCGCCGGCATGATCGGCGGCACCCTGGCCCACATCGCCGCTCGTGAAGAGCTGGGCGACGTGATCCTGTTCGACATCGCCGAAGGCACCCCGCAAGGTAAGGCGCTGGATATCGCCGAAGCCTCGGCCGTGTTCGGCAAGGACGTGGCCCTGAAGGGCGCCAACGACTATGCCGACATCGCCGGCGCCGACGTCTGCATCGTGACGGCCGGCGTGCCGCGCAAGCCGGGCATGAGCCGCGACGACCTGCTGGGCATCAACCTGAAGGTCATGAAGGCCGTCGGCGAAGGCATCAAGGCCCACGCCCCGAACGCCTTCGTCATCTGCATCACCAACCCGCTCGACGCGATGGTCTGGGCCCTGCAGCAGTTCTCGGGCCTGCCGAAGGAAAAGGTCATCGGCATGGCCGGCGTCCTCGACTCGGCCCGTTTCGCCTACTTCCTGGCTGAAGCCACCGGCGTGTCGGTCGAGGACATCCACGCCTGGACCCTGGGCGGCCACGGCGACGACATGGTCCCGATGGTCCGTCACTCGACGGTCGGCGGCCTGCCGCTGCCGGAACTGGTCAAGCAAGGCTGGATGACCCAGGAAAAGCTGGACGCCATCGTCGAGCGCACCCGCAAGGGCGGCGGCGAGATCGTCGCTCTGCTGAAGACCGGCTCGGCCTTCTACGCCCCGGCCGAGAGCGCCATCGCCATGGCGACCTCGTACCTGAAGGACAAGAAGCGCGTCCTGCCGTGCGCCACCTACCTGACCGGCCAATACGGCCTGAACGGCCTGTATGTCGGCGTGCCGGTCGTCATCGGCGCCGGCGGCGCCGAGAAGATCGTTGAGTTCGAAACCAACGACGCCGAGAAGGCCATGTTCGCCGCTTCGGTCGCCTCGGTTCAGAGCCTGATGGAAGCCTGCAAGGCCATCGACAGCTCGCTGGTCTAAGCCTCCAGGCTCAAGCTGAATACGAGAAGGGCGGCTCCTCGCGGGGCCGCCCTTTTTCTTTCCGCGCTAGTGCGCCGTGTCGCCGTCGGACTCCTGGGAGATCTCCTCCAGGGTCTTGCCGACCTGTTTGGCGCCATAGTCCTTGGCGACATCGCCCAGGGACAGGATGCCGGTCAGATTGCCGGCGTCGTTCAGCACCACCAGGCGACGGACCTGATTATTGGCCATCTTGGCGGTGGCGTCGGCCAGGATGTCGTCTTCCTTCACGCTCAACACCTCGCCGTCGGACATGGCTTCCGAGATGGGGCCGTCGAAGCTGCGGCCTTCGGCGACCACGCGCAGGACGATGTCACGGTCGGTGACCACGCCCACCACCTTGCCGTCTTCGACCACGGGAACGACCCCGCTCTCGACCCGGGCCATCACCTGGGCGACGTCGCGGATGGTATCGGTGGGGCGGGCGATCGAGACCTGGCTGGTCATGGCGTCGCTGACTTTCATCGGGGTTCTCCTTTCGGGAGGAAATAGGACCCCCACAGAACCCCGCTAAGCTTCGGCCGTTCCCCAATCTCTTCGGGCGCCGCCGTCAGGGGGCCGCCAGCGCCTCGCGCGCCGCCTTCGCCGCGTTCGGCAGGTCGAGGCGGACGCTGAGCGCCACGGCCTCCTCGCGCAGCTTGCGCGCCGCGTCCTTGGCGCCGAGACGGGATTCCACCTCGGCCAGGGACAACATCGAATAGGGCATGAAGACCTGGAAGCCGACGGCGCGGCGCAGATCGAGAGACTGGGCGTAGAGGTCGCGGGCCGTCTTCAGGTCGCCGGCCTCCTCGGCCACCGCCGCCTCGTGGCGCAGCACATAGGAGAGCTCCAGGTCGCAACGGCCGGCTTCGGCGACCTTGCGCGCCTCGGCCAGGGGCGCGGCCGAGGCGGCGGCGTCGCCGGCCACCTGCGGCATCAGGGCGGCGAAGAACAGGGCGTCGGCCTTGTCGCACCGCTCGGAAATGCTGTTGGCCGCCGCCTTGAAGGCCGGAACGAATGCCTTGGAGTCCTTGAGCTCGCCGGTCGTCAGGCGGACGAAATAGGCCGAGGTGGTCTCGCGCAGGGTGGTCAGCGCCTTCAGGCTGGGATCGGCGGCCGGCTTGAGCTTGGCGACCTCGTCGGCGACGGCGGCTTCGTCCGGACTGATCCGGCCGACCAGGCGCTGGCTCTGGTGCACCCGCATCTGCTGCAGCAGGAGCAGCAGGCGTGTCTTCTCGGTTGGATGCTGGGCCAGCGCCGCCTTGAGCGGCGACACGGCGCCGTCGAAGTCGGCTGCGTACCGCGCCTTCTCCGAAGCTCTGATCGTGGCGTCGAGGTCGGCGGCGAGGGCCGCCGGTGCGGTCACGATCGCCGCCGCGCCGAGCGCCAGGCCAAGCGACAGGAGGGACGGGCGCATGAGGATCTCCGCTTCGCGTACCGTCGATATCTAGGGCCTCGCCCGCGATCGCCAAGTCCGGGCCGATAGCGCTTCCGCCAGCGGGCACGCGGCCCTATCTAGGCGCATCTCTTTTCGTCGGAGCGTCCATGTCGATCTCGATCCATCAGGCCAGCGTGCCCGTGTTCATCCAGGGCCTGAAGGGTCTGAAAGGCGTGCTGACCAAGGCCGCCGCCTTGGTCGAGGCCAAGAAGTGGGATCCCGAGGCCCTGCTGAAGGCGCGGCTCTATCCCGACATGTTCCCGCTGATCCGCCAGGTTCAGATCGCCACCGACTTCGCCAAGGGCGGCGCCGCGCGGCTGGCCGCGGTCGAGGTTCCGGCCTGGGACGACACCGAGACGAGCTTCGAAGAGCTGATCGCCCGCGTCGACCGCGCCATCGCCTATGTGGAAGGCCTCGACCCCGCCGCCTTCGAAGGCGGCCACGAGCGGGACGTCCAGCTGGTCCGCCGCGGCGAGACCTATACCTTCAAGGGCCTGGACTATCTGCAGGGCCAGGCGATGCCGAACTTCTTCTTCCACATCACCACCGCCTACGCGATCCTGCGCCACAACGGCGTCGAGGTCGGCAAGCGCGACTTCCTGGGCACGGCGTAAGCTTCCCACACATGCCGAAACACCGCCTTCCTCGCCCCTGTGGCGAGGACCCATGGCGGGCAGGCTCGGTGTGGGTCGGTAGGTCCCGCCAGCGTGGACAGGCGCTGGTCGGATGCTACGGCGGCCGACCGATGGACCCCAGGCACAAGGTCTGGGGAGGCGGAGGATTGTAGGTCGAGTTCACATTCACCCGTGACTGTGGACTCTTTGACCTTTTCCATGCATAAGCCCCGGCTTCCGGCGCTTTATCAGCAGCGCCTCCACCGTCACGACCCCGGCCTGTTAGCGCAGGATCCATCCGGACGAGGACGGCGAGGACCCCCGTCGACGTGATCGTCCACGGGGGCTGATCGCGTTTGGAGCGTGTTTTTACTTAGGGTTCGACATGTTCGACGGCCTTACAGAGCGACTTTCCGGCGTATTCGAACGTCTCGGCGGTCGCGGCGTGCTGTCCGAAAAGGACATCGACGAGGCGCTGCGCGAGGTTCGCGTCGCCCTGCTCGAGGCCGACGTCGCCCTGCCGGTCGTCAAGGACTTCATCAGCAAGGCCAAGGAACTGGCCTCCGGTGAAGCCGTCATCCGCTCGGTCAAGCCGGCCGACCAGGTGGTCAAGATCGTCTATGACGGTCTGGTCGACATGCTGGGCGGTGAAGTCCCGACCGGCCTGAACCTGGCCCTGAACCCGCCGTCGGTGATCCTGATGGCCGGCCTGCAGGGCTCGGGCAAGACCACCACCACCGGCAAGCTGGCCCTGCGTCTGTCGAAGACCGAGCGCAAGAAGGTGCTGGTCGCCTCGCTCGACACCCGCCGCCCGGCCGCCATGGAGCAGCTGGCGACCCTGGCCAAGCAGGTCGAGGTCGAGAGCCTGCCGATCGTCCCGGGCCAGAGCGCCACGGACATCGCCAAGCGCGCCCTGACGGCGGCCAAGCTGGGCGGCTACGACGTCCTGATCCTCGACACCGCCGGCCGCACCACGCTGGACGAGGCGATGATGAGCGAGGCGGCGGAAATCGCCCGCATCGCCAGCCCGTCCGAGACCATTCTGGTCGCCGACAGCCTGACCGGTCAGGACGCCGTGCGCACCGCCAAGGCGTTCCACGAACGCCTGCCGCTGACCGGCCTGATCCTGACCCGCGCCGACGGCGACGGCCGGGGCGGCGCGGCGCTGTCGATGCGCCACGTCACCGGCCTGCCGATCAAGTTCCTCGGCGCCGGCGAAAAGATCGATGCGCTGGACGTGTTCGACGCCCGCCGCGTCGCCGGCCGCATCCTGGGCCAGGGCGACGTCGTGGCCCTGGTCGAGCGCGCCGCGGCCGACCTCGACCATGCCGAAGCCGAGCGCATGGCCAAGAAGCTGGCCAAGGGCCAGTTCGACCTGAACGACCTGTCGGCCCAGCTCTCGCAGATGCAGAAGATGGGCGGCATGGAAGGCATCATGGGCCTGCTGCCCGGTGTCCAGAAGGTCAAGAAACAGATCGCCGAGAGCGGCATCGACGACAGCATCTTCCGCCGCCAGCAGGCGATCATCAGCTCGATGACCAAGCTGGAGCGCAAGAAGCCCGACGTTCTGGCCGCCTCGCGCAAGCGCCGCATCGCGGCCGGCGCCGGCGTCGAGGTCGCCGAGATCAACCGCCTGCTCAAGCAGCACCGTCAGATGGCCGACATGTTCAAGGCCATGAGCAAGGACGGCGGCAAGGGCATGGCCCGCATGGCCCAGATGATGGGCGGCGGCGACATGGCCCGTCTCAAGAATTTGGGCGGGGGCCGCATGCCCCAGCCCGATCCCAATGCAGCGGGGGGCCAAGGCCTCTCGGGGCTGCCCGGTCTGCCGGGCCTCGGGAGTGGCGGCGACGCCAAACCCAACCCTCTCTCCGGCCTGGGCCTGCCCGGCTTCAACCCGTTCAAGAAATAGAACTTTAGACCAAGGACTACCGAAATGCTGAAGATCCGTCTCGCCCGTGGCGGCGCCAAGAAGCGTCCGTACTACTCGATCGTCATCGCTGACAGCCACTCGCCGCGCGATGGCCGTTTCATCGAGAAGGTCGGCACCTACAACCCGCTCCTCAAGAAGGACGACCCGGCTCGCGTGACCCTGAAGGTCGAGTCGATCCAAGAGTGGCTCAAGAAGGGCGCCCAGCCGAGCGACCGCGTCGCCCGCTTCCTGGCCGCCCAAGGCCTGGTCGCCTGGACCCACGGCAACAACCCGCAAAAGGGCGAGCCGGGCAAGAAGGCCAAGGAACGCAACGCCGAACGCGCTCAGCGTGACGAAGACCGCAAGCAAGCCGAAATCGACGCCAAGGCCGCCGCCGAAGCCGAGAAGGCCGCTGCCGCCGAAGCCGCCGCCGCCGCTGCTGCTGAAGCCGCCGCCGCCCCGGCCGTGGAAGAAGCTCCGGCCGAAGAAGCCCCGGCTGCTGAAGCCGCCGCTGAAGAGGCTCCGGCCGCTGAAGCCGCTGCTGAAGAAGCTCCGGCCGAAGAAACTTCGGAAGGCTAAGGGTTCCAGCGCCGCCGATCGTTTCTGGTCGGCGGCGCGACTCTGTCTAGACGATGACTGTACCTCCCGACGATCCGATGATCCTGGTCGGCCGCGTGGCCGGCGGCTTTGGCGTGCGCGGCGAGGTGCGGATCTCGACCTATACCGAAGTCCCGATGAGCATCGCGGCCTTCAAGGCGCTGAAGCGCCAGGACGGCTCGCTGGCCCTGACCATCGTCTCGGCCCGTTCGACCAAGGACGGCGTTGTCTGCCGCTGCGCGGGCATCGACACCAAGGAAGCCGCCGACGGCTTGCGCGGCCTTCGCCTCTACGTTCCTCGCTCGGCCCTGCCCGAGCCGGATGAAGACGAATTCTATCTGAGCGATCTGGTCGGCCTGACGGTCCGCCATATCCAGACCGACGTCCTGCTGGGCCGCGTGAAGAGCGTCCAGAATTTCGGCGCCGGCGACATTCTGGAGATCCTCCCCGACCTGGGCGGTCCGACCTGGTACCTGCCGTTCACGCGAGCGGCCGTGCCGGAGGTCAAGATCGACCAAGGCCTGATCCTGGCCGATCCGCCGGCCCTGGTGGGCGAGCATGAGGGCCCGGCCTCGGAAGGTCTGGCCGAAGACGACGAACTGGGCGACCGGGACTAAGGCCTCGCCAAGGAGCGATCGGTGATGTCGGACGGAAAATGGCGGGTCACCGCCTCGCGCCACATTCACAAGGACCGCTGGATCAGCCTGCGCGCCGACGACTGCGTTACCGATGAAGGCGCGGTGGTCGCGCCTTACTACGTCCTGGAATATCCCGACTGGGTCGAGATCGTCGCGCTCGACGCCGACAACAACGTCCTGCTGGTTCGCCAATACCGTCACGGCCTGGGCGACATCTCCACGGAACTGCCGGCCGGCGGCATGGACCCCGGCGAGGCCGATCCCGTCGCGGCCGCCGCGCGGGAACTGCTGGAAGAGACTGGCTATGCGGGGACCTTGAGCCTCGTCGGCGAGAGCTGGCCCAACGCCGGCACCCACACCAACCGAACCCACATCGTCCTGGCCCGCGACCTGGTCCGTGTCGCCGAGCCGAAAGACGATCCCAGCGAGCGCATCGAGACGCTTTGGGTCTCGGCGGCCGAGGCGATCCGCATGGCCCTGGCGGGCGAACTCACCGTCGGCATGCAGACCAGCGCCCTGCTGCGGGGTCTCGCCGCCGCCGGCGTGGCGCGGATCGAACTCGCCTAGAGCGCGTCAGGCGAAGTGTGAGCGGTTCGCCGCCCGAACGCGCGTCAAAGAAAGCCTATTTACGAACCCGCATCAGGCATTCCTGCGCCACCGAGGCCAGGAGCTTGCCGTCCTTGCTGAACATCTGGCCGCGCACCAGGCCCCGGCCCTGCGAGGCGCTGGGGCTGTCCTGGGCGAACAGGGTCCAGTCGTTGAAGTCGAACGGATGGTGGAACCACATGGCGTGGTCCAGGCTGGCGGCCTGCAGGCCAGGCGTCGTCCAGATCAGGCCGTGCGGACGCAGGGCGCTTTCCATGAACGCCATGTCCGAGGCGTAGGCCAGAGCCGCCTGCTGCATCTTCACGTCGCCGCCGAGCGTGGCCTTGGCCCGCATCCAGACGTTCTTGGTGCCCGACTTCTTCACGGGCGACATCGGGTTCTGCATGTCGACCCAGCGGATATCGACCGGGCGCGGCTTGCCGGCCATGGCCAGCATCTTCGGATGGATCTGGTCGCCCAGGCCGCGCAGGAACTCGGCCTCGGTCGGCAGGCTGTCGGGATCGGGCGCGTCGGGCATGTCCGACTGGTGTTCGAAGCCCTCTTCCGGCGTCTGGAACGAGGCCGCCAGGTTGAAGATCTGCTCGCCGTGCTGGATGGCCGCCACGCGACGGGTGGTGAAGGTGCCGCCGTCCCGGGCGCGCTCTACCTCGTAGAGCACCGGGGCGTTCACATCGCCGGGCCGAATGAAATAGGCGTGCAGCGAGTGGCACAGCCGGTCCGGCACCGTCTTATAGGCGGCCAGCAGGGCTTGGGCGATGACCAGGCCGCCGAAGATCCGCGGAAAGCCGTCATTGGGGCTGACGCCCCGGAACAGGTTCACCTCGATGGGTTCGAGGTCGAGGATGTCGGCGAGGTTCTCGGTTGTCTGCATGGTGCGTGCGATAAGCCCGCCGGAGCGCCGCCGCAAGACGTCACCTTGCGTCAGGCGGTCGCGGTCCCCATCGTGGAGCGATGTCGCGCGTCGCCCCGGTCATCCATCACCCCGCCTTCCGCGCCGAGATGCCGGCCGGCCACCGCTTCCCGATGGACAAGTTCTCGCGCCTGGCCAGCGTGCTGGAGGCCGAGGGCGTTCCGGGTCCGGCCGGGTTCGCGCGGCCCGAATTCATCGATGTCGAAACGCTGCGGCTGGCCCATACCGAGGACTATGTCCGCGGCGTGATCGAGCTGTCCTTGCCGGCCGACATCGTCCGCCGGATCGGCATGCCCAATACCGACAGCGTCGCGACACGGGCCCGGGCGGCGACCGGCGGCACCCTGCTGGCGGCCCGATTGGCCTTGGAACACGGCGTCGCCTGCAACACGGCCGGAGGCAGCCATCACGCTTCGGCGGAAAGCGGGGCGGGGTTCTGCGTGTTCAACGACGTGGCGGTGGCCGCCAGGCGTCTGCTGGCCGAGGGCGCGATCGGCAAGGCCCTGGTCGTCGACCTGGACGTCCACCAGGGCGATGGAACGGCGCGGATCTTCGAGGACGATCCGAGCGTCTTCACCTTCTCCATGCACGCCGAGAAGAACTTCCCGCATCGCAAGGCGGTCAGTGATCTGGACGTGGAATTGCCCGACGCCACCGGCGACGAGGACTATCTGGCGAAGCTGGGGGAGATCCTGCCGGCGCTGCTGGGCAGCGTCCGGCCGGACATCGTGTTTTTCAATGCGGGGGTCGATCCGCACGCGGACGACAAGCTGGGCCGGCTGTCGCTGACCGATCAGGGTCTGGAACGACGGGAGGCCTTTGTCCTGGGCGCTTGTCTCGACAGAGAGATCCCGGTGGTCGGAGTCATCGGCGGCGGCTACGACGCGGATATCGATCGTCTGGCGGCCCGCCACGCCATCCTGCATCGGACGGCCAAATCTCTGTTTTCTTGAAGTCTTTTTCTTGAGGGCCGCTTGGCCCCGGTCTTTGGTCTCGGGCGATCGCTCGATCGCCATCTCCGTCGGGGCGGTCCCGGATCGATCCGGAACGGGCGCCCGACGAAGGCTACACGGCGATCACTTAGAAGCTCGAGACGAGCGAACCAGCGATAACGACGAGCGGCAGAACCGCGAGAACGAGCGAGGCGAGGCCGGCGACGGCGTTGGTCTTGATGGTCATGGTCTTGATCCCTGTTTCTTGTTGCCCGGCGCCCGTTGGCGTCCGGTGATCAGGGATATAGGGCGCGGGCTCGGTTAATGCACGTTACCCTTGCTTCATTACGTCGATTTAAGAAACGTTGACGCCCGTAATCGACATTACGGAGGAGCAATGTTGTCGTTTGATTTAGTTTCTGGGGAAACTTTATCCTTTGAGACCATCGTTTCTACCCGCGCGGGTCACTCCTCGCTGGGCGCCACCAAAAAGAGTCCACGCATGGTCGCGATCGGGGCCGAACGTGTCTCCTGCCAGGCCTCGACGTGGACATTGGCGATCCGGCGGCCCAGCTTCTTGATGGAGGCGCGGGCATAGGTGGTCAGCGGGCGGCCCGAGCGCAGGTACTCGATCGAGACGTCGATCGTGCGCGGCTGGCGCTTCATGGGCGCGGCGACGGAGAGCTGGGCCAGGGCCGTCATCTCCATGAACGCGCCCAGCACGCCGCCGTGGATGGCGGGCAGCATCGGATTGCCGACGATGTGCTGGGCGAACGGCAGGACGGCGGTCATCTCGTCGCCGGCCAACTCGGCCCGGATCCCCAGGAAGCGGGCATAGGGGATGGAGTCCAGCATCGAGACCAGGCGGGTGTCGGGTTCGCTCATTGATCCACGCCCCCCGTCTTGGCGCGCGGTTCGCGCGAGGGCCTGAGATTGGCGCCGGGCGTCTTGCCGGCGCTGGAGTCGAGCATGAAGGTCGCCTGGGCGGTGGCGACGGGGTCCTCGGGATCGCGATCGTAGGCGACGGCGCGGACGAAGGCGATCGAGCGGGTCATCTTGTAGCAATGGGCCCGGGCCAGGACGTCCAGGCCCGGCTCGGCGGCGCGCATATAGTCGATGCGCAGGTCCAGGGTGGCGATCGAGGTCCAGGTCTCCATGGCCGCGTGGACGGCCTGGCCGCTGGCGTGGTCCAGAAGCGTCGTCACCACCCCGCCGGCGATGACGCCGGTCTCGGGATCGCCGACGATCTCGGTACGGTAGGGCACCTTCAGCACGGCGACCGCGTCGCCGATCTCCAGGGTCGAAAAGCCTAGCGCCTTGGCTTGGGGACTGCCCTCGTTCATCGCCATGGCGATGAGCTTGGTCTGCTCGTTGCGGTTTTCCGGATCGCTCATGGGGATAGGCTTACCGCCTTCGGCGTTGTCATATCCAGACGTGATCAAGCCCGAAGACCTTCTCTGTCCCCGTCCGGGCGGCCTCTACTGCCCGCCGGGAGACTTCTATATCGACCCCGTCCGCCCCGTGGACCGGGCCGTGATCACCCATGGCCACGCCGACCATGCCCGCGCGGGACACGGGACGGTGGCCGCGACGCCAGAGACCCTGGCGATCATGGCGACCCGTTACGGCGAGGACTTCACCGAGCGTCGCCAGGTCGTGCCGTATGGCGAGACGTTCACCCACAATGGCGTCGAGGTCAGCCTGGTCCCGGCCGGCCATGTCCTAGGCTCAGCCCAGGCGGTGGTTCGTTGGAAGGGCCTGACCATTGTGGTCTCCGGCGACTACAAGCGCCGCCGCGACCCGACCTGCGCGCGGTTCGAGCCCGTCCCGTGCGACGTCTTCATCACCGAGGCGACCTTTGGCCTTCCCGTGTTCCGCCATCCCGACGACGCCGGCGAGATCAGGAGCCTGCTGGCCTCGGTCGAGCAGTTCCCGGAGCGCTGCCACATCGTCGGGGCCTATGCGCTCGGTAAGGCCCAGCGGGTGATCAGGCTGCTGCGCGAGGGCGGCTGGGACAGGCCGATCTTCGTCCACGGGGCGCTGGAGCGGCTGAACGAACTCTATGAAGCGCATGGAGTCGGGCTCGGCCCCCTGGCGCCCGCCACCGCTTCGGGCCCGAAGGAAGCCTTCGCGGGCCAGATCATCATCGCCCCGCCCAGCGCTGTAGCCGATCGCTGGTCGCGGCGGTTCCCCGACCCGGTCGACTGCTTCGCCTCTGGCTGGATGCGGGTCCGGGCCCGGGCGCGCCAGCGGGGCGTCGAGCTGCCCCTGATCCTGTCGGATCATGCCGACTGGGACGAGCTGACCGCGACCTTGAGCGAGCTGCGTCCTGGCGAGGTCTGGATCACCCATGGGCGCGAAGAAGCCCTGGAGCGGTGGTGCGAGTTGGAGGGCCTGCCGGCGCGGGCCTTGCGGCTGGTCGGCTATGACGAGGAGGAGGGCGAGTAGCCTAGAGCGGCGGAGCTTCGCCCACGTATCGGGCTCTTGGCCGGATCAGCCGCCCCGTCTGAAGTTGCTCGATCGCATGCGCCGCCCAGCCGGCGCTGCGCGCTGTCGCGAACAGGATGAAGGGCGCATCCGGCGGCAGCTTCAAGGTCCGCGCCAGGCTCACCAGGGCGAAATCGATGTTCGGCAAGAGGCCCGTGGCGTTCTCGGTCGCCGCGCGCAGGTCGGCCAGCAAGGGCGGAGCCTCGAGGGCCGCCAACAGCGCCTCCGCTCGCGGGTCGCCGTCTGGATAGAGCGGATGGTCGAAGCCCGGCATCGACGCCCCGCGCGCCAGGCGCGCCGAGACCGCATGGCCAGGATCGCGCCGCTCGGCCTCCTCCACGAAAGCCTCGACCCGGGCGGCCATGCCGCCGTGCAGGGGTCCGGACAGGGCCGAAAGTCCCGCCAGGCACGCCGCCGACAGCGAGGCCCCGGTCGAAGCCGCCACGCGCGCGGCGAAGGTCGAGGCGTTCAGCTCGTGATCGGCCAGCAGCACCAGGGTCCGACGGACGAGGTCAGCGCCGGCCGCATCCAGCCCCCAGGCGGCGGCGAAGCGGATATGGGCGGCGCCTTCGCCGGTCTGACCCGTGGCGGCGTCGACGACAGCCTCGAGCAGATCGGCGGCTTCCATCGCCAGGGCCAAGGGGGCGCGGCCTCGGGCCGGCGGCTCGCGACCGGCGCGGGCGGCGAGGGTCAGGAACAGCCGCCCTCGCGCACCATCAGCGGCCGGCGGATCGGGCCGGCGGGACGACTTCAAGGCCGCGCCATGGCCGCCACGCAACAGGCGGCCGACATTCTCCAGGGTCAGGCCCTGCTCGGCCAGGACGGCGGCGTCGCGGCCGCGATACCAGAGCCGTCCTCCCGCGATCGTCGTGATCGCCGAAGGCAGGACCGGCTCGCCCCAGGCGATGGCCTCGGCGGCGACGTCGGCGGCGCGGCGGCCACGCGCCTTCTTCTGGGCCAGGGCGGCGACGTCCGAGGCGCGATAGAGGCTGCGGCGAGGGTCCTGCGGATGGACGGCGGCCTCGATCCGGCCCCGGCTGACATAGGCGTAGAGGGTCTGCGGCCGGATCCCCAGCCGTTCCAGAACCTGATCCGCGTCCAGCCAATCCGCCATATAGATTGATTATATTGATCAAGATTGACGATCAAGCGATGGGGGCGCTTTTTCGCGGCGAAAGAGAAAGGAGACCGCATATGTCCGATGGTCTTGAGGGCGTCATCGCCGCCCGTACCGTTCTGTCCGATGTCGACGGCGCCAAGGGCCGCCTGGTGATCCGAGGCTACGCCGTCGAGGATCTCTCGGGCCGCACCCGCTACGAAGAGGCAGCGCACCTGCTGTTCGACGGCTTCTTCGAGGACGCGCCCAGCGATCTGGCGCCGGCTCTGGGCGAGGCCCGGGTTCGCGCCTTCGCCGAGGTCGCCGCGTTGGACGAGGGCCTGGCCCGTCGCGATCCGGTCGAGGCCATGCGCGCGCTGCTGGCCCGCCTGCCCGACGGCGACGACCTGCCGACCGCCCTGCTGTTGATCGCCGCCCCGGCCGTCTTCACGCCCGCCGTGCTGCGCGTCGCTGCCGGCCAGACCCCTGTCGCGCCGGATCCAGCCCTGTCGCACGCCGCCGACATTCTACGCATGACGCGTGGAGCGCCCGCCACCGACGCCGAGGCCGCCGCCCTGGACGCCTATCTGGTCACGGTCTGCGACCACGGCCTCAACGCCTCGACCTTCGCCGCCCGAGTGGTGGCCTCGACCCGCGCGGGCCTGACCTCGGCGGTGCTGGCGGGCCTCTCTGCCCTGAAGGGTCCGCTGCACGGCGGCGCGCCGGGGCCGGTGATCGACATGCTCGACGAGATCGGGACACCCGAGAACGCTCGCCCTTGGCTGGAGAAGGCCCTGGCGAGGGGTGACCGGCTGATGGGCTTTGGCCACCGCATCTATCGCGTTCGCGACCCGCGCGCCGACGCTCTGAAGGCGGCCGTGCGCAAGCTGTCGGCGGCCTCGGGCGGTCTGCCCGGCCGGGTGGCTTTCGCCGAGGCGGTCGAGCAGGCGGCCCTGGCGATCCTGCGCGAGCACAAGCCTGACCGGCCGCTGGACACCAATGTCGAGTTCTACACCGCGCTTCTGCTGGAGGCCCTGGGCCTGCCGCCGTCCAGCTTCACCTGCGTCTTCGCCATGGGCCGCGTCGCGGGCTGGCTGGCCCATGCGCGTGAACAGTTGGCCGGGGGCAGGTTGATCCGGCCGCTGTCGGTCTATGTCGGGCCGGAGGTCAGGGCGGCGGCGTAGAGGCGGCGGCTTAGCCTTCGGCGCGGGGTGCGGTAGATAGGGCTATGTCCCTGTCCGCCGCCTCCCCCGAGATCCACGCCGCCACCCAGCGTGTCGCAATGCTGTCGGTGGCGACGGCGACGATCCTGATCGTCGTCAAGGCCATCGCCTGGCACGCCAGCGGCTCGGTGGCGATCCTGGCCTCGCTGTCGGATTCGGCCCTGGATCTCGTCGCCTCGCTGATCACCCTGTTCGCGGTCCGCTACGCCCAGGCGCCGCCGGACGCCGAGCACCGGTTCGGCCACGGCAAGGCCGAGGCGTTCTCGAGCCTGATGCAGGGCGGCCTGGTCTTCGCGTCCGGGGCCCTGATCGGCCGCGAGGCCTTCCACGCCTTCCTGAACCCGCGACCCGTCGAGCATGGCCTGACCGGGGTTATCGTGATGGTCGTCTCGATCATCCTGACCCTCGGGCTGATCACCGCCCAGACCCGGGTGATGAAGGCCAGCGGTTCGATCGCCATCGCCGGGGACCGCGCCCACTACGCCGCCGACCTGGGCGCCAACGCTGTCGCCCTGGTCGGGATCGGCGCGGCCGCCTGGCTAGGCCTGCCCTGGGTCGACGCGGCGGCGGGCCTGTTCGTGGCGCTGTGGCTGGTGTGGGGCGCGATCGGCGTGTTTCGCGAGGCCTCGAACCAGCTGATGGACCACGAACTGCCCGAGGCGGACCGCGCCCGGATCCTGGCCCTGGCCACGGCCGATCCCCGCATCCTGGGCGTCCACCAACTGCGCACGCGGGCGTCGGGCCCCTACATCCACATGCAGATGCATGCCGACCTGGCCGCCGACATCTCCCTGGCGGAGGCCCACACCATCATGGTCGAGGCCGAGAACCGGCTGCTCGAGGCTTTCCCGGCCGCCGACATCCTGATCCACCCCGATCCGCGCGGTCTGGCCGAGAAGCACGGCGGCCTGTTCTCGCAATCTGTCGAGGGTTGAGTTTTCAGGGGGGGCAGGTACGGAACTTCGTATGAACGACACCCTCGCCCACCTGCCCCGCGCCTTCGCCGGCAAGACCGTGCTGGTCCTCGGCGACGTGATGCTGGACCGCTTCATCTACGGCGCGGTCGATCGCATCTCGCCCGAGGCGCCGGTGCCGGTGATCGCGGTCGAGAAGGAAACCGCAATGCTGGGTGGGGCCGGCAATGTGGCCCGCAATGTCGCGGCGCTGGGCGCCAAGGCGGTGCTGATCGGCCTGGTGGGCCATGACGAGGCCGGCGCGGCCCTGCGCGGCATGATCGACGCCGAGCCGGGCCTGGAGGCCGAGCTGGTCGCCGATCCCAAGCGCCGCACCACCGAGAAGGTCCGCTACATTTCCGGCTCGCACCAGATGCTGCGGGTCGACCGCGAGGATCGCGGGCCCGGCGACGGCGCGGCCCTGCTGGCCGCCTTCAAGGCCCGCCTGGTTTCGGCCGACGTCGTGGTGCTGTCCGACTACGCCAAGGGGGTGCTGACCGCCGAGGTCGTGCGGGGCGCGATCGACGCCGCCCGCGCCGCCGGCAAGCCGGTCATCGTCGATCCCAAGAGCCGCGACTTCGCCCGCTACGACGGCGCGACCCTGATCAAGCCCAACCGCAAGGAAGCCGCCGAGGCCACCGGCATAATCGACAACAGCGACGAGGCGTCCGAGGACGCCGGCGCGGCGATCCTGGCCATGGCGCCGAGCCTGGAAGCCGCCTTGATCACTCGCGGCGGCGCCGGCATGACCCTGGCCGTGCGTGGTCAGGCCCCGGTCCATCTGCCGGCGACGGCGGTCGAGGTGTTCGACGTCTCGGGGGCCGGCGACACGGTGGCCGCGACCCTGGCGCTGGCCGTGGCGGCGGGCGCCAGTCTCGCTGACGCCGCGCATCTGGCCAACCTCGCCGGCGGCCTGGTCGTCGCCAAGCTGGGCACCGACGTCGTCACCGCCGCCGAACTGACCGCCCGCGCCGCTTCGGCCCAGGGCGAGCCGGGCGAGATCAAGATCGCCGACCGCGACCAGGCGCTGCGGATCGTCGAGGGTTGGCGCGCGCGCGGCCTGAAGGTCGGCTTCACCAACGGCTGCTTCGACCTGCTGCACCCTGGCCACGTCTCGCTGCTCTCACAGTCGAAAGCCGCCTGCGACCGCCTGATCGTTGGCCTCAACACCGACGCCTCGGTCTCCAAGTTGAAGGGCCCGGCCCGCCCGGTGCAGAAGGAGCAGGGCCGCGCCACGGTTCTGGCCTCGCTGTCGTCGGTCGACCTGGTGGTGTTGTTCGACGAGGACACGCCGCTGGCGCTGATCAAGGCCTTCCGCCCGGACGTGCTGGTCAAGGGCGCCGACTATACGGTCGAGACGGTGGTCGGCTCGGACGTCGTCCTGGGCTATGGCGGCAAGGTCGTGCTGGCCGACCTGAAGCAGGGTCAAAGCACAACGGCCCTGATCGGCCGCATGAACGACAAATCCTGAGTCGAAACGCCGCGCAAAAGCCTGGATTCCCAGACTAAACGCCGTTCGGCAATCTGTTGTTAAGCAAAGCGGCGCATCGCTCTTTCGATGCAGCCTGAGCACACCTGGGCATGAGCGTCGAACGCACCCTTCACCATTTCCCCCTGGACCCCTCCTCGCGGCAGGTGCGTCTTGCGCTGGGCGAGAAGCGGCTGCCGTTCCTCGAGATCCAGGTCCGCTACTGGGAAATGCCGCCCGAATTCTCCAGTCTGAACCCGTCGGGCCTGCCGCCGGTGCTGGTCGAGACCCGCAATCAGCGCAACCTGGTGGTCTGCGAGACGCGGGCCATTCTCGAGCACATCGAGGAGACGGAGACCGAACCGCCGCTGCTGGGCCGCGATCCCGCCGAGCGCGCCGAGGCCCGCCGCCTGCTGCAGTGGTTCGACCGCAAGTTCGACAACGAGGTCAACGGCTTCGTCCTGCACGAGAAGATGGAAAAGCGCCTGCTGCGCATGGGCGCACCTGATCTGGCCGCCCTGCGCCAGGGCCGCGAGGCGCTGCGCATGCATCTGGGCTATATCGAAGGGCTCCTGCAGACCCGCGACTGGCTGGCCGGCCGGCGCATGAGCCTGGCCGACTTCGCCGCCGCCGCGCACCTGTCGGTCATCGACTATTTCGGCGATGTCCCCTGGAAGGACTTCCCGACCGCCAAGACCTGGTACATGAAGCTGAAGTCGAGGCCGTGCTTCCGGCCGATCCTGGCCGACCGCTGGCCCGGCCTCGCGCCGGCCGCGCACTATGACGACCTCGATTTCTGAACTTTCACCCGACGCCATCAAGGACGAGATCCGCGCCGAGGCCCTGAGCCTGGGCTTCTCGACCTGCGGCTTCGCCGACGCCGCGGCGGCCTGGCCGAACGGCGAGTGGCTGCGTGAGTTCGTCGAGGCCGAGCGACACGGCGCCATGGGCTGGATGGAGGAGACGCTGGACCGGCGCGCTCACCCGACCGCCATGTGGACCGAGGCCAGGTCGGCGGTGGTTCTGGGCGTAAATTACGGGCCCGACGTCGATCCGCTGGAGGCGCTGGCCCGCGCGGACCACGCCGCCATCTCGGTCTACGCCCAGGGCGACGACTATCACGACGTGATCAAGAAGCGCCTGAAGGTGCTGGCCGGTTGGATGCACCGCCGGTTTGGCCAGGACGTGAAGGTCTTCGTCGACACCGCGCCGCTGATGGAAAAGCCGCTGGCCGAGCGCGCCGGACTCGGCTGGCAGGGCAAGCATACCAACCTCGTCTCGCGTCGGTTCGGCTCGTGGCTGTTCCTGGGCAGCGTGCTGACCACCCTGGACCTGCCGCCGGACGCGCCGGAGGTCGATCACTGCGGCTCGTGCAGCGCCTGCCTCGACATCTGCCCGACCAACGCCTTCCCCGCCCCGCATCAGCTGGATGCGCGCCGGTGCATCTCGTACCTGACCATCGAGCTGGCCGGACCGATCCCGACGGAGTTCCGGCCCGCCCTGGGCAACAGGATCTATGGCTGCGACGACTGCCTGGCGGTGTGTCCGTGGAACAAGTTCGCGTCGCTGTCGAACGAGGCGAAGCTTCAGGCTCGCGAGGAACTGCGACAGCCGACGCTGGCCGAGCTGGCGGTGCTGGATGACGCGGAATTCCGGGCGCTGTTCTCGAAGAACCCGATCAAGCGGATCGGCCGAGACCGCTTCGTGCGCAACGTGCTCTACGCGATCGGCAACAGCGGGGACGCGAGCCTGATGGCGGTGGTCGAGCCGCTGCTGCGGGATCCGGCGCTTGTGGTGCGTGGCGCGGCCGTGTGGGCCGCGCGGCGCTTGGTCGGTGACGCCGCGCTGGCGCTCAAAGCGACGGAGGACGATGCGGTCGTCCTCGCCGAGTGGGCCTAGGCCTTCAGCGCCGCTTCCACCGCCGCGCGCGCCGCCGCACCCAGGTCCGGGCGTTTCAACGCCAGGGCCACATTGGCCTTCAGCAGGCCGATCTTGTCGCCGCAGTCGTGGGTGATCCCCTCGTAGACATAGGCGTGGAAGGCCTGGGTCTTCATCAGCTTGGCCATCGAGTCGGTCAGTTGAATCTCGTTGCCCGCGCCCTTTTCCTGCTCGGCCAGCAGGTCGAAGATCTCGGGCTGCAGGACATAGCGGCCGGCGATCGACCAGTTGGAGGGCGCCGTGCCCTGAGGCGGCTTCTCGACCATGCCGGTCATGGTGGCCAGGCGGCCGTCGATCTGGCCCGGGGCGACGATGCCGTACTTGTGCGTCTCGCTGGCGGGCACTTCCTCGACGCCGATGACGTTGCCGCCGCCGACCTTGTCATAGACCTCGATCAGCTGGCCGAGGGCGGAAGGATCGGCGTCGACGATGACGTCGGGCAGCATGACCGCGAACGGCTCGTCGCCGATGATGTCGCGGGCGCACCAGACCGCGTGGCCCAGGCCCAGCGGCTGCATCTGGCGCACGAAGCTCATCTCGCCGGGCTTGGGCAGTTCGTCGCGCAGCTGCTTCAGGATATCGAGCTTGCCCTTGGCCTCCAGCTGGGCCTCGAGTTCGACCTGATGGTCGAAATAGTCCTCGATCGCGCCCTTGGAGCGGCCGGTGACGAAGACGAAGTGCTCGATGCCGGCCTTGCGGCCTTCTTCGACGATGTACGAGAGGATCGGCCGGTCGACGACGTTCAGCAGTTCCTTCGGCGTCGTCTTGGTGCCGGGCAGCACGCGGGTGCCCAGGCCGGCGACGGGAAGAACGGCTTTGCGGACGGGTTTCATGAGCGGCTCGTCTCGATGTTCGGGAGGCTGTTTCTAGAAGGCGTCGCGACCGAACGCCACCATTGTTCGGCGGTTCCCGGAAACCTACCGAGGTGGATTTCGAGGCGGTCCGTGCTAGCTGGACGGCCTGTTTCGTCCGAGGTCCGCCCAATGCAACGCCGCGCTCTGCTTCTCACCCTCGCCGCCGCAGGCCTGACCCTGGCCGCCTGCGGGCCCAGCAAGGAGGCGCAGGAGAACCTCTCCATCGCCGACGCCTTCATGGCCAAGAACGCCAAGGAACCGGGCGTCGTCACCCTGCCCCAGGGCTTGCAATACAAGGTCGTGCGCGAGGGACCGCAGGGCGGCCAGCACCCGACCCAGGCCGACGAGGTCAAGGTCCACTACGAGGGCAAGCTGCTGGACGGCACGGTGTTCGACAGCAGCTACGAGCGCGGCGTGCCGGCGGTGTTCCCGCTGGATGGCCTGGTGCCGGCCTGGATCATCGCCCTGCAGCGGATGAAGGCCGGGGACGAATGGATCCTCTACGTGCCGCCGGCCCTGGGCTATGGCGCGGAAGACAAGGGTCCGATCCCCGCCAACAGCGTGATGATCTTCCGCATCGAGCTCCTGGGCGTGAACCGCCTGGGCCCGGGCAAGCCGAAGGAATAGTCGGAGATAGATGCTCCCCTCTTGGGGGAGCTGTCGCGGAGCGACTGAGGGGGCTAATGCGGCTTAGGCCGCGCTGCCCCCTCCGGCCCTCTGGGCCACCTCCCCCGAGGGGGAGGATCTTCAGGTCAAACCACCCGCGGCGGGTAACCGCTCTCGCGCAGCGCATCCATGACTTCCTGGGTGTGCTGGGCGTCGCGGGTCTCGATGGTGATATCGAACTCCGCGCCCTTGGCCGGGACGTCGAGGGCCAGCCGGTTGTGGTTCACCTCGATGATGTTGGCGCCCATCGACCCGATCACGTGGGCCACGGTCGACAGCAGCCCCGGACGATCGTCGCCGATGATCCGCAGGCTGATCAGGCGCTGGGCGCGGACCAGTTCGCGGGTCAGCACCGAGGCCAGCAGGCGGGTGTCGATATTGCCGCCGCACAGGATCAGGCCGCACTTCTTGCCCCGGAAGCGTTCCGGATAGGCCAGCAGCGCCGCCAGCGACGCCGCGCCCGCGCCTTCGGCGATGGTCTTCTCGACGTTGCAATAGAGCGCCACGGCCTGCTCGATGTGCGGCTCTTCCAGCAGCAGCACGTCGTCGATCAGCGGGCGGGCGACGCCATAGGTCAGGTCGCCGACCTTCTTGACCGCCACGCCCTCGGCGATCGTCTGGCCGCCGCAATGGGCCGCGACACCGCGCATCTTGGCGGTGAAGGACGGATACATCGCCGGCTCGCAGCCGATGATGTGGATGTCGGGCTTGAGCGCCTTGGCCGCCGTGGCCACGCCGCTGATCAGGCCGCCGCCGCCGATCGGCACGGGCAGGACTTCCAGGTCCGGCTCGTCCTCGAGCATCTCCAGGGCGATCGTGCCCTGGCCGGCCATGATGTCGTAGTCGTCGAACGGGTGGACGAAGGTCAGGCCCTGCTCGTCGCGCAGCTTGCGGGCGTGGGCGTTGGCGTCGTCATAGGTCTCGCCCTCGATGATCACCGTCGCGCCGAAGTCGCGGGTGTGCTGCACCTTCACGAACGGCGTGGTGCGGGGCATGACGATGGTGACCGGCACGCCGAGACGGGCGCCGTGATAGGCCAGGCCCTGGGCGTGGTTGCCGGCGCTGGCGGCGATGACGCCCTGCTTCTTCTCGGTTTCCGAGAGCAGCATGAGCTTGTTCAGCGCGCCGCGCTCTTTGTAGGCGGCGGTGAACTGCAGGTTCTCGAACTTCACCCAGACCTCGGCGCCGGTGATCTTCGACAGGGTCTTGGAGTGGCGGCACGGCGTGCGCTCGATCTGACCCTTCAGGCGGCCGGCAGCGGCTTGGATGGCGGCGAGGTCGAGGGTCATGGTGTCCACATCTGTCGCGGCGAGAACGAGCCGTGGCGCGGCCTCTAACACGGCCAAGCCCTCTGGGCACGTCTCTTAAGGCGCTTCGTTCAGCAGGTTTTCTATCGCCGCCCACGCTTCCGGTTCGGTCAGCATCGGGGCGTGGCCGACGCCGGGGACCTCGGCATAGGCCATGGAGGGGGCGGCGGCGCGCATGCGCTCGGCGATGGCCGGGTCGACCAGGTCCGAGATCGCGCCGCGCACCAGCAGCAGCGGGCGGTCCTTGGCCAGCGCCCGGAACAGCGGATACATGTCGGGCGGGGCCAGCGCCGCGCCGCCATCCGCCTCGGTCTTCGCGGCCATTTGGGCTGCCGCTTCCGCCGCCGCCTTGATCGGGGCGGCGATGTCGGGGTCACAGGCCAGGACGAAGCCGCCCTCCTGCTCGTCGAACAGGCGGCGGGCGAAGACGTCCCAGTCCTCCGCGCCATAGGCGGGGAAGGCCGTTTCGTTGATCGCCTTGGCGTAGGCGACAGCCTCGTTCCAGGTCTCGAACCGGCTGGCCCCGCCGGCATATCGGGCGATGCGGGCCAGGCCCACGGGCGACAGCTCGGGGCCGACATCGTTCAGCACGGCGGCGGCGATGGCCTCGGGCTTGAACGAGGCCAACACCATGGTGATCAAGCCGCCCATGCTGGTGCCGACGAACACCGCCCGCTCGATCCCGGCCGCGGCGAGCAGCGAGACCACGTCGGCGGCGTAGGTCCCCGGATGATAGTTCATCGGGTTCGGATCCCGCGCCGACAGGCCCCGGCCGCGCACATCGACAGCCAGGACACGCCGGCCCGTAGCGGCGATGCGCGGCGCCAGGTCCTCAAAGTCGCGGGCGTTGCGGGTGAGGCCGTGGATGCAGATCACCGGCAGCTTCTGGGTCTCGCCGCCAGAAACGCCCATTGGGCCGTAGTCCCGCGCGTGCAGCGGCAGGCCTTCGTGCGAGGTCCAGAAGAAGTCGGTGAACGGGGTCATCGTCAGCCTTGGTAGATGAACGGCGAGTCGATCTCGGCCAGCAGCGGCGCGGCGTTGTCGCGGTCGTTGGCGGTGATCTCCGACACCGGGATCGGCCACTCAATGCCGAGCGCCGGATCGCTCCACCGCACCGCCCCCTCGGCGGCCGGGGCGTAGTAGTCGGTGACCTTGTAGAGCACCTCGCAGGCGTCGGTCAGGGTGACGTAGCCGTGGGCGAAACCCTTGGGGACCAGCAGCTGCTGGCGGTTCTCGGCCGACAGTTCGGCCCCGACCCAGTGGCCGTAGGTCGGCGAGCCTTTGCGGATGTCGACCGCCACGTCGAAGATCGACCCGACCACGCAGCGCAGCAGCTTGTCCTGGGCGTGCGGCGGCCGCTGGTAGTGCAGGCCGCGCTGGATGCCGCGCGTGGTCGAGCGGACGTGGTTGTCCTGCACGAAGGCGGCCCTAAATCCAGCCTCCTCGAGCGCCGACTGCCGGAAGGTCTCGGAAAACCAGCCGCGCTCATCGCCATGGCGCGCGGGCGTGATAAGCAGCACTTCGGGGATCGCCAGCGGCGTGATCTTCATGACGCGTACTTCGCTTTTTGGAACTAACGAACCACCGATGCCGCCTGACACGATGGAAGACAAGACCGGCCCGGCGGTCAGCGTGGTGATCGTCTCGTACCAGAGCGGCCCGACCCTGGCGCCATGCCTGGCCCGTCTGGCGGCCCAGACCTTCCGTGATTTCGAGACGATCCTGATCGACAACGCCTCGACCGACGGCGCGCCCCAGGCGGCGGCGAAGGCCCATCCATGGGTCGATTTCGTCGAGGCGGGCGCCAATCTGGGCTTCGCGGCCGGCAACAACCTGGCGGCCCGGCGGGCCAAGGGGCGCTGGCTGGTCCTGCTCAATCCCGACGCCTATGCCGAGCCCGACTGGCTGGAACAGCTGATGGCCGGGGCCGGGCGTCATCCGACCGTGAAGAGCTTCGCCTCGCTGCAGCTGTCGGCCGACCAGCCCGGCCTGCTGGACGGGGCCGGCGACAATGTCACCAGCGCGGGCATACCGTTCCGGGGCGGGTATGGCCGAAAGCAGCCGGCGAACCTGCCCGAGGGTGAAGTGTTCTCGGCCTGCGGCGCGGCCATGCTGATCGACCGGGCGCTGTTCCTCGAGGTCGGCGGCTTCGACGAACGCTACTTCTGCTACTGCGAGGATGTCGATCTGGGCTACCGCCTGCGGCTCTTCGGTCAGCCAACCCTGCTGCTGCCCAAGGCCAAGGTCGCCCATGTGGGATCGGCCAGCACCGGTGTCCGCTCGGACTTCTCGATCTTCCACGGCTCGCGCAACCGGGTCTGGACCTTCGTCAAGAACACGCCGGGCTGGCTGTTCCCGGTCACCCTGCCGCTGCATGTGGCGGTGACGGCGGGCCTGCTGCTGCTCCACTGGCGGCGCGGCGACGTCGCCCCGGCCATCCGGGGCATCAAGGCGGCGCTGAAACGGGAGGACCTCGACGAGGTCCTGGCCGACCGCCGCGCGATCCAGGCCAGGCGCAAGGTCTCGCCAAGCGCGATCCTGCGGGTGATGTCGATCGATCCCGCCGCCTTCATCGGCCGGCGGTTCGTGATCCGCAAAGCGCGCGGGCTCTAGACCGACAGGTCCTCGATCAGCCGGCGCATGAAGGCCGCGCCGCGCTGCATCTGGCTGATCTCGACATATTCGTCCGGCTGGTGGGCCTGGTCGATCGAGCCGGGACCGCAGATCACCGTCGAGAAGCCCGCCCCCTGGAACTGCCCGGCCTCGGCGGCGTAGGGCACGACCCGCGCGGGGCCGTTGTCGCCGGCCAGCTTGCGGGCAAAGGCCTCGGCGACGCCGTTTTCCTCGGGCGCGAAGGCTGGGGTCAGCGAGCGGCGCTCGACCAGCACGCCGCCTTCGGGGGCCTTGGCCTTGATCTGGGCGTCCATCGCGGCCGCGACGGCGAAGAAGTCGGTCAGCAGGCCCAGCGGGTCCAGGCCGGCCGGCGTGCGCAGGTCGAAGATGAACACGCACTCGCGGGCCAGGATGTTGACGGCGGTGCCGCCATTGACCTGGCCGATGGTCAGGGTCGCGCCCTTGGGCATGAAGGGCGAGGTCGGGTCGGCCTCGCGCTCGAGCTTCTCCGAGAGCTCGACCAACATCGCCATGAGCTTGATCGCGACCATGTTGGCCGAGACGCCCAGATGGGTGAGGCTGGAATGGGCCTCACGACCGGTGACCGTGACCTTGAAGCTGGCGATGCCCTTGTGCGCGCGGACGGCGACCATGTCGGTGGGCTCGCCAACCACGACCAGCGCCGGGCGGGGCAGGTCGGTGGCGATGACCTCGATCATGTCCGGCGCGCCCAGGCAGCCGACCTCCTCGTCATAGGAGAAGGCCAGGTGGACGGGCTTGGACAGCGTCGCCTTGGCCAGGTCCGGCGCGGCCGCCAGGGCCAGGGCCAGGAACCCCTTCATGTCGCAGGTTCCGCGGCCATAGAGCCGGCCGTCGCGCTCGGTGAGCACCCAGGGGTCGCTGGACCAGGGCTGGCCGTCGATCGGCACCACATCGGTATGGCCGGACAGCACGATCCCGCCTTCGACGGCGGGGCCGATGGTGGCCATCAGGTTCGCTTTCGTCCCGTCCGCGTTCGGCACCCGCCGCGAGGGGATGTCGAGATGGGCCAGATAGGCCTCGACCCACTGGACCAGCTCCAGGTTCGAGCGGCGCGAGGTGGTGTCGAACGCCACCAGGGTCGCGAGGATGTCGACGGCGCGGTCGGACAGGACTTCGGATGAGGAAATCATGCGGGAAACCTAGACCCGTTCTCCCTGCCTCGCCTACCCGGGCGCAGCAAGATCGCGCTCCCATGCGTTGTTGATCGCGAAAAGCGCAGCCGAAGCGTTCCTGGGAGACGCCCCGTGATCGACCTCTACACCTGGACCACGCCCAACGGCCGCAAGGCCTCGATCATGCTGGAAGAGGTCGGCCTGCCGTATCGGGTCCATCCGGTGGACCTGTCCAAGGATCAGCAGTTCGAGCCGAACTTCCTGGCCATCTCGCCCAACAACAAGATCCCGGCCATCGTCGACAACGACGCCCCCGGCGGACCTCAGGCCGTGTTCGAGAGCGGCGCGATCCTGGTCTATCTCGCGGAAAAGACCGGTCAATTCCTGGCGCCGGAGGGCTCCGAGCGCTGGGCGGCGCTGGAATGGACCTTCTGGCAGGTCGGCGGCCTCGGGCCCATGGCCGGACAATACGGCTATTTCGCCATCCGCGCCGAGGAGAAGATCCCAGCCGCGATCCAGCGCTTCGGCGGCGAGGTCATGCGCCTGCTGGGCGTTCTGGACCGGCGGCTGAACGACCATCCCTGGATCGCCGGCGAGCACTATTCGATCGCTGATATCGCCAGCTACAGCTGGGCCAAGGCGGTGATCGACGCCATGGCCAAGGCCGACCCGAACAGCGATCCCGGCGTGCCCGCCGTCGAGAATTGGCTCGCGGTGATGGGCGCCCGTCCCGCCGTGCAGCAGGGCATGGCCGTGCCTAAGGTTTAGGAAAACTCCGGCTGGCCGGGGAAAATCAACCTCGCCTCGGGCGTTCGAACGCTTTTCTTCGGCGGCGCTGTTCTCTAGAGGGAACGGACCATGATCCTGACCCTCTCCTGCCCCGACCAGCGCGGCATCGTCGCCAAGGTCTCCGCCTTCCTGTTCGAGCGCGGCTGCAACATTCTCGACGCTCAGCAGTTCGACGACCAGGAGACCGGTCAGTTCTTCATGCGCGTCGTCTTCGACGCCGATGGCGTGGACCACGACGGCCTGCGCGGTGAGTTCGGCGACCTGGCCACGGCGCTGAAGATGAAGTGGTCCCTGCGCGCCCGCGCCGAGCGCTATCGCGTCCTGCTGCTGGCCAGCAAGTTCGACCACTGCCTGGCCGACCTGGTCTATCGCTGGCGCATCGGCGAGCTGCCGATGGATATCGCCGGCATCGTCTCCAACCACCCGGCCGAGACCTATGAGCACGTCGACCTGACCGGCCTGCCCTTCCATCATCTGCCGGTGACCAAGGAGACCAAGTTCGAGCAGGAAGCCGACCTCTGGAAGCTGATCCAGGACACCAAGACCGACATCGTCGTGCTTGCCCGCTACATGCAGGTGCTGTCGGACGGCCTCTCGGCCAAGCTTCAGGGTCGCTGCATCAACATCCACCACTCGTTCCTGCCGGGCTTCAAGGGCGCCAAGCCCTATCACCAGGCCCATGCGCGGGGCGTGAAGGTCATCGGGGCCTCGGCCCACTACGTGACGGGCGACCTGGACGAGGGCCCGATCATCGAGCAGGACGTCGAGCGCATCAGCCATCGCGACACGCCCGAGGACCTGATCCGCAAGGGCCGGGACATCGAACGCCGCGTGCTGGCGCGGGCCCTGCGTTACCGCCTGGAGGACCGCGTCCTGCTGAACGGCCGCAAGACGGTGGTGTTCACGGACTAAAGGTCACGTACCCGGGTTCCGGCCCGGGTTCTGGCCCGAGCTGTTGCGCGTACACTAAAAACTGGAGTACGGGGCTCTTCCCCGAGGGCCGAAAGCTTTCCAGCGCATGTCGCAGCAAAATCTCCGCGTGATGGTGACCGGCGGGTCGGGCTTTATCGGCTCGGCCGTTTGCCGCCACCTGGCCGGCCAGAACGACGTCGCCATCCTCAACTACGACAAGCTGACCTACGCCGCCTCGCCGGACAGCCTGGCCATGCTGGAAGGCAAGGCCGACTACCAGTTCGTCCAGGGCGACGTCGCCGACGCGGCGATGGTCTCGCGCACGATGAAGGCCTTCCGGCCCAACGTCGTCATGCACCTGGCCGCCGAGAGCCACGTCGACCGCTCGATCACCGGCCCCGGTGACTTCGTCCAGACCAACATCGTCGGCACGTATGTGATGCTGCAGGCGGCGCTGGAGCATTGGCTGAGCCTGGAAGGGCTGGAGAAGGAAAGCTTCCGCTTCCACCACATCTCGACCGACGAGGTGTTCGGCAGCCTGGGCGCCGAAGGCCTGTTCTCCGAGACCACGCCCTACGATCCGCGCTCGCCCTATTCGGCCTCCAAGGCCTCGTCCGACCACCTGGCCCGCGCCTGGCATCACACCTACGGCCTGCCGGTGGTCGTCTCCAACTGCTCCAACAATTACGGGCCCTATCACTTCCCCGAGAAGCTGATCCCGCTGGTCACCCTGAACGCCCTCGAGGGCAAGCCGCTGCCGGTCTATGGCAAGGGCGACAATGTCCGCGACTGGCTGCACGTCGAGGACCACGCCCGCGCCCTGCACCTGATCGCCAGCAAGGGCGTTCCCGGCGAGAGCTACAACGTCGGCGGCCGCAACGAACGGACGAACCTGCAGGTGGTCGAGGCGATCTGCGACGTGCTGGACGAGCTGCGCCCGATCGCGGGCCAGAGCCGCCGCGACCTGATCACCTTCGTCGCCGACCGTCCGGGCCATGACGCCCGTTACGCCATCGACGCCACCAAGCTGGAGACGGAGCTGGGCTGGAAGGCGCAGGAGACCTTCGACACCGGCCTGCGCAAAACCATCCAGTGGTACCTCGACAACGAAGCCTGGTGGGCGCCGCTGCGTGAGCGCTACGCCGGCCAGCGCCTGGGGCTGAAGACGGCTTGATGCGCATCGCCCTTTTCGGCGCCAACGGCCAGCTGGGCTCGGACCTTCAGGCCTTGGCCACCCGGCGTGGCCTGGATCTCGTTCCCGTGACCCGCGCCCAGATCGACGCGACCGATCCAGCGGCGGCGAGTTTCGACGAACTGTCCTTCGACGTCGCCATCAACTGCGTGGCCGCCACCCGCGTCGACGACTGCGAGAAGGATCCGGCTCTGGCCGAGGCGATCAACGCCGCCTTCGCCGGTCGCCTGGCCCAGGCCTGCGCCGCCAAGGGCGCGCGGCTGGTTCAAGTTTCGACCGACTATGTCTATGGCGGCCAGGCCCAGCGCGAGCCGTTGGCCGAGGATATCGACCGCGCGCCGATCAATGTCTACGGCGCGACCAAGGCTCTCGGCGAGGATCTGGCCTTCCAGGCCCACGCCGATGTCATCGTCGCCCGCGTCGCCTCGCTGTTCGGCGTGGCCGGGGCCAGCGGCAAGGGCGGCAACTTCGTCGAGACCATGATCCGGTTCGGCAAGGAGCGGGGCCGCCTGACCGTGGTCGATGACCAGGTGATGTCGCCCACGGCCTCGTGGGACGCTGGCGAGGCGATCCTCGACCTGATCGCCCTGGAGGCCCCAGCGGGCGTCTATCATGTGGTCAATTCGGGCGTGGCCAGCTGGTGCGACTTCGCCAGGTCGATCATCGACAAGGCCGGTGTCGCCGCCGAGGTGGCGCCGATCCCGACCAGTCAGTTCCCGACCCCCGCCCGGCGACCGCCCTATAGCGCGTTGTCGAACGCCAAGCTGGAAGCCGCCATCGGGCGCGCGATGCCGGACTGGACGAACGCTCTCGACCGCTACCTCGCGGCCAAGGGCCACGTTTGAGGCCGGCATCGTCAAAAAATCTTCGAAATCATCGTGTTGAAACCCCGACCCCGGACCGAAAGAGCTCACGCTTGCGTGAAAACCGCTCTAGGTTTCGACCGTCAGGACTGAAGAAGAAGACGTAATGAAGGGCATTATCCTCGCGGGCGGGTCGGGCACGCGCCTCCATCCCGTGACCATGGCGATCAGCAAGCAGCTGCTGCCGGTCTTCGACAAACCCATGATCTACTATCCGCTGTCGGTCCTGATGATGGCCGGCGTGCGCGACGTGATGATCATCTCGACCCCACGCGACCTGCCTCTGTTCCAGAGCCTGCTGGGCGATGGTTCGAAGTGGGGCATCAACATCGTCTATGCCGAGCAGGCCAATCCCAACGGTCTGGCCGAGGCCTATCGCATCGGCGCCGAGTTCGTCGGGACCGAGCCCAGCATCCTGGTGCTGGGCGACAATCTGTTCTACGGCGCGGGCCTGGGCCGGATCCTGAGCGCCGCCAAGGAACGCTCCAAGACCGGGGCCAGCGTCTTCGCCTATTTCGTCAACGATCCTCAGCGCTACGGCGTCGTCGAGTTCGACGCGACGGGCAAGGCCGTCTCGATCGAGGAAAAACCGCAGAAGCCGCGTTCGAACTGGGCGGTGACCGGCCTCTACATGTACGACAAGCGCGTCGTCGATTTCGCCCGCGATCTGCAGCCCTCGGCGCGGGGCGAGCTGGAGATCACCGACATCAACCGCCTCTATCTCGAGGCCGGCGACCTGTCGGTCGAGCGCATGGGCCGGGGCTTCGCCTGGCTCGACACCGGCACCCACGACAGCCTGCTGGAGGCCTCGGAGTTCGTGCGTACGCTCGAGCATCGCCAGGGCCTGAAGATCGGTTGCGTCGAGGAGGTCGCTTATCAGAACGGCTGGATCTCGACCGAGCAGCTGCTGGGCCTGGCCCACGAGCTGAGCAAGTCGCCATATGGCGTCTATCTGAAGATGATCGCCTCCCAGGAGCGGGATCGCCTCTGATCGCTTGGCAAACCGCCGTTTTGTGAGCCAAAGTCCAACGTTGTCATAAGAACGACGTTGGGGAGGCCGCGTGTCCAAGAAGATCATCCTCGCCGCCGTCGCGGCGGCGGCGCTATGCGCGCCGGCCACGCCCGCCCTGGCCCGTCCGGCGCCAGCCGCGGCCGAGTCCGCTTCGTTCAAGATTGAAAAGGCCCGCATCGACGCGGCCCTGAAGGCCATGGTCGACAGCGGCCGCGCCGTCGGGGTCTCCGCCCTGGTCTGGCAGGATGGCCAGGAGCGCTATTTCGGCGCGACGGGCATGGCCGATCGCGAGGCCGGCAAGCCGATGCGCCGCGATACGCTGGTGCAGATCTTCTCGATGACCAAGCCGGTCACCGGCGTGGCCCTCATGCAGCTGTGGGAGCAGGGCAAGTTCGGCCTCGACGATCCGCTGTCGCGCTATCTGCCTGACTTCGCCGACATGAAGGTGTCGGATGGCAAGGGCGGGACTCGACCGGCCGCGCGGCCGATCCTGATCCGCGACATCATGCGCCACACGGCGGGCTTCTCGTACGGCGGGATGGCCACCCCCGCCGATGCGGCCTTCCAGGCCGCCGACCCGCTGAACCTCAAGAACGACCTTTCCGAGTTCGGCCGTCGCCTGGCCACCATCCCGTTGAAGTTCGATCCGGGTGAGCAGTGGAACTACAGCGTCGCCGTCGACGTCCAGGCCCTGCTGGTCGAGAAACTGTCGGGCCAGTCATTCGAGGCCTATGTTCGCGCCCATATTCTCGATCCGCTGGGCATGAAGGAGACGGGCTGGACCCAGCCCGAGGCCGCCTTCGCGCGCCTGGCGGCCAGCTATAACAAAGGGCCGGATGGCAAGCTGGTCCGGCAGAGCGACGCCGAGACTCGCCTTCTGAGCTTCGATCCCAGCCGCCGCCTGACCATGGGCGGGGCCGGGCTGGTCGCGCCGATCGACGAATACGCCCGCTTCTCGCGCATGCTGCTGAATGGCGGCGAACTGGATGGCGTCCGGCTGCTGAAGCCCTCGACCGTGCGCCTGATGGCCACCGACCATCTCGACGCCCGCGTCACGGAGCGCCGGTGGCTGCCCAGCAAGGGGGCGGTCGGCTTCGGCTTCGACTTCGCGGTTCGCGTCAGCCAGCCCCAGACCGCCGAAGAGAACCGCGGCGCGGTCGGCGAGTTCTTCTGGGATGGCCGCGAGACGACGCTGTTCTGGGTGGACCCGGCCAACAGGCTGACCGCTGTCTTCTACGTCCAGACCTACCCGTTCGATGGCACGCTGCACCGCGACTTCCGGGCGGCGGTCTATGGGCCGACCTATCTGGGGCCCAAGGGCGACTGAACGCTCTAGGGCTTGGGCTGGGCGGCGAGGTCCTGGGTCTTGGCGGCGCAGCCCTTCAGCGTCTCGCCGTCGATCCAGATCTCGGCCAGATAGCCATAGCGGCGGTCGGACATGCCGTCGGAACAGTCGCCGGGCGTGAGGCGCAGGACCAGGCGCTGCTCGCCGGCCATGGCGTCGAACACGCCCTGGTCGCCATCGACCCGCACGCCGGGATTGGCGGTGGTCACCTCTGGGTGGTCGGGGCGGGCCAGGGTCATGCTCCCGGCGCGCAGTTTCACGTTCCAGAACGGCTCGGTTCCGACCGCGTCGAAGTCGCCGGAATAGTCCGGACCCACGGTCACCGGCGCGTCGGCGGGCGGCGGCGCCTGCTCGGTTGAGCCCATCGGCGACTGTCCGCAGGCGGCGAGGGCGAGAATGGCGGCGATCAGGACGATGGTGCGCATGTCTTTGGCTATCCCCTCGGAGGGTTCCAAGGCTAGACTCAGCCGTGATGAATCGGAACGCCCTGCCCACCTTTCTGGAGTTCTTCGCCGGCGGCGGCATGGCCCGCGTCGGCCTTGGAGAGGGCTGGGCGTGCGCCTTCGCCAATGACTTCGATGCGGTGAAGGCGGCGACCTATCGCGCCAATTTCCCCGACGCGGAAACCCACTTCCATGAGGGCGATGTCTTCGCCTTGACAGCGGACGCCCTCCCGACAGCCGACTTGGCCTGGGCCTCCAGCCCTTGCCAGGACTTCAGCCTGGCCGGTGCGCGGGCGGGGCTGGCGGGCGGCAAGTCCTCGGCCTTCTTCGGCTTCTGGACGCTGATGAAGGCTCTGTCGGCCCAGGGCCGCGCCTCGCCGGTGATCGTGATCGAGAACGTGGTCGGCCTACTGACCTCGCACCACGGCGACGATTTCACCGCCTTGTGCGGCGTCCTCAGCGAGGAAGGCTATCGCTTCGGGGCGATGGAGATCGACGCCGGGGCCTTCGTGCCCCAGTCGCGGCCTCGGGTCTTCGTCGTGGCCACCCGCCTGCCGACGGGCGACCTGGAGGGGGTCAGCGCTTTCCACACCCGCGCCGTGCGCGAGGCGGCCGCGCGCCTGCCGGACGATCTGAAGGACAGCTGGATCTGGTGGGGCCTGCCCTCGCCACCGGCGCGCAACACCGACCTGGCCGTGATGCTCGAGGCCGATGGCGCGGTGAGCTGGAATCCACCGGAACGCACCGAGGCCCTGCTAGCCCTGATGGCGCCGGCCCACCGCGAAGCGGTGGAAGCCCGAGTCAAGGCTGGCGGCCGGTCGGTCGGCGCGGTCTTCCGACGGATGCGCGGCGGCCAGCAACGGGCTGAGGTTCGGTTCGACGGCGTCGCGGGCTGCCTCCGCACGCCGCGCGGCGGCTCCTCTCGCCAGACCCTTCTGGTGATCGAGAACGGCGAGGTTCGCTCGCGCCTGGTCACCCCGCGAGAGGGGGCCCGGCTGATGGGTCTGCCTGACAGCTACCAGCTGCCGCGCTCGCAGACGGCGGGCCTGCAGGTGATCGGCGACGGCGTGGCGGTCCCGGTCGTGCGCTGGCTGGCGCAAACGCTGCTGGAGCCGCTGCTCGATAGCAAAACTGCAAGTCTCGCCGCCGAATGACCTCCTGACAGCCGGGTTTCGCGGAGCTAGGGTGCCTGGCTTCCCGCAATCCAAGGCTCCTGGGTGCTCCGATGGACGACGCTTCCTCCCTCTATGACGCCGCTCGCTTCAAGCGCGCCGGTCGCGGCAAGATCTATGACTCGATCATCGACACGATCGGCGACACGCCGCTGGTCCGCCTGCCGCGCCTGTCGGCCGAGCTGAAGCCCAAAGGCGAGGTCGTCGCCAAGCTGGAGTTCTTCAACCCGATCGCCTCGGTCAAGGACCGTATCGGCGCGGCGATGATCGAGGCGCTGGAAGTCCAGGGCATCCTGAAGCCCGGCGCGACGATCATCGAGCCGACCTCGGGCAATACCGGCATCGCCCTGGCCTTCGTGGCGGCCGCCAAGGGCTACAAGCTGGTCCTGGTCATGCCCGAGAGCATGTCGATCGAGCGCCGCAAGATGCTGCTGCTGCTGGGCGCCAAGCTGGAGCTGACTCCGGCCGAAAAGGGTATGCGCGGCGCCGTCGCCCGCGCCCAGGAGCTGATCGAGGTCACCCCGGGCTCGGTGATGCCGCAGCAGTTCGAGAACACCGCCAATCCGCTGGTGCACCGCGTCTCGACGGCCGAGGAAATCTGGAACGACACCGCCGGGGCCGTCGACGCGGTGGTTTCGGGCGTCGGTACGGGCGGCACGATCACTGGCGTCGGCCAGGTGCTGAAGGCCCGCAAGCCGTCGCTGAAGATGGTCGCCGTCGAGCCCGAGGCCTCGCCGGTGCTGTCGGGCGGCGCGCCCGGCCCGCACAAAATCCAGGGCATCGGCGCCGGCTTCGTCCCGGGCATCCTGGATCGCGGCGTGATCGACGAGATCGTCCAGGTGAACAACGACGACGCCTTCTCCATGGCCCGCCGCGCGGCGGCCACCGAGGGCCTGCCGGTCGGCATCAGCTCCGGCGCGGCCCTGACGGCCGCCTTCGATCTGGCGCTACGCGACGAGTACAAGGGCAAGCTGATCGTGGCGATCATCCCCAGTTTCGCCGAACGCTACCTCTCCACGGCCCTGTTCGAAGGCCTGTAGCCTGCCCCAGGGGCCACTGCGCATCGGCGTCGTCGGGTGCGGGGTCGGCGGCATGGCCGCCGCCGTCGCGCTCGCGCGTCGAGGCCACGAGGTCACCCTGCTGGAAGCCTTCGCGGCGCCGCGCCCTCTGGGCTCGGGCCTGTTGCTGCAGCCGACGGGCCTGGCGGCGCTGAAGGCCCTGGGTCTGGACGACGCGATCCGCGCCGCCGGGGCCCGGGTCGATCGGCTGGAGGGCAAGGATACACGCGGTCGTCGGGTCATGGACCTCGACTACGGCGACTGGCGGCCCGGCGCTCATGGGGTCGGCATCCATCGCGCGGTGCTGTTCGACACGCTGCACGACCAGCTCGCGCCGGCCGGGGTCGAGGTGATCACCGACGCCCGCGTCGTCCGGATCGAGAACCCCGCCCGCCCCTTCCTGCATGACCAGCACGGGCGGGTGTTCGGCCCGTTCGACCTGGCCATCGTCGGCGACGGTTCGGCCTCGACCCTGAGGACGGCCGTTCGGCCGGGGTCGCGGGCGCCGGTCTATCCGTGGGGCGCGGTCTGGACCAACGCCACCGATCCGGGCGGGCGTTTCGCCGGCGCGCTTCGCCAAGTCTATCACCGCGCCGAAGTCATGAGCGGCGTCCTGCCGGTTGGGCTCGGGGCCGAGGGCGAGAGCGATCAGGTCAGCCTCTTCTGGTCGGTGTCGATCAAGGATCTGGACGCCTTCCTGGCCGGCGACTTCGAGACCTGGCGGCGCGATCGCCTGGGTGCGCTGTGGCCCGAGGCGGCGGCGTTACTGGAAGACCGCAAGGGCTGGGAAGGCTTCTCCCGCGCCGTCTATCGCGACGTCTCGGTGGGGCGCTGGAACCGCGAGGCCTGTGTCCTGATCGGCGACGCCGCCCACGGCACCAGTCCGCAGCTGGGGCAGGGCGCGAACCTGGCCCTGGTCGACGCGGTCGAGCTGGCTGGCCGCCTCGACCGCGACCATCGACCGACCGCCGTGGCCGTCAGCGCCTGGCAGGCTGATCGGCGGCGGCATACGGGGATCTATCAGCTGGTCTCCAAGGCCCTGACGCCGCTCTTTCAGGCGCACGGCGCGTTCTGGCCTTTCATGAGGGATTGGTTCTTCACACCGATGTCCCGCTGGGCGGGCCTCAAGCAACTGGGCGTCCTGCTGTTGACGGGAACCCTGCGCCTGGGGCGCTTCCCGCCCGAGACGCGGCCATGAGCATCGCCGATGACGACTGACGTCTATGACAAGGCCAAGCGCTCGGCCGTCATGGCCAGGGTCAAGAGCAAGGACACCACGCCGGAGAGGGCGGTGCGGCGGATCCTCACGAGTCTGGGCGCCCGTTATCGGCTGCATCGCAAGGACCTGCCTGGAAACCCCGATGTCGTCATGCCGGGGCGAAGGCTGGCCGTCTTCGTCCATGGCTGCTTCTGGCACGGTCATGACTGCGCGCGGGGCTCGCGCGTGCCCAAGGCCAATCGCGACTACTGGCTGGCCAAGGTGGCCAGGAATGTCGCCCGCGACGAACGCTCGACGAAAGCGCTGACGGCCGCCGGCTGGCGGGTCGAGGTGGTCTGGGAGTGCGACGTCAAGGACGAGGCGGCGCTGACGGCGCGGCTTCAGGCCCTGCTGGAGAGGACATCGCCGTCGACGACGTCTTCGGTCGAAGCCTCCGCCAGCACCTGAGCCAGGGCGGTGAACAGCTCGATCGGATCGATCGGCTTGGCGACGTGGGCGTTCATGCCGGCGGCGAAGCACGCCTCCCAATCCTTGGGCGTGGCCGAGGCGGTGACCGCGATGACGGGGGTATTGCGGTTGGGACCGGCGCCGGCGCGCAGCACACGGGTCGTGTCGCGACCGTCCATGCCGGGCATGTAGACATCCATCAGCACCGCGTCGAAGACCTCCGAGCCGAGCAGCTCCAAGGCCTCCTCGCCAGATTCCGCCAGGGTGGCGTCGACGCCGAACGGCTGCAGCACCAGCTCGATGGCCCGGCGATTGACCACATGGTCGTCGACCACCAGCACCCGCAGGCCGGCGATCGAGGGTCCCTCGGCCTCGGCATGGGGCGCGACCGCCGGTTCCAGGGTCGCGGTCAGGGTGAAATGCGCGCCATGGCCCGGCGCGCTGGTCGCGACCAGGTCACCGCCCATCAGGCGGGCCAGCTCGCGGCTGATGGCCAGGCCCAGGCCCGAGCCGCCGTGCTGGCGGACGACAGCGGCGTTCAGCTGGTCGAACGGCGTGAACAGCCGGGGCAGGGCGGCTTCGGGAATACCCTTGCCGGTGTCGATCACATCGATGGACAGCATCAACTGCTCGCCGTCCGGACGCGTGTGCAGGTTGATCGTGACGCCGCCGCGCTCGGTGAACTTGATGGCGTTGCTGAGCAGGTTGTTCAGCACCTGCTTCAGCCGCATGGCGTCGCCGACCGCCCAGCGCGGCAGGCTGGCGGCGCCCGCCACCCTCAGGCGCAGGCCCTTGCGCGCCGCCTCGGGCCGCCAGAGCCGCAGGCTGTCGGCCAGGGTCTGGCGCAGATTGAAAGGCGTCTTCTCCACCGACATCCGGCCGGCTTCGAGCCGCGAGAAGTCCAGGAGATCGTTGAGCAGGGTGCGCATCAGGCCGCCGGCGTCGGCGATCAGCTGGGCGTGCATCTTGGAGCTGGCCTCGGGAACCTCGCTGTGCAGGCGGGCGGCGCCGGCCATGATGGCGCTGATCGGGGTGCGCAGCTCGTGGCTGATCATGGCCACGAAGGCGGACTTGGCCGCCACGGCCTCCTCGGCCTCGTAGCGGCGACGCTCGGCCTCTTCCTTGGCGTCGGCCTCGGCCTTGAGGGCCGCGCGCAGGGTGCGGGCCGCCACGGTCACCGCCGCGATCAGCAGCAAGGCGCCGAACCACAGGGCGTTGGCCAGGGGCGCGCCGGGATTGGCCTGGCGGGCGATGATCGGGATGATCAGCAGGTAGATGACGTGCGGCGCGGCCGCCGAGAACGTGGCCGCCCGCAGGCTGCCATTGACCACCACGACGTTCAGCAGGGCTCCGGCCAGCAGCATCCCGCCGAGCGTGGGCGCGAAGCGCTCGTGCGACGCGAACAGCGGAATAGCCAGGAAGCCGAACACCGCCGAGGTCACGAAGGGCGTCACGGTGACCATGGCGCGTCGCCAGAAACTCGAGTTCTGTTGCGGTCGATCGAGGATCCGTCCCGCTTGCCAGACTTCGAACAGCTGGACCGCGGTGTAGATCGCCGCCCAGAGCCATACCCAGCGCATGCCGATGAACAGATGCAGGATCAGGGCGATGGCCAGGGTGGAGCCGAGGCGCAGATACGTGTTGGCGCGTCGCGAGGCGACGGCGCGGGCCACGTCCCTGTTCTCGGTGTTCGCGCTCATCGGCGCTCAATCCCCCTGGAGATCACAATGGATCCCTCTTGCGGCCAAGTTAGCCGCGAAGGCCTAAAAGGAAATGAAAGAACGCCGTCTCGTCAATGGCTTGGCGTCAAGCTTCGCGGGGGGCGCCATCGTGCGCGCAAACAGGCGTTCGAGCCGCCTTCGGGGAAGGATTTACCGGGGCGCCGCGCTGGGCCGTGGCCCGAAAGCCCGCTCCAGATCCTCCGGGCCGACACCGTCGAGCTCCAGGCGCTTGACGCGCGCCGTATCGCCGGTCGCCAGCCGCACGGCCGAGCGAGGGAGTTTGAGAGACTTGGCGAGGAAGGCGGTGAGCGCGGCGTTGGCCGCGCCGTCGACGGGCGGACTGGCGACCCGCACCTTCAGATAAGGCCGTCCATCCGCGTCGAGGGCCCAGCCGTCGACGGCGTCGCGGCCGCCGCGCGGCGTCAGGCGGACGGCCAGGATCTCAGCCAACGAGACCGAGCAAGGCGTATTTCATCGCGGGCAGAAGGATCTCCTTCACGCCCGAAATGATCAGCAGGACGACGATCGGGCTGATGTCGATGCCGCCCAGCGGCGGGATGATCCGGCGGAACGGACGCAGGACCGGGTCGGTGATGCGGTCCAGCGCGAGGCTGATTTGGGCGACGGCCCGATTGCGCGGATTGATGACTTCGAAGGCGAAAAGCCAGCTCAGAACGGCCGATATGATGATGGCCAGCCAGAGCAGGCTCAGCAGGCTGCCGATGATGAAGAAGACGAAGGTGATGATCGCAGCCATGGGGTTCCAATCCTGAACGTTCCGTTCTTGCCGCGCTTGGCGGTTGCTTGCAAGGCGCGGTGAGAACCCCGCTTGACGAGCGCGCTCCGGGGCCGTATCTCCGCCGCTCCTTGGGGCCGTAGCTCAGATGGTAGAGCGCCTCGTTCGCAATGAGGAGGTCAGGGGTTCGATTCCCCTCGGCTCCACCAAGGACCTCCTCTAAGTCATGCTTTGTAGGCTTTCGGCGTGCGTGCGTTGGGCCGCGCCCGCGCTCTTCCTTCATCTTGTTCGCGCTTGCTTGGCGTCGACTGGAAACTTGATGGGCGCTCAGCCGCATGGCGATCGCCGCTCGCGAGCGGCGGCCTTTCCGGCTGAGCCGCGAACTTTGAGCAAGAATATTCCCGAAGCACATCGGGCCCATTTTCGCCCCCGTGACATTATGCCGCCGTCCTTGTCGCTGAGGGGCGGCTAAGTCACGCGGCGATGGCGCAAGCGTCCCAATAGATGTCGCGGACGAACAGTAGAAGATGTTGAGGCAGCGATTTTATTTCTCGTTCCTCTGGCGAATTAATACGTAATTAGAGCTTTACCTAAACGCTCGGAGGTTATGGACTCCGCGAAAACAGCAACTGAAGTCCGGGCCCCCGATGTCTTCGACATTGAGACGGGGCTGTTGCGCCTAGCTTCTGGCGAACATGCGCTTAGAGCGCCCGGCCGGAACCCGGTGGCTCACGCCTTCAATCAAATCGCCGCACGCCTCGACGCGGACAACCGCCGGCAAGGCAAGCAATCTTCACTCGTCGTGTCATCCGACGGTGAGGAAACCGCCGGGACCCATGTCGCCGTAATGGCGGTCCAAGGCCTGGGTCAATTGCGACGCAAGCTTGGGTCTTCTGTCGCCGATCAAATCGTCCAGCAGATCATGCAGCGTCTCCGAGCGCTGCTGCCGCAATCTCAGATCGGGCGCGTTGGGCGCGGCGGACTGGAATTCTCTTTCGACGCCGAACACGACGACGACGCCAAGGCCATCTTGGTGAAGCTGGAGGCTGTCCTGGAGCGTCGCCTGCTTGTGGAAGGCCAGGTCTTCGATCTCGAGGTGGCCATCGGTTTTGCGAACCGGGCCGATCAAGGAGAGCATGTCGTCGACTGCGCCGCCGACGCCCTCATCGAGGCGCAGGCGCAAGGACGACGGGTGCAGCTCTACTGCGAGGCGGATCTGCAACGGGCGTTGGAAAGCAACGCCATGCTGCGCGATCTGCGCATGGCGGTTGCGGAAGGCGAGCTGTCGCTGGTCTATCAGCCCAAGCTTCACGTGCCGTCGCAGTCTATCCGTTCCGTCGAGGCTCTGCTGAGATGGCGTCATCCTTCCAAGGGATGGATATCGCCGGATGTGTTCATCGGCCTGGCCGAAGAGACCGGCCTGATCGCCGATCTCACCCAGTGGGTGGTGCTGCGGGCGCTGGAAGACCAGGCGCTGTTGGCGGCCGCCGGAAAGCCGGTCGTCATCCATCTGAATCTTTCGGGGCGGCTGCTGCCGGACCCGGAGTTCTGCGACTGGATTCTGTCGGCGGCTCGCCGGTTCGAGCGCTGCGCGCTGGGCCTCGAGATCACCGAGACGGCCGTGATCGACGATCCCGAGCGAGCGCTCGCCAACCTTCAGACCCTCGTGGACGCTGGGGTGAAGATCGCCATCGATGACTATGGCTCAGGCTTGTCGTCGCTTTCCTACCTGAAGCAGATGCCCGCCCAAGAGCTCAAGATCGACAAGCTGTTTATCTCGGGCCTGACCTCCAGCCATCGCGATCCCTTGCTCGTGCGATCAACGATCGACGTCGCGCATGCTCTGGGGATGGAAGTCACGGCGGAAGGCGTGGAGTGCGCTCGAGCGCTGGCTCTGCTTCGCGCGATGGGCTGCGACAACATCCAAGGCTATCTGGTTTCCAGGCCGCTGGACATCGACGCGCTGGGCGAGCTGTTGGCGAACGGTGATTTCTCCGCCTTGGTCTCTGGAATTATCTCGCCGTTCCAATTCCCCGTCCAAGCCGCCGGCGGCGCGACGGGCTGACCGGCTCGGTCTGGGTTCGTGCGGTATGGCCGCACGGTTCTACCTACGGCCACCTTCAAGACCTCCCGCGAGCCGACGGGCGCCCTCTTAGCGACAAGGGATTGTCTTCACTCGCGTTTTAGCGGATGAACAGAGCAACGCGCACTGGGAGTTTGCCTTGCGGATTCTGTTCGTCGAAGACGATGCCATGAACCGCCGCGTCGTTCGCGACATGCTGTCCGTCGCCGGATTGGATATGGCCGAGGCTCCGGAGGCCGAGACCGGCCTGCGGATGATCGAAGACAACGAGTATGACCTGATCCTGATGGATCTGCGGATGCCCGGCATGGACGGTCTGACCGCTATCCGCCAGATCCGCGCTCGCGACGACGCCAAGGCTACCTTGCCGATCATCGTCGTCACCGCCGACATGGCCTCTGACATTCGCGACAATTGCCTGAGCGCGGGGGCGGACGACGTCATGATGAAGCCGGTCGCGATGAACAACCTGTTCGATACGATCGGCAAGGCGATCGCCGCCCGGGGCGACCTGGGCGGCGCGCTGACCTGAACCCGTTTAGAACGAGGCTGAGATCGAGGCGAAGACGCGCCAATTCTTGTCGCCCGTCTCATAGGGCGTACGGGTCAAAGGCTTCGCGGCTTCGATCCTAGCCGTCACGCGGTTCTGCACGGTGACCCGCAAGCCGGCCCCGGTCGAAGAGAACGCCGCGGACCGCAGGCTGAAGGCCGAAGCCTTGTTCCACACCTTAGCCCCGTCGACGAAGGCATAGGCCTGCACGAAGCTGACCTTCGAGGCTTTCGGCGCGAAGCCGTAGCGCAGTTCGGCCATGGCTCCCACGCCGCTGTCGCCCGAGATTTCCGCGTAGTTGTAGGCCCGTCCGTAGGGCAGGCCGCCCGGCGCGAACTCTTCGGAGAGCAGCAGATGGTTGGGGCTCCACTGCGCGTCGGCCGAAACGTAGACGCCGCCACGACGGCCGATATCGCGATAGTGGCTCGCGCCGGCATTGACCTTCCAGAACCCGCCATCCGCGTCGAAGCGCGAGTGCGAGCGGCTGGGTGTCTTGGTGGCGCCCAGGATTTCGAGGCCACGCGAGACCTGCGCGTAGCCGCTGACTGACCGGCGACCGTCGCCGCTGTCCGCCTGGAGCGACGCGCGGGCGACGCGCAGGTCGTCGTCATAAGCGGCCCCGTTGCGGTACGACTGCTCCACGTGCCGGCCATCGACCGTCACGGTGGCCCACACCGCGTGCTTGCGGTCGCGAACCAGCGGATGCGCCAGGCGCAGGCTGACCGCCTGGCTTTGAGTGCCGACGGCGTTGTTGAGCGGCGCGCTGCCTTGTCGAGATTTCGACGCGGAGGCCGCGACGCGAAGGCGGGAGTCGCCCGGCAGAGGCGCGCTGTAGGCGACCTCGCCCTGGACGAACTCGCCAGGATCGTTCGGCACGGTGAGCACGGACATGGCCAGCTGATCGCCCGGTATGGCCAGGCTGTTCACGCCGATGCGGACGTTCGCCTGCACCGGTCCGACCGAGCGCGCGCCGCGATTGTCCACATGGATGCTGCCCGTCCAGCGCTTAAGGCCGGCGACGACAACCAGCTTGTGACGCGCGGGATCTTCCAGGACTGGCTCGATGCGCGAGCTGGGGCGGACACCGGGAAGATCCTTGGCCAGGGTCAGTCGTCGCTCCAGCTCGGCGAGTCGCAGAGGCTTGCGCCCGGCCATACCGGCCAGCAGGGCCTCCACGGCGGGCGCCGCGTCGCCGGTGACCTCGACCTGGTCGATATAGCCTTCGTAGACGCGGATGCGGGCGTGGCCGCCCGGCGCTTGCGGGGGGACGACGGCGCGCGAGAGGAAGTAGCCGTCCTTGCGATACTTGTCGGTGATGGTCTGGGCGATCTTGACCAAATCTTCGATGGCGACCTCGCGGGTCAGATAGCCCGCATACAGCGGCGCCAGCTCCTTGAGTGGATAGGCGCTGACGCCATCGATCGTCAGGCCGGTCAGGACGAAGCGCTCAGCGGGCGGCTGGTCGGCAGGTGGCCCCGACTCCGCAAAGGCCGGCGCGACAAGGGTTGCCGTGGCCAGAAGGGCCGCCAGCAGCCAGGTGCGAACCATTGAGAGGAAGTCGTGCCCGCGCACTAGTTTCAACTTACGTTGTGAGATGACTTGTCGCCTACAGAAGTAGTCCTGACAGATAAATTCGCCGTTAAGCCAGTATGCGCACCATGACGATTAAAGGACCCTTAGGTAAATCGGCCTACCTGTAAGCTCCTTAGGGATTGAGAAACACAGGGGCTCCTCATGGGTACGACTCGTACGGCGCTCGCGGTCTCGCTCATCGCGCTGGCTCTACTCAGTACTACTGAGGCTTTCGCGGCCGACTGGAAACTCGTCGAAGTCGCGGGCGTGGTTCGCATCGCCGCCCCGGGCAAGGCTCCCGCGTCGGCTAGCGCCAACCAGGTACTACCGGTAGGCAGCGTGGTGACGACGGCGGCGGGCGGGCGCGCGGCCCTGTTCAATGGCGCTCAACGGATCACGCTTGGACCCAACAGCCGGATGACGGTAGCGCCGGAGTCGAACGACGGTATGACCCGGGTCATGCAGGACCTGGGCTCGATCCTGTTCCAAATCGACAAGAAGCCGTCGCAACACTTCCGCGTCGAGACGCCTCTCCTCGCCGCTATCGTGAAGGGCACGACCTTCACGGTGAACGTGGAGATGGGCGCCGACTCTGTGCACGTCGCTGAAGGGCTGGTCGAGGTTCACGCCAATCAAGGCAGCGCGACGCGCGACGTCGGCTCCGGTGCGACGGGCATGGTTTCGAAGGCCGCGCCCGAGCAGCTCAGTGTCGAGACGCCGCGCGAGACGACGCAGGCGCCCTTGCCCGTCCAGACGGTGTCGCTGGACTACAATGAGGTGTCCGGCGGCCTTGTCGAGGGGCCGACCGCCGCCACCGCGCCCAGCACCGCCGCTCCGGGATCCGCGGGCCGGACGGCCGAGGCGAGCACGACCGGGCCGGCCGAAGAGTCCGCCAAGTCCAACGCCACGCAAGCGCCGCCAGCGGCGGCCACATATACGAGCCTCGCTTCGCTCGGTGGTGACGCGGCCCCCGGCGGCGACGCTCCAGGAACCAGCGCTCCGGCCGATCCTGGCGTCAGCGACGCCGGCGGCAAGGGCAACGGCGCGAGCAACTCCAGCGGCAACGGGGGCGGCCCAGCCGCCGCCGACGGCCCGGTGGGTGGCGACAATAGCGCGAGCGGTTCGAGCGGGAACGGTTCCGGTGTTACCGGTTCTGGCGGTGGTGGCGCCGGCGCCAGTGGCGCGGATAGCGGGGCGGGTGGTTCCAACGGCAATGGCTCCGACCATGCCGGCTCGGGCAACAACAACGCGGGCGGCGCCGACAACGGCAACGCCGGCGGCAATGGCGCTGGCGGTTCCAGCGGCAACGACAACGGCAACGCCGGCGGCAATGGAAACGGCGGTTCCAGCGGGACCGGCTCGGACAACGCCGGTTCGGGCAACAGCAACGCGGGCGGCAACGGAAACGGGAATGCCGGCGGCAATGGCGCCGGTGGTTCCAGCGGGACCGGGTCGGACAACGCCGGCTCGGGCAACAGCAACGCGGGCGGCAACGGAAATGGCAACGCCGGCGGCAATGGCGCCGGCGGTTCCAGCGGGACCGGGTCGGACAACGCCGGCTCGGGTAACAGCAACGCCAGCGGCAACGGAAACAGTAATGCCGGTGGCAATGGCGCCGGCGGTTCCAGCGGCAACGGCTCGGACAATGCCGGCTCGGGCAACAGCAACGCGGGCGGCAACGACAACGGCAACGCCGGCGGCAATGGCGCCGGCGGTTCCAGCGGGACCGGGTCGGACAACGCCGGCTCGGGTAACAGCAACGCC
>NZ_JBXARP010000003.1:297233-586573 GCF_058808375.1 Caulobacter sp. GW821-FHT11E10
GGTTCCAGCGGCAACGGCTCGGACAATGCCGGCTCGGGCAACAGCAACGCGGGCGGCAACGACAACGGCAACGCCGGTGGCAATGGCGCCGGCGGTTCCAGCGGTAACGGGTCGGATAACGCCGGCTCGGGCAACAGCAACACCGGGGGCAACGGCGGTTCAAACGGCAACGGCTCGGACAATGCCGGCTCGGGTAACAACAACGCGGGCGGCGCCGACAACGGCAACGCCGGTGGCAATGGAAATGGCGGTTCCAGCGGCAACGGGTCGGACAACGCCGGCTCGGGCAACAGCAACGCGGGCGGCAACGGAAACGGCAATGCCGGTGGCAATGGGGCCGGCGGTTCCAGTGGGAACGGCTCCGACAACGCCGGCTCGGGCAACGGCAACGCCGGCGGCAATGGCGCCGGTGGTTCAAACGGCAACGGCTCGGACAATGCCGGCTCGGGGAACAGCAACGCCGGGGGCAACGGAAACGGTAACGCGGGCGGCAACGCTGGCGCCGGCGGTTCGACCGGCGGCGGCGATACGGGCTCGACCGGTTCCGGCAATGGCAATGGCAACGCAGGCGGCAATGCCGGCGGGACTGGCAATGCCGGTGGCGGCTCCAGCGGCAGCGGCGGTGACGCCGGCTCCACGGGTTCCGGCAATGGCAACGGCAACGCGGGCGGCAACTCCGGCGGGACTGGCAATGCGGGTGGTGGTTCCAGCGGCAGCGGTGGCGACACCGGCTCCACGGGTTCCGGCAATGGCAATGGCAACGCGGGCGGCAACGCTGGCGCGGGCGGTTCGACCGGTGGCGGCGATACGGGCTCGACCGGTTCCGGCAATGGAAACGGTAACGCAGGCGGCAACGCCGGCGGGACCGGCAATGCGGGTGGTGGTTCCAGCGGCAGCGGTGGCGACACCGGCTCCACGGGTTCCGGCAATGGCAACGGCAACGCGGGCGGCAACGCTGGCGCGGGCGGTTCGACCGGTGGCGGCGATACGGGCTCGACCGGCAACGGCAATGGCAACGGCAATGCAGGCGGTAACGCCGGTGGGACTGGCAATGCCGGCGGTGGCTCCAGCGGCAGCGGCGGTGACGCCGGCTCCACGGGTTCCGGCAATGGCAACGGCAACGGCAACGGCAACGCGGGCGGCAATGCCGGCGCGGGCGGTTCGACCGGCGGCGGCGATACGGGCTCGACCGGTTCGGGCAATGGCAACGGTAATGCAGGGGGCAACGCCGGTGGGACTGGCACTGCCGGTGGCGGCTCCAGCGGCAGCGGCGGTGACGCCGGCTCCACGGGTTCCGGCAATGGCAACGGCAACGGCAACGCGGGCGGCAATGCCGGCGCGGGCGGTTCGACCGGTGGCGGCGACGCGGGTTCGGGCGGTTCGGGCGGTTCAGGCAACGGTAACGGCGGCAACGCCGGTGGCGGCGGCAAGCCGAAGAGCTAGGCAGGATGAAAACCGCACCGACTCCCGGCCTGGCGCTCAGCGCCCACCTCCGCTCCGCGATCGGCGTTCTGCTGGTCACGGTCTGCGCGGTGCTGGCCTATGTCGTCGGCGCGCTTCATCCGCTTGACGACGCTCTGTCACAATGGCGCTTCCGCTTCCTCAAGCGGGAGCCCAGCGCGACGCTCGCGGTCGTCGAGATCGACGCCGAAAGCCTGCGCGCCGCCGGCGCCTGGCCGTGGGGCCGCGATCGGTTCGCGAGGGCCATCGACAATCTGAACGGCGCCGGGGCCAAGGTCGTCGGCCTGGACGTCGACTTCAGCGCCCGGTCCTCCGCCGGCGCCGACGACGCTCTGGCGGCGGCCGTCCGCCGTTGGCCGGGCCAGGTCATCCTGCCGACCTTCGTTCAGAAGGCTGGGCGCGGCTCTGATGGACGCCTGATCAGCACGCGCCCGATGGACGCCTTGGCCGAAGAGGCCGTGCTGGCCAGCGTGAACGTGCCGGTCGATCCGGACGGCCGCGTCCGGCGCTATCGGCTCGGCTTCGAGACTCCCGCCGGGTTCAGACCGTCCATGGCCGCCACCCTGCTGGGTCGACCTCCAGCCACGGGCGACTTCCTGGTCGACTACGGTTTCGATGCCGCGGCTATCGACCGGATCAGCTTCCAGGACGTCTATTCCGGAAAGTTCGATCCCCGTCTGGTTCGCGGGCGCAATGTCATCATCGGCTCTACCGCGATCGAACTCGGCGATCAGTTCGCCACGCCCAAGCGCGGCGTGCTCCAAGGCGTCTATATCCACGCCCTGGCCTATGAAAGCCTGCGCGCGGGTCGCGCCCTACAGGCCGCGGGCCTGCCGTTCATCGTCGTCTGCACCGCGTTGGCGGCGTTTTTCCTGCGGCCCCGGGGCGGCGGCGACTATGGCGCCGCGCTGCGACGACACCTGATCGTGGGCGCGGCGGCCATCGGCTTGCCCATCGTGCTGCAGGCCTGGACGCCCATCGCGGTGAATTCCGGGGCCCTGTTCATCGCCCAGGCGCTCAGCCTCGTCTGGCTGATCCGCACGGAGCTCAAGCGCCGCGCGGACGCCATGGTTCAGGCGCGGGAAGCGCATCTTCGCCAGCTGGCCGAGCACATGCGCGAGAGCCGCGACAGCATCCAGGCGGCCCACGACAAGCTGGCCGTGGCCAATGTCGCCTTGGACCACGCCCTGAAGGCGCGGACCGACTTCCTGGCGATGACCAGCCACGAGATCCGTACGCCGCTAAACGGGGTCATGGGCATGACCCAGGTGATCCTGGCCGATCAGACCCTGCCAAAGGGCGTCCGGGAAAAGGTGCGGCTGGTGCACGCCAGCGGCGAGACCATGCTCGCCCTTGTGGAAGATCTTCTGGACGTCGCGAAGATGGAGAGCGGAGAGATCTCGATCGCCAAGACCCAGATGGACCTGCATCGTCTGTTCGACGAAACCCTGGCCGTCTGGGACGACAAGGCGCGGGAGAAGGGTCTGCGGCTGACGGGCGACCGCACGGCGGCCCCCGTGCTGATCGAAGAGGACGCCGGCCGGCTCCGGCAGATCCTGTTCAACCTGCTGGCCAACGCCATCAAGTTCACCGAGGCAGGCGAGATCTCGCTGACGGCCCTCATCGAGCAGGCCCCCACGGGGGACGTGCTGGTCTTCACCGTCGCCGACTCCGGCATTGGTATCGCGCCGCAGAATTTCGAGCGCATCTTCGAACCCTTCACCCAGGTCGACGCCAGCACGACGCGCAAGTACGCCGGCACCGGCCTGGGCCTGCCTATCTGCCGCCGCCTGGCCACCGCCATGGGCGGCGAGTTGGCTGTTGAGAGCGAGCTCGGCGTGGGGTCGCGGTTCACGGTCAGGCTGCCGTTGCGGGCGGTCAGTGTTCGAACCGGCGCAGCGACCACGCTTGCCGAGGCCAACGTCCTGCTGGTCGAGGCCAACCCGCTGGCGCGCGGCGTCCTGAAGGCGTCGCTTTCGGACCAGGTCGCTGGCCTTGAGATCACAGGAGAGGTCTCCGAGGCCCTGCGGATCCTCGCCGGGCCCGCTTGCGATCTGCTGGTTGTCGAAGGCAAGACCCTTTCCTCGCCCGAACGGGATATCGGCGAGGTCCTCGCGGAGCTCGTCGAGGCCGCGGGGGCGGCCAGGATCATCGTCCTATGGGGTGGCGAGAGCGCCGAGAGATCGGGCCTCGAAGCCGCCGGCGCCGACCTCGTTGTCCAGAAACCGATAACTCCCGGCGATCTGGTCGAGCGGCTGAAGGCGCTGTTCACGAGCTTGGAGCCCGAGATCGATCAGTCCGCAGCCGCTTAGGGGGCGGCGATCTATCTTCGGAACGACATGAAAGGCCACGATGCGAGTGCTCTTCGTCGACGATAACGCGATGAACCGGATGGTCGTGAAGAGCATGCTGGCCGCCGCGGACGTCACCATGGTGGAAGCCGAGGACGCCGAGACGGGCCTCGCCCTGCTGGACGCCGAGCTGTTCGATGTGATCCTGATGGACTTCCGGATGCCCAAGGTCGACGGCTTGGCCGCCACGCGGGCCATACGAGCGCGGACCGACGCCAAGGCCCGGCTCCCGATCATCGTGGTCACCGCGGACGAGGCGCCTGGCATCCGCGCTCAGGCCTTGGCCGCGGGCGCTGATGACCTGTTGCATAAGCCAGTGCAAATGCAGCCGTTGTTCGATGTGATCGCGCGGGCGATTGCGCAAACCAGCGAAGACGCGGGAATGATCGCCTAGCGCGACGCGTCACCTCATTGACCATTCCGTGCGCGTCAATCGACTGACGTGACTGAATAGGTCCTCGGCTTCGCTAAGGAGCTCCCGCCCCCCCGCGCCCTTAGGGTCATGGCGCCGCACGTCGTGAGATTTCGGGCCAAAAGGCCTTCATGCGACGACTCGCCACAGCCTGGGTTTACCGGATGGCGCCTCCCCCCAGGCCAAAGCTGGCCCTGCCTGATCGAATGTCGGGTGAGCGGGGGCTAGAATGCGCCAGACCAAGACCAACCAGATCACCTACCGCCTCGCGGCGGGCTCGTTCTTCATCGCGGCGACGCTTCTGGCACTTGATGCGCGCGCGGAGGATGGCCCGGCCCTGACGTTGAGCGGCGGCTACAAGGTCGATGTCACGGGTGTGGTCAGCGGCGGTGTCGCCAAGCGTGGCCGGGTCTTGGACAATCTGCAGCTCTTCGGCGATCTCGACCTCGACAAGGCCGTCGGCTGGAAGGGCGCGACCGCCCACGTCCAGCTGCTGAACAACAGCGGGGCCATCCCCAACGACGACGCCGGCACCCTGCAGGGCGTCGACAATATCGAGGTCTCGCGCCAGCGCGCCCGCCTGTTCGAGGCCTGGGTCGAGCAGGGCTTCGGCGACAAGGGCTCGGTCAAGGCCGGCCTCTATGACCTCAACAGCGAATTCTACGCCAATGAAAGCGCCGGCCTGCTGCTGGCGCCCGCGTTCGGCATCGGCTCGGAGCTGGCGGCCACCGGGCCGAACGGTCCGTCGATCTTCCCCTCCACGGCCCTGGCCGTCCGGGCCCGCTGGACCCCCAGCGAGACGCTCTACGCCCAGGCCGCCGTCCTCAACGCCAATGCCGGCGTGCTCGGGGATCCGGGTGGGATTCATACCTCGCTCGACAACGGCGTGCTGATGATCGGCGAGGCGGGCTGGGAAGGCCGGGGCAAGGTCGCCTTCGGCACCTGGGCCTATTCGGACAAGCAGGACGACCTCCGCGCCGTGACCCCGACGGGCGCGCCGGTCCGCAAGTCCGCCAAGGGCGCCTACATCCTGCTGGAGCGCCGGATCAGCGGTGACGAGGACTCGGTTCGCAAGACCACCGCCTTCGCCCGTATCGGCGCGTCGGACGGCGACACGACCTCGTTCAAGGGCGGCTGGCAGGCCGGCGTCCTGGTCGAGCACGTCTTCGAAAGTCGTCCCGACAGCAGCTTTTCCGTGGGGATGAACCAGGCGTTCCTGTCGCGCAAGTATCGCGACAACGCCATGGACCTGGGCCAACACCTGACCAGCACCGAAAGCGCGATCGAGGTGACCTATTCCGACAAGATCGGGCCGGTCACGATCCAGCCCGACGTGCAGTATGTGAAGCACCCGGGCGCGGATCGCGCCATCGGCCACGCCCTGGTGGCGATCGTCCGGTTCGCGGTGGAGTTCTAGCTCCACCCCTCCGGGGATCTTAGGCCGACGCGACTTCGGCGACGGCTTCGGCGGTGATGCCGAATTCCTTGTAGAGGCGCTCGAATGGGGCCGAGGCGCCGAAGCTCTTCATGCCGACGAACTTGCCGTCCTCGCCGATGAAGCGCTCCCAGCCCATGCGGATGCCGGCCTCGACCGCCACGCGGACCGGGGCCGAGCCGATCGTCGCCTTGCGATAGGCGGCGTCCTGCTTTTCGAACAGTTCCCAGCAGGGGGTCGAGACGACGCGGGTCGGCTTGCCCTTGGCCTGCAGGATGTCGCGCGCGGCCACCGCGACGCCGACCTCGGTGCCCGAGGCGAAGATCGTCACCTGGGCCTCGCCGCCTTCGGCCGCCAGCAGCTCGTAGGCGCCCTTGGCCGACAGATCGCCGCCCTGGGTGCGGACGTGCGCCGTCTTCTGGCGCGACAGGGTCATGACAGACGGGGTGCGCTTCTGCTGCAGGGCGATCTTCCAGCACTCGGCGGCTTCCACCGCGTCGGCCGGGCGGAAGACCAGCAGGTTCGGAATGGCGCGCAGACTGGCGACCTGTTCCACCGGCTGGTGGGTCGGGCCGTCCTCGCCCAGGCCGATGGAGTCGTGGGTCATCACATGGATGACGCGGGCTTCCATCAGGGCCCCCAGGCGGATCGCGGCGCGGCTGTAGTCGGCGAAGGCCAGGAAGGTGCCCGAATACGGGATCACGCCGCCATGCAGCGACATGCCGTTCATGGCCGCCGCCATCCCGAACTCACGCACGCCGTAGTGGACGTAGCGGCCGGCGTAGTCGGGGGCGTCGAACGCGCCCATGCCCTTGACCAGGGTGTTGTTCGAGCCGGTCAGGTCGGCCGAGCCGCCGATCATTTCGGGGATCGCCGGGATCAGTTGATCGAGGGCCGCGCCGGAGTGGACGCGGGTGGCGTTGACCGGCTTGGTCTCCAGGGTCTTGGCGATGTGGGCGTCGACGGCTTCGAAGGCGCCCGTCGGCAGCTCGCCCTTCATGGCGCGGGTGAAGTCCGCACCCTTGGCCGAGGCGGCGATCTTGGCTTCCCAGGCCTTGCGGACCTTGGCGCCGCGGCGGCCGACGCTCTTCCAGGCCTTGGCGATGTCGTCCGGCACGGTGAACGGCGCGGCGTCCCAACCCATGGCGACGCGCGAGGCGGCGATCTCGTTGTCGAACAGGGTGTAGCCGTGGCTGTGGGGGTCGCCTTCCTTGGGACCCGCGCCCTTCGAGATCAGCGTCTTGCACGCGATCATGGTCGGGCGATCCTGCTTGGTGGCCCAGCGCAGGGCGGCGGCGATCTTGCCGTGGTCGTGGCCGTCGACGGCTTTCACGGCCCAGCCGGCGGCCTTGAAGCGGCCGACCTGGTCGCCGGTCTCGGAGATCGTGGCGACGCCGTCGATGGTGGTGTTGTTGTCGTCGAACAGCACCGTCAGCTTGTTGAGCTTCAGGCGGCCGGCGATGCTGATGGCCTCATGGCTGACGCCCTCCATCAGGCAGCCGTCGCCGGCGATCACCCAGGTGCGGTGGTCGACGAGGTCGGAACCGAAGCGGCTGGCGAGGTGCGCCTCGGCCATGGCCATGCCGACGGCGGTGGCCAGGCCCTGGCCCAGCGGGCCCGTCGTGGTCTCGACGCCGGGCGTGTGGTGCACTTCCGGGTGGCCGGGGGTCAGCGAACCCCACTGACGGAAGTTCTCGATCTCCTTCATCGTCACGGCCTTGAAGCCGGTCAGGTGAAGCAGCGAATAGAGCAGCATCGAGCCGTGGCCGGCCGACAGCACGAAGCGGTCGCGGTCGGCCCAGTCGGGCTTGCTGGCGTCGAACTTCAGGAACTTGCCCCACAGGACGGTCGACACGTCGGCCATGCCCATCGGCATGCCTTGGTGACCGGACTTGGCCTTGTGCACGGCGTCCATGGAAAGGACGCGGATCGCGTCGGCCATCTTGATGGGCGAAACGGGCATGGAGGTTCCGTCTTGTCTTTGTTTTGCGGGGCTGCGCGAGGGGCGCAGTCGCATGGGAACCCCCGGGGGTCAACCCGCGCGGGGGCTTAAAACCGGGAGCCGGACCACCGTCGTGGGCGCTATGCAACATCGTCCGCAGGCGCTATAGCTGGAGCACGGCTTATGCTCACTTTCAGCATAACCCGTCAGCCATTTGGGAAAGGCCGGTCGCTTGGGTAGTCCGTCGTTCTTCTCGCCCTACCGCCACGGCTTTGTCCGCGTGGCGACGGCGGTCCCGAAAGTGAAGCTGGCCGATCCCGCCGTGAACGCCCGGAGCGTCCTGGCCCTGGCCCGCGAGGCGCACGACGCCGGGGTCGCGGTGATCGTGTTCCCGGAGCTGGGTCTGACCGGCTACACGATCGACGACCTCCTGCAACAGGACGTGCTGCTGGACGCCGTCGAAGCGGCCATCGCGACCCTGGCCGCGGAGAGCAAGGCGCTCGCCCCCCTGATCGTCGTCGGCGCGCCGCTGCGCGACGCCGGCCGGCTCTACAACACCGCCGTGGCCATCCAGGGCGGCAAGGTGCTGGGCGTCGTGCCCAAGAGCTTCCTGCCCAACTACCGCGAGTTCTACGAGCGCCGCTGGTTCACGCCCGGTGCGGGCGTCGCGGGCAAGGCCCTGGTTCTGGCCGGCCAGAGCGTCCCGTTCGGGACCGATGTGCTGGTGCGCGGCGAGTGCGCCCAGCCGTTCACGGTCGGAATCGAGATCTGCGAGGACGTCTGGACGCCTAACCCGCCCAGCACGGCTCAGGCCCTGGCGGGCGCCGAGATCCTGCTGAACCTGTCGGCCAGCAACATCACCATCGGCAAGTCAGAGACCCGCCGCCTGCTGTGCGCCAGCCAGTCCTCGCGGATGATCGCGGCCTATGTCTATTCGGCGGCGGGGGCGGGCGAGAGCTCGACGGACCTGGCCTGGGACGGCCATGTCGACATCCACGAAATGGGCGCGCTGCTGGCGGAGAGCCCGCGCTTCTCGACCGGTCCGGCCTGGACCTATGCCGATATCGACGTCGACCGGATCCGCCAGGAGCGGATGCGGGTCGGCAGCTTCGGCGATTCCATGGCCCTGGCCCCGCCCAAGGTAGCGTTCCGCGTCGCGCCGTTCGCCTTCACGCCGCCGGCTGGAGACCTGCCGCTGGCTCGTGGGGTTGAGCGCTTCCCGTTCACGCCGTCGGACCCGGCCAAGCTGCGCGAGAACTGCTACGAGGCCTACAACATCCAGGTCCAGGGCCTGGCGCGCCGCGTCGAGGCCACGGGCTCCAAGAGCCTGGTGATCGGCATCTCGGGCGGCCTGGACTCGACCCACGCCCTGATCGTCGCCGCCAAGGCCATGGACCAGCTGGGTCGGCCCCGTTCGGACATCCGGGGCTACACCCTGCCCGGCTTCGCCACCTCGGACCGCACCAAGTCCAACGCCTGGGCGCTGATGCGGGCGATGGGGATCACGGCCGAGGAGGTCGATATCCGCCCGGCCGCCAGACAAATGCTGGCCGACATGGGCCACCCCTTCGCCAAGGGCGAGGCGGTCTATGACGTAACCTTCGAAAACGTCCAGGCGGGCCTGCGCACCGACTACCTGTTCCGCCTCGCCAATCACCACAAAGGCATGGTGGTCGGGACCGGCGACCTGTCGGAGCTGGCCTTGGGCTGGTGCACCTACGGCGTCGGCGACCACATGAGCCACTACAACCCCAACTGCGGGGTTCCCAAGACGCTGATCCAGCACCTGATCCGCTTCGTGGCCCATTCGGGCGACGTCGACGCGGCCACCACGACGCTGCTGGAAGACATCCTGGCCACCGAAATCTCGCCGGAACTGGTCCCGGGCGAAGAGGTGCAGGCCACCGAGAGCTTCGTCGGCCCCTACGCCCTGCAAGACTTCAACCTCTACTATTTCAGCCGCTACGGCATGGCGCCGTCCAAGATCGCCTTCCTGGCCTGGACCGCCTGGCATGACGCGGACAAGGGCGGCTGGCCGGTCGGCCTGCCGGAGAGCGCCCGGCGCGCCTATGACCTGGCCGAGATCAAGCGCTGGCTGGAGTTGTTCCTGAAGCGCTTCTTCGCCAACCAGTTCAAGCGCTCGGCGATCCCCAATGGGCCCAAGATCTCGTCGGGCGGGGCGCTGTCGCCACGTGGCGATTGGCGGATGCCGTCCGACGCCACGCCCGACGCCTGGCTGGCCGAGCTGGGCGCCGGGACACCGGACTAAGGTCCGGGACCGGAAAGAGCGCTTTCTCTAAAAAGCTTTCGTTTCTCGCGCGCTTCACGATATCCCCCGGGTCAAGCAGGGGTGCTTTGTCAGTCTGGGGTTACTCTTGGCCGCGATCTATCCGGTTATCCTTTGCGGCGGTTCGGGCACGCGCCTCTGGCCCGCCTCGCGCAGCGACCAGCCCAAGCAGTTCTTGAAACTGGTCGGCGACCGCTCCTCGTTTCAGGAGACGGTGCTGCGCGTCCGCGACCTGCCGGGCGTGGCCGAGATCGTCGTGGTCACCGGCGAGGCCATGGTCGGCTTCGTCGCCGAGCAGACCGCCGAGATCGGCACCTGGGTGACCATCCTGGTCGAGCCCGAGGCTCGCGACTCCGCTCCGGCCGTGGCCGCCGCCGCCGCCTATGTCGAGGGCCTGGACCCCGACGGCGTGGTCCTGATGCTGGCCGCCGATCACCACGTGGCCGATCCCGAGGTGTTCGGCGAGGCCGCCGTCACCGCCGCCAAGGCCGCCGAGCACGATCTGATCGTCACCTTCGGGGTGAAGCCGACCGTGCCGGCCACGGGCTTCGGCTATATCCGTCCCGGCGCCCCGCTGCTGGACGGTTCGGTGCGCGGGGTCGCCGCCTTCGTCGAGAAGCCCGACCGCGAGACCGCCGAGCGCTACCTGCTGGAAGGCTATCTCTGGAACAGCGGCAATTTCGCCTTCAAGGCCTCGACCCTGCTGGGCGAACTCGAGGCGTTCGAGCCCACCGTCGCCCTGGCCGCCAAGGCCTGCGCGGCCAAGCTGGAGCTGGAGGCCGGCATCGGCCGCCTGGATCGCGAAGCCTTCGCCGGCGCCGCCAAGATCAGCCTCGACTACGCGGTGATGGAGCGGACCAGCAAGGCGGCCGTGGCCCCGGCCGCCTTCGCCTGGTCGGACCTGGGGGCCTGGGACGCGATCTGGGAAGCGTCCGATCGCGATCATGCCGGCAACGCCAGTGACGGCGATGTCGACCTGCAGGGAACCTCGAACGTATTGGTCCGCACGACCGGCCCCTATGTCGGGGTGATCGGGGTCAGCGACATCGTGGTCGTCGTGGAGCCGGACGCCGTGCTCGTCTGCCACCGCAAGGACAGCCAGGCCGTGAAGGCCCTGGTTGACGGCCTCAAGGCCAAGGGTCGCTCGATCGCCTCGCGCAAGAGCGCCTCGCCAAACGGCACCGAGACTCTCGTCAGCACCGACGGCTTCGACGTCGAGCTGCGCCGCGCCCCGGCCGGAGAGACCATCGTCCTGCCGGTCTCGACCGTGCAGCTGCTGGAAGGTGTCCTGGAGATGGGTGGCGACCTCTTTGCCGCCGGCGCGGTCATCCCGCTGGGAGCCGAAGCCAGCGCTCGGGCCATTGGGGCGGCGACGCTCCTTGTTACCCGGCCGCGATAGCTTTCCCGGCGCGCATCCTCGTCGCCAAACCGCCTATACCTTGGCGGGATGCGCGCTGACCGCCCGGTCCATTTCCAGAATCCCCAGGACGATGTGATAGAAGGAACTGGCTGGCGCCGGCTCCTCCACGAAGGTCTCGTCGGGCCTGTACTTGTCGCGCCACAGGCCAGGGACGGGCGTGCGGAGATAGGCCAGCAGGCCCTCGGCCGCCGCGGCGGCCATGTCCCAGTACTTCGCTTCCCCGGTGACCTCGGCGGCCAGGACGGCGGCCTTGATCCGCTCGGTCTGCGGCCATAGGCGCGCGCCGTCGTCGTGGATCGAGAAGTCGTCGAGCAGGGCGTTGACCGCCACGCCCCGCGCGAAATCGGTCCCGTGCGTCTCGGCCGCGTCGATCATGCGCAGGGCGGCGGCGATCGCGTCTGCGCGAGCGGCCAGCCGGCCCCAGCGCAGCAGCAACCAACCCCATTCGAACTGGTGCCCCGGCTCGCAGATCCGGCCCTCGACGTCCGGCGCGGGGGTCCAGTCGAGATCGTAGAACTCGCGGACCATGCCGCTGTCGGCGTGGATGAACCTGGAGAGCGCCAGCTCGGCGATCTCGTCGGCCAGAGCGCGCCAGGCTGGGTCGGCGTCGATTTCGCTCCAGGCCAGCATGGCCTCGAACAGGTGCATGTGCGGGTTGGACTGAAGCGGCGCGGTTGGCGGGTTGCTCTGGTGGAAGCCGGCGACCGGGTGCTTGCGCTCGGCCGCCAGGCGTTCGCGGACGCCGACGGCGATCGCCTTCGCCCTCTCCGCCTGGTCTGGCGACGCCTTGGCCACGGCGGCCAGGGCGAAGATCGCGAAGGCCTGGTCATAGAGATCGGCGGTCTCGTCCAGGCTCTCACCGTTCGGGCCCACCAGGGTGCGGAACAGGCCGTCTGGCCGGCGATAGGCCGAGAGGTAGAAGGCCAGGCCATGCTCGACCGCCGCGCGCCACGGGCCGCCCCAGCCCAGATCGCCGGCGATGGCGTAGGCGAAGACCTGGCGCGGCAGCACACGGCCACGGCGCGGGCCGTCGATGGCCTGGCCCTCCAGGTCGATCTTCTCGAAGAAGCCGCCCTTGAGGTGGTCGGCGCCGACCTCCCACCACAGCGGATAGGCCGTCTCGACCGCCCAGGTCTTCAGGCGGTCGCGCAGGCGGGCGGCGTCGGCGAAGGCGTTGCTCATGGAGTGCTTTCTAGGGGCCCCGAGCGGGAAGGCCAAGACAGCGGGTGGCGATCCGGCGTGGAGCGCGGTAGTCCTCTCGCCATGAGCGCCACTCTCGCCCCCCCGCCCCTGAAGGCCGTGTTCCTGGACCGGGACGGCGTCCTGAACATTGACCACGGCTATGTCTACGATCCAGCCAGGCTGGAGTGGATCGACGGCGCGCGCGAGGCGGTGGCGGCGATGACGGCGGCGGGACTGAAGGTGCTGGTGGTCACCAACCAGTCGGGCATCGGTCGCGGCTATTTCGACGAGCCGGCGCTGGGGCGGTTCCACGCGGCCATGCAGGACCAGTTGGCCGAGCTCGGCGGCCGCATTGACGCCTTCTACCACTGCCCGTTCCACGAGGCGGCGGTCGTCGAGGCCTATCGTGTCGCCGATCATCCGGATCGCAAGCCGAACCCGGGCATGGTCCTGCGCGGCCTCGCCGACTGGAACCTGACGCCGGACGAGGCCGTGATCATCGGCGACCGCCACATCGACATGGAGGCCGGCAATCGGGCGGGCATGACGGGCTATCTGTTCAAGGGCGGCAACCTGCGCGCCTTCGTCGCCCAGGCGTTGGGCGAGCGGGTCCCAATGCTCAAGTGAGAACGGGCTGAAATGAAGCTCCTGCAGTTCGGCCAGACCGGTCAGGTAGCCACGGCCGTCCAGGCGGCCGCGCAAGGGCGGGCGGAGGTGGTCGCCCTGTCTCGGGCCGCCTGCGATCTCGCCGACCCCGCCGCCATTCGCCAGGCGATCCTGGCGACCGACTGCGACCTGGTCCTGAACACGGCCGCTTTCACCCAGGTCGACCTCGCCGAGGCGCATCCCGACGAGGCCTTCGCCGTCAACACCATCGCTCCGGGGGCGATGGCCGCCGCCTGCGCCGCGCGTGGCTTGCCGTTCGTGCATTTGTCGACCGACGCGGTGTTCGACGGCCTGACCGATCGCGCCTATGTCGAGACCGACGAGGCGAGGCCCATCAATGTCTATGGCCGTTCGAAGCTGGCCGGTGAACAGGCCGTGATGGCCCATCCCAAGACGGTGGTGCTGCGGATCTCGTGGGTCTTCTCCAGGTATGGGCGAAATTATGTGAGCTTCATGCTGCGCCTGGCCCGCGAGCGCGAGGTGCTGAAGATCGTCGCCGACCAGTTCGGCACGCCGACCGACGGCGAGGCCTTGGCCGACTTTCTGGTCGGGACGGCGCCGCGCTGGGTCTCCGCCTCGGCGGGTGATCCCGCCTTCGGCCTGTTCCATTTCGCCAATACGGGCGAGACCAGCCGCTTCGACTTCGCCAAGGCCGCCATCGATCGCGACCCTCTGACCAAGGCGCTGCTGGAGCCGACCACCCAGGCTGCTTTCGCCGAACCCGCGCCACGCCCGCCGCGCTCGCCGCTCGACACCGGCAAGCTGCGAAGCGTGTTCGGCTTTACGCCCGAGCCGTGGCGGACGGCGGTCGAGCGCACGGCCGATCGCCTCGTGGCGGCGGACTTGTCGGGCTAAACGCTGGCGCCACCGGCCCGCTCGCGATAAACCCAGCCCCAACTTCCCCATAAAATACAGCGCAAGAGACCCATGCAGATCTTCCTCGACAGCACCGACACCAAGGTCATCGCCGATCTGGCCTCGACCGGCCTGATCGACGGCGTCACCACCAACCCGACCCTGATCGCCAAGTCGGGCCGTCCGATGCTGGAAGTGATCGCCGAGATCTGTGACATCGTCCCGGGCCCGATCAGCGCCGAAGTCGCCGCCACCACGGCCGACGCCATGATCGCCGAAGGCAAGAAGCTGGCCGCCATCGCCCCGAACGTGGTGGTGAAGATCCCGCTGACTCGCGACGGCCTGATCGCCTGCGCCGCCTTCTTCGACGAAGACATCAAGACCAACGTCACCCTCTGCTTCTCGCCGACCCAGGCCCTGCTGGCCGCCAAGGCGGGCGCGACCTACATCTCGCCCTTCATCGGCCGCCTGGACGACTATGGCTTCGACGGCATGGACCTGATCCGCGACATCCGCGCGATCTACGACAACTACGGCTATGAGACCGAAATCCTGGCCGCTTCGGTGCGCAACGCCGCCCACGTCAAGGAAGCCGCGATCATCGGCGCCGACGTCGTCACCATCCCGCCGGCGGTGTTCGCCGACCTCTACAAGCACCCGCTGACCGACAAGGGTCTGGAACAGTTCCTGAAGGACTGGGCCAGCACGGGCCAATCCATCCTCTAGCGACTGTCCCGCGAGGGATCGCGTTCTCCGGGCGGCTTGCGAACGCCGTCCGGAGCGCTCTCAACTGATCACAGTTTATTTCGCAATGGCGAAGTTGGTTCGCAAATGCGAGTTCGCGCGTTAAAGGTGGTCCGTCCACAGAGGGCCACGCTTGTGACTTCCCCACTGGCTTCTTCGACCGCCGAGACCGAAGTCCGCCTGGACGGCCCCGAAGAGGCCGACCGCTTCTCGCGATTCCTGCACGGTTTCCTGTCGGCCAACGGCTTCCCGTTCGTCATCGTCCATGACACGCCAGAGCTTCTGGGCCAGCTGCGCAAGGTGGTGTTCGAGGACGTCTGTCTCAGCCGCAAGTTCGCCAGCGAGTGGCTGAACCAGCGCGGGACCGCGGGCACGGCCTAACTGGCGCCTTTCCATCTTCCACGAATGGTACCTATCTAGGGGAAATCGTTTCACCCTGCAGCGGAGCTGCGCCATGAACGACCCCAAATCCGGCCTTCCTGCAATGGCCGGTTCCGCCCTCGACCTGATCGGCCGCACCCCGATGGTCGAGGTCAAGCATCTCGACACCGGCCCCTGCCGTCTCTTCCTCAAGCTCGAAAACCAGAACCCCGGCGGCTCCATCAAGGACCGCGTCGCCCGCTCGATGATCGAGGCGGCGGAGGCCGATGGCAGCCTCAAGCCCGGCGGCACGATCATCGAGGCCACCGCGGGTAACACCGGCCTCGGCCTGGCCCAGGTGGCGACGCTCAAGGGCTACAAGCTGATCCTGATCGTCCCCGACAAGATGGCGCGGGAGAAGATCCTGCACCTCCGGGCCATGGGCGTGGACGTGCGCCTGACCCGTAGCGACGTCGGCAAGGGCCATCCCGAATATTACCAGGACATGGCCCAGACCCTGGCCCAGTCGATCCCCGGGGCGCTCTACGCCAACCAGTTCGAGAACCCGGCCAATCCGCTGGCCCACGAGCTGACGACCGGTCCTGAGCTGCTGGCCCAGATGGACGGCGACATCGACGCCATCGTTGTCGGCGTCGGCTCGGGCGGCACCCTGACGGGTGTCGGTCGCTACATGAAGGCTCACTCGCCGAAGACCAGGATGATCCTGGCCGACCCGGTCGGCTCGATCCTGCGCGACTATGTCGAAACCGGGACGTTCGGCGAGGCGGGCTCCTGGATCGTCGAAGGCATCGGCGAGGACTTCATCCCGGCCAACGCCCAGATGGATCTCGTCTCGAAGGCCTATTCGATCAGTGACCGCGAGAGCGTCGACACCGCCCGCCTGCTGCTGAAGAAGGAAGGCATACTGGCGGGCTCGTCCTCGGGCTGCCTGCTGGCCGCGGCGCTGAAATATTGCCGCGAGCAGACCGAGCCCCAGCGGGTGGTGACGCTCGTCTGCGATACGGGCTCGAAGTACCTGACCAAGATGTTCAACGACTTCTGGCTGGCGGCCCATGGCTTCGACGGCCGCGAGTTGCATGGCGACCTGCGCGACCTGATCGCCAAGCGCTACGCCGAGGGCGGCGTGATCGCCATCGGTCCAGATGACACCTTGCTCACGGCCTACAACCGCATGCGCTCGTCCGACATCAGCCAGCTGCCGGTCGTGGACAGCGGCAGGTTGGTGGGCATCCTCGACGAGAGCGACGTCCTGGCCGCGGTCGAGGCGGGCGACGAGGCTCCGCGCTTCAAAACCCTGGTCGGCGCGGCGATGACCCGGGCGGTCAACACCCTTCAGGCCCACCAGAGCGTCGACGACCTGCCGGAAGTCTTCGATCGCGACGAGGTCGCCCTTGTGGTCGACGGCGAGGAGTTCCTAGGTGTCATCACCCGGGTTGATCTGATCAATCACCTGCGGATGAGTGCGTAGACCGCCTAGGCCAAGGACCCTTCATGACCGACATCCCCGGCAAGAACCGCCTGGACTTCGCCACGCGGACCATCCACGGCGGCCAGTTCCCCGATCCGACCACGGGCGCGGTGATGGTGCCGATCTACGCCACCTCGACCTACGTCCAGTCCAGTCCGGGCGAGCACAAGGGCTTCGAGTACAGCCGCAGCCACAACCCGACCCGGTTCGCCTTCGAGCGCTGTGTCGCCGACCTGGAGAGCGGGACGGCGGGCTTCGCCTTCGCTTCGGGCCTGGCGGCGGCCTCGACGATCCTGGAGACGCTCGACAGCGGCGCGCCTGTGATCGCCAGCGACGACCTCTATGGCGGCTCGTTCCGGCTGTTCGACAAGGTGAGGAAGCGCTCGGCCGGCCTGACCTTCAGTTTCGTCGACATGGGTGACCTGGCGGCCGTCGAGGCGGCGATCACCCCAACCACGCGGATGATCTGGGTGGAGACCCCGACCAATCCCATGCTGCGTCTGGCCGATCTGGCCGGCATCGCGGCCCTGGCCAAGAAGCACGGCCTGGTCACCGTCGCCGACAACACCTTCGCCAGCCCCTACATCCAGCGGCCGCTGGAGCTGGGCTTCGACATCGTCATGCACTCGGCCACCAAATATCTGAACGGCCACTCCGACGTGGTGGCGGGCGTGGCGGTGGTCGGCGACAACGCCGAGGTCGCCGACAAGATGAAGTTCCTGCAGAACGCCGTCGGCGCGGTGCTGGGGCCGTTCGACAGCTTCCTGGCCCTGCGCGGGGTGAAGACCCTGGCCCTGCGCATGCAGCGGGCCTGCGATAGCGCCCTGGAGATCGCCCAGTGGCTGGAGAAACATCCGGCCATCGAGCGGGTGATTTATCCGGGCCTCACGAGCCATCCACAGCACGACTTGGCTAAGCGCCAGATGACCGGCGGCTTCGGCGGCATTATCTCGGCCGACGTGAAGGGCGGCCTGGCGCCGGCCCGCAGGATGCTCGAGCGCACCCGGCTCTTCACGCTGGCCGAGAGCCTGGGCGGGGTGGAAAGCCTGATCGAGCATCCGGCCATCATGACCCACGCCTCGATCCCCGCGGACCAGCGGTCCGCATTGGGCATTTCAGATGGCCTTATCCGGCTTTCGGTGGGGATTGAGTCTTGCCGGGACCTGATTTCCGACCTCGACGCGGCTTTATCAGGCTGAGCAGGTGATGGTGTTCGCCCTCGCCCGGCATGACCGGCGAGGGATCGATCGCCTTCGACGGACGCGGCGGCGGCAGGTCGGCGCGCGCCGGGTCTTCCGCCAGCAGGTGGGCGACCAGCATCAGGTCGGTCTTTACCGGGCCGAAGTCGGCCGCCGCCACCCAGGCGCGGATGGCGGCTTGGGCGAAGACTTCCGACAGGTCGGTGACCTCGATCATCGGGGCCGGGTCCTTGCGGATGCGCGGATCGTTCTCGGCCCGCTCGCGCAGGCGTTTCAGCACCGCCACCAGGTCGGTCTTCAGCGGCACCTTGAACAGCACATCCACCCGCCGGTTGCGATGGGTCGAGTAGTTCAGGATCACGTCGCCGAACACCTTGCTGTTGGGGATCATCACCTTGACGTTGTCGGGCGTTGCGATCTCGGTGAACAGCAGGTCTAGAGATTTCACCGTGCCCTGGCGGGTGGCGGTCTCGATCAGGTCGCCGACCTTGTAGGGGCGGATCAGCAGGATCATCACTCCGGCCGCCACATTCGATAACGCCCCTTGCAGGGCGAGGCCGATAGCCAGGGAGGCCGCGCCCAGAACCGCCAGGATCGAGGTCGCCTGCACGCCCAGCTGCTGCAACACCGCGACCAAACCGATGGCGGTAATCGCGTAACGGGCCAGCGACGCGCTGAAGCTCTCCAACGTCGGGTCGGGATTGTTCCGATGCACGCGCATCAAGGTCCGCCGCATGAACTTGGCGGCCCAGCCGGCGATCCAGAAGGTCACCACCAGGATGATGGCGGCGACCACCAGGTTCACCGCCAGCTTCCCTACCCAGTCGAGGAAATGCGCGAACATCGTCTCGTCGGCTTTCACGTTGGTGAGCGACGGCAGCTTGGCGTCCGCCGGGATCAGGCTAGGCTTAGTACTCATGGAGCTCTCGATAGGCGCCCCCGCCGTGTTCGGTCAACGACAGGATGTGCGGCGAGTTCCGCCCTTCGCTTGTGGCGGGAAACAGTCGGTTACATCAATTGGCTCGAAATCGTCATGAACGGACACTAGAGGCTGCGCCATGAGCATGCCCTTCATCGACCTCGGCGCGCAGCAGCGCCGGATCCGCGACAAGATCGACGCCGCCATCGCCAAGGTGCTGGACAGCGGCGCCTATGTCATGGGTCCGCAGGTGCGTGAGTTCGAGGCCAAGCTGGCGGAATTCGGCCGAGCCAAGCTCGCCTTGTCGTGCGCCAACGGCACCGACGCCATCGCCCTGCCGCTGATGGCCTGGGGCGTGGGCCGGGGTGACGCGGTGTTCTGCCCGTCCTTCACCTTCGCCGCGACGCCGGAAGTCGTGCCGTGGGTCGACGCGACCCCGGTGTTCGTCGACGTGCTACCGGACACCTTCAATCTCGACCCCGCCAAGTTGGACGCCGCCATCGCCGCGGTGAAGGCCGAGGGCCGGCTGACGCCGAAGGTGGTGATCGCCGTCGACCTGTTCGGCCAGCCCGCCGACTATCCGGCCATCAAGGCCATCTGCGACCGCGAAGGCTTGAAGCTGATCGCCGACAGCGCGCAGGGCTTCGGCTGCACGCTGAATGGCCAGCACCCGCTGCATTGGGCGGACGTGACCACCACCAGCTTCTTCCCGGCCAAGCCGCTGGGCTGCTACGGCGACGGCGGGGCGGTGCTGACTGACGATCCCGTCCTCTGGGACCTGATGGACAGCTACCGCGTCCACGGCAAGGCGGTGGGTCCGGACCTCGAGGGCAAGACCTTCGACCATGATCCCAAATACCTGAACACCCGCATCGGCATGAACTCGCGCCTCGACACCGTCCAGGCCGCGATCCTGATCGAGAAGCTGGCGATCTTCGCCGAGGAGATTCAGCTGCGCCAGGTGGTGGCCAACCGCTACGCCGAGGGCCTGAAGGGCGCGGTTCTGGCGACGCCGGGCGTGATCGACGGCGGCGTCTCGGTCTGGGCCCAGTACGTGATCGAGCACGAGAACCGCGATGGTTTGGCCGCGCACCTGAAGACGCAAGGCATCCCGACGGCGGTCTACTACCCCGTCCCGATGCACGTGCAGGCGCCCTACGCCCACTTCCCGCGCGGCGCCGGCGGCCTGCCGGTGACGGAGGCCAAGGCCGAGACCGTGCTGGCCCTGCCGATGCACCCGTATCTGGGCGAGGCGGACCAGCAAAAGATCATCGACGCGATCCGGGCATTCAACGGCTAAAGGCCTCGTGGGGTCTGGCGTCGCGCACGCCAAGCCCTATATGGCGCGCATACGCGTCTCGTTGTCTGGGGCGTTCCAGATCGCGAGCAAGTCCATGTCAGACACCAAGCCGTCGCCGCATCCCGGCATGGGCTTTGGCCAGTTCGTCGCTCTGATCGCGGCGATGATGGCCACCAACGCCCTGGCCATCGACTCGATGCTGCCGGCCCTGCCGCACATCGGCGAGGCGCTGGGCATTCATGACCCGAACGCCCGCCAGTGGGTGATCACCGCCTATCTGCTCGGTTTCGGCGTCGCCCAGCTGGTCTATGGCTCGCTGGCCGACCGCTACGGCCGCAAGCCGGTGCTGATGGTCGGGCTGACGCTCTACACGCTGTTCGCGGCCCTCTGCGCCTTCTCGACCTCGTTCGAGATGCTGTTGCTGGCTCGGTTCCTGACCGGCCTGGGCGCGGCCTCGACGCGGGTGCTGACCATCTCGATCGTTCGCGACTGCTATGCCGGTCGCCAGATGGCGCGGGTGATGTCGCTGGCCTTCATCGTTTTCCTGGCCACGCCGGTGATCGCGCCGTCGCTGGGCCAGGCGATCATGCTGTTCGCCTCGTGGCGCTGGATCTTCGGCGTGCTGTCGATCTTCGGCCTGGTCGTCATGGCCTGGGCGGCGATCAAGCTGCCCGAGACCCAGCATCCGGAAGACCGCATCCCGATCTCGGTGGCGGGGGTCAGCTCGGCCTTCAAGGCGTCGCTGACCAACCGCGTGGCCATGGGCTACACGATCGCCTCTACCCTGGTGGTCGCCGGACTGTTCGGCTTCCTCAACTCGGCCCAGCAGGTATTTGTCGACGTGCTGGGCGCGGGCGACATCTTCCCGCTGATCTTCGCCGGCATCGCCGCCAGCATGGCGGTGTCGTCGCTGCTGAACGCGCGGATCGTCGATCGGCTGGGCATGCGCAAGGTCTCGCACTGGGCCCTGATCGGCTTCATCGTCGTCGCCGGCGCCCACGCGGTGGTGGCGATGACCGGTCACGAGACCCTGCTGACCTTCGCCTTGATGCAAGCCGCCATGATGTTCTGCTTCGGCCTGGTGATGTCCAACTTCGGGGCCATCGCCATGGAGCCGCTGGGCCATGTGGCCGGGGCGGCCGCCTCGATCCAGGGCTTCATCACCACGGTGGGCGGGGCCCTGGCGGGCTTCCTGATCGGCCAGCTGTTCGACGGCACCACCGTGCCGCTGACCCTGGGCTTCACAGCCTTCGGCGCCGCGGGCCTCGTGATGGTTCTGGCGACCGAGAAGGGCAAGCTGTTCCAGACGGGCGCTAGCGCGGCGGCCCCGGCGGCTGCGCACTAGTCCAGCATCGCTTCCAGCGTCTTCAACTCGTCCGCCTCTCGCGAGGGCTTGTCCCAGCGGATGCGGTTGATGCGCGGAAAGCGCATGGCCACGCCCGACTTGTGACGGCTCGAGCGCTGCAGGCCCTCGAACGCGACCTCGAACACCAGGCCGAACTCCATGTCGGCCCGCACCGAACGCACCGGACCGAAGCGCTCGATCGTGTGGTCGCGGACGAACTTGTCGATCAGCTTCAGCTCCTCGTCGGTGAAGCCGAAATAGGCCTTGCCGACGGGGGTCAGGCCGCGCCGGCCCTCCTCATCCTCGCGCCAGACGCCGAAGGTGTAGTCGGAATAGAAGCTGGAGCGCTTGCCGTGGCCGCGCTGGGCGTACATCAGCACCGCGTCGATCAGGTGCGGGTCGCGCTTCCACTTGAACCAGGGCCCCTTGGGTCGGCCGGGTTCATAGACGCTGTCGCGGCGCTTCAGCATCAGGCCTTCCGAGAGCCGGGCGTCGCCCTCGGGCGGGTCCAGGCGCAGGGCGGCCAATTCCTCCCAGGTCGTGAAGGGCTGCAGCGGCGACAGGTCTATCCGCGTGGTCTTCAGCCGCGCGACGAAGGCCTCCAGCCGCGCCCGACGCTCGATGAAGGGCAGGCCGCGCAGGTCCTCCTCGCCATCCAGCATCAGGTCATAGGCGCGGATGCCGGCCGGGAAGCCTTGTAGCTGTTTGGCGTCGACGGTCTTGCGGTTCAGGCGCTGCTGCAGGTCGCCGAACGGGGCCAGGGCGCCGTCGCGCAGGACCAGCAGTTCACCGTCGATCGCGCCCTCGAAGTCCAGCGTCTCGACCACGTCGGGGAAGCTGGCGGAGATGTCGTCGCCGGTGCGGGTATAGAGCCGCCGCTCCCCGCGCTCGGACACGGCCTGAACCCGGATGCCGTCCCACTTCCATTCGGCGATGTAGGCCGCCGGGTCGAGCTTGGCGAAGTCGACGGCCTCATCGATCGGCTGGGCCAGCATCACCGGCCGGAACCGTCCCGGCGCGTCGGGCGAGGGGCGCTCCGAGCGCCCCTCCAGCCAGGCGAAGAGGTCGCCATAGGGCGGTTCCATCGCATGCCAAACCTCCTCGATCTCGCCGATTTCGACCCCGCCGAAATTGGCGCAGGCCTGCTTGGCCAGGCGCGATGAGACGCCGACCCGCAGGCCGCCCGTCATCAGCTTCAGCAGCGCCCAGCGGCCGTCGGGGTCCAGGGCGTCCAACCAGCCCTCGATCAACCGTTGGACCTCGGCGCGCGACGCCGAGTGCAGGGCCTCGATCACCTCGGACAGCTCCGGCGGCCGGTTTGCCCCGGGCTTGGCCGGCCAGACCAGGGCGACGGTCTCGGCCAGATCCCCGACATAGTCGTAGGACCAAGCGAACAGCTGGGCGTCCATCCGCGCCTCCACCGCCTTGCGGATGAAGGCCGGCTTGGCGGCGTTGAACGACAGCGCCCCGGTCAGGGCGGCCAGGGCATAGCCGCGATCAGGGTCCGGCGTGTTGCGCAGATGGTCGGCGATCAGGGTCAGCTTGGCGTTGCGCGAGCTGGTCAGGGACAGCCGGTCGAGCAGGTGGGCGAAGGCGCGCATGGACATGGAATGTCGAGCGGCCTCCGTTCGTTCAGCCGTCGCCATAACGAAACGTGCAGGCCTCGCGCGCAAGAGGGCGGACGATGCTAGAGTAAAACAACTGTTTGAAGTGTCGCGAGGCGATCATGGACGGCGAGATTCCCGAAGGCTTCGTTCCGCACGTCCGCAAGAGCCCGGTCACCGACCCCTGGGAGCCGCTCTACGCGCGGCAGGCCGACGACCGGCTGGTGCTGGCGACGCGGGTGCGCGAGGCGCACTGCAATTCGCGCAGCATGCCGCACGGCGGTTTCCTGGCGGCCCTGGCGGATAACGCCATGGGCATGTCGGTCGGGGTGAACCTGGCGACCGCCCGCCAGCGCGCCGGCGGCCTGGTCACGGTGTCGCTGACCCTCGACTATCTCGGCACGGCGAAGCTCGGCCAGTGGCTCGAGTTCGACACCGATTTCGTGAAATTGGGCCGGTCGATCTGCTTCGCCGAAGCCACGGTGCGCGCGGACGGCGTTGCCGTCGCCAGGGCGCGGGCGACCTTCAAGGTGCTGGACGCGAAAGTGGCGGCCTGAACGAAAGCCGCCGCGAGAGCTGTGGGCTCTCGCGGCGGTCCCGTTGTTCAAGCGTTCGGGCCACTAGGCCCGTTCGTGCACGGCCTCTTCCGCCGCCAGCGGCTGCGGAAGGCGGTTGACCATTTCCTTCGGGCAGACCTGCCAGAACTGGTCGCGCACGCGGTCCCAGTCGCGCAGCAGGGTGGCGGCGAAGACCGAGTCCGTCTCGCGGGCGTGCTCGGCGATCAGCGAGCGCAGGACGCCTTCCCAGTAGGGCGAGGCCAGGCGCTGCACGACGATGCTGTCCGGGTTGGTGTTGTCCAGGAAGCGATCGTGCTGGTCGAGCACGAAGGCCATGCCGCCGGTCATGCCCGCGCCGAAGTTGCCGCCCGTCGGGCCCAGGATCACCACCTGGCCGCCGGTCATGTACTCGCAGCCGTTGGCGCCGCAGCCCTCGACCACCGTCGTGGCGCCCGAGTTGCGGACCGCGAAGCGCTCACCCGCCTGGCCCGCCGCGAACAGCCGGCCCGAGGTGGCGCCGAACAGCACGGTGTTGCCGATCAGGGTGTTGGTCTCCGGAGCCGCGAGGCCCCGCGCCGGCTTGATCACGATCGTCGCGCCCGACAGGCCCTTGCCGACATAGTCGTTGGCCTCGCCGGTCAGTTCGATGCGCAGGCCCTGGACCGCGAAGGCGCCCAGGCTCTGGCCGGCCGAGCCCTTGAGCTGGACGGTCAGGTGGCCGGCGGGCAGGCCCTTCATGCCGAACTTGCGGACGATGTGGCTGGACGTGCGCGTGCCGATGGTGCGGGCGGTGCTGCGGACCGTGTAGGTCAGCTGCATCTTCTCGCCACGCTCCAGCAGCGGCGCGGCGTCGCGGACGATCTGGGCGTCCAGCGTGTCCGGCACTTCGTTGCGGCCGACCACGGTGTTGTAGGGCTTGTTCTGGCCGGGATCGGCGCGGACCAGCAGCGGGTTCAGGTCGAGGTCGTCGAGGTGCTCGCCGCCGCGCGAGACCTGCGCCAGCAGGTCGGTGCGGCCGACGATTTCCTGCAGGCTCTTGAAGCCCAGGCCCGCCAGGATCTCGCGAACCTCTTCGGCCACGAAGGTGAAGAGGTTGATGACCTTGTCCGGCGTGCCGGTGAACTTGGCGCGCAGGGCCTCGTCCTGCGTGCAGACCCCGACCGGGCAGGTGTTGGAGTGACACTGGCGCACCATGATGCAGCCCATCGCCACCAGCGAGGCGGTGCCGATGCCGAACTCCTCGGCGCCCATCATGGCGGCGATGACGATGTCACGGCCCGTGCGCATGCCGCCGTCGGCCCGCAGGACAACGGAGTGGCGCAGGTTGTTGAGCGTCAGCACCTGGTTGGCTTCCGACAGGCCCATCTCCCACGGACCGCCGGCGTACTTCACCGAGGTCTGGGGCGAGGCGCCCGTGCCGCCGACGCCGCCGGCGACCAGGATCACGTCGGCCTTGGCCTTGGCCACGCCGGCGGCGATGGCGCCGATGCCCGTGGCCGCGACCAACTTCACCGTGACCCGGGCGATCGGGTTGATCTGCTTCAGGTCATAGATGAGCTGGGCCAGGTCCTCGATCGAGTAGATGTCGTGGTGCGGCGGCGGGCTGATCAGCATGACGCCGGGCGTCGAGTGACGCAGGCGAGCGATCATCTCGGTGACCTTGAAGCCGGGCAGCTGGCCGCCCTCGCCGGGCTTGGCGCCCTGAGCGACCTTGATCTCCAGCTCCACGCACTGGTTCAGATATTCGGCGGTGACGCCGAAACGGCCCGAGGCGACCTGCTTGATGGCGCTGTTGGGGTTGTCGCCGTTCGGCAGCGGCTTGTAGCGCGCGCTGTCCTCGCCGCCTTCGCCCGAGACCGACTTGGCTCCGATGCGGTTCATGGCGATGTTCAGGGCGCCGTGGGCTTCGGGGCCGAGGGCGCCGAGGCTCATGCCAGGCGTGACGAAGCGTTTGCGAATCTCGTTGACGCTCTCGACGTCGTCGGTCGAGATCGGGTTGCGATCCGAGCGCCAGTCCAGCAGGTCGCGCAGCTGGATCGGCTTTTGCGTGCGCAGGCCGTTGGACCAGCGGCGATAGAGCTCGTAGTCGCCGGTGTCGCAGGCCGTCTGCAGGGTGTGCATCAGGCGGGCTTCGAAGGCGTGGGCCTCGCCCGAGCGACGGGACTTGTAGAGGCCGCCGACCGGCAGGGTGATGGCCGTCAGGCCCCAGGCCTTGCGGTGCAGCTCGACCGTCTTGCTCTCGATGCCGGCCAGGCCGATGCCCGAGATGCGCGAGGGCATGCCGGGGAAGAACTCGGCGGCCAGGGCGCGCGACAGGCCGACGGCTTCGAAGTTGTAGCCGCCGCGATACGACGAGATGACGCTGATGCCCATCTTGGAGATGATCTTCAGCAGGCCGCCTTCGATGGACGTCTTGAAGTTGATGCAGACGTCGCGCAGCGTCTTGTCGCCGACGAGGCCGCGCTCCAGGCGGTCCTGGAAGCTTTCCTGGGCCAGGTAGGCGTTGACCGCCGTGGCGCCGACGCCGACCAGCACCGCGAAATAGTGCGTGTCCAGGCACTCGGCCGAGCGGACGATGATCGAGACGTACGAGCGCAGGCCCTTGGCGACCAGGTGGGCGTGGACGCCGCCCGTGGCCAGGATCATCGGCAGGCCGACGCGACCCTGATCGCTGCCCTCGTCGGTCAGGACGATGGCGCCGCAGCCGCGCAGCACGGCGTCCTCGGCCTCGGCGCGGATGCGGTCGAGATTGGCGCGCAGGGCGTCGCCGCCCCGGGCCTCCTCGGCCGGCAAGGGCATGGTGCAGTCGATGACCGCGACGTTCTTCTCGCCCAGCAGGCCGTGGATCCGCTCGTACATGCCGGTGGTCAGCACGGGGCTTTCCAGCACGTAGACATCCGCTTGCGCGGCGTCCTGGGCCAGGATGTTGCCGAGGTTCTTGAAGCGGGTCTTCAGGCTCATGACGCCGGTCTCCCGCAGGGGGTCGATCGGCGGGTTGGTCACCTGGCTGAAGTTCTGACGGAAGTAGTGGCTGAGCGGACGATACTTCTCCGACAGCACCGCCAGCGGCGTGTCGTCGCCCATCGAGCCGACGGCTTCCTTACCGTCCTCGACCATCGGGGCGAGGATCATTTCCAGATCTTCCAGCGAATAGCCGGCGGCGGCCTGGCGACGGGTCAGTTCCTCGCGGCCGTACTTGCGCGGTTCCGGACCGGGGCCGATCTCTTTCTCGAGATCCACCATGTTGCCCAGCCACTCGGTGTAGGGGTGGCGGTCGGCCAGTTCGTCGATGATCTCGTTCTCGCCGTACAGGCGGCCCTCGGCCAGGTCGATGGCGATCATACGGCCGGGCGAGATCGCCAGCTTGCGGGTGATGCGCGCTTCCTCGACGCCGCACATGCCGGCTTCCGAGCCCATGATGACAAGGCCGTCGTCGGTATAGGCCACGCGCAGCGGGCGCAGGCCCGAGCGGTCCTTGCCGGCCACGACCCAGCGGCCGTCGGTGGCGCACAGGGCGGCCGGACCGTCCCAGGGCTCCATCACGGCGTTGCAGTACGAGTAGAGCGCCTTGTGGGCGTCCTTCATCTTCGGGTTGCTGGCTTCCGGCACCAGCAGCGTCTTGGCCATCGGCGCGTCACGACCGGCGCGCACCAGCACCTCGAAGGTGTTGTCGAGGTTGGCGCTGTCCGAGCCGCCCGGCTGGATCACCGGCTTCACGTCATCCCCGAACTCGCCGAAGGCCTGGGCGGCCATCTTGATCTCGTGGGACTTCATCCAGTTGACGTTGCCCTTGACCGTATTGATCTCGCCGTTGTGGGCGAGCATCCGGAAGGGCTGGGCCAGGCGCCACTGCGGGAAGGTGTTGGTCGAGTAGCGCTGGTGGAAGATCGCCACGGCGGCGGCGAAGCGCTCGTCCTTCAGGTCGGGATAGAACTCGTCGATGTGCTCGGCGAGGAACATGCCCTTGTAGATCAGCGACTTGGCCGACAGCGAGCAGATGTAGAAGTCGCTGATGTTCTGGGCATGGACGCGCTTTTCGATGCGCTTGCGGCACAGGAACAGGGCGCGTTCCAGCGCCTCGCCTTCCAGGCCGGCCGGACCGGCCAGCATGATCTGCTCGATTTCCGGACGGGTGGCGTTGGCCTTCTCGCCGATCACCGAGGTGTCGACCGGCACCTGGCGCCAGCCATAGATGTAGAACCCGAAACGCAGGGCCTCGGCCTCGACGATCGTGCGGCAGGCCTCCTGGGCGCCCAGGTCAGTGCGCGGCAGGAAGATCTGACCGACCGCGATCGGGCCCGAGCGCAGGGCGTGGCCCGTGCGGCGCACCTGGTCGATAAAGAAGTCCTGCGGGACCGAGACCAGCACGCCGGCGCCGTCGCCGGTCTTGCCGTCCGCGTCGATTGCGCCCCGGTGCCAGAGGGCCTTCAGGGCCTTGATCGCCAGCTCGACGACCTCGCGGCGCGGCTTGCCGTCGATGGCGCAGACCAGGCCGACGCCGCACGCGTCACGCTCGGTCGAGGGGTCATAGGCGTGGCCGTCGATCAGGGCCTGGCGGTTCTTCAGATAGAGGTCCATCTCGTTCATGGTCTTGGGTCCTCTCTCTTATTCCGCCGCGATCAGCGCGGGCGCGCTGACCTTGGCCTGCAGGTAGCGGTGGATGGCGTCGGCGGCGTCGCGGCCGTCCTTGATCGCCCAGACGACCAGCGAGGCGCCGCGGACGATGTCGCCGGCGGCGAACACGCCGTCGAGATTGGTCATCTGGTTGCGGACGTCGGCCTTGACCGTGCCCCAGCGCGTGACCTTCAGGTCCGGCGCCGACCAGTCCTGCGGCAGGTTCTCGGGCTCGAAGCCCAGGGCCTTGACCACCAGTTGGGCCGGACGGTCGAAATCGCCGCCGGGGATTTCCTCGGGGCTCTGGCGGCCCGAGGCGTCCGGGGCGCCCAGGCGCATGCGGATGGCGCGCACGCCGGCGACGGCCTCGGCCTCGCCCGACAGGGCGCGGGGGGCGGCCAGCCACTCGAAGGTGACGCCTTCTTCCTCGGCGTTCGACACTTCGCGCATCGAGCCGGGCATGTTGGCCTTGTCGCGGCGATAGAGGCAGGTGACCGACGAGGCGCCCTGGCGGATGGCCGTGCGCACGCAGTCCATGGCGGTGTCGCCGCCGCCGACCACGACCACGTCCTTGCCCTCGGCGTTCAGCTCGCCCGACTCGAAGGCCGGCACGGCGTCGCCCAGGTTCAGGCGGTTGGAGGCGATCAGATAGTCCAGCGCGGGCACGACGCCCTTGCTACCGCCGCCGGGCACGGTCAGATCCCGCGCGGCGTAGACGCCGACGGCGATCAGCACCGCGTCGTGCTTGGCGCGCAGGTCTTCCAGGCTGGCGTCCTTGCCGACCTCGAAGCCCAGCTTGAACTCGACGCCGCCGTCGGCCAGGCGCTGGGTGCGGCGCTCGACGACGTCCTTTTCCAGCTTGAAGCCGGGGATGCCGTAGATCAGCAGGCCGCCGGCGCGGTCGTGGCGGTCATAGACGGTGACGGCGTAGCCTTCCTCGCGCAGCTTCTCGGCGGCGGACAGGCCGGCGGGGCCGGCGCCGACGATGCCGATCGACTGGCCGCGGGCTTCCTTGGATACGAGCGGCTTCACCCAGCCGTTCTCCCAGGCCTTGTCGGTCAGGTAGCGTTCGACCGAACCGATGGTCACCGTGCCGTGGCCCGACTGCTCGATCACGCAGTTGCCTTCGCACAGGCGGTCCTGGGGGCAGATCCTGCCGCAGACTTCCGGCATGGAATTGGTCGCCTGAGACAGGGCATAGGCCTCTTCCAGGCGCCCCTCGGCGGTCATCCGCAGCCAGTCGGGGATGTTGTTGTGCAGCGGGCAGTGGGTCTGGCAGAACGGCACGCCGCACTGCGAACAACGCGAGGCCTGCTCGTTGGCTTTCGCGTCGATGAAGTCGGCGTAGATCTCGTGGAAGTCGCCCGAACGCTCAGTGGCCGCGCGCTTTTCAGGCGTCTTGCGGGTCACCGTCGTGAATTTCAGCATGCGCTCGGCCATGCGACTTCCCTTATCCCCGGCACGGGAGAAAAATTGCTCAGGCGGGCCTAATACGGACTCTTTGGGGCAAGAAGAATGTGGTGGTCAAAAATATAGACTTATATATCCGCGTCTCGGGCATGGTCTTTGAGATCGACTCGCAACGATAGGTATAAATAGTCCACTTTATGGATTTACGGCCTATTTACCGTGTCGGGCGCACCCCAGGACGGCATCTGGAGCCAAGACATGCCTGACTGGTTGAGCGCCATTATCCTGGGTCTGGTCGAGGGCCTGACGGAGTTCATCCCCGTCTCCTCCACCGGCCACCTGCTACTGGCCAAGACGGCCATGGGGCTGAAGGATCCGTCCTGGGACACCTTCATCGTGCTGATCCAGCTGGGGGCGATCCTGGCGGTGGTGGCGCTCTATTTCCAGAAGCTGTGGGGCGCGCTGATCGGCCTGCCGACCAAGCCGGAGGCCCGTCGCTTCGCGCTGAGCGTCATCGTCGCCTGCGCCCCGGCCTTCGTGGCCGGGCTGCTGCTCCACGACCTGATCAAGAAATTTCTGTTCGAGAGCCCGCTGATCATCTGCTGGTCGCTGCTGATCGGCGGGGTGATCCTGCTGTTCATCGACAAGAAGGCCCCGCCGGCCGTCGATCACGACGCCATGGCCCTGCCGCTGCACAAGGCGCTGATCGTGGGCCTGTTCCAATGCCTGTCTCTGGTCCCCGGCGTGTCGCGTTCGGGCTCGACCATCGTCGGCTCCATGCTGTTCGGCATCGAACGCCGGGCGGCGGCCGAGTTCAGCTTTTTCATGGCCATCCCGATCATGGTCGGGGCCTTCGCCCTGGACGTCTACAAGAACCGCGACGCCCTCGACGCCGGCCATGTGAGCATCGTGGCCATCGGCTTCGTGGTCTCGTTCCTGTCGGGCTTGGTGGTCGTGAAGTACATGCTCGACTTCGTCGGCAAGCGCGGCTTCGCGCCCTTCGCCTGGTGGCGGATCGTCGTCGGGATCGGTGGGCTGGCGGTGCTTTACCTGCACCACTGAGCCAGCGGCGAAAGGTCGAAAACAAAGAAGGGCGGGCGCCTCGCGGCGTCCGCCCTTTTTCTTGAGCTCGGCTCGGAGGCCTAGAACGCCCCCGCCGGGGTCTCGGCGTACTGGCCGCCCTTGCGGTAGCGATAGAGATAGGTCGGGACCACCGCCTCGACGGCCGTGGCGGTGACGCCGGCCTCGGCCAGGCCCGGCAGGCCGTGCTCGGCGACATTGTCGCTCTTCAGCATCTCGACCTGATCGGAGGTCAGCGGCGGGGTCCAGGGGATGATCGAGCCCTGGATATCGCCCAGCGAGCCGATCAGCGCGGCGATCGGCCAGGGCAACGGGGCCAGCGGGCGGGCGCGGCCGGTCTCGGTCAGCACCAGCTGCATGATCTCACGCATCGTGTAGACGGTCGGGCCGCCCAGTTCATAGGTCACGCCGACCGCGGCCGGGCTGGCGGCTGCCTTGGCGATCACGGCGGCGAGGTCGGCGACGAACACCGGCTGCACGCGGGTGTCACCGCCGACCAGCGGCATGATCGGCGACAAGGCCGCGATCTGGGCGAACTTGTTGAAGAACTTGTCGTCGACGCCGAACACCAGCGACGGGCGCACGATCGTCGCGCCCGGGTAGGCGGCGCGGACGGCGGCTTCGCCCTCGGCCTTGGTGCGGAAATATTTCGACTCCGAATCCGCATTGGCGCCCAGGGCGCTGACGTGGACCAGATGCTTGACGCCGGCCTTGGCCGCGGTCTCGGCCACGGTCTTGGCGCCCATGACGTGCAGCGACTGGAATTTCTGACGGCCGGTCTCCCAGAGCACGCCCACCAGGTTCACGCAGGCTTCGGCGCCGTCGAGCGCGCGCGCCACCGAGGCGGCGTTGCGGACATTGGCCTGAACGACCTCGATCTGGCCGACATCACCCAGCATGCGCATGCGATAGGCGAGGTTCGGCTGGCGCACGGCCACCCGCACCCGATGGCCCGCCTTGGCCAGAGCGCGCACGACCTGGCCGCCCACGAAACCCGTGCCGCCGAACACCGTGACCAGACCCTGCATCTTCATTCCTCGTCGCAAAGCGATGACGCGGGAATTAGACGACTGGGAGCGGCTTCGCAATGAAATCACGACTTGTCGATTTTTGCCTGTTGACGCGGCCGGAGGCTTTCCCTAAACGTCCCGGCCTCGCGGCGACCTAACCGGTTGCCACCGCGAGCCCAGGTGGCGGAATTGGTAGACGCGCTGGCTTCAGGTGCCAGTGACCGAAAGGTCGTGGAGGTTCGAGTCCTCTCCTGGGCACCACCCTTGTTCAGCTTCTTCAGAAGAAGCGGGGGTGGCGCCGAACTCCCGAGATAGATATCCCGTTCATCGTGAGTATAAGTGACGCGCGCCTATGATGGGCGCGTGGTTCGACGCGTCGCGCGTCGAAGCGTGACAGCCGAAAGTGGATTCCGGTTTCGGCGACCGTCACGCGCCAACGATAAAAGGTTCGCCGGAGACTTCTGAGACTTGGCCAATTTCATTCACGAGGGCGACCTGCCCGATGGCGTGTTCGCCGGGGCGAGCATCATCGCGATCGATTCCGAGACCATGGGCCTGCGCCTGGGTCGCGACCCGCTGTGCGTGGTCCAGCTGTCGTCGGGCGATGGCGACGCCCACGTCGTGCGCCTGAAACGTCCGGCCTATGACTGCCCGAATCTCAAGGCCCTGCTGACCGATCCGTCCATTCTGAAGCTTTTTCACTTCGGACGCTTTGATATCGCCATGTTCGAACTCCATCTGGGAGTCGTGACCGCGCCCGTCTACTGCACCAAGATCGCCTCGAAGCTGGCCCGCACCTATACCGACCGCCACGGCCTGAAGGACGTGACGCGCGAACTGCTGAGCGTGGAGCTGTCCAAGGCCCAGCAGTCGTCGGATTGGGGCGCGGCGTCGCTGAGCGCCGACCAGGTGGCCTACGCCGCCTCGGACGTGCTGCACCTGCACGCCTTGCGCGACAAGCTGAACATCATGCTGGAACGCGAGGGCCGCATGGCCCTGGCCCAGGCCGCTTTCGACTATCTCCCCCACCGCGCCTCGCTGGATCTGGCCGGTTGGGAGGATGTCGACATCTTCGCCCACAGCTGACGGACGGCTGATGCACCCCACCGCGGTCATGACCGAACGAGCCATCAGCGCCGATCTCGCGCGCTGGCGACGTCGCTCGCGCCGCGTCATGGCGGCCCGCATCCTGCTGCCCGCCGCGATCGGCGGTCTGCTGCTGATCGCCGCCTCGCAGGTCGGCTGGCGCACCTACATGGCCGCCGCTAATCCGCCGGCCGAGGCCAAGACCGAAATTCGCCTGATCACGCCGCGCTTCTACGGTCAGTCGACCGATGGGCGCAGCTTCATGATCACCGCGCGCTCGGCGATCCGCGATGACGACGATCCGCGACGGATCTTTCTCGAGGACCCGGCCCTGACCCTGGATCTCGGCTCGCCGACCCCCACGCGCATGACCGCCAAGCATGGTGTCTATCGCCAGGATACGTTCGGTCTGCAGCTGAAGAACGATGTGAGGCTCGACGACGGCGCCGGCTACCGGTTCGCTTCGGAAGAGTCTTCCGTCGACACCCGGACCGGCGATGTGACCGGCGAAAGCACGATGAATGGCGAAGGCCCCACCGGACAGGTGCAATCTCAAGCCTACTCCGTATATGACAAGGGCGATCGCATCGTCTTCCGAGGCGGGGTTCGCGCGCGGTTCGAACGGCAGTAAAGAAGAAATGGCGCAGGTTCGCGTACGAGGCGAACCGCGACGGATAAGGACATGGTTCTGATGAAGCGATGGACGGCCGCAGTGGCGACCGCGTTGATCCTGGCCAGCGGCTCGGCCTACGCCCAGCAGGGCGATTCGAGCGCGCCGGTCGACGTGTCGGCCGACAACCAGGAAACGATCAACAGCAAGTGCATCATCATCTTCACGGGCAATGTGGAGATCTTGCAGAACCGTTCGCGGATGCGCGCCCAGAAGGTCACGATCTTCAACGCCAAGAAGCCGACGCCCGACAACGCCAACGGCTGCGGCAACGCCCAGCGGATGGAAGCCGAGGGCGGCGTGTTCATGGTCAGCGACACCCAGCAGGCGCGCGGCGATCGCGCGGTCTACACCTTCGACAACAGCATCGCCGTGATCACCGGCGACGTGGTTCTGGTCAAGGGCAAGGACGTGGCGCGGGGCGACCGCCTGACGGTCAACACCAAGACCAACGACGCCAAGCTGGAATCCAACAGTCCTGGTCGGACCTCGCAGCGCCGGGTGCGCGCGGTGTTCTATCAGGAGGACACCAAGAAGACCGACGCGCCGGCCGCGGCCGAACAGCCCGCCCAGCGCCAGTAGGATCTGCATGACCCTGACCTCCAACGACATGGACGGCCTGTTCGTCGATTCCGTCGGCAAGTCGTTCGGCGACCGCCCGGTCGTCAAGAACGTCTCCCTGCGCCTCAAGCGCGGTGAGGTGGCCGGCCTGCTGGGCCCGAACGGGGCCGGTAAGACCACCTGCTTCTACATGGTCACGGGTCTGATCGCCGCCGACTATGGCGCGATCTATCTGGACGGCGAGAACATCACCTCGCAGCCGATGTTCCAGCGCGCCCGCCTGGGCGTCGGCTATCTGCCGCAGGAGGCCTCGATCTTCCGGGGCATGACGGTCGAGCAGAACGTCATGGCCGTGGTCGAGATGCGCCAGAAGGACCCGCGCAAGGCGCGCGAGCAGGTCACCAGCATCCTGGAAGAACTGCGCATCACCCACATCCGCAAGTCGCCCGCCGTAGCCCTGTCGGGCGGTGAGCGACGCCGCGTGGAAATCGCCCGCGCCCTCGCCAGCGAACCGTCCTTCATGCTGCTCGACGAGCCGTTCGCCGGCATCGATCCCCTGGCCATCGCCGACATCCGTGAGGTGATCGGCTACCTCAAGGGTCGCGGCATCGGCATCCTGATCACCGACCACAACGTCCGTGAGACGCTGGACATCATCGACCGCGCTTCGATCATCCACGCCGGCGAAGTGCTGTTCGAGGGCTCGCCGCGCGAGATCGTCGACAACCCGGAAGTTAAGCGGGTCTATCTGGGCGACAGCTTCTCCGAGCCTCGCCTCGGGGACTGATCCGCGCAGGGGGTAGGCAAAAGGCGCCTGCGACACTGTCGAGGCCGGGTGCAAGCCCTTGTCGTATAAGGCCTTGCGCACTTGGCACGATCTTTTCCGGGGCGGAACGTCGCACCGGCCCAAGATTTGCAGGCGTTGGCGAGCCGTTAACCAAACAGGCCCTTCAATGGCGGTCGAAGTTTTTCGATTTGTCAGGAGGGCGCATTGGCGCTCAGCCACCGCCTCGAGATCCGCCAGGGTCAGGGCCTTGTCATCACCCCGCAGCTGCAGCAGGCCATCAAGCTGCTGCAACTGTCGAACATCGAGCTCGACGCCTTCGTCGAAGCCGAGCTGGAGCGCAACCCGCTCCTGCAACGCGACGAGGGCGAGCACGAGCCGGCGGGTGAGGTCGAGGCCGTACGCGACGTCAGCCTGACTCAGGTCGACGCCGTGGCCGACACGACGGCCGGCCGCGAGATGGACGCCCCGTCCGACGATGTCTCGCCGGGCGAACGCGCGACCGGGGACGGCGCGGAAGCCGAACAGGCCGGCGGCCAGATCGACTGGTCGCGCGCCGGCGGCGGCGGCTCGTTCGAGGGCGACGACAGCTACGAACGCGCCCTGACCGACACCCCGACCCTTTCCGCTCACCTTCGCGCCCAACTGGTCCAAGCGGGCCTTACGCCCGCCCGCAACGCCATCGCCGAGATCCTGATCGACGCGGTCGACGAGGGCGGCTACCTGCGCCTGGACGTCGTCGAGCTGGCCGTCCGCCTGGGCTGCAAGCTGGAGATGGTCGAGGAAACCCTCACTGTCCTGCAGGGCTTCGAGCCGGTCGGCGTCTTCGCTCGCGACGTCCGCGAGTGCCTGGCGCTGCAGCTGAAGGACCTGAACCGCTACGACCCGTGCATGGCCGCCCTGCTCGACAATCTCGAGCTGCTGGCCAAGCGCGACATGACCTCGCTACGCCGTCTCTGCGGCGTCGACGACGAGGATCTGCGCGACATGGTCGCCGAGATCCGTTCGCTGAATCCGCGTCCGGGCGCGGCCTACCACACCGAAACGGCCGAGACCCTGGTGCCGGACGTGATGGTCCGCGAGGGCCTGGGCGGCATGTGGCACGTCGAATTGAACACCGACACCCTGCCCCGCGTGCTGGTCGACCAGCGCTACCACGCCCGCGTGTCCAAGGGCGCGCGCAGCGACCAGGAGAAGACCTTCGTCGCCGACTGCATGGCCACCGCCAACTGGCTGGTGAAGAGCCTGGATCAGCGCGCCAAGACTATCCTGAAGGTCTCCAGCGAGATCGTGCGCCAGCAGGACGGCTTCCTGGCCTTCGGCGTGGAGCACCTGCGCCCGCTGAACCTGAAGACCGTCGCCGACGCGATCGGCATGCACGAGAGCACGGTCAGCCGGGTCACCTCGAACAAGTACATCGCCACGCCGCGCGGGGTGTTCGAGCTGAAATTCTTCTTCACCTCGGCCATCCAGTCGTCGGAAGGCGGCGAGGCCCACTCGGCGGCCAGCGTCCGCCATAAGATCAAGGGCCTGGTCGACGCCGAGAAGACGGAGGCCGACGTGCACTCCGATGACGCCATCGTGGAAATTCTCAAGGCCGCCGGGGTCGACATCGCGCGTCGGACCGTGGCCAAGTACCGGGAGGCCCTGCGCATCCCGTCCTCGGTCGAGCGCCGGCGCCTGATGAAGGAAGCGGTCTAGCCGCCGCCTCCCAATATGCCTCTCGCGCGTTCCAGTGCGGGCCGTGACGAGGATTTGATGATCGAGAAGAGTCTGGCGGACGTGATCGAGGGGTTCGGCGAGGACGCCAGCCCGACCCTGACCGTCGGTGAGATGCTGGCCGCCTTCGACAGCCGGGCCTTCGGGGCCATGCTGCTGGTCTTCGGGCTGCTCAACACCCTACCCCTGCCGCCGGGGTCCTCGACCCTCCTGTCCCTGCCGATCCTGTTCCTGGCCCCGCAGATCGCCATGGGCGCCGATACGCCCTGGCTGCCGCGCGGCCTGATGGAAAGGCCGCTGAAGCGCGACGACCTGCGAGGGCTCTTCCGCCGCCTGGGTCCGATCGTTCGCAGCATGGAGCTGATCACCCGTCCTCGGCTGCGACCCATGTTCACGCCCCTGGGCGAGCGCGCCATCGGCGTGGTCTGCACCTTGCTGGCCCTGGTGCTGGTCCTGCCCATTCCGTTGGGCAACCTGGCGCCCGGCGCGACGGTCGCCGTCCTGGCCCTGGCGCTGCTCCAGAGGGACGGAATTCTGGCCTTGCTCGGCTACCTGATGGCGCTCGGCAGCGGGGCGCTTTTGTTCGTCAGCGCCCATGTCGTGGTGATGGCTGTCCGCAAGCTGATCGGCGTGTTTTCAGGTCTGCTCTGACCAATTCAGGCGCCGCTTGACACCCGTCCCGGACAGGCGCGTTGTTAGCTCATGCAAGTCCAAGTCTCCGGCAAGCATGTCGACGTTGGTGAGGCTCTGCGAGCGCGAGTCTCCGACGAAATCACCCTGAGCATTGGGAAATACTTCGACCGAGGCGGCGCCGCCGAGGTCGTGGTCAGCAAGGATGGCTACGCCTTCCGTGTCGATTGCTCGGTAAAACTGGCTTCGGGTCAGCAACTCATCAGCCATGGCTCCGGAGGCGACGCTCACGCGGCGTTCGACGCGGCCCTGGCCAAGATCGACACCCGGATTCGACGATACAAGAGGCGGCTCAAGAGCCACTCGGCCGCGGCTACGGCCAAGCAGGTCGAGAACGCCGCCATGTTCGTTCTCCGGGCGCCCGAGGTCGACGAGGGCGAGGAACACGACTGGGAAGCAGACACCGATCACCCGACGGGCGCGCCCGCGGCGATGGTCATCGCGGAAACCCAGGCCGCCGTTAAGACGATGACCGTTTCCATGGCTGTCATGGAACTGGACTTGACCGCCTACCCAGCAATCGTGTTTAGGAACGCCGCTCACGGCGGATTGTCCGTGGTGTACCGGCGTCCAGACGGGAATATCGGCTGGATCGACCCCGAACGCACGAAGTCGCTGAATGGGCACGGGTCCACCGCGAGCTAAACCGGCCAGTCATGGTTGGAGGCGTCGTCGGCGGATTTTCGGCGACGGCGCCAAGGCGGTCGACAACGAGCGAGCGTTATAAGTCCATGACCATTGGCGATCTTCTGGAGCCCGGAGCGGTGGCGCTACGCGTCAGTGCTCCCGGCAAGCGCCAGGCCCTTTCGATGGTCGCCGACGTCGCCGCCCGCGTTCTGGGCGTCAACGCCGACATCATTCTTGAAGGTCTGGTCGACCGCGAGGCCGCCGGCTCAACCGGCGTGGGCGAGGGCGTCGCCATTCCGCACGCGCGCCTTGACGGCCTGGACCGTGTCCGCGCGGTCGTGGTGCGCCTGGATACGCCCGTCGCGTTCGACGCGCTCGACGACAAGCCTGTTGATCTGCTGATGGCCTTGTTCGCCCCGCGCGAAGCCAACGCCCAGCACCTGCGCGCCCTTGCGCGGATGGCGCGGATGATGCGCCAGCCCGAGATGCGGGCCGCATTGCGCCAAGCGCGCTCGGCCGACGCGATCCATGTGCTGCTGACCCATGAAGCGGCCAGCACGGCGGCGTGACGGGGAGTAATCGGCTGAGGACGTCAGAGGGCCCTGCGGGGCCCTCTTTTCGTTTCCGGGCTAGTGGACCGACACCGGGGCCAGTTCATGGGCCAGGGCGGCCGCGATGGCCGTGTCCCGGTCGATCATGACGGCCAGGCGCGCGCCATCGGCGCGACACACCGCATAGAGGGTCTGGTCGGGCGCCAGATTGAAGTCCTCCACGCCCTCCGGGACGTCGGCGAGGATCTCGGCGGCCCTGATCGGCCGGACATAGACGAGGTCGGGCGCGCCAAGGGCCGCGAAAGCTTCGCTTGTGAAAAGCGGGCTGTGATGGGTGTTGGGCGTCATGATGACCACCTCCTTGAATGAGGGAACGCGCCGTTTCCCGGCCGGTTCAGAGCCGCGTCGAGAGATGCGAGTTCCGCGCGGCCTCCGCCGCGCTGTGAATGGGCCGCGCGGGCTGTGTCAGCCGACGCTGCGAATAGGAATGCGCTTGATCAGGCGCTCCGGCTCCGGGCGGGCCAGATCGATGTGTAGCAGGCCGTGCTCGAGTGTGGCGGCGGTGACGTCCATGCCCTCGGCGAGCACGAAGGTGCGTACGAAGCCCCGGGCGGCGATCCCGCGATGCAGGAAGGCTCGCTCGGCCTCCGTGCGCCCGTCGGGGTCGCGCTTGCCGGCCACGATCAGCTGGCCGCCCTCGACCGTGACCTGAAGCTGATCGGGCGAGAAACCGGCCACGGCCAGGGTAATGCGCACGCCGCCGTCGTCGGCCTGCTCGACATTGTAGGGCGGATAGCTTTCCGAGGCGGCCTTGGCGGCGCGCTCGATCAGGTCTCGGGTGTGCTCGAAGCCCAACAGAAAGGGGCTATCGAACAGGATCGTCCGGTTCATCGCGAAGTCCTCGCTCAAGCGACTTCGTTCGCGGTGACCAACCCGAGGGTCGGCGTCGGTCCCCACGACACGGAACCAGAAATGGCGACCGTGGTCGGAGGGTTCAAGGGGGCGGAGGGACCGAGCGGGCGACCATGCGGGTCGCCAAGATTTCAGGTCCAGAAATGGACAAGGCCCGGACGTTTCCGTCCGGGCCTTGATGGTGGAGCTAAGCGGAGTCGAACCGCTGACCTCTTGAATGCCATTCAAGCGCTCTACCAGCTGAGCTATAGCCCCAATTTTTTCTGAGGGAACCTCGCGGTAACTCTCGGAAATCCTTGGTCTCTTCGGCGTTTCGACTGGTGTCGCTCCCCGAAGAGGCGCGGAAACTAGTCCGGGATTTTTTTGGGATCAAGCCTCTTCTCGAACTTTTTTCGAGAAAAATGTCGCACCCCTGAAAACCCCTGTGGATAGCCGGTTTCGATGGTCCGAAACCGGCTATCCACCGGATTTTAGTCCTCGTCGCCCTCGCCGGGCAGACCCTCGATCTCGTCGTCGAGATTGTCGTCGTCGTCCTCGTCCTCCAGGAACGGAACGTCGTCGGCCTCGTCCTCGGCGAGATCCTCGTCCTCGGCGAAATCGACGCCCAGGTCGTCACCGCCCGCGGGGGCCGGCGCGCCGGGATCGACGTCTTCGTCCTCGGTCTCGATGACGTCCGGCTCGACCTTGTCGATTTCCGGCGTTTCATCGACCTCGTCCTCGAAGCCGTCCTCGTCCTTCGGAGCGGGGGCGGGCTTCTCGTCCTCGGCGTCATAGTCCGGGGTGATCGAGCGAGCACGGACGCGGCGCGATTTCAGCGCCTCTTCCGGGTCGAACGACTCGCCGCACTTGGGGCACACGGCCGGACGACGGCCGAGGTCATAGAATTTAGACTGGCAGTTGGGGCAAATTTGTTTTGCGCCCAATTCGGGATTGGCCAATTGGCGACCCTTTGATCCGGATGGGAAAAGCGGCCGGTGACTTGCCATGACGGGAGCCCGCTGTCAAAAGCAAACCCCTTCGCGCAACCACCTGTATCTTTTGAGGAGCCGGTTTCGGCATGACGGCGGCTGGATTGAAGAGCGCCCCGGGAGGCGCTCTGCGAGGGATCGTACGCGCCCCGGGTGACAAGTCCATTTCTCACCGGTCGATGATCCTGGGCGCGTTGGCGACCGGGACGACGACGGTCGAGGGGCTTTTGGAAGGCGACGACGTCCTGGCGACGGCGCGGGCCATGCAGGCCTTTGGCGCGCGGATCGAGCAGGAGGGCGTCGGCCGCTGGCGGATCGAGGGCCAGGGCGGCTTCTCGGAACCGGCGGACGTGATCGACTGCGGCAACGCCGGCACCGGTGTGCGACTGATCATGGGCGCGGCGGCGGGTTTCGCCATGTGCGCCACCTTCACGGGCGACAGCTCGCTGCGCGGCCGGCCGATGAGCCGGGTTCTGGACCCGCTGGCCCGCATGGGCGCGACCTGGCTGGGCCGCGACCGGGGGCGGCTACCGCTGACGCTGAAAGGCGGCAACCTGCGGGGCCTGAACTACACCTTGCCGATGGCCTCGGCCCAGGTGAAGTCGGCCGTGCTGCTGGCCGGCCTGCACGCCGAGGGCGGCGTCGAGGTCATCGAGCCCGAAGCCACCCGTGACCATACCGAGCGCATGTTGCGCGCCTTCGGGGCCGAGGTGATCGTCGAGGACCGCAAGGTCGGCGAAAAGACGGTCCGCCACGTTCGTCTTCCCGAGGGGCAGAAGCTGACCGGCACGCACGTCGCCGTGCCTGGCGACCCGTCGTCGGCCGCCTTCCCACTGGTGGCCGGCCTGCTGGTCCCCGGTTCGGAAGTGACGGTCGAGGGCGTGATGCTCAACGAACTGCGCACCGGGCTCTTCACGACGCTGCGGGAAATGGGCGCGGATCTGGTGATCTCGAACCAGCGCGTGGCCAGCGGCGAGGAGGTCGGCGACATCACCGCCCGCTACTCCAAGCTGAAGGGCGTGGTCGTCCCGCCCGAGCGCGCACCGTCGATGATCGACGAATATCCGATCCTGGCCGTCGCGGCCGCCTTCGCCGAGGGCGAGACGGTGATGCGCGGCGTGGGCGAGATGCGCGTCAAGGAAAGCGACCGCATCGCGCTGACGGCGGCGGGCCTCGAAGCCTGCGGCGTCGACGTCGAGGAGGAGCCGGAAGGCTTCATCGTCCGCGGGACTGGCCAGCCGCCCCGGGGCGGGGCGACCGTCGAGACCCACGGCGACCACCGGATCGCCATGAGCCACCTGATCCTGGGCATGGCCGCCCAGGCGCCCGTGGCCGTCGACGAACCAGGCATGATCGCCACCAGCTTCCCCGGCTTCGTCGAGCTGATGCGCGGGCTGGGCGCGACCCTGTCGGAAGCCTGACGATGGGCTTCGTGATCGCCGTCGACGGTCCGGCCGCCTCGGGCAAGGGCACGATCGCCGCGCGCCTCGCGGCCGCCTATGGGCTGCCGATGCTGGACACCGGCCTGCTGTACCGCGCCGTGGGCGTGCGCATCCTGGCCGCCGGTGGCGATCTCGATGACCCCGTGTCGGCCGAGGCCTCGGCCCGGGGCCTGGATCTCGCCGAGCTCGAAAAGCCGGAGGTGCGCACCCGCGCCGCCGGCGAGGCCGCCAGCCGCTGCGCGGTGCACCCCGGGGTGCGCTCGGCCCTGTTCGACCTGCAGCGCGCCTTCGCCACCCAAGCGTCCGGCGCCGTGATCGATGGCCGTGACATCGGCACGGTCATCGCCCCCGAGGCGCCGGCCAAGCTCTATGTCACCGCCAGCCCCGAGGTGCGCGCCGATCGCCGCTGGAAACAGCTGGTGGGGCAGGGCGAAAACGTCACCTACGACGAGATCCTGGCCGACATCCGCAAGCGCGACGAGCGCGACGGCGGCCGCAAGGACGCGCCGATGACCCAGGCATCCGACGCCATCTTGCTCGATACGTCGGAAATGACTATAGAGCAGGCCTTCGATGCGGCCCGCCGTATCGTCGAGGACGCGCGCGCCCGCCTGGAGACTTGATCTTCAAGGGCAAATCCACCGCCGACCTCGCCGCGATAGAGAGAACATCGCGGGATCCGCAGACCCACTCATTTCATCCGGAATCCCGAGAACCGCTTTTCTCAGCGGGGCTCGTCACAGGGGTTCCCCCAACACGAGACTAAACATCAGCATGGCTGACGATATGAGCTTCAACCCGACGCGCGACGATTTCGAAGCGCTCCTCAATGACTCGATGGGCGGCCGCGACTTCGCGGAAGGCACCGTCGTCAAGGGCCTGGTCGTCGGGATCGAAAAGGACTTCGCCATCATCGACGTCGGTCTGAAGACCGAAGGTCGCGTCCAGCTGAAGGAATTCGGCGTCGACGAAAACGGCAAGGCCATCATCAAGGTCGGCGACAACGTCGAAGTCTTCCTGGAACGCCTGGAAAACGCCCTCGGCGAAGCGGTCATCAGCCGCGAAAAGGCCAAGCGCGAAGAAGCCTGGACCCGTCTGGAAGGCGTCTACGCCCGCAACGAACCCGTCATGGGCGCCATCGTCGGCCGCGTGAAGGGTGGCTTCACCGTCGACCTGGGCGGCGCTTCGGCCTTCCTGCCGGGCTCGCAAGTCGACATCCGTCCGGTCCGCGACGTCGGCCCGCTGATGGGCAAGGAACAGCCCTTCGCCATCCTCAAGATGGACCGTCCGCGCGGCAACATCGTCGTCTCGCGTCGCGCCATCCTGGAAGAAGCCCGCGCCGAGCAGCGCACCGAACTGGTGTCGCAGCTGCAAGAGGGTGAAATCCGCGAAGGCGTCGTCAAGAACATCACCGACTACGGTGCGTTCGTTGACCTGGGCGGCATCGACGGCCTGCTGCACGTCACCGACATGAGCTGGAAGCGCGTCAACCACCCGTCGCAAGTTCTGGCCGTTGGCGACACCGTCAAGGTGCAGATCGTCAAGATCAACCCGGACACCCAGCGCATCAGCCTCGGCATGAAGCAGCTGCAGTCGGATCCGTGGGATGGCGTTGAAGCCAAGTACCCGGTCGGCGCCAAGTTCACGGGCCGCATCACCAACATCACCGACTACGGCGCCTTCGTGGAGCTGGAAGCCGGCGTCGAAGGTCTGGTGCACGTCTCGGAAATGTCCTGGACCAAGAAGAACGTCCACCCCGGCAAGATCGTCTCGACCTCGCAAGAAGTCGACGTGGTCGTGCTGGACGTCGATCCGTCCAAGCGCCGCGTCTCGCTGGGCCTGAAGCAAGCCCTGGCCAACCCGTGGGAAGCCTTCGTTGAGGCCCACCCGGTCGGCTCGACCGTCGAAGGCGAAGTCAAGAACGCGACCGAATTCGGTCTGTTCGTTGGCCTCGACAACGACATCGACGGCATGGTGCACCTGTCGGACATCGACTGGAGCGCTCCGGGCGAAGAAGCCATGGCTCGCTACAAGAAGGGCGACGTCGTCAAGGCGAAGGTTCTCGATGTCGACATCGAGAAGGAACGCATCTCGCTGGGTATCAAGCAGCTGGGCGGCGACCCGATGTCGGGCGACACCTACCGCAAGAACCAGACCGTGACCGTGACCGTGACGGAAGTCACCACGGGCGGCATCGAAGTCCGCTTCGGTGAAGACGACGCTCCGATGTCGGCCTTCATCCGCAAGTCGGACCTGTCGCGCGACCGTCAAGAACAGCGCCCCGAGCGCTTCGCTGTGGGTGACCGCATCGACGCTCAGATCACCAACATCGACAAGGCGGCTCGCCGCGTGTCGCTGTCGATCAAGTCGCTGGAAATGGCCGAAGAGAAGGAAGCCATCGAGCAGTTCGGCTCGTCGGACTCCGGCGCTTCGCTGGGCGACATCCTGGGCGCTGCGCTCCGCGAGCGCGCCACCAAGGACTAGGCTTTCACTCCTTCGGAGTTGAAGCGACGGCGGCGGGAGCAATCCCGCCGCCGTTTTCTTTGGGCGTCGTCTGGGCGCGTCGCCGGCGCATTGCATGGGATCGGTCCCATCGCCGTTTTCTTTTCCGCCGAAGCCTGCCAGAACTCCTAGGGTTGAGTTTTGGGGAGGCGTTCGTGCGAGGTTTTAGGTTGGCGCTGGTCGCCACGGTTCCGCTGTTCGTCCTGGCCGGCGCGGCCTTCGCCGATGACAAGCCAAGCTACGGTCCGCCCGCTAAATGGGTGCAGGTGGCCGACATCCCCGCCCCGCCCGTCGACGACCAGGCGCCCTCGACCCAGGTGCTGCTGGACGACAACCAGTCGCGGCACGACGCCACCGGCTCGACCTACTACAACCGCTCGGTGCTCAAGGTGCTCAAGCCCGAGGGCCTGCAGGGCGGTTCGCGCTCGGTCACCTGGGACCCCAGCCGCGATAAGGTGACGATCCATAGCCTGGCCATCGTTCGCGACGGCAAGCGTATCGACCTGCTCAAGAACGGCGAGGACGTGCTGGTCCTGCGCCGCGAGAAGAATCTGGAGCGGGCCATGCTGGATGGGCGCATGAGCGCCTCGATCCAGATCAAGGACCTGCAGGTCGGCGACACGGTCGACTGGTCCTTCACCTACGATCACCGCGATTCCCTGGTCGGCGGACGCACCAACGACTTCGAGCGCATGGCTTGGACCGGCGTCGCCGGCCGCTATCGCGTGCGGATGCTGTGGGATGAGGGCACGCCCTTGACCTGGCGGCGCACCGAGGGCTTCCCAGAGCCGAAGATCAGCAAGTCGGGCCGGGTCAACGAACTGCTCGCCGAGGCCGTCGGCGCCCGGACGCCCAAGCCGCCCGCCGGCGCGCCGGCGCGCTTCCAGCGCCTGGGCATCATCGAGGCCACGACCTATTCGGGCTGGGACGACGTTTCCAAGCGCATGGCCCCGCTCTATGTGAAGGCGGCCGAGCTGTCGGCGGACTCGCCGCTTCGGGCCGAGATCGCCGGCATCGCCGCCGCCTCGGCCGACCCCAAGGTCCGCGCCTTCAAGGCTCTGCAGCTGGTCGAGGACAAGACCCGCTACCTGTTTCTGGGCATGGGCGACGGCGGCTACAAACCGGCCTCGGTCGACGAGACCTGGTCGAGGCGCTTCGGCGACTGCAAGGGCAAGACCGTGCTGCTGCTGGCCATCCTGCGCGAGCTGGCGATCGAAGCCGAGCCGGTCCTGGTCTCGACGACAAGCGGCGATGGCCTGAACGAACGGACGCCTTCGGCGGCCCTGTTCAACCACGTGATCGTTCGCGCCCGCCTGGACGGCAAGAGCTACTGGCTGGACGGCACGCGCTCGGGCGACCTGGGCGACCTCGACAGCCTGCGACCGCCGGCCTTCCGCTGGGCCCTGCCGCTGCGGATGGCGGGCGCGACGATCGAGGAGATCGTTCAGACCCCCCGGACCCAGGCGGACAACGAAGGCCTGATCCGGCTCGACGCCTCGGCCGGTCTCGACAAGCCGGCCGCCCTGACCATGACCATCATCTTCCGCGGCGACGCCGGCCTGGCCATGTCGCGAGCCGTCAGGACGACGCCGCGCGCCGACATGGAGCGCGGCCTGAAGCAGCAGTTCTCGTCCAGCAACAGCTGGATGACGATCGAGAAGATCGATTTCGACGTTTCGCCCGATGGGGTCGGCAAGGTCGTGATGACGGGTACGGCCGAGATGGACTGGCGGATGAACGACGACGCGGGCGTGCGTGAATTCCGCTTCCCGGGCTCCGGATCGGGGAAGGCCTCGACCTTCCCGCGGCGGGAACCGGGCCCCAACGCCGACGCGCCCTACGCCACGGCCTTCCCCACCTATTCGATCGCCTCGGTCGAGGTGGTGCTGCCCAACAAGGGCGTGGGATTCACCGTGAAAGGGCCGGCCTGGTCGGGCAAATTGGCCAATCGCGAAATGGTCCAGACCGCCGAACTTCGCGACGGCGTGGCGCGATTCACCGATTCCAGCCGCAGTATCGCGCGCGAGCTGCCCTTCGATCAGGCCGAGGAGGCCAATAAGCTGGCCCGCCAGCTGGCCGGACAACCTCAGATCATCCGCGCTCCCAAAGGATCATGAGGCGGCCCGTTAACCGAACCTCGTTCGGGAATTGCACGCAACCCCTTGAAGACTCAGCCATCGTTGGGCAAAGGTCCCTCGCGTCCTTCTCCTCCCAAGGGCGTTCCGGGGATATCGATGATCAAGTCTGAACTCATCGCCAGGCTCGCGAATGAAAATCCGCACCTGACGCAGAAAGACGTCGAACGCGTCGTCGGCGTGATCCTAGAGCGTATGATCGGGGCCCTGGAAGACGGCGGCCGCGTCGAGCTGCGTGGCTTCGGCGCCCTGTCTGTCCGTTCGCGCCCCGCCCGCACCGGCCGCAATCCGCGCACCGGCGAGGCGGTGGATGTCCGCGCCAAGCACGTGCCGTTCTTCAAGAGCGGCAAGGAGCTGCGCGCCCGCCTGAACGCGGACGGCGACGAGTAACTCACAATCAAGACCCTGGGGTTGACCCTGGGGCGCGAACGCCTTCAGCCTTGCCGCCTCAGTGAGGTGACAAGGGATTTGTCATGAGCGTCGTCAAGGAATTCCGCGAGTTCATCGCCCGCGGCAACGTCATCGACCTGGCCGTCGGCGTGATCATCGGCGCGGCGTTCAACGGCATCGTCAAGAGCCTGGTCGACCAGGTGATCATGCCGCCGATCGGCCTCGCGACGGGCGGTCTGGACTTCTCGAAGCTGGAATGGGTGCTGCGGGCCGAGAACCCGGCGACCGAGGCGATCGAGAAGGTGGCGATCCAGTACGGCGCCTTCATCAACACCCTGATCCAGTTCTTCATCGTCGCGGCGGTGGTGTTCCTGCTGGTGAAGGGCGTCAACGCCATTCGCCGCGCCGACGCGGCCGAGCCGGCGCCCGAGGCCCCGACCGCCCCGACGCCGGAAGAAAAGCTGCTGACCGAGATCCGCGACCTGCTGGCCAAGCCGTAGGCCGAACTCGGAAGACAATCGGCCGGCCGCTGGATCAGCGGCCGGCCTTTTCGCGCCTACTTCGTCAGGCCCGGCGCATCCAGGTCCAGCTTGGCGGCCGGGATCACCGTGGCGTTCGGCGCGGCCTTGGTCAGGTCCTCGCCCATGGCCTTGGCGTCGCCCGCGACGATGACACTCATCTGGGCCGGATCGAGCTTGGCCTTGGCGAAAGCCTGGACCTCCTCCGGCGTCACGGCCTCGACCTTGGCGGCGTAGCGCTGGATCTCGTTCAGCGGCACGCCATAGACGGCCAGGTTGCCTAGGATGTTGGCAAGGCCTTCCGAGGTGCCGAGGTCGCGGCCGAAGTTGCCGACCAGCACCGACTTGCGGGCCGTCAGTTCGCCGGTCGTGGCCGGCTCGGCGCCCAGGCGGGTCAGCTCGGCGCGGGTCAGGTTGACGACCTCGCCGGCCGACGGGTTCTTGGTCTGCACCCGGGCCGAGAAGCCGCCGAAGCGACCCTGCGGCGTCAGGCTGGAACCGGCGCCGTACGACAGGCCGCGCTTGATGCGGATCTCCTGGTTCAGGCGCGAGGAATAGCCCACGCCCAGCACCGTATTGGCGACGATGCCCTGGTAATAGCTGGGATCGGCGCGGGTGATCGCCGGCTTGGCCAGGGTCACGGCGGCCTGGCCGGTTCCGGGCAGGTCGATGATCACGTTGCGCGGCTTGTAGCCCGTCGGCGCGGCCGGAGCGGCCGGCGGCGGGGTGGCGGGCTTCTTCCAAGACCCGAAGGCCTTCTCGGCCAGGGCGAAGCCGGCCTCGGGCGTCAGGTTGCCGGTCAGGACCAGCACGGCGTTGTCCGGACGCCAGTAGGTGGCGTGAGTCCTGGCCAGGTCGGTGCGCTTGATCTTGGGCAGGGAGCCCGGGGTGCCACCAGCGACATGGCCGTAGGCCGAGCCGGCATAGAGCACCGGCGCCGTGGCGTAGGCGGCCAGGGTGCCCGGGCGCTGGTACGAGACCGACAGACCGTCCAGGGTCTCGGTGCGGACGCGATCCAGCTCCTCGGCCGAGAAGGCCGGGTGCTCGGCGACATCGGCCATGATGGCCATGGCCGGGGCGGCGTTGTTGGCCGTGACGCTGAGGGTCAGGGACGCGGCTTCCCAGCCCGAGCCGGCTTCCAAATTGGCGCCCAGGGCCTCGGTCTCGCGGGCGACCTGGGTGGCCGAGCGGCTGGTGGTGCCCTCGGTCAGCAGTTCGGACGTCAGGCTCGACGTGCCGGCGAGGCCCGCGGGGTCGGAGCTGGCCCCGCCCTTGACGGTCAGGTCGGCGGTGATCAGCGGCAGGTCGCTGGACTTGGCGACGATGACGCGCAGGCCATTGGCGAGGGTCTTCTCGGCCGGGCTCGGCATGACGGCCGGAACCGGGGCCGCGACCGCGGGCATCTTTTCGCGCTCGGCTTCGGGGGCGAGGGTGGTGACGGGACCGTCGTACTTGACCGAGGCGACCTTCGGGATCGGCGGGGTGGCGTCCTTCTCGCCGGCGGGGCGGTCCTTTTCCGGCAGGTAGCGGATCACCGTGCGGCGGTCGTCGGCCAGGTACTTCCTGGCGACGCGCTGGATATCGGCGGCCGTGACCGCCTGCAGCGCCGCCAGGCTGGTGTTGGCGCTGGCGGCATCGCCTTCGGTCTGCAGGGCGTAGCCGATGGCGAAGCCGCGGCCGTCGATCTCCTCGCGGCGACGGACGGCGTCGGCCAGCAGGCCGGTCTTGGCCTCGGCGAGTTCGGCCGGAGTGACGAGGCCGTCGCGGAGGCGGGCCACCTGGGCGCGCAGGGCGGCCTCACCCTGGGCCACCGTCTTGCCGCCGGCCATGATGGCGCCAACGTAGAACAGGCCGGGCTGGGCGTTGTTCGGGCCGTCGGAGAATACCGACTGGGCGATCTTCTGCTCGTAGACCAGGCTGTCATAGAGGCGCGACGACTTGCCGGCCGTCAGCACCGCGTCCAGCACGGTCAGGGCCGGGGTGTCCTTGTCGGCGGCGGCCGGGGCCAGCCAGCTGATGGCCAGGGCTGGCAACGGCACGTTCGGACCGTAGGTGTTGACCGACTTCGGACCCGTGCGGGCCGGCTCGACCGTGGTGACCTTGGGGATCGACCCGCCCGGCGTGGTCAGCGGGGCGAAGTACTTGTCGATCATCGCGTCCAGTTGGGCCTGGTCGAAATTGCCGACGACGATCAGGGCCGCGTTGTCCGGGCGATAATAGGTGCGGTGGAAGGCGCGGACATCGTCCGTGGTCGCCGCGTCCAGTTCCTCGATCGAGCCGATGCCCGGGCGCTGGTAGGGGTGAGCGGCGAACGACTGCTGCGGGATCGAAAGCGCGAAAAAGCGGCCGTAGGGATCGGCCAGGACGCGCTGGCGCAGCTCTTCCTTCACGACGTCGCGTTCCGAAGCGAAGACGGCGTCGTCGATGACCAGCGACTTCAGGCGATCGCTCTCGGCCCAGATCAGGCGCTCCAGGTGATTGGCCGGCGCGACCTCGTAGTAGTTGGTGAAGTCGTCCCAGGTCGAGGCGTTGTTGAAGCCGCCGACGTCCTCGGTCAGGCGGTCCAGCGTCTCGTTGGGCATGTTGCGCGTGGCCTTGAACATCAGGTGTTCGAACAGGTGCGCGAAGCCCGAGCGGCCGTTGGGATCGTCCTTGGAGCCGACGCCATACCAGACCTGCACCGAAACGTTCGGGGTCGTGGCGTCGCGCGAGGTGAAGACCTTCATGCCATTGGCCAGCACGCGCTGCTGGTAGACGATCGGCGGGACCTTGATCGCGGACATGACGGGCGCGGCGGCGGCCGGTTTCGGCTTGGCCTTGGCCTGGGTGGCGGCCATGGCCAGGGGCGAAAGCGCCGTGGTGGAAAGGGCCGCGGCCACGAGGGCCAGCTTGGCGGTGCGGATCATGCGCGAAGGTCTCCTGAACAGTCCGGCGCGACCCTAGCACCGCCGGTTTCGGGATAAACCTTACCGAGCTGTCATGTACGCGAACCTGGCTCCGACTCTGCCAGCACCAGGCGGCCGCTATAGCCGAAGATCACCCCGATCCACGGATGAGCGACCAGGACGCGGAAGCGGTAGACGCCGTCGCGGGCGAAGGTCCGGGCCCGCACGCGCGGAGCCCAGGCGGCGGGCAGAGGCAGGGGGCCAACCCGCCAACCCTCGAACATCCAGGAGAAGCCGCCGGGATAGTCGGCCGCGTGGAAGCGGAAGGTGAATGGCCCGGCCGTCTCCTCGAAGGCGAAGGCGTCCTCGGAGGCCGAGGCGATGCGGGAGCGAAAGCGGCGGACGCCGAACCGGCGGGTCCAGGCTTCGCCCGTCGCGTCGGGCGCGATCTCGACCGAGGTCTCGTGCCGGCCACGCTCGGGCAGGCCCTGCACGAGCCGGACGAGGCGGGCCGGACCGCCGGCGCCGCGTCCGCGCGCCCAACCGGTCAGGGTGCGCGTCGCGCCGCCATGAGCCTCGCGGACGACCTCGGGCAGGGTCGCGAGGCGGGAGCCAAGCGCGCGGGGAAAGACACTTCGCGCACGCGGCGAGGCCATGTCGGTCCGGGTGCGTATCGGGAAGGCGGCCAGCGGCGCCAGCAGAGCCTCCAGCGGGAGCAAGCCCACACAGGCCGTGGCGCGCGGCGGTCCGGCCAGGCGCTTGTCGAGCAGAGCGCGCAGCATCGCGGCGGCCGGGGCGGCGGGCGTGTTCGGTCCGGCGCCGGCCTCGGCCCACAGACCCCAGCGGGCGCTGACAGGCTCGCCATGCCCGTGGTCGCCAACGGCCTCGACGACCATGCCGCCGCGATCGCCGCCGAACCGGGCGAGCTGGTCGGCCAGGACGCCTAGCAATCCGGCGAACGGCTTCAAGTCGTGGACGAGCCCGAGGCGTCGGACCCAGCCCAGCAGCGCCAGGCCGTGGTGGGCGATCGGCAGCTCCAGCCCCGCCTCGAACCGTCCGACCTGACGCGGCTGGTAGCGACGCGGCAGAAGGTCGAGGTCCGGAGTTTCGGCCAGCGCCACCCAGCGGTGGCCCAGGCCTGGGAACAGCGCGCGACGCGAACCGCTCCAGCCCGAACGCGAGGTCCAGGCGCCATCCTCGAACACTCGCACAGGCCGGCCGACCCAGGAGAAGATGGCCTCGATCACCGAGGGGCCGCGCGGGGCGTCGGCGCCGGGCGAGATGGCGGTGCTGACGGTGTCGATCCGCCTCCAGCCCTCGGTCAGCCGGTCTAGCGCCGCCGTGCTCAGGGCTGGGGTCGAGCTGGCCCCGGTAATGGCCCAGCGACCCGAGGCGGCGACCGCCTCGGCCATGGCTTCGGGAAACGCATCCACGAAGGCGCGGCCATCGGCGAGGTCGACATAGTGCGCCCCGGCCGCCAGGGCCGCCTTCGCCAGACCAAGGTCGCTGGTCTGAAACGGACCGGCCGCATCGACGACCGCGAAAGGCGACAGCGTCGCCAGGTCGCCGGGAGCGTTGCGATCGAACACGGCCGTCTCGATCCGCGCCGCCGCGTCGGTTACGACCAGGGTCGAGCGCAGGGCCTCGAGCGGTTCTCGACGCCGAGCCGCCAGCACCAGCACGACATCTGGCCAGCGCGCGATCATGCCGGCCAGGCGCGCGCCGAAGACGCCGCTGGCGCCGACCAGGACGACGCGGTGAGGACTCATTCGAGGATGAACCGTTCGCGCTGCTCGGGCGTCGGAACCATGCAGCGATCCTTCTTGCCCATCAGCCGATAGCGATTGGCAGCGATCCAGTCATAGGCGGCGTCCATCGGTTTGCGGGGCAGGCGATCGACGAAGGCCAGCCAACGCCAGGGCGCGTCCAGCCGGCGCAGCAAGGCGCCGATCGCGGCGGTCTTGGCCAGCGGGCGGCCGTGGTCGAGGAACAGGAAGCTCTCGGGCGTGTCGGGGTCCAGGCCGTGGGTCAGGGCGAGCGCCCGACCGTAGGGAGACTGAATGGGCGTGAAGCGGATCACGCCCTTGCGGTCCAGCCGCAGCGCCGCCTGCACCGAGCCGTTGCAGAAATTGCAGACGCCGTCGAACAGCCAAACGCCGTCGGGCCGTTCGCGGTCGAATTCGCTCATCCGCCCTCGCACTCGCGGCGCAGGGCCTTCAGCGACTGCGGGACGTCGCGACGCATCATGCCGCTGATCATCCCGGCGGGCACGGCGAACGGGGCGGTGGCCCACATGTCGTAGGTGACGCGAGTGCGCTGCCCCCCATCCAGCGGTTCCAGCTTCCACGACCCGTCGCAGGCCCGGATGTCGCCGCCGATGCAGGTAAAGCGGATCAACCGGTCCGGCTCCAAGGTCACCTTCGAGGTCGAGCGCAGGGTGGGCAGGAAGAAGCTCCACTTGACCGTATGCTCGCGGATCTCGCTTCCGTCGGGTTCGCGCGCGAGGACCCGGCAGCTCTTCACGCCCGGGCTCATGCGGGCGGCGCGGTCGCAGTCGAGGATGACCCGGAACACGACGGCCGGCGGCGCGGCGATGTCGACGCTGGCCCGGACCATGCCCCGGCCGTGGTCGTCGGCGCGGGCCTCGACCGCGATGCCGTCGCCCTTCAGCTCCCACTCGGCCGCCGCCTGGGCGGGGCCGGCCAGGGCGAGCAAGGCGAGAAGGAAAACGAGCCGGCGCATCCTGCTGAAGCTAATGCGCCAACCGGCCTTTCGTCAGGCGCCGAAGCCGCTTTTCACGCTCCGGCGCGATTTTTCACCAGGTCATCGACCACCGACGGATCGGCCAGGGTCGAGGTGTCGCCGAGGCTGCCCAATTCGTTCTCGGCGATCTTGCGCAGGATGCGGCGCATGATCTTGCCCGAGCGGGTCTTGGGCAGGCCTGGGGCCCATTGCAGGATGTCCGGGGCGGCGAAGGGGCCGATCTCGTGGCGGACCCACAGGATCAGATCCTTGCGCAGCTGGTCCGTCGCTTCGACCCCGGCCTTGAGGGTCACATAGGCGTAGACGCCCTGGCCCTTGATGTCGTGCGGATAGCCGACCACGGCGGCCTCGGCGACGGTCTCGTGGGCCACAAGGGCGCTCTCGATCTCGGCCGTGCCCAGGCGGTGGCCCGAGACGTTGATCACGTCGTCGACCCGGCCGGTGATCCAGTAGTAGCCGTCGGCGTCGCGACGGCAGCCGTCGCCGGTGAAGTACTTGCCGGGATAGGTCGAGAAATAGGTCTCGAAGAAGCGCTGGTGGTCGCCATAGACCGTGCGCATCTGGCCGGGCCAGCTGTCGGTGATGACGAGGTTGCCCTCGGTCGCGCCCTCCAGAACAAGACCTTCGGCGTCGACCAGCTGCGGCTTGACGCCCGGCAGCGGCTTGGAGGCCGAGCCCGGTTTCAGGTCGGTGGCCCCCGGCAACGGGGTGATCAGCATGCCGCCTGTCTCGGTCTGCCACCAGGTGTCGACGATCGGCAGTTTCTCCTTGCCGACCACGCGGTGGTACCAGAGCCAGGCTTCCGGATTGATCGGCTCGCCGACGCTGCCAAGGACGCGCAGGGACGACAGGTCGTTCTTGGTCACGTGCTCATCGCCCTCGCGCATCAGGGCGCGCAGGGCCGTCGGGGCCGTGTAGAAGATCTCGACCTTGTGCTTGTCGACGACCTCCCAGAAGCGGCTGGGGGTCGGGTAGTTCGGCACGCCTTCGAAGATCAGGCTGGTCCCGCCATTGGCCAGCGGGCCGTAGACGACGTAGCTGTGGCCGGTGACCCAGCCCACGTCCGCCGTGCACCAGAAGACTTCGCCGGGCTTGTAGTCGAACACCGCCCAGAAGGTCCAAGACGCCCAGGCCAGATAGCCGCCGGTGGTGTGCAGCACGCCCTTGGGCTTCCCGGTCGAGCCCGAGGTGTAGAGGATGAACAGCGGGTCCTCGGCGTTCATCGGCTCGGGCGCGCAGTCGGCCGAAACGCTATCGCGAACCTCGTCCCAGACCACGTCGCGGCCCGCGACGACCGGGACCTCGGCGCCGGTCCAGCGGATCAGCAGCACCTTCTCGACCTCGGGGCATTGCAGCAGCGCCTCGTCGACATTGGCCTTCAGCGGCACGCGCTTGCCGCCGCGACGGCCCTGGTCGGCGGTGATGACGATGCGGGATTCGCAGTCCTTGATGCGGCCGGCGATGCTGTCGGGCGAGAAGCCGCCGAACACCACCGAGTGCACCGCGCCGATGCGGGCGCAGGCCAGCATGGCCACGGCGGCCACGGGGACCATCGGCAGGTAGATCGTGACCCGGTCGCCCTTCTTGACCCCCAGGTCCTTGAGGACGTTGGCCATGCGGCAAACCTCCTCGTGCAGCTGGCCGTAGGTCAGGGTGCTCGAGACGCCCGGCTCGTCGCCCTCGAAGACCAGGGCGACGTCGTCCTTCTTGGCCGGCAGGTGGCGATCCAGGCAGTTGGCCGAGACATTGAGGACGCCGTCCTCGTACCAGCGGATGCGGAAGTCGTCCTTGGCGTAGGAGACGTCCTTGATCTTGGTGGGCGGCTTGATCCAGTCGAGGCGGGCGGCGATATCGCGCCAGTAGCCCTGGGGGTCGGCCTCGACGCGAGCCACGGCGGCCGCATAGGCGGCGGCGTCGATGTGCGCTTCTTTCGCCAGACCCTCGGGAACCGGGAAAACCTGTCCGTCGCTCACAGCCGCACTCCATATTTCGTTGGTCGCCGGAATAGGCGAAGCCCCGCGTCCGGCGCAAGAAGACCATTGCGGTTTCTCACCAGCCCAGAAGGCTTGCTTGTCCGATACGGTCGGAAGATGACGGCCCTATATGAGGAGCGTAAAGCCTCGTCTCCTCATGTCGCCCCCAGAAGTTCTCGGGAGTTTCCCATGCTGCTCGCCTTGTCCACCTGGTCCGAGATCGAAGCCCGTCTGAAGACGAGCCAAACCGTGGTGGTGCCGATCGGCTCCAACGAGCAGCACGGGCCCACGGGCCTGCTGGGCACCGACTGGCTGTGCCCGGAGATCATCGCCCACGAGGCCAGCAAGCGCGCCGGCGACAAGGTCCTGGTGGCGCCGACCTTCAACATCGGCATGGCCCAGCATCACCTGGCGTTTCCGGGAACGATCTTCCTGCGGCCCTCGACCTTCATCGCCGCGATCGGCGACTGGGTGCGGTCGCTGGGGGCGCACGGCTTCACGCGGATCTATTTCCTGAATGGCCACGGCGGCAATGTCGCCTCGATCGAGGCGGCCTTCTCGGAGATCTACGCCGACTACAGCTTCCGCCAGCAGCGCGCGCCGTTCGCCCTGAAGCTGAAGAACTGGTGGGATCTGGCCGGCGTCAACGGCCTGGCCAATCGCCAATTCCCGACGGGTCACGGCAGCCACGCCACCCCGTCCGAGATCGCCGTGACCCAGTGGGCCTATCCCGAGACCGTCAAGACGGCGGCCTATGAGCCCAAGATCGCGCCCACCGGCCCTATTCGCGAGGCCTTGGATTTCCGAGCCCGCTACGCCGACGGCCGTATGGGCTCGGACCCGGCCCAGGCCACGCCCGAGAAGGGCGGCGAGCTGGTCGACATGGCCGCCAACGCCCTGATCGAGGACCTGGCGGCGTTCGGGGCGGAGAGGGTTCCGGGGTAGGCAGTTCTGGGGTTCAGCTTCCTAGGCCAATTTTCCGCGTCATCCCGGAAGCCTCGCAGAGGCTATCCGGGACCCAGGGAGTGACGAAGCGCCGAGTGGACCGCCCCTGGGTCCCTGAACGGGGAGCTTCCTCAAGCCTCCACCACCCGCCGCGCCAGCGCCGGCTGTCCATGCCGGGTGGCCATGACCTCGCCGATCACCGCCACGGCCACCTCGAACGGCGCCTTGCCGCCCAGGTCCAGGCCGATCGGGGCGCGCAGCTTGGCGAGGTCGCGGTCGGTGAGGCCGGCCGCCTTCAGCCGCGTGAGACGTTCGGGCAGACGCCGCCGCGCGCCCAGCAGGCCGACATAGGGCGCGGGCGAGGGAAGGGCCGCCATCAGGGCCTCGTGGTCCAGCTCGATGTCGTGGCCGCAGACGGCGACGGCGGTCCAGGCGTCCAGACCGATCGCGGCCAGGGCCTCGCCGGCGGCCTCGCGGCGATAGGCGACATCGGCCAGGGGCGGCGGGGCGATCGGACCCTTGGGACGGACCAGATAGGTCTCGAAGCCCGACTGCGCGCCAAGGCCGGCCACCGCCAGGGCCGTCGGATCACCGCCCAGCACGATCAGACGCGGGACGGGATCGAAGGCGCGCTCGAAGGCGCCCGGCCAGAGCGCCTGTGGCTCCTCGACGCAAAGGCGCTTCACGCCGTCGCTGAGCCAGAAGGCGGGCGCTCGGGCGGCCGCCAGGTCCAGCAGAGTCCGCGCGGCGGCGTCGTCCGATTCGATTCGCTCGACCAGGATCTCGATCCGCGCGCCGCACAGCAGGCGGATGTCCGGCCAGGGGCTGCCTTCGCCATAGATCAGGCGGCGCGGCCGGCCGTCGGCGAGGCAGGCCTGGGCGTGGACCTCGACGTCGGCCTCGATGCAGCCGCCGGACAGGAAGCCGGAAATAATTCCTTCGCCGAACACCATCTGGCCCCCCACGGGGCGCGGTCCGCCGTCGCCGAGCGCGGTGATGGTGGCCAGGACGGCGGGACCCCGCGACAGGGCCATGGCCAAGGCCGGGCGGGCGTCGTCGGCCATGCCGTGCATGGGCCAGGCGGTGTCTGAACGGTCGTTGGTCATCGGGCCGACATTAACGCCTCGGCAAGTTTCCAGAAACCGGATGTTCAAACCTTGGCGGGTATCGTCGCGATCTGTTGATGAGTTTTCGCGCACGGATGGCATGTCCATTTCGGTCTCAAAACTAGGTTTGGCGGCCGCTCAGTTCGGCCTCGACGGCGGGAGCTCCTCCGCGCCGCGCGGCCGCTCGCCTGAAGCCGAGACGCGCGACATCCTGAATATCGCCGCCCGCGCCCGCCTGTCGGTGCTGGACGCCTCAGGTCTGTTCGGCCGCGCCGAGACCCTGCTGGGCGACCTCATTCCGCGTCCGGTGCCGTTCCGCGTCACCATCGCCACCGCTCGCGCCGACCGCGGCCCCGACTATGTCGAGGCCGAGGCCCGCGCCACCCTGCGCCGCATCGGCGTCGAGCGCGCCGATTCGATCATCGTCCATTCGCCCTCGGAGCTGTTCGGCCCGCACGGCGCGGCCCTGTGGGACCGCCTGCAGCGCCTGAAGGACGAGGGGCTGTGCGCCAAGATCGGTGTCGCCGCCCACGCCACCGACGATCCGGTCGGCGTCGCCAAGCGCTTCAAGCCCGACATCCTGCAAGCTCCGGCCAGCCTGCTGGACCAACGCCTGCTGGCCGACGGCTCGCTGCAACGCATCGCCGGCATGGGCGTCGAAGTGCATCTGCGCTCGATCTTCCTGAACGGCCTGCTGTTCCTGCCGCCCGATCGCGTCCCGGCCCAGCTGAAAGGCGCCTCGGGGCGCCTGTCGCGCGTGCGCCGCATGATCGCCGAGGGCCGCTCGGACCCGCTCCAGGCCGCCCTGGGCTTCGCCCTGTCGCGCCCGGAAGGCTCGGCCGTCCTGGTCGGCGTCAATTCGGCCGCCGAACTGTCGGCCGTGGTCGCCGCCGCTTCGAGCCCGCCGCCGGACCTCGATTGGGACGAGATGGCCATCGACGATCCGGTCGCGCTAGACCCGCGACGTTGGGTCGCCTAGCACCCTCCTGGAATCAAACTGGACTATGAGCTCGGCTGGATCGGCCGCTTAGCCGCCTGTTTGGCGGCCTTCATCGATTCACGTCTTGTAAGCTTCTGATTCACTTGAGTTTCAAGATTCTCGTCTAGCTTGGTCCCAACGAAGGGAGACCGCGCCATGATCCTCGCCGTTCTGCAGGCCCGCATGGGTTCGTCCCGACTGCCGGGCAAGTCGATGGCCACGCTGCAAGGCGAGCCGATGATCGTGCGTCAGCTGGAGCGTCTCCGCGGCGCGCGCTGCCTTTCCAAGATCATCGTCGCGACCAGCACCGACAGCGCCGACGACGCCCTGGCCGGTTTCCTGGTCTCGCGCGGCCACACCGTCCATCGCGGGGCCGGCGCCGACATCCTGGCCCGTATCGCCCGCTGCGCCGAAGCCATCAGCTCGGTCAGCCACGTGGTTCGTTTGAAGGGCGATGCGCCGTTCATGGACCCCGGCATCGTCGACGACGCCGTCCGCATGGCCCTGGCCAGCGGCGCCGACTACACGTCCAATCGCGTCCACCGCACGTTCCCGGTCGGCCTCGAGGTCGAGGTGATCAAGGCCGGCGTGCTCCAGGCCGCCGCCGCCGAGGAGCGCGACCCGCAGGCCCGCATCTCGCCGACCGCCGCCATCCGCAACCAGCCCGAGCGCTGGACCCAGGCCCACCTGCGCGCGCCCCGTGACTGGTCGAAGCTGGACTGGCGGGTCAAGACCGCCGCCGACCTGGCCTTCGCCCGCTCGGTCTATGACGCCGTGCATCCGGTCGATCCGGACTTCCGCATGGGCGACGTGCTGGACCTGGTCGAAAGCCGCCAGGACATCGCCCGCTTCGCGGCCTGAGCCTTACCCATTCTCCCAAAGACTAAGGGCGCCGAGCGAAAGCCGCTCGGCGCCCTCTTTCTTTTGACACTCATTGCGTCCTTCGAGGCCCGCTGTGCGGGCACCTCAGGATGAGGTCGTCAGCAAACCGTCCTCATCCTGAGGTGCGCGCAGTTATGCGGGCCTCGAAGGACGCGGTGCGTCTACTTCCACGCGCCGTAGGGGTCGATCGAGGTCTTGCCCAGGGCCTCGGCCACGGCCGGGTGGGTCAGCTCGCCCTTCAGCACGTTAAGGCCGCGCGCCAGGTGGACGTTGGTCTTCAGCGCGTCCAGGCCCTTGTCGGCCAGGGCCAGGCCGAACGGCAGGGTGGCGTTGCCCAGCGCTTCCGACGAGGTGCGCGGGGCCGCGCCCGGCATGTTGGCCACGCAGTAGTGGACAACGCCGTCGACCGTGTAGGTCGGGTCGGCGTGGGTGGTCGGCTTGCTGGTCTCGAAGCAGCCGCCCTGGTCGATCGACACGTCGACCAGCACCGAGCCCGGCTTCATCTGCTTCAGGTGTTCGCGACGGACCAGCTTGGGGGCGGCCGCGCCGGCGGTCAGCACCGCGCCGATGATCACGTCGGCCTTGAGGATCTCTTCCTCGACGGCGGCGAAGGTCGAATAGCGCGTGAGAATGCGGCCTTGATAGAGGTCGTCCAGCTCGCGCATGCGCGGGATCGAGCGTTCCAGCACCACGACCTCGGCGCCCAGGCCAGCAGCCATGCGGGCGGCGTTGGAGCCGACCACGCCACCGCCCAGCACGACGACGCGGGCCGGCGGCACGCCGGGCACGCCGCAGAGCAGCAGGCCCATGCCGCCATTGTGCTTCAGCAGGGTCTCGGCCGCCGAGAACACGGCGATCCGGCCGGCCACTTCCGACATCGGGGCCAGCAACGGCAGGCCGCCTTTGGCGTCGGTGACGGTCTCGTAGGCGATGGCCGCGCAGCCGCTCTTCAGCAGGCCTTCGGTCTGAGCGGGATCGGGCGCCAGGTGCAGGTAGGTGAAGAGGATGTGGCGCGGCTCGAGCTTCTCCCACTCGACCTTCTGCGGTTCCTTGACCTTCACGATCATGTCCGCGCCAGCGAAGACCGCGTCGGCGTCGGCGACGATGGTCGCGCCGGCCCTTTGATAGACGTCGTCGGCATAGCCGGCGCCGAGGCCGGCGCCTTTCTGGACGATGACGGTATGGCCGTGGCCGACATATTCACGGACGGCCGTGGGGGTGAGCCCGACCCGGTGTTCGCCCGGTTTGATCTCGGAAGGGACGCCAACGCGCATGATGCTTTCCTCCAAAAGCGATTTGACGCCGGTTTACGCCTCGTCGCCTGCAAGTTCCTTGGCCATTTCATGCGGAGCGAACCCTGTTCTGCAGGAATCCTGCGTGATATGGTCAAGTCGATGAAGAAACCTGCCGTCAACCTCGACAGCTTCGACCGGAAGCTTCTCCACCTGCTCCAAAGGCGCGGCCGCGCCAGCTATGTGGAAATGGGCGAGGCGGTGAATCTTTCCGAGTCGGCGTGCCTGCGCCGCGTACGGGCGCTGGAGGACGCCGGGGTTATCGGACGCTATGCGGCCGTGATCGACGAGCGGGCGGTGGGCCTGCCGCTCAGCGTGTTCGTGACCGTCACCCTGTCGTCGCAGGCCGAGGCGTCGCTGAGCGCCTTCGAAAAGGCCATCGCCAATGTCCGCGAGGTGGCCGAGTGCTACCTGATGACCGGCGGCTCGGATTACCTGCTGCGCCTGGTGGTGCGCGACGTCGACGACCTGGAGCGGGTGCACGCCCAGGAGCTGACGCGGATCCCCGGCGTGGTGCGGGTCAGCTCCAGCATCGCCATGCGTACGGTGGTCAAGCGCGTCGAACTGCCGCTGTGAAGGCCTGATTAACCTTTCTTGAGCCGTTGGCCCTCTAGGGTCGCGCCCGACATTCATACCGCGTCGGGGGACGAAATGGTTTCGAGACGGATCCTTCTGGGGGCCCTTGCGGGTCTTGCCGCGCCGGCCCTGGCCTTCGCCGAGGGCGACGGCCATGCGCCCAGCGTTCTGAGCAAGAAGGGCCGCCGCACCAGCAGCGCCCTCAAGCATCAGGCCGGCGACAAGGCCGCTCTGGACAAGGCCATGGCCAGCGTCAAGCCGCTGGAGGCCGATCCGGCCCACGCACCGGCCGAGCATGCGGCGCCGCCGCAGGAGGTCTCTCCGGACGAGGCTCTCGGTCGCCTCAAGCACGGCAACGCCATCTTCGCGCGGGGCGGGGCCAACCTGATCCTGCCGACCCTGACGCGGATCAACGAGCTGTCGAAGGGCCAGAAGCCGTTCGCGGTGGTCATCGGCTGCGCCGACAGCCGCACCGCGCCGGAACTGATCTTCGACTGCAATCTGGGCGAACTGTTCGTGATCCGCGTGGCGGGCTCGACCGTCAGCCGCGAGGGCCTGGGCTCGATCGTCTACGCCGTCGAGCATCTGGGCGCGCCGCTGATCGTCGTGATGGGCCACACCAAGTGCGGCGCCGTCGGCGCGGCCGTGGACGTCGCCAAGAAGCACGCCGACCTGCATGGCTCGCTGCACGAGATGGTGCTGCCGATCATCCCGGCGGTGCTGGAAGCCGACGAGAAGCATCCCGCCGACCTGCAGGACGCCGCGATCCGTCAGAACGTCCGCAACATCGCCAGCCGGCTCAAGGTGTCCGACGGGGTGCTGGCGGAGAAGCTGGGCGAAGGCCGCCTGAAGATCGTCTCGGCCACCTACGACCTGGCCACCGGCGTCGTCGCGTTCGACGCCTGATCCCGGCGACGACTGAGACCTAACACTGTCATCCGACCGCCGTTGACCCCTGCTCGCGCTTAGGTTCAAGTCCGCTTGGACTAGCGCAAATCAGGGGATCACACGGATGTCGACGGACGAGACGCCGCCGGAAGGCGCCCGCGCCCCCCGACCCTCCCTGGGCGACCGCTGGAATCAGGCGACCGCGCGCTGGCCTCAGGCGCTGAAAGGCCCCGTCGCTCTGGCGGTAGCCGCTTCGCTGGTCGTCGGGTTCGGCGGCGGCTTCGCGGCCGGCAAGGGCGGCTGGTTCTTCGGCGGCGGCAAGCCGGCGGGGGCGGAGTCCGTCAAGGGCGAGGCCTGGTCGCTGTTCGGCAAGCCTCGCGCCGCGGGCGCTCCGCGTCGCGGCATCCCTAAGCCGGACGGCTTCGCGGTCTGGCAGACGCGCGTCGACAGCTCTGGCCCCGATCCGCTGGCCTGCATCCGCATGAGCAAGGCGCTGGATCCGTCCAAGTCCTATGCCGACTTCGTGCTGGTCTCGCCGGATCTCAGCCGCCAGCCGTCCGTCCGCGTCAAGGGCGACGAGCTGTGCCTGGGCGGCATCGGCTTCACCGACCATCGCATCACCCTGCTCAAGGGCCTGCCCGCCAAGGGGAATGAGACCCTGGCGGCCAATGCCGACGTCGACTTCACCTTTGGCGAGAAGCCCCCGTATGTCGGCTTCGCTGGCGACGGCGTGATCCTGCCGCGCGAGGAGTCGGATGGCGTCGGCATCGAGACGATCAACGTCCAGACCCTGGCCATCGAGGTCTGGCGCGTGCCGGACCGCAACCTGGTCCGCAAGTCGATCAGCGCGCCGGACCCAACCAGCGAGGGCGACTGGGCCGGCGAGTATGGCGAAGACGCCGTGGGCGACGACGGCCGCAAGGTCTGGAAGGGCACGGTGCAGGTCACCGGCGGCGCGACCGGCCAGAAGGCCACCACCGTCTTCCCGCTGGGCGCGGTGCTGAAGGACATGAAGGCCGGCGCCTTCGTGATCAAGGCGCGTGACGCCTCGGGCGGTCGCTCGACCGGTGAAGACGACGAGGGCGGCGACAACAATCCCGCCCAGGCCCGCCGCTGGATCGTGTTCACCGACATGGCCATGCTGGCCTATGACGGCTCCGAAAGCCTGGACGTCGTGGTTCGCTCGCTGAAGAGCGCAAAGACCCTGTCGGGCGTGAACGTCTCGCTCGTCGCAGCCGACGGCCAGCCCCTGGCCGAGACCAAGAGCGACGCCGACGGCCGCGTCCGCTTCCTGCGTCCGCTGCTGAAGGGCCAGGGCGCCGAGCGCGCCAAGATGGTCATGGCCTATGGCCCGCAAGGCGACCTGGCGGTGCTCGATCTCGACCGCTCGCCGGTCGACCTCTCCAAGCAAGGCGTTGGTGGTCGCACCGAGGGCGGCGTCGACGGGCGCAGCGTGGCGGCCGACATTGACGGCTACCTCTATGCCGACCGGGGTATCTATCGGCCGGGCGAAACCGTCCACCTGACGGCCATGGTCCGCGACCGCATGGCCAAGGCCGTCACCGACCGCAAGGGCGAGATCCTGGTCAAGCGGCCCTCGGGCGTCGAGTTCCGCCGCTATCCGTTCAGCCAGGCCAATGCCGGCGCGGTTCTGGCCGACATCGCCTTGCCCCGCTCGGCCCCGCGCGGCCGCTGGACCGCCGAACTTCACATCGAGGGCATCGAGGAAGAGACCGGCAGCCTGTCGTTCTCGGTCGAGGACTTCGCGCCGCAGCGCCTGGCCGTCACCGCCACCGGCCAGGAGGCCATGCCGCTGGGCGCGGGCGAGACCCGCAAGGTCGATGTCTCGGCCCGCTTCCTCTACGGCGCGCCGGGCGCGGGCCTTCAGACCCAGGGCGAGGCCCGTCTGCGGACCGATCCCAACCCGTTCCCTGACTACAAGGGCTTCGAGTGGGGCGATCAGGGGAAGCCGTTCGACGAGAAATATCTCGACCTCGGTACGACCGTCACCGACGGCGACGGCCGCGCGACCCTGGCGGTCGCCTCTACCGACGCCGGCGACACCAACCAGCCGCTGGTGGCGGCGGTCACCGCCTCGGTCTTCGAACCCGGCGGCCGTCCGGTCCGCGAGAGCGTCGACCTGAAGGTCCGGACGAAGTCCGTCTATTACGGCGTAAAGGTCGACCAGGGCGAGGCCGGCAAGGGCGATCCGCCCGTCGGCCTCGACATCATCGCCGTCAATTCGGTCGGCAAGCGGATCGGCTCGACGGCGACCTACACCCTTGTGGCCGAGCGCTGGGACTATGACTGGTTCCAGCAAAACGGCCGCTGGCAGTGGCGGCGCAGCAGCCGCGACGCGATCGTGGCCAAGGCCCAGGTCAATATCGGCGCCGGCGCACCCGCCAAGCTGACCCGCCGCTTGGGCTGGGGCGACTATCGCCTTGAGGTCGAGGGCGCCGACGGCGCACGCACGGTCACCCGCTTCTCGGCGGGCTGGGGCTCGCCCGCCAAGGAAGGCGAGGCGCCGGACGTGGTCCGTGTCAGCGCCGGGACCAAGACCTATGCCCAAGGCGACACGGTCGAGATCACTCTAAAGCCGCCGTATGCGGGCGAGGCCCAGGTGGCCGTCGCCACCGACCGGCTGATCGACCTGAAGACGGTCACGGTCGGCGAGAACGGGACGACCGTGCGCCTGAAGACCTCGGCCGCCTGGGGTGGCGGGGCCTATATCATGGTCAGCGTCGTCCAGCCGCGCGACCCGGTCGCCTCGCCCAAGCCCCGTCGAGCCCTGGGTCTCGTCTACGTTCCGCTCGACCCCAAGGGCCGCAAGCTGACCGTGGAGCTGGGTACGCCGGTCAAGATCGACTCCAAGGCTCCGGTTGAGATCCCGGTGAAGGTCTCGGGCATGGGACTGGGCCAGCGCGCCAAGGTCACCATCGCGGCGGTGGACGAGGGCATACTGCGCCTGACCCACCAGGAGAGCCCCGACCCGGTGAAGTGGTACTTCGGCAAGCGGGCCCTGACCCTGAACTACCGTGACGACTACGGTCGCCTGCTCGACCCGAACCTGGGCGCGCCGGCCAACGTGAACTTCGGCGGCGACGAGGTCGGCGGCGAGGGCCTGACGGTCACCCCGATCAAGACGGTGGCCCTGTGGTCCGGCGTCGTCGAGACCGGCTTCGACGGCAAGGCGGTGATCAAGCTGCCGGCCGCCGACTTCAACGGCGAACTGCGCATCCAGGCCGTGGCCTGGACCGACACCGCCGTCGGCTCGGCCTCCAAGCCGCTGACCGTGCGCCAGCCCGTGGTGGCGGACCTCAACCTGCCGCGCTTCCTGGCCCCGGGCGACCAGGCCTACGCCACGCTGGAGCTGCACAATGTCGAGGGCAAGCCGGGCGCCTATACCGCCGAGGCCTTCTCGACGGGCGGGCTGAAGGTGGCTTTCAGGAAGGTGTTCCAGCTGATCCTGGGCCAGCGCATCGCCGAGAAGATCCCCTTCCTGGCGCCCGACGTCACCGGCATCGGCAGGATCGGCTTCAAGGTCGCCGGCCCCGGCTTTACGACCCAGAAGGACTATCCGATCCAGACGCGCCTGGGCTGGGGCGACATCGTGCGCACCACCACCGAGGTTCAGCGCCCCGGCGAGGCCTTCACGCCGTCCTACGCCCTGCTGTCTGGCCTGGCCGCGGGTGATGTGACCATGCAGGTCAGCTATTCGCCGATCCGGGGCTTCGACCCCTCGGCGATCGCGGTGGCGCTGCAGCGCTATCCGTACGGCTGCACCGAGCAACTGGTCTCGACGGCCTATCCGCTGCTTTACGCCCAGACCTTCTCGAACGACCCGAAGCTGAAGCGAACCCCCGCGGCTCTCGCGGGCGCGGTCGGCAAGCTGCTGGACCGCCAGACCCTGGACGGCGCCTTCGGTCTCTGGCGCGTCGGCGACGGCGAGGCCGACCCGTGGCTGGGCGCCTATGTCGTCGACTTCCTGCTGGAAGCTCGCGCCCAAGGCGTCGCCGTGCCGGACGCGGCGATCGACAAGGCCGTCTCGGCCATGCGCCAGGTCAGCCGGCCAGAAGGCTGGGCCTCGGTCGCCTATCGCATGGAATATCCGGGCTGGTGGGCGTCGAACGAGGACGCTTCCAAGAAGGCGACGGAGCGCATGCGCCGCCGCGCCTCGGCCTACGCCCTCTATGTGATGGCCAAGGCCGGCAAGGGAGACCTGGCCCGCCTGCGCTGGTGGCACGACGTCCAAATGAAGGACGAAGCCCAGCCGATCGCGAAAGCCTATGTCGCCGCGGGCCTGGCTCGCATGGGCGACAACGCCCGCGCTCGCTCGGCCATGCGCCAGGCGGTCGGTTCGCTCGGCTACAAGGACGAGCAGGACTGGTACCAGTCGCCGCTGCGCGACACCGCCGTCCTGACGGCCCTGGCCGCCGAGTCCGGCATGATGGACGTCGCCCGTCAGATGCAGGGCCGGTTGGAGAACGTCAGCAAGGATCCCGACAGCCTGAACACCCAGGAGCAGGCGGCGCTGCTGCACGCGGCCAACGCCCTGATCCAGGCCTCGGGTCCGATCTCGATCGACGCCAAGGGCGCGGGGGCCCTGCCGCCGGCCGGCGGCGCGCCGCGCTGGGCGGTGGGCAAGCTGGCCGACGCCCGCTTCGTCAACACGGGCAAGGGCGCCCTGTGGCGGACGGTCAGTGTGCGCGGCACCCCGACCTCGGCCCCGGGCGCCTCGGCCAGCGGTCTGTCGGTGTCCAAGCGGCTGCTGTCGATGGGCGGCGGGGCGATTGATCCGGCGACGATCCGCCAGGGCGACCGCATCATCGTGCTGGTCTCGGGCAGCAACCTGCAGGCCCGCTCGACCGCGCTCGTGGTCGACGACGCCCTGCCGGCCGGCTTTGAGATCGAGACGACGCTCGGCGCCGACGACGCCCAGAACGGCCCGTACAAGTTCCTCGGCGAACTGACCGCCGCCGATGTCCAGGAAAGCCGCGACGACCGCTTCATCGCGGCGCTCGATCTGGAGGGCAACAAGTCCTTCGCCCTGGCCTATGTGGCGCGGGCGGTGACGCCGGGGAGCTTCTTCCTGCCCGGCGCCGTGGCCAAGGACATGTACCGTCCGGCGGTGGTCGGCCGCTCGGAAGCTTCGCGCGCGACGATCGCGCCGGGGCAGTAGGGGACTTGAGTGCGACCTGAAATGCCGTGTCATCCCGGACGACCCGCAGGGTCGATCCGGGACCCAGGGGCCAAGCCCCGTGCGGTGGCCCCTGGGTCCCGGCTCTCCGCTTCGCTGCGGCCGGGATGACACGGTTTAGATTGTGGGGGGATGAAGTCCGACGCGTCCCCCGCCTGACCAAGGTCCTCATCGGCGCCTTGGGCGTGCAGGTCGCCCTCTTCACCCTCAGCGCCGCGTTCCCGCCGGACATGACCCGGGCCAAGCACTCCTCCCCGGTCACCCTGGACCGGCGTGGGACCTGGCTGCGCGCCCTGCCGGTCGAGGACGGCCGCTGGCGGATTCGCGCGGATCTCGCCCGAACCGATCCCACATTTCAGAAGCGCCTGATCAAGGTGGAGGACGCCCGCTTCTTCCTCCACCTGGGCGTCGACCCATTGTCCCTGGCGCGCGCCGTCGGCTCGGCGGTGGCCCATGGCCGGGTGACCTCGGGCGCCTCGACCCTGACCATGCAGACCGCGCGCCTGCTGGAGCCGCGTCCGCGCAATCTCGGCTCGAAGCTGATCGAGATGGTCCGCGCCACGCAGCTGGAAAGTCGGCTCTCCAAGCGCGAGATCCTGGCGCTGTACCTGACCCTGGCCCCCTACGGCGGCAATCTCGAAGGCGCGCGGGCGGCCAGCCTCAGCTATTTCGGTCACGAGCCATCCAGCCTGACCGACGGCGAGCAGGCGATGCTGATCGCCCTGCCGCAGTCGCCGGAGGCCCGTCGTCCGGACCGTCGGCCGGAGGCCGCCAGGGTGGCGCGACAGGCGGTGCTGGCCAAGCTGGTCCGCGCCGGCGCGATCACCGAGGCCGCCGCCTATGAGGCGGGGAACGATCCCTTGCCCCGCCGCACGCCGTTCCCGGCCCTGGCCTGGCACGCGGCCGGAGCGTTGGCCCGCAACGCGCCCGCCGGGCAGGCCAGCGTGGTCTCGACCCTCGACGCCGACCTGCAATCCCGCCTCGAGCCGATGGCCGCCGCCGTGGCCGGTGCGCAAGGGCCGGACGCCACCGCCGCCATCCTGGTCGTCGAGATCAGGAACCGCGCCGTCCGCGCCGCCGTCGGCTCGGCCGGTCGCGACCGGGCCGGAGGCTGGGTCGACATGACCCGCGCCCTGCGCTCGCCGGGCTCGGCCCTGAAGCCTTTCATCTACGCCATGGCCATGGACGACGGCCTGGTCGCCGCCGACACCCAGCTGGCCGACAACGCCACGCGTTTCGCCGACTACCAGCCCGAGAACTTCGACCGCGTGTTCCACGACAAGGTCACGGTCCGCGAGGCCCTGGCCCACTCGCTGAACGTTCCCGCCGTCGCCACCCTGGAGAAGCTGGGCCCCGAGGCCTTCGCGGGCCGGATCGAGGCGGCTGGGGCGCACCTGGCCCGACCCAAGGCCCAGCTGAAGGAGGCGGGCCTGGCCCTGGCCCTCGGCGGCGAGGGGATCACCTGGCGCGACCTCGTCATGCTGTACGCGGCGCTGGGCGATGGCGGCATCGCCAAGCCCCTGGCCTGGACCGAGGCGGACGCCAAGGCCCGCGAGCGGTCCGGCGGCGCGCGGCTCGTCCGGCCCGAGGCGGCGCGGCAGGTGCTGGACATCCTGCGAGAGGCCCCAGCCCCGCGCGGTCGCGCGCCTTCGGCCTTGACCCGGGGCGGACCGTCTATGGCCTTCAAGACCGGCACCTCGTACGGATTCCGCGATGCGGTGGCGGCCGGTGTGGTCGGCGGCTATGCGATCCTGGTCTGGACGGGACGGGCCGACGGCGGCGCGCGGGGCGGACTGACCGGACGGGATGCGGCCCTGCCGCTGTTGTTCGATGTCGCCGACGCCATCGGGACCCCAAGCTCGGCCCCCCGCCCGATCGCGCCAAAGAGCGCGCCGCTCGGGCTCCAGACCTTGCGGGCGGCCGACGCCGGCCCGCGTTTGATCTTTCCGCCGGACGGCGCGTCGGTGCGTGTCGACGCCCTGGGCTCCAAGGCGCGCGGTCTGGTGCTCGCGGCCGAGGGCGAGGGGCTGACCTGGTACGTCGAGGGCGCGCCGCTGGACCCCGATCCGGTCAGCGGTCGCGCGATCTGGAAGCCGGCCGCGCCCGGCTTCTACAAGCTGTCGGTCGTAGACGCGCGGGGACGCAGGGCGACGGCCAAGGTGCGGATCAAGGGAGAGTAGGGGGCCGAAAAGCCATCCACCTCGTCATCCCGGCCGCAGCGAAGCGGAGAGCCGGGACCCAGGGGCGACCGCACAGGGCTTGGCCCCTGGGTCCCGGATCGGCCTACGGCCGTCCGGGATGACGAGCGATTTTGACGCTTCGCGCTTCAGCAGCCCGGCTGGGCTACCAGCCGCTGGTAGTCCTCGACATTGGCGATGCCGATGTTGAGGTCGTTCACCAGGCCATTGGCCAACGAATAGACCCAGCCGTGGACGGCCAGGGACTGGCCGCGCGCCCAGGCGTCCTGGACGAAGACGTCGGCGGCGACGTTGCGCACTTGGCGGGCGACGTTCAGTTCAGTCAGGCGGTCGAGCATGGCGCGCTTTTCGGGGATCGCTTCCAGCTCGTGCTTGTGCTCGGCATGGACCTCGCGGATCGGATGCAGCCAGTGGTCGACAAGGCCCCGGCGCTGGCCGTCGATCGCCGCCGCCACGCCGCCGCAGCCGTAGTGGCCCACGACCATGATGTGCTTGACCTTCAGCACGTCGACCGCGAACTGCAGCACGGACAGGTAGTTGGCGTCCTGGGGCGGAGCCAGGTTGGCGACGTTGCGGTGGACGAACAGCTCGCCCGGATCCAGGCCGACGATTTCGTTGGCCGGCACGCGGCTGTCGCTGCAGCCGATCCAGAGATATTCGGGGCTCTGCTGGCCCTCCAGGCGCTTGAAGAAGTCCGGATCGACCTGGGTCTTACCCTTCGACCAGGCGGCGTTGTTGGCTTTCAGGTCCTCAAGCATCTAGCGCTCCGGATGGTGGTCGGGGTGGGCGGCGGCGATGGCCGGGTGCTTGGCCGCGCGCGTGGCGGCGGCCTGGATCGCCGGGAAAGGGGAGAGGTCGACGTTGAAGCGGCCGGCGTTGAACACCTGCGGCACCAGCAGGCAATCGACCAGGCCCGGCGCGTCGCCATAGGCGAAGCCGCCCGAGTGCTTGGCGACCATCGGCTCCAGGGCCCGGAAACCGTCGCTGATCCAGCGGGCGACCCAGGCGTTGCGATCGGTCTCGCCGATCTCCAGGGCGGTCAGCTGGCGCAGGATCCGCAGGTTGTTCAGCGGGTGGATGTCGCAGGCGATGATCTCGGCCATGCCGCGCACGATGGCGCGCTCATAGGCCGTGGCCGGCAGCAGGGCGGGCTCGTGCGAAACCTCGTCCAGCCATTCCAGGATGGCCAAGCTCTGGGTTAGCGGACGGCCGTCGACCTCCAGTGTGGGCACCAGGGCCTGGGCGTTGAGGGCGCGATAGCCGGCTTCCTGATGGGCATTGGCCACCAGATCCACCGGGCGCAGCTCATAGGCCAGGCCCTTCAGGTTCAGGCCGATCCGCACCCGATAGGGCGCGCTGGCGCGCTTGGCGCTGTGCAGGACGAGCTTCATCGGCGCGCTCCTAGACGAGGGTGAACTCAAGACGCCCGACGCCCTCGACCTCGCCCACGATCTTGTCGCCACGAACGATGGCCGCGACGCCTTCGGGGGTTCCGGTGAAGATCAGGTCGCCCGCGGCCAGGGTCCAGAGTTCGCTGGCCTTGGCGATGACCTCGCCCACGTTCCAGATCATGTCGCCGACCTGGCCGCGCTGGCGCTCGGTTCCGTTGACCGAGAGCGTGACGGCGGCTTCGGGCGCGGGCGCGTCCATCACCCGGATGGCGGTGATCGGGGCGCTTTCGTCGAAGGCCTTGCCGGCTTCCCACGGCTGGCCCTTGGCCTTGGCCGCGCCCTGCAGGTCGCGACGGGTCAGGTCTACGCCGACCGCATAGCCGAACACCGCTTCCAGGGCCTGGTCGGGCGAGAGATTGGCGCCGCCGCTCTTCAACGCCACGACCAGCTCGATCTCGTGATGCAGGTCGCTGGTCGCCGGCGGATAGGCGATCTGGCCCTTCAGCGGCGCGACGGCGTCGGCGGGCTTGCTGAAGAAGAACGGCGGATCGCGGGTGTCCGCGCCCATTTCGCGGGCGTGGGCGGCGTAGTTGCGGCCGACACAGAGAATGCGACGCACCGGGAAGGCCGCATCGGAGCCCTCCACCGGGACCGTCGGCAGGGCGTGCGGGGCAAAGGCGTAGGTCGTCATGGGGCCTCCTGTAGCGCCAAACGCCGTCCGCCAAAACCCTCGTCGCGCAAGGAGCGGGCTTGGCCGGCGCCTGGCCCCAAAGTGGTCGTCGTTCAGAAATCCTTCGGTTGAACGCCGCGCCTAAACGTTCTTTCACTTGCCCGGGTCCGCGCCGTCGAGTCATGTCGCAGGCGGGGAATTATTGGGCGGCTTATCGGGGGCTTTAGGACGCACATGCTGATCATCGAAAATCTGACTCACGTCTACGGCAACGGCGTCCGCGCCCTCGACGAGGTCAGCCTGACGATTCCACGCGGCATGTACGGCCTGCTGGGGCCGAACGGCGCTGGCAAGTCGACCCTGATGCGGACGATCGCGACGTTGCAGGCACCCACATCGGGCCACATCCGCTTCGGTGATATCGACGTCCTGAAGAACCCCGAACAGCTGCGCCGCACGCTCGGCTATCTGCCGCAGGACTTCGGCGTCTATCCGCGCGTTTCGGCCTACGACATGCTCGATCACATGGCGGTGCTGAAGGGCGTTTCCGGCGCCAAGGAGCGCAAGGAGACGGTCGAGAACCTGCTGAACCAGGTCAATCTGTGGAGCGTGCGCAAGAAGGCCATCGCCGGCTTCTCGGGCGGCATGCGCCAGCGCTTCGGCATCGCCCAGGCCCTGATCGGCGACCCGCGACTGATCATCGTCGACGAGCCCACGGCGGGCCTCGACCCCGAAGAGCGCAACCGCTTCCTGAACCTGCTGGCCGAGATCGGCGAGAACGTGGTGGTGATCCTCTCGACCCACATCGTCGAGGATGTCTCGGACCTCTGCCCGACCATGGCCATCATCTGCGACGGCCGCATCGTGCGCGAGGGAGCCCCGGCGGACCTCGTCAGCCAGCTGCAGGGCCGGATCTGGAAGAAGCTGATCGACAAGCCCGAACTCGAGGCCGCCAAGGCCCAGTACAAGGTCATCTCCACCCGCCTGCTGGGCGGCCGCACCGTCATCCACATCCTGTCGGACGACAATCCCGGCGACGGCTTCACGCCGGTCGAGGGCGGGCTGGAGGATGTCTATTTCTCCACCCTCTCGACCACCCGGCGCGCGGCCTGACGGGGAGCGAGCCGATGTTTGGCAAGATCGCGGGCTTCGAGCTCCGCTACCAGCTGAAGTCGCCCGTCTTCTGGGTGGTGGCGACCATCTTCTTCCTGCTGACCTTCGGGGCGGCGACGATCGACCAGATCCGCATCGGCGGCGGCGGCAACATCCACAAGAACGCCCCGTTCGCGATCGCCCAGACCCACCTGATCCTGTCGATCTTCTACATGTTCGTGACCACGGCCTTCGTGGCCAATGTGGTGGTGCGCGACGACGAGACTGGCTTCGGGCCGATCCTGCGGTCCACCCGGGTCAAGAAGTTCGACTATCTCTACGGCCGTTTCGCAGGGGCGTTCCTGGCGGCGGCGATCTCGTTCCTGGTCGTGCCGCTGGCGATCTGGATCGGCTCGCTGATGCCGTGGATCGATCCCGAGCGCCTCGGGGCCAATGACCTTCACGCCTATCTGTTCGCCTATTTCGCGCTCGCCCTGCCCTCGATCCTGCTGACCTCGTCGCTGTTCTTCGCCTTGGCCACGGTCACCCGGTCGATGATGTGGACCTATGTCGGCGTGATCGCCTTCATGGTGCTGTGGATCATCGCCGGCATCGCGCTGGACCGACCCGAATACGAGAAGATCGCCGCCTATTGGGAGCCGCTGGGGACCGCCGCCTATGGCCTGGTGACCAAGTACTGGACGGCCAGCGAGCGCAACAGCCTGGTTCCGCCGCTGGCCGGCGCCCTGTTGTTCAACCGGATCTTCGTCCTCGTTTTGTCGGCCGGTTTCCTGGCCCTGGCCTACAGCCTCTTCCGCTTCCAGTCGGCCGAGCTGTCTGGCCGCAAGACCAAGAAGAGCAAGAAGGTGATCGCCGAGGAGGCGGCCGTCCCGACGCCGCTCACCGGCGGCATGCCGCAGCCGGTGTTCGATCGCAAGACAGCCTGGGCCCAGCTGGTGGTGCGCACGCGCCTGGACATGGGCCAGGTGTTCAAGAGCCCGGCCTATTTCGTGTTGCTGTTCCTGGGTCTGGCCAACGCCATGGGCGCGCTGTGGTTCGCCACCGAGGCGGGCCGCTATGGCGGCGTCGTCTATCCGGTGACCCGCATGCTGCTGCAGCCGCTGCTGGGCTCGTTCGGCCTGATCCCGATGATCATCGCCATCTACTATTCGGGCGAGCTGGTCTGGCGTGAGCGCGAGAGGAAGACCCACGAGATCATCGACGCCACACCCGTGCCTGACTGGGCGTTCGTGGCCCCCAAGACCCTGGCGATCAGCCTCGTCCTGGTCTCGACCCTGCTGGTCAGCGTGCTCGCCGCCATCCTCAGTCAGGTGTTCCACGGCTACTTCAACTTCGAGCTCGACAAGTACCTGATCTGGTACGTGGTGCCGCAATCGGTGGACTTCATTCTGCTGGCGGTGCTGGCCGTGTTCCTGCAGTCGATCAGCCCGCACAAGTTCATCGGTTGGGGCCTGATGGTGATCTACATCGTCACCACGCTGACCTTCGTGAACCTCGGTTTCGAGCACAAGCTCTACAACTACGGCGCGGTCACCGACACGCCGTTCTCGGACATGAACGGCCTGGGCAAGTTCTGGATCGGCGCCTGGTGGCTGCGCGCCTACTGGACCGCCTTCGCCCTGATCCTGCTGGTGCTGGCCTATGGCCTGTGGCGGCGCGGGACCGAGACCCGTCTGTTGCCGCGCTTGCGCCGGTTGCCGCTGCGCCTGCGCGGCAAGGCGGGCGGGCTGATGGGCGTCTCGCTGGTCCTGTTCGTGGTCCTGGGCGGGTTCATCTTCCTGAACACCAACCATTGGAACGAATACCGCACCCGGATCGATAACGAGAAGTGGCAGGCCGACTACGAGAAGACCCTGCTGCCCTTCGAGAACACGCTCCAGCCCAAGATCGTCGCCATGACCCTGGACGTCGACCTCAAGCCGCACGCCCCCAGCATCGAGACCAAGGGTTCGTACCTGATCGAGAACCGCAGCGGCCAGGCGCTGAAGGAGATCCACGTCCGTTTCGACCGGGACCTGACCGTCAAGGGGCTGTCGATCGAGGGGGCGCGGCCCAAGAAGACCTACGAGAAGTTCAACTACCGCATCTTCGCCTTCGACACGCCGATGGCGCCGGGCGAGCAGCGCAAGATGAGCTTCATCACCCTGCGAGCCCAGCGCGGCTTCCCCAACAGCGGCCAGGAAAGCCGGGTCGTGGACAACGGGTCCTTCGTCAACAACATGGAGATCGCCCCGATCCTGGGCATGTCGCGCGACGGCCTGCTGACCGACCGCGCCAAGCGCCGCAAGTACGGTCTGCCGGCCGAGCGGCGGATGGCCAAGCTGGGCGACGTCGCCTCGCGGCAGTTCAACGGCCTGCGCAAGGACGCCGACTTCGTCAGTTCCGACATCACGGTGACGACCGAGGCCGACCAGACCCCGATCGCGCCGGGCTACAAGGTCTCGGACACGGTCAAGGGCGGCCGCCGGATCGCCCGCTTCGTCACCGAGGCGCCGATCATGCCGTTCGTCTCGATCCAGTCGGCGCGCTACCAGGTGGCCCGCGAGACCTACAAGGGCGTCGAGTTGGCGGTCTACTACGACGCCCAGCACACCTGGAACATCGAGCGGATGAAGACCTCGATGAAGCGCTCGCTGGACTATATGGGCGCCAATTTCAGCCCCTATCAGTTCCGCCAGCTGCGCTTCCAGGAGTTCCCGGACTACGCCCAGTTCGCCCAGTCGTTCGCCAATACGATCCCGTGGTCGGAGGGGATGTTCTTCATCTCCGACTACCGCGACCCGACCAAGATCGACATGGTCACGTATGTCGGCGCCCACGAGATCGGCCACCAGTGGTGGGCTCACCAGGTGATTGGGGCCGACCAGCAGGGCGGCGCCATGCTGTCGGAGACCTTCGCCCAGTACTCGGCCCTGATGGTGATGAAGCACACCTATGGCGAGGACCAGATCCGCAAGTTCCTGAAGTTCGAGCTGGACAGCTATCTGCGCGCGCGGGGCGGCGACGTCATCGACGAGCAGCCGCTCTACAAGGTCGAGAACCAGCCCTACGTCTATTACCGCAAGGGCTCGCTGGTCATGTACCGGCTGCAGAGCGAACTGGGCGAGGAGGTCGTCAATCGCGCTCTGCGCAAGCTGATCGCCGACCACGCCTTCAAGGGCGCGCCCTATCCGATGACCACCGACTTCCTCAGCGCCCTGCGCGCCGAGGCGCCGGCCGACAAGCAGACCCTGATCACCGACCTGTTCGAGAAGATCACGCTCTACGACCTGAAGACCAAAAGCGCCTCGGTGAAGAAGCGTGCCGATGGCAGGTTCGACGTCACGGTCACGGTCGACGCCCAGAAGAAGTACGCCGACGGCAAGGGCAAGGAGACCAACGCCGCGCTCAACGAGAGCATGGAGATTGGTCTCTTCACCGCCGAGCCAGGAAAGAAGGGCTTCGGGGCCAAGGACGTGGTGCTATACGAGCGCCGGCCGATCCGCTCGGGCGTGCAGACCCTCACCTTCACGGTGGCCAAGGCGCCGAAGTTCGCGGGCATCGACCCCTACAACACGGTGATCGACCGCAACGGCGACGACAACACGACCAAGGTCGGCGGGTGAGCGAGGGCGCGGCCATCCAGATGGATGCAGGAGCGCTGAACGCCTTCCTGTGTCGGGCCTTTCCGGAAACGGATCCCGAGCACATGGCCACGGTGCTGGAAGTGGGCGAGGGGCGCGTTCTCTTGAAACTGCCCTACGCCAGCCGGCAGCTGCGGCCGGGCGGGGTGATCTCGGGGCCTACCCTGATGAGCCTGGCCGACGCCGCGGCCTATACGGCTGTGCTGGCGCATATCGGCGAGGTGGCCATGGCGGTGACCACCTCGCTCAACATTCACTTCCTGAGGGGCTGCAAGCCCGGCGATGTCTATGCCGAGGGAACCCTGCTCAAGCTCGGCCGCCGCATCGCGACGGTCGACGTCCTGATGTGGACGGAAGGGCGCGAGCGGGCCGCCGCCAAGGCGACGGTCGCTTACGCCATTCCGTAGTTCAGGATTTAGTGGGCCTTCTCCTTGGCCTTGGCGACGTCCTCGCCGGTGTCGAAGCCCTTCTTCAGGCCCTCGGCCATGTTGAGGTGCTCCTGGACCTTCGGGGCCGTGGCGGCGGCGAAGGCCTTGATGGCGGCGGTGTCACCATCCTGGGCGTAGCGCTGCAGCAGGTTCAGCGCCGCCTGGTGGGCGTCGACCTGGCTGTCGGCGTACTTCTTGTCGAAGTCCTTGGCCTCGGCCTTGTTCAGGTCGTCCAGGTCGTCCTGGGCGTCCTTCGACAGGGCGGTCGGCAGGGTGATCGCGGCGCCGGAGGCGGCGATCGCGGTCTTCAGTTCCTCGCTGGTGGCCTTGTGAGCCTTTTCCATCGCGGCGGCGAACTTCTTCACCGACGGGTTGGTCGAGCGCGTGGCCGCGAGCTTGGCGGCCTCGATCTCGAACAGATCGCTGTCGGCGGCCTTGGCGGCGAAGACGTCGGCCTTGGTTTCGTCAGCCGGGGTCGGGACCGTGGCGGCGGGATTGGCGTCCGGGGTCGCGGCCTGTTCGGCCGGGGTGGCGGCGCCCTTGGTTTCGTCGGCCTTCTGGCCGCAGGCGGCAAGGCTAAGGGCGGCGACGGCGGCGCCGACAATCAGAATGTGACGGGTCATGGCTCTGTCTTTCCCTGCGCGTTTTTCTTAGAGGTTTGTGAAGGTCCGGCGCCGCGCAGCGCCGTGTGATCAACAAAACATCACGGGGCCGTGAACGGTTCCGCGAGAGATCGGGGAGAGTGCGATGAGCCAGGACCGTCCAGACGGCCCGCTGAGCGGGCTGCGGGTGATCGAGATGGGCTCGCTGATCGCCGGGCCCTTCTGCGGTCAGGTGCTGGGCGACTTCGGCGCCGAGGTGATCAAGCTCGAGGATCCCAAGGTCGGCGACCCGATGCGCCAATGGGGCCGCTCCAAGCCACAAGGGCTGTCGCCATGGTGGCCGGTGATCGGCCGCAACAAGAAATCCGTCACCATCGACCTGCGCACCGAGGAGGGTCGCGACATCGCCCGCGCCCTGATCGCCAAGGCCGATGTGGTGGTCGAGAACTTCCGCCCCGGGACCCTGGAAAAGTGGGGCATGGGCTATGAAGACCTGGCCAAGGCCAATCCGGGCCTGGTCATGGCGCGGGTGTCCGGCTTCGGCCAGACCGGTCCCTACGCCAAGCGCGCCGGCTACGCCCTGGTCGGCGAGGCCATGGGCGGCCTGCGCCACATCACCGGCGAGCCCGATCGCAATCCGGCCCGGGCGGGCATCTCGATCGGCGACAGCCTGTCGGGGCTGAACGCCGCCCTCGGGGTGATGATGGCCCTGCATGCGCGCCAGCGCACCGGCAAGGGTCAGGTGGTCGATGTCGCCATCTATGAAAGCGTGCTGACGGTGATGGAGAACCTGATCACCGAATACGACCTGACCGGCTATGTGCGCGAGCGCTCGGGGGCGGTGCTGCCCGGCATCGCGCCGTCGAACGTCTATCCGACCAAGTCAGGCGAGCTCGTGCTGATCGGCGCCAACCAGGACACCCTGTTCAAGCGCCTGTGCGACCTGATGGGCCGGCCGGACCTGGCCGAGGATCCTCGCTATCGCGACCACGCGGCCCGGGGCGCCCACCAGGGCGAACTCGACGCCCGCATCGCCGCCTGGACGGCCGACCAGGACATCGACGACCTGCTGCCTAAACTGGAAGCGGCGGGCCTGGCGACGGGCCGGATCTATCGCGCGCCGGACATGCTGGAGGATCTGCAGTTCGTGGCGCGAGAGTCGATCGTGACGACGCCGCACCCGGTGTTCGGCGAGATCAAGATGCAGAACGCCTTCCCGAAGCTGACCGAAACGCCCGGCGGTGTGCGGTGGACCGGACCGACCTTGGGCGAGCATACCCAGGCGGTGCTGACCGAGGTGGCCGGGATGAGCGCCGAGGCGCTCGAGGGGCTGCGGTCGAAAGGGATCGTGGGCTGATCAATCCTCCTCCTAGCGGGGCGGAGGGAGGGCTAGATCCCCTATAATCGCCCCGTCACCCCAGCCACGGCCCGGGCGATCTGGTGGACGTTGTAGGGCTTGCGCACGATCGGCGCGTCGAAGCCCATCGGCGCGGCCTTGTCGGCATAGCCGGTGGCGAACACGAACGGGCGGCCGATGCTGCGCAGGATTTCGGCCACCGGCGCGACCGACTGGCCGTTGAGGTCGGCGTCCAGCACCGCGACGTCGAAATCCAGCTCGACCATGGCCAGGGCTTCGCTGAGTTCGGCGGCGCAACCGACCACCTCGACCCCGGCGTCCTCAAGGCCCGCTTCCAGCTCCAGAGCCAGCAGCAGGGAATCCTCGACGATCAGCACCTTCAGGCCGGCGATCGCGCCGGGCCTGACGGTCTCGTCGGAGGCGACCACGGTCTCGACGATGCGCTCAGGCGCGGCGCTGACCGGCTCCATCGGCGGCGCGTCGGCCAAGGCCTCGGCCCCGCCCTGGATCATGGCCGTGACGCCGCTTTGCTTGTAGTTGATCCTGGCCGAGCCCCCCAGCTCGCGGCCCGCGACGTCCTCGATCAGGGTGGAGCCGAACCCCTTGTTGGTGGGAGCGGTGGCCGGCGGTCCGCCGGTTTCGAGCCATTCCAGGGCGAAGCCGCCCTCGGGCGTGCGCCGCCAGACGACCTCGACCTTGCCGTTCTCTGTGGACAGCGAGCCATAGCGCATGGCGTTGACCGCCAGTTCGTGCAGCGCCAGCGACAGGGCGGAGGCGGCGCGCGGCGTCAGGAACAGTTCCGGCCCGTCCCAGCGGGTTTGGGTCGGCGCCAGGCCGCCCAGTTCAGCGGCGGCGATCCGCGCCAGTGTCGCGCCGCGCCAGCGGGCGGCGGTGAGCAGGTCGTGGGCCGAGCTCATCGACTTCAGCCGGGCGGCGAACGTCTTCAGGAACACGTCCAGCGAGGCCGACTTGCGCGCCGACTGGGCCGCCACCGACTGGACGACGGCCAGCAGGTTTTTGATGCGGTGGTCCAGCTCTGTGACCAGGTTCTCGCGCTGCTCCTCCTCGGCGCGGCGCTCGGTGATGTCCTGGACGACGCCGATCAAGCGGGTCGGCTGGCCGTCGGGTCCCAACAGCACGACGCCCGAGCCGTGGTTCCAGGTCTCGCGGCCTTCGGGGCTCGGAGGCCGGCGATACTCGACATCGTAGCGGCCGGTTTCCTTCAGCTGCTTGGTGATCGACTCCTGCACCCATTCCTTGTCGTCCGGATGCAGGTAGTCGTAGAGGACCAGGCCGTTCCCGGCGGGGATCTCGCCGGCGTCGACATTGGAGATCTTGGCCAAGCGTGGGCTGATCTTGATGATGTCCTTGGCGATGTCCCACTCGAACTCGCCCAGGCTCGCGGCGGCGATGGCGAGGTCCAGGCGCTCGCTTTCCAGCGACCGTCCGCCCTCGGGCTTGGCCGTCAGCGCCTCGGCGGCGAGATCGGCCAGGTCCTCCAGCGCCTGACGATCTTCGTCCGAGGCCGGACCACCAGCGCCGGGGCCTTCGACCACCAAGGCGCCCAGCACGTGGCCTTGCGCATCGCGGATTGGGACAGCCAGGCCAACGGGCCCGTTCGCGGCCACGACCTGGGCCGCTAGGTCGCCCTCACGCGGGCCTTGGGGACTGGGATAGCCGACATAGGCCTTGCGCCAGATCCGGGTCTCGTCGACCAGGGCCACGGCGGCTTTCGGCGCGTCGAACAGCCGGGCCGCCAGGCGCGCCAGGCGCAGAAAGCGGGGCTCGTTGACGGCGCCGTCCAGCACGGCGAGGGCGCGCAAGGCGCCGAGACGGGCGGCTTCCTGGCGGTCGTCATTGACGATGGGGGCGTCCTCCATGATTCGACCTTAGCCCCGCTTCACGTTTGGCGCGAGCGCCTTTGGACGGGGGCAGATCATCGCCTGAAGACCCCTCCCGGAAACCCCGCCTCGAAACCCCTACGGGGGATTCGTCAGTGGTGAAGCTTCAACCCTTGCGCTAAACTGGAACCGCAACGCCAAGCTCGGCGTTGACGGGGCGCAGATTAGCGCCCGGTCGGTCGCGTCGCGAACAGGAGAGAAGACCATGCCCGCCAGTTCCCCCGCCGCCAAGGAAGCCGACAAGGCCAAGAGCGCTACCCTGGAAGCCGTCGAGCACGCCGAACGCAGCTTCGCGCAAGCGGCTGACGTGGCGCGCGCCCAGCTGACCGAGGCGGCCAAGCGCGTCGAGAAGTCGGTGACCGAGGGCTTCGAGACCCTGCGCGCCCAGAGCCGCGCCTATTCCGACACCGCTGGCCAGCAGCTGGAAGACGCCCAGCGCTATGTCTCCGAGCGCGTGCGTGAACGTCCGATCACCGCCACCCTCGCCGGTCTCGGCGTCGGCGTGCTGATCGGGCTCCTGCTCGCCGGCGGCCGTAGCAACAACCGGTGATTTTCGAAAAGACCCTCATGACGCTCGCGGCGGCGGCGGCGATCGCCGCCGCGGCTGCCGTCAGCGTCGTCTCCGCCGCCTTCGCGATCTATGCCGTGCTGGTCCCGTTGGTCACGCCGGCTGGCGCGGCCGCCATCGTCGCCGCCGTCGCCGCCTTGATCGTGGCGATCGCCGGTATGATCGCCGCGCGCAAGGTCGAGGGCCATCGCTCGCACCAGGCGCCGCCGCAGGGCAGCGTCGACATCACTAGCCGGCTCGTGGAGATCGTCCGCGACCGGCCGATCATGTCGATCGGCATCGGCCTAGCCGCCGGGATCTTCGCCCTGAAGAACCCGACCTTAACCGCGGCCGTGGCCAAGGCCTTCCTCGATCCGAAGCCACCACAACGCTGATCGCGCGTTATTGAAGTCGCCGGACGCCGTCGAGCCTGCTCGGCGGCGTTTTGCATTTCCAGATTTCCTGGAAACCCCAAGTTTCAAAGGGAATTTCTCAACTAAAGTTGAGCGCCTGGACCCCTGGAAAGCGCTTACGCTTTCGGTCCGCGCGCTCTAGATCCCTTCCCGTGCGCGTTCCCCTCCTCCCCTCCACGGGAACGCCTTCCATGGAGTGAACATGTACAAGCTGCCGGACCTGCCCTACGCGTACGACGCGCTGGAGCCGACGATCTCCGCCAATACCCTGCGCTTCCACCACGACAAGCACCACGCCGCCTATGTCACGGCCCTGAACGGCCTGCTGAACGGCGACAACAAGGGTTCGCTGGAAGCGGTGATCAAGGGCGCCGGTCCGGGCAAGGTGTTCAACAACGCCGCCCAGGCCTGGAACCACGCCTTCTTCTGGGATGGCCTCTCGCCCACCAAGACCGCGCCAAGCGCCGATCTGGCCGCCGCGATCGAGTCGACCTTCGGCGGCCTGGACGCCCTGAAGGAAAAGTTCGTCGCCGAAGGCATCGGCCACTTCGGCTCGGGCTGGGTGTGGCTGGTCTCGGACGCCTCGGGCGCCCTGAAGATCATTTCGACCCACGACGCCGAGAGCCCGGTCACCCAGGACCTGACGGCCCTGCTGGTCGCCGACGTCTGGGAGCACGCCTACTATCTGGACTACCAGAACCTTCGGAAGGGCTTCCTGGAAGCCGTCTTCGACAACGTGATCAACTGGACCCTGGCCGACAGCCAGTACGCCGCGGCCAAGTCGGGCGGCCAAGGCTGGGCCTATCCGGCGCCGGAATAGGCAAGACACGTTTCCGGAACGCCCGGCGATCGGGGTGCGTTGTCCCTGACGGGGCGCCACCCGGCTTGGGCCGGGCCAACCGGAGACGCCAATGCTGAATTGGGCCGTGATCTTCCTGGTGATCGCCCTGATCGCCGCCGTCTTGGGGTTCACCACCCTGGCCGGGGCGGCGATCGGGATCGCCAAGATCGTCTTCTACGTCTTCGCCGTCCTGTTCCTGATTTCGCTGGTTCGCTACCTTTTCCGGAGCGGCAACGCCTCTTAGGACGGGACGAAGGAAGCGAGCCAACGGCGCGGCTTCGGTCGCGCCGTTTTCGTTTCAGCGCCAGGATTCAGCCCCGCCGGTCGAAAGCCCAGGTGCGCCAGACGTCGAACCGCCCGCGCTCATAGGCCATGGCCGCCACCCGCACGCAGCCCGGCTCGACCTCGATCACGTTGAAGCCCGGCGCCGCGCCCCGCTCGCGCAGGGACAGGGTTCCGGAGCCCACCGCCTGGGTCTTGCCGTCGCCGAACGGAATGGCGGTGACGAAGGGCAGATGGATATGGCCCGACAGGATGACGTCGGCCCCGGCCCGGACGAAGCGATTGGCCGCGTCGACCCCGCCATGGACCTTGGCCGTCATCGGCCCGCCCAGGATTTCCATCAGCGGGTGGTGGCAAACCACGACCTTGAGATCGCCAGCCGGCGCGGCGCGCAGCTCGGTGACAACGCGCCGGATCTGCCGCCGCGACACCGCGCCCTTCGACCAATTCCAGCGGACCTGGGCGGCGCGGGCGCTGTTGAAGGAGCTGACCGTGATCCCCGGCGCCCGCCAGGCCGCGCCGTCCTCCTCGCCGAAGCGGTTCGTGAACCGGCGCCAGGGCCGGGTGAAGCGCTCGAGCAGCTCGCTCGGCCCCACGAAGGGCGTGTCGTGATTGCCCGGGACGACGATCATCGGATCGGGCAAGCGCTTGAACCAGGCGGCGGCGGCGTCGAACTCGGCGACCTTGCCGTCCAGGGTCAGGTCGCCAGCGGCGACCACCAGGTCGGGCCGGGCCGCGTTGATCCAGGCCGTGACGGCCTCGATGGCTTCCTTGTTCTCGCCGCCGAAATGGATGTCGGAGACCTGGACCAGCTTCATGGTTCAGTCCTGATCGGGCGGGACCAGGGCGCGGAAGGCCTTGGGTCGGAAACGGATCGTCACCTCCGGGTCGAGCCGCGCGGGTTCGCCGTCGAAGATCGCCGGGATGCGCCCCCGGGCGCGCACCTTGCCGACGCGGCAGCGGCCGACATCAACGGACGGGTCCTCACGCCACTGTCCCCGCGCGGCGTTGAAGCCCAGGCGAAAGACATCGAGAGCGCTGGACGGGTCGAGGGCGGCGGCCTCTAGGGCCCGTTCCTCGGCGTCGAGCGCGGTGGAGACGAGCGGGCACATCAGGGTCAAGGCCTCGGTCTTACCCTCTGGGCGGCCGTCCAGGCTGAAGCGGAGGCGGCCCGAGAAGGCGCGCCGCATGGCCCGCCGGGCGCGGGCGACCGCGATGTCGAAGCGGCCGTCGCGGGCCGCCTCGCGGGCGGTGGCCCACAGCGCCGGGCTGCCCAGGATGGCGGCGACGAAGAACAGCCGGCCGCCGACCTCGCCGCCGGAAATCGTTCTGGCCTCGCCCCCCTCCAGGCAGGCCTTCATGGCCGTCTGCCAGTCGCGATCGCCATAGAGGGCGCGGGGCAGCATGTTCATGGTGCCGCCGGGCAGCGGCGCGATCAGCGGGCCGTCTGGCCCGGCCATCTCCGCGGCCGCCCGCGCCGTGCCGTCGCCGGCCAACACCAGCACCGCGTCCGGAGCGCCGTCAATCACGGCGCGCAGGCAGTCGACCAGCTCGCCGGGCTCCGGCGCATGGACGACGCCGGACACGCCGTGCTCGGCCAGCAGTCGCTCGGCGATCGCCGGGGCGTCCGGACCGACGGATCCGGAGGCGATGTTGGCGACGATATCGATACGCTTCACGCGTCCCCGCCTCTCGTGAAAATCAGTCGAGGCAACGGCTCCCCCGGGCCTATGGTTCCGCTTGGAAACGGAACCGCTGACCTTGGCGACCGTTTGCTGGAGCACGGGGACAGGAAGCTCGGAACGGAGAGCCAAGATGAAGACGACCATGATCGCCCTGATGGGCGTGGGTGTGCTCGCCGCGGCGTGCACCTCGACCGGCAATGTTGAACGCAACGCCGCCGGCGGCGCGGCCTTGGGCGCCATCGCGGGCGCGGTGATCGGCAACAACGTCGGCAGCGGCAGCGCTGGGACCGGCGCGGCGATCGGCGCGGCCATCGGCGGCACCGCCGGCGCCATCAAGGGCTGCCGCGAGGATGGCGGTTGCGGCTCGACCTCGGTCAATCGGCGCCAGTACTATGACGAGCGCGCGGGTCGGTACTACTATTACGACTCCCGCAGCGGTCGCTACTATTGGGAAGACGGCGCTCCCCGCTGATTGGCGGAAAGGCGACGGCGCCCCAGCAAAGGCGATCGGCCTGGCCGGTCGCCTTTTCTTGTGTTCGCGGTTCGAGACGGAGGGTTCGTATGAAGACGACGACGAAGATCATCTTCCTGGGGGGAGCGATCCTGGCCCTGGCGGGGTGCGCGGAGACGCAGGGGCCCTGGCGCACGGTGCGCAAGCCGGTCGCGGCGGCGCCGCTCGCCTGCGCCGACTTCCAGTCCTCGGTCTATTTCGAGCAGGACAGCGCCGCCCTGACCAAGGAAGCGCGGATGATCCTGTCCAGCGCCCAAGGGCAGGCGAAGGGCTGTGTGGTGAAGTCCGTTCGTGTGGTCGGCCTCGCCGACGCCGTGGGGGCCTCTGAAGCCAATCTGGTGCTGTCCAAGCGGCGCGCCGAGACCGTCAGCTCGGCCTTGGCCAAGGTCGGCTTCGGCAAGGTGGAGATCGACATGGCCGCGGTCGGCGACGCCGGCGCTGTTTCGGCCTCGGGCGCGGCCGCGCCGCTGCGCCGTCGGGCCGATGTGCTGTTCGACCTGGAAGCGCGCTGAGCCCACAGAAGAAAGGCGGGCCGGAAAGCCCGGTCCGCCAGAGTTCGCATCAACAAAGGGGGGTGCGAAGGCGGCAGGCTGGCTATCGCCAGCCTCAAGTCGGGGGGGCGTCGCCGCCTTCGCAAAGATGAAAACGACAAGTCGCGCGATGGGTTCCCGCCCCGCGCGATTTTTTTTGCACGCGATTTACAGCCGCCGGACGCACGCCCAGGGAACAGCCGCGCTCGCCCCGCGTTGAGAATCCAGGCGGTCAGGGAGCCGCCGGGGCAGGGGAGCAGCGTCGTGATCCGGACTTATCAAGCCCAGCATGGCGGTATGGTTTTCGTTTCGGCGCCCACGCGGCGTCAAAAGAGGATGCGCACGAGGATCACGGCCCTGGCCGTGATCGCGGCGATCGCCGCCTCCGCCGGGATGGTGCAGGCATTCAACGATCGCACCGTCCAAGAGCGGGCGTACGCGTCAAACACCTGGGCCCCATAGGGGCTCAAGCGACAGGAGGTAGGACACATGCCCGCCGACATTCATCATCACGCCGCGCCACGGCTGAACGCGACGCGGGCCCGTCAGGGTCGCTGGGGCCGGCACGTGTTCTGGGTGCTCATCATCTCGACGGTGCTGGCGGCCATGGCGCTGTTCGGCGCCTGGACGTTCCGCGCCAATGACCTGGCTTCGGTCGAGGTCAACAATGGCGCCAAGACGCCCGCCGAGGCTCAGCGCTACGACACCCAACAAACTCCGGCGCGTCAGACACCCTAGCGTCGTCGTGGAGTCCACGTATCGAGGGCGGCCTTCCGGGTGGAGGCCGCCCTTTTTCGTGGGGGATTGGGCGGATCTGGGACGCCCAAACGAAAACGACCTCCCCGAAGGGAGGCCGTCTCGTGGGATGGGATAGTCTCGGGAGTAAACGCTAGGCCGCCTTGGTGCGGTTCCGTCGGGGATGGAAGAACAGCGCCTGGCCGATCGCCGCCTTCACCGTTTCCGGCTGGAAGGGCTTGGTGATCAGGAAGGTCGGTTCCGGGCGCTCGCCAGTCAGCAGGCGCTCGGGGAAGGCGGTGATGAAGATCACCGGCACGTCCATCCGACCCAGGATGTCCTTGACCGCGTCGATGCCTGACGAGCCGTCGGCCAGCTGGATGTCGGCCAGGACGAGACCGGGCGTGCGACGGCTGACGGCCTCGAGGGCCTCGCCACGGGTGGCGGCGATGTCGGTGACGTCATGGCCCAGTTCGCGGACCAGGGCCTCGATGTCGGCGGCGATGACCGGCTCGTCCTCGATGATCAGGACGTCGGTGGCCAGTTCGGCGTCGATCTCGGCCTGGGCGTCGGAGATCAGGCGTTCCACCTCGCCGAAGTCGCAATCCAGGATCTGGGCCGCCTCGGTAGGGGTGAAGCCCTCGAGGGCGGTCAGCAGGAAGGCTTGGCGCGAGCGGGGCGCGATGCGCATCAGGCGCTGGGCGGCGTCGTCGCCGGCGGTGACGCCGTCGTCGCGGCGCGCTTCCAGCTGGGCGCCGGAGCTGAGCCAGATGGCATGGAATACGCGATACAGCGCCACGCGCGGTGACAGGTCCCCGTCCAGCGAGCGTTCGCCCGCCGCCAGGGCTTCCAGGGCCACGCGGACATAATGGTCGCCGGTCGACTGGTCGCCGGTAAGAGCGCGAGCGTAGCGACGAATGTAGGGTAGATGCGGCGCCAGCCGAGCTAGAAGACTCATGACCCCTCCCGATGCGGTGTCTTCGAAAAACTACTAACGCAAGGCGAAGCTACGCCGTTCCGTCGAAGTTCGATAACGTGCCCTCAACTGAGCGGTTCCGTGAAAGACGGAATTTTGACATCTTACGCCCAAGCTTATGGAACCGGGTACGGAAAACCACGTTGTCGTCTGGCGAAAAGACATTCGGCCAAAGGGGGCGGACGCCGATGCACTTCGGTGTCGAGGACATGATCGAACACGTACCCATGGAAGATAAACGCAAAAGCGCCGCGGCGCTCGACGAAGCACGCCTGCGTCAGCAGGCGATTGGCGTGAAGCTGCGGCAGATGTTCGACGAGGTCGTGAACGAGCCGGTGCCGGACGAGTTCCTCGACATCCTTCGAAAAGCCGAGCCTCCGAAGGGAGGTCGCTGAGCATGAGCCAAGAGCAAGTTGGCCGCTCTCCGCCGGATCCCGCTCGCGACAATATCTTCAAACGCGAACTGGTCACGCTGATCCCGCATCTGCGCGCTTTCGCCCGAACCCTGACCGGCGATCCGACGGCCGCCGACGACCTGGCCCAGGACGCCATGATGAAGGCCTGGGACGCGCGCGCCAGCTTTCAGCTGGGCACCAACATGAAGGCCTGGACCTTCATGATCCTGCGCAACCAGTTCTATTCCGAGAAGCGTCGCAGCTGGCGCCAGAGCCAGCTTGACCAGGAAGCCGCCGAGCGGACCCTGGTCGCGGTCGACGATCCAGAGGCGCCCGTCGCCCTCGACGAACTGCGCCTGGGCTTGGCCATGTTGCCGGCCGAGCAGCGCGAAGCCCTGATCCTGGTCGGGGCCGGCGGCTTCGCCTACGAGGAGGCGGCGGATATCTGCGGCTGCGCCGTCGGCACGGTGAAGAGCCGGGTCAGCCGCGCTCGCCGGGCGTTGCAAGCCATCCTTGAAGCAGGGGCCTATGACCGGGACGGCGGATCGGCGGGTGACGCCATGCACGCGATCCTGGCCGACGCGGAGCGGCTGAGCTCGCTACGGTGAACGCTATAGCCGGCCGCGCCGCGCAGGCCGTCAACTCAATCCGCGTCCGCCTGGCCATCGCCCTGTGCGTGGCCCTTCTGCCTGTGCTGATCCTCGGCGGGATGCAGTCCGTCTTCGCCTTCCGGGCGGAGGCCGATTCGCGCCGCCAGAGCCTTGAGCTCGCGGCCGGGCGCAGCGCCGACATCGCCCGGGCCCGCATCGAGGCGGCCGGCGTGCTGCTGCAGACCCTGGGTCCCGGCTCGGTCGGGCTGGAGTGCGCCCAGCGCCTGGCCGACGTCCGCGCGCGTCTACCCGGCTACGCCAACCTGATCCGCTTCGACGGGCGTGGCCGTGTGGCCTGCGCCGCCGCCACGACCCCCTACGACAACCAGCGCGGCGGCCGGCAATGGTTCCAGACCCTGCGCGACGGCGCCGAGATGGTCGTGGCCGCCGATCCAGGCGCGGTCTACGCCAACGAGCCCGCGGTGCTCGCCGCTGTCCGCGCGGGCACGCCGGACGACTTCCAGGGCGCGATGGCCGCCGTCCTCACCCTGGCGGATCTCAAGGTGAGCACGACCAGCCGCTTCATGCCCGACGGCGCGGAGGTCGCCCTGGCCGATTCGCACGGCCGGGTCTTCGCCGCGACCGATCCCAAGGCGTTCGGGCCTCCGCCGAGCGGCTGGCGGGCCCGCGCGACCAAGAGCGGTTCGGCCCTGTGGAACGGGCGGGACCTCGAAAGCCGCGCCCGCAACTATTCCGCCGCGCCCCTGGTCGACGACAATGTTTTCGTCATTCTCTCGGCCCCCGCCCCGGGGCTGGTGTCCTGGGCCTCGATCAATCCGATCTCGCGCCTGCTGATGCCGTTGCTGGCCTTCATGCTGGGCCTGGCGGCGGTGTGGTACGCGGCCGAGCGCGGGGTGATTCGCTGGATCGTCTATCTGCAACGGGTCGCGGCGATCTATGCCCGTGGGCGCTTCACCGTTCGCCCCCTGCAAGCCGAACGCGCGCCGCCCGAGATCCGCGAGCTGGCCGCCACCCTCGACGCCATGGCCGGGGCCATCGTCACCCGCGACGCCTCGCTGATGGACAGCCTGGCCGAGAAGGACGCGCTGATGCGCGAGATCCATCACCGGGTGAAGAACAACCTGCAGATCATCACCTCGCTGCTGAACATGCAGCAGCGGGCCCTGGCCGATCCGGCGGCCAAGGCGGCGATGAACGACACGCGTCAGCGCATCACCGCCCTGGCCCAGATCTACCGGGCCCTCTACCAGGGGCCGGACCTGAAGCGCGTCGACCTGCGGCCGTTCCTCGAGGAGCTCACCGCTCAGTTGCTGGCCAATGACATGAGCCATCTGGGCCTGGTGCGCACCGAGGTCCACGCCGATCCGCTGGTCATAGACCCGGACCGTCTGGCGCCCATCGCCCTGTTCGCCGTCGAGGCCATCACCAACGCTCAGAAGCACGCCTTCGGGCCGGGTGGCGGGACACTCAGCGTCGGTTTCCATGTGCGGGGCGAAGAGGCCGAGCTGTCGATCAGCGACGACGGGCCCGGCGCGGCCGACAGCGTGGGCGGCGGGGTCGGCCGCACCTTGATGACAGCCTTCGCTCGCCAGCTGCGCGGCAAGGTCTCGTTCGAGAGCCAGGAACCACGCGGCCTGACGGTGCGCCTGATCTTCCCGACCCCGCAGGTCACCGCCGCCGGAACCTAGCTGCGAAGCTCACGTTTCCTCGGGGCAACCATTCACACGCCCCCTCCTCTCCATCCCTCGGGGCGAATTGCGGAGATGACAATGCGTAAACTCATGATTCTCGCGGCCCTGGCCGCCAGTCTGTCGGTCGCGGCCTGCAACACCGTCGAAGGCGCCGGCAAGGACGTCTCGTCGGCCGGCAAGGCGGTGACCGAAACCGCCAAGGACGTGAAGTAACCACGTCCGACCTAGGTATTTGAAAAGCCCGCCAGTTCCGCTGGCGGGCTTTTCTCATTGCGGGGTCCGACAACTTGTTTCGCCGCTGCAACCTAGGGGCGTCCGGACGATATCGGGCTGAAAAACAGATGCGCCAAGTTGAACCCTTCCTTGAGGGGTCAGGGGCGCGTGCCGTCATCCGAGAACACCACCGTCTTCGTCCACAGCGGCTGGCGCTGCTCCAGCACCTATGTCTGGAGCCGGTTTCGCGCCCTGCCGGCCGTGCGCGCCTATTACGAGCCCTGGCATGAGCAGCTCGCGCGCCTGACCGCCGAGACGATCGGCGTCGAGACCCCCGAAAATAGCGGCCTTCGCCACCCGGGCGGGGCCACGCCCTATCTCCAGGAGTTCGAGGTCGTGCTGGACCCGGCGGGCGGGTTGCGGAACTTCGACGCCGGTTTCGCCCTCGACCGGTTCTGGATCGAGCCGGAAGCCAGCGATCTGGCCCAGCAGGCCTATCTGGAAGGCCTGGTCGATGCGGCGCGGACGCGCGGCGAGCGGCCGATCTTCGCCTGTTGCCGCACCCTGGGCCGGGTAGGCTGGCTGAAGCGCCGGTTCGGCGGCTTCCACGTGATGCTGGTCCGCGACCCGGTACAGCAGTGGCTGTCGTTCTATTCGTTGCGCCGCCGCCCTCGGCCGACCTATTTCGAGCTCTGCCACTATGTGCTGCTGTCGGAGATGGCCGGGTGCGCCGACATCTCGCGCGCGATCCTCGGCCACGCGTTCGGCGGCGAAGGGACCTTGCCCGAACGCCTCGCCATCGTCCGCCGTCACCTGAAGCGCGCGCCGGCCAGCGTCTCGTTCCAGGCCTTCCTGGCGGTCTGGCTGCGCTCGTACCTGAAGGCCCTGCCCGAAGCCGACCTGGTGGTCGATGTCGATCGGATGGCTCGCGACCAGGCCTATGCCCGTGAGATCGAGGCGGCGATCGAGCGCGGCTGCGGCCTTCGACCTGACTTCAGCGACTGTCGGACGCCGGCCCTGCACGGCGTCGCCCCACCGGTGGAATGGCGCAAGGCCGCCCGCGAGGTCGTCGACTTGATGGACCTGCATCAGGCGATCGTCGGGCCGGACGCGCCGCCGATCCTGTTCCGCAAGCTCGCGCCGGCCTTCGCGGCGGTGACGCCGGCGCCGGTGGGGACGATGACCAAGCTGGGTGAGGCCTTGGGCGGCCTGGTGGGTGGCGCGGCGGTGACCCGTGCCCCCACCAGAGCCCGCGCCCGCCAGAGCGCGCTCTAGTTTCCGGCAGGCTCTATGCCGCGGCGGCGGCGGCGCGGACGGACGGGTCGCGCAGGTAGATCCCGTTCGCGCCGGGCGCGGGGACCAGGACATCCTCGAAGTCGGACACGTCGTCCTCGGGATCCAGCACCAGCACGCCATCGGCCGGCAGCAGGCTGACCAAGGCCTGGACGACCCGGCCTCGCAGCGAAGCGTCCATATTGCCCAGCACGTTACGCAGCAGGATCATGTCGAAGCGACCCATGCCCGACAGGTCGGCCAGCAGGTTGATCCGCTTCCAGCGCACCATCTGCCGAATGCGGGGCGAGATGGCCCAGGTGTCGTCCTGGTTGTCGAAGTGCTTGATCAGCATCCGGATCGGCAGGCCGCGCTGGACCTCGAACTGGGTGTAGAGGCCGGCCTGGGCTTTCTCCAGGCAGCGCTCGGAGAGGTCGGATCCGAAGAATTCGAACCGCGTGCCGGTCGCCAGGGCGCTGGACTCGGCGGCGGCGATGGCCAGGGAGTAGACTTCCTGGCCGGTGGCGCAGGCCGCGCTCCAGATCCGGATCGGCGCCTCGCGGCGACGCTGCGACAGGGCCGGCAGGACCTCGTCGCGCAGGGCGGCGAACGTCTCGCGTCCGCGGAAGAAGGTGGTTTCGCTGCGGCACAGGGCCTCGACCACGGCCCAGATCAGGCGCTCCTCGCGCTTGGCGCGGAGGGCCGCGATCATGGCCTCGATCGAGTCGTAGCCCTCGCGCCTGGCCAGCGGCGAGAGACGGCTTTCAACCAAATAGGGCTTTTCGGTCTCGACCCGCACGCCGGCGCGAGCGCGGCCCAGGGCCGCCAGCAGGTCCATGTCCTCGGGGGTCACAGCAATCCCGCCTCGGCGAACTTCGCCTGGATGATGTCGCCGTCGAACGGCTTCATGATGTATTCGTCCGCGCCCGCTTCCAGGGCCGTGCGGATATGGTCGGCGCTGTTCTCGACCGTGCAGAAGACGACCTTGGGCGCGTCGCCGCCGGGCTCGGCCCGCAGTTGGCGGAGGAATTCGATGCCGTTCATCACCGGCATGTTCCAGTCGAGGAGCACGGCGTCAGGCATGGCCGCGCGACACCACGCCAGAGCCTCCATGCCATCGGCGGCCTCGGCGATCTCGAAACCGATGTCCTCTAGGACTCGGCGGGCGACCTTGCGGATCACCCGGCTGTCGTCGACCACCAGACAGGTCTTCACGGCATGCTCCAATCCAGACCGCCACCATGGGGCCTTCTGGTTAAGGAGCGGTTTGCCGAAACACGGTTCCGACGACGGAAAACGCGGTTTTTAGGCAGGAACCCACGCGGCGATGCTGATGCGTTCCTCGCCCACCTCGACGGCGACCTGGCCGCCGGCCGCGCGCACCAGGGCGTGCAGATAGGCGGCCTGCACCCACGGGCCGCCCAGGCCCTCGGCCAGGGGTTCGCCCTTCAGGCCGGAAAGCACCTCGGGGCGCAGACGCGCGCGGGGACCGATCGCCTCGGCGATGATCGAGAAACGCCCCTCGGCTTGGGTCCCCCTGACCGTGGCCACGCCGCCGGCCGGCAAGGCGCTGGCGGCGATCTGGGCGATGTTGAGGATGGCGCGCGAGGACGGCTTGTTCATCGCCTGGGACTCGATCTGCCAGTCCAGGGTCGGGCGCACGTGGGCGAAGACGCCCTGGGCCAGCTTTTCCAGCTCGCGGGAGTCGAAGTTCTCGGCCGAGGCCGAGGCGCCGAAGGCCACGCGGGTGAATTGCAGCAGATCCGCCAGCTTGCGGGCCGACGAGGCGATCAGGCTCATGGCGTCGTCGCGCATGTCCTGCGCGGACGGATCGTCCAGCAGATCCAGGCCCGAGACGATGGCGCTGGCCGGACTGATGAAGTCATGACACAGGCGCGCGGCCAGCATGGCGGCGAAGTCAGGTCCGTTGACGTCCGTTTCGGGGGACGCGGCAGGGGCGGTCTCTGGGACGGAGTCGGTCATGGCGGCGAACTTTGGCGTGATTTGAGGCTTTGGCAAACTGCGGCAGCCGTTTACAGGGGGCCCGTCATGGATCCGTTTCTAGAGCCGGGCGTCCTCGTGCGCCATCCCGACCAGCCCGATTGGGGCCTGGGACAGGTTCAATCCGTTATCGGACACCGTGTGACCGTGAATTTCGAAGAGGCCGGCAAGCAGACCATCGACGCGACGCGCGTGCGGCTGGTGTACGTCGGCGACGACCCCCGGGGACAATGATGAGCACCGAAAATCTCGCCGCCAAGGACCTCGCGGATTGGGGCTCGACCCTCGCCAAGATCACCGAAGAAGCCGCCGTGGTCATCCTGCCGTTCTGGAAGACCGAGCTGGCCGTGGCCCAGAAGGCCGACGAAAGCCCGGTGACCGAAGCCGACCGCGCCGGCGAGCGCCTGATCCTTCAGCGCCTGGCCGAGATCTTTCCCGACGTACCGGTTATCTCCGAGGAGCACGCCAGCGAGTTCGGCACGCCCGAAGCTATCGGGCCGCGCTTCTTCCTGGTCGACCCGGTCGACGGCACCAAGGCCTTCGTGCGGGGCGATCCCAACTTCACCGTCAATATCGGCCTGATCGAGAACGGTGTCCCGGTCGCCGGCGCGGTCTGCGCCCCGGCCACGGGCGAGGTGTGGTTCACCACGGCGGACGGCGCGCTGAAGCGTACGACCTCTACCGGCGTCGATGCTCCCGTGAGCGTCCGCGCCTGGCCGACCGGTAAGGCGCTGGGCCTGGTCAGTCACACCATGCGCGAGGAGAAGGCGGCCGAGCTGGCCGCCGAATACGGTTTCGACCTACGCGCGCCGATGGATAGCTCGATCAAGATGTGCCGCATCGCCGAGGGCTCGGCCGACATCTATCCGCGCCATGGCCCCACGTCGGAGTGGGACACGGCCGCCGCCCACGCCGTGCTGGTCGCGGCCGGCGGGACCTTCACCCAGCCCGACGGTTCGCCCTTCACCTATGGCAAGGCCGACCAGAGCTTCCGCAACGGCTGGTTCGTGGCGCGCGGCGGCTAGGCTGCAAATCCTCCCCCCAGCGGGGGAGGTGGCCGAAGGCCGGAGGGGGAAGTGCTGCAAAGCCTGCTTTTCCCCCTCCGTCGTCTCGTCGAGCCGACACCTCCCCCGCTAGGGGGAGGATTTTGATCTAAGGCACATCCTCGACCGCCGCCTCGGCCGGGGTCGTCAGGATCGTCCCGACGGACGCCGCCACGATGGCGGCGATGGCCAGCCATTGGGTCAGCACGAGCCGCTCGTGCAGGATGACCAGCCCGGCCAGCGCCCCGACCGCCGGCTCGGCGCTCAACATGACGCCGAAGCTGCGCTTGGGGATGCCGCGCAGGGCGATCATCTCCAGCGAGTAGGGAATGGCGCTGGACAGCACCGCCACCACTAGGCCCAGAACGATCAGCTTCGGCTGAAACAGCGCCACGCCCGCCGAGGCGATGCCGATCGGCGCGACGATCAGCGCCGCCGTGCTCATCCCCAGGGCCACGGAGCGGCCGGCATGCAGGTGGCCGACCCGCTTGCCCAGGATGATGTAGAGCGCCCACATCACCGCCGCGACGCAGGCGAAGCCGACGCCGACCGGGTCGAGACGCGTGGCGATGGGATCGATGGGCAGCAGCAGGCCAAGGCCCAGCACGGCCAGGCCGATCCAGACGAAGTGAATCAGCTTGCGCGAACTGGCCACGGCCACGGCCAGCGGTCCGACGAACTCGATGGCGATGGCCAGGCCCAGCGGGATGGTGCGGATGGCCATGTAGAAGCAGAGGTTCATCACCCCCATCACCGCCCCGTACATCGCCACCTTGCCGAGGTCGGCGCGCGATAGCGGGTGGTTCCAGGGCCGCCAGACAGCCAGCAGGATCAGGGCCGAGAAGCCGACCCGATAGGCGCTGACCCCCTGGGCCCCGACCAGCGGGAACAGCGTCTTGGCGAACGAGGTGCCGACGCACAGCGTGACGATGGCCCCGAACAGGGCCGCATACGGCAGGAGATGCGGACGGGAAACGGAGCTGGACATGGCTCCGTACTTAGGGGGCGTGGGCGGAGGCCGCCACCCTGGATCCTCCCCCGCTAGGGGGAGGATTTTCGAGACGTCGTTACTTCTTCACCCAGCCGCCATCCAGCGGCTTCCAGTACTGGCCGGGGGCCAGGCGGGCGTAGAGCTGCTTGGCGGTGGCTTGGCCGGCGGCCTCGGGCGTCGCGCCGGTCTTGGCGGCGATGTCCTTGTAGGCGGCGGCGCGGCCGGTGTTGATCTCGGCCACGGCCGAGCGCAGCCCGGCGTCGCCGCCGGCCACGATGCCCAGATAGCCGTCGGCCTGTTCGCCGACTGTGCCGGACACCTTGGCGGCGTCCACGGCGGCCTTGGCGGCGGCCGATTGGGCCATGGCGGGGGCGGAAGCGGCGGCGAGGGCCAGGCCCATCGCGAGAACCGTCATCGTCTTGCGGATCATGTCGGTTCCTTTCCTAGAAGAGGTTGGGGTTCTGCTGGATCAGCGTCTGGACTTCCTTGTCCAGTCGCACGCGCACGTCGGCGTCCAGCTTGGCGTAGATATTGATCGGGTCGACCTTCACGCGGACGGTGGGCGTGCAGGCGGCGGCGCCGAGCGCTCCCGTCGCGACTAGGGCCATCAAGAGGGCGCGCTTGTTCATGCGTCTGGTCTCCAATTCGTCATCAGGTTTGGCCGGTCACGGTTGAACGGGACCTGAACGGGGCGGGGTCGCTGCGGCGGCTTCCTCTGCGAACGAGCGGCGCCATGCGGCCAGAAGCTCGTCGAAGTTCAGCGACGTGTCGAGGGTAAGGTCGACCGGCGTCTTGGCCGGCAGGGCGATACGCTTGTCGAAGGCGCGGCCGCGCAGCAGGTCCAGGATCCCGACGCGGGCCTTTTCGGCGACCTTCGGGTCGTGCTGGCCCTTGATGTGGAAGAGGACGCCTAGGCGGCCTTTGTCGGTGCTGTTCACGCCAGCTTCCAGCTGTTCGAAGGCCAGGTTTTCCATGGCCTGGTAGGCGAAGTCCTGGATGGCGTTGACCTGAGCCGGGGCGGCTGGCGGCGCGCCGGGGGCGTCGGCCGGGCTGGCGGCGACATTGGACAGCACCGCCCGCGAAAGCTCGATGCGACCCGGCCGGATGGCGTGGATACGGCCCTCCTGGAAGCGCAGGCCCTCGGGGCCGAAGGTGAAGGGCAGGCGGCCGTCGACGACCGCCTCGATCTTGACCCGCTCGGCCAGGGACGAGGCGGCGACCACTTCGCCCAGGTCCAGGTGTTCGATGACGATGACGCCGCTCATGGTCTTGTCCATGGCCAGGGGCACGTCGATCGGCTCGATCGAGATCCGGCCCTTGGCGGCCTCGAAGGTGGTCTTCGAGACATGCAGCGCCTCGGCGCCCAGCTGGAACACCGACTCGATCGCGGTCAGCGGCACCAGGGAGTCGATCTTGACGATCTTCATCGTCTGCCCCGGGGCGGTGGTCAGGGGCGCGAGGCTGTTGAACTCGACCGCGCCGTCCAGGGTGGCGACGAAGCCGATCGGGCTGGTGAAGTCGATCCTGTCCGCGACCAGGCGGCCCCGGCTGGTCGCGCCCTTGGCGTCCCACGCGAACACCCCGGTGAAGCTGGCCGGGCCCTTGGCGTCCCGGGCGAAGGCGGCCATCGGCGACAGCTCGGCCGGTTGCAAGCCGCCGGGGGCGAAGGCCAGTTTCGAGGCGTCGATATCGGCCTGGCCCTTGCCGGTCGCCACCACGTGGCGCAGGCGGATCTCGCCCAGCGGCTCGCCGACCGGCGTCGCGGCCCGGAAGGTTCCGCTCCAAAGGCCGCCCGACAGGGTCAGGCCGCCCTTGGCGAGAATGGTATTGAAGCGGCGCTCAGGCGCGGCGTCGGTCACGGCCCCGCCGTCGACCCGCACGGTTGAGCGCTCGAAGCCCTGGACGCCGCCGAAGGTCGCCTCGCCCTTGATGTTCTGCAGCCGCGCTTCGGCGACCGCGAGCGAACCCTCGCCGGCCTCGAAGCGCAGGGCCGCGTTCCAGCCGCCGGCGCTGGCGGTCACCAGCGGCGCGCCGGCCGGGCACACCGAGGCCTTCAGGTCGGTCACCGGGCTCTCGCCCAGGGCATAGGTCTTGGCCGTCACAGGGTCGCACTTGGCGGTGGTCAGGGTGAAGCGGCCGCCGGCGATCCGCGCCTGTCCGTCGATCGCGCCCGAGACGCCTTCGATCGGCGGCAGGTCGAAGCCCTCGACCGCCAGGGACAGCGGCGAGGTCACGACCCCGCCGGCCATCCGCCAGTCGGCCGCCGTGGCTTTCACGACGGGCAGGCCGCCGCCGGACAGGGCGACCCGCAGCGCGCCACGCGCGCCGTCCGGGCCGGCGTCCAGCAGCAGGCCTTTCGGCGCGGCGGCGGTCAGCACCACCCCATTGGGCGCGGCGAGGCGAGCCTCCCTGGCGAGGGTCACCCGCGCGCGGCCGCCCTTCAGGTCAAGGCCCACCGCCGGCAGCGACAGGTCGAAGGTCCGCAGCGCCTGCGACAGCGGCTTGACGTAGGCGGGGTTGGGAATGAGGGCCGCCAGGCGATCGGCGTCGGGGCCGGAAACGCCGCTGCGCCCCCCGGCCGAGCCGTTCAGCGCCAGGGCCAGGCCGTTCGGGCCTTGGTCGATCCGACCCTTGGCGTTCAGCCGCGCCGACGACAGGGCCAGCGCCCCGCCGGCCAGCCGCGCGGCGCTCGCGTCGATGCTCAGCGGCCCGCTGGCCGTGACGCCTTGGCCGTCAAGGGCGAGCCCCAGATTGTCCGAGCCGACGCGGGCCGCCAGGTCGCGCAGGGCGGTTCCCGAGGCGACGGCCTCGCGGGCCCGCAGTTCGGCCTTGGCGGCACCGCGCGCGGTGATCCGGCCTTGCGAGCGACCGGCCGAGACTTGGACCAGATCCAGCGCCAGGCTGGCGTCGCGCGCGTCCAGCGACGGGGCGGTCAGGCGGGCGCCGCGCAGGGTGGCGCGCGACCGGCCCAGGAAGGCGAAGGTCTCAAGCCCGCCGTCGATCCGGCCGGCGACGGCGAGGTCGCCGACCATGTCCTCGGCCTGGCCGTCGCCCAGCCGGCCGCTGTGGGTCCGCACGGACAGCCGGGCCTCCAGCGGACCGCTGGCGGTCTGCTTGACGAGATCGGGATAGGGCAGGTCGGCGGTCAGCTTGGCGCTGGCGTCGGTCAGGTCGGCGGCCTCGGCGTCCAGGCTGGCGATGGCCAGGGCGATGTCGATGGTCAGGCGGTCGCCGCGCTTGCGGGCCGAGACGGTCGCGCCTCTGCCGTCGATCGCCAGGTTCGAGACCGCGTAGCGCAGCGGGGCTAGGCGGCCGTCGAAGCGCAGCAGCTGGCCGTCGTCGAGACTGGCGTCGCCGGTGATCCGGGCGCGGCCGCCGGGCGTGGAGAGGTCCAGCCGCGCGTCCTCGACCAGGATGGCGGGGCCGGGGACATTGGGTTTGCGCGGTGACTTCAGCGCCTCGTCGATCAGCGGCTGCAGGGCGCCGAAATGCAGGCGGCCCTGTTTGTCGACGCTGGCCATGACGCGCGGCCGCACCAGGCGCACGGCCTTGGTCTGGATGCCGAAGGCCTCGCCGTTCCAGGGCGCGGTCAGGTCATAGGCGACCTCCAGCCGGTCGGCGGAGAAGACGGGGCTGTTGCGCGGGCCCAGGCGGACCTTGCCGGTGAAGCCGGTGGAGTCGAGATCGTCGAGTTCGACGGCCGCCTCGATGCCGTGGTCGCGCAGCCAGCTCTCGGCCAGTTCGCGGCTGATCTCGCGGCGGCCCGACCAGACGACCAGGCCCGTGGCGATGAAGGCGAGCATCGACAGCGACAGGGCCTCCAGGCCCAGATCGACCAGCCGTTCGCGACGACCCCAGGCGCGCTTGGCCGGGGACTTGGTCGCTTGCGAGGTGGCGGTGTCGGTCGAGGGTTCGGCCATCAGGTCCTGAAGTCTAGTTCCCTAACTAAAGCCCCCCGGCCAAGCTTTAGGTTCCTACTTCGAAAAGCCCAACACGTCCTGCATGTCGTAGAGGCCGGGCGGCTTGCCCCTAACCCAGACGGCGGCGGCGATGGCGCCGCGCGCGAACAGGCCCCGGTCTATGGCGGAGTGCGACAGGGTCAGGCTCTCGGACTCGCCGGCGAAGATCACGCTGTGCTCGCCGATGATGCCGCCGCCGCGCACCACGGAGAAGCCGATCGCGCCGTCCTTGCGCGGACCGGTGACGCCGTCGCGGCCCCGGTCGGCGACTTGTCCGAGACCGACTCCGCGCCCGTCGGCGGCGGCCTCGCCCAACATCAGGGCCGTGCCCGAGGGGGCGTCGATCTTGCGCTTGTGGTGGGCCTCGTAGACCTCGATGTCCCAGTCCTCGGCCGGCAGGGCGGCGGCGGCTTGGCGCACCAGGCCCATCAGCATGTTGACGCCCAGCGAATAGTTGCCCGAGCGGACGATGGCGATCTTGGTCGCGGCCGCGTCGATGCGGGCCAGCTGCTCGATGGAAAAGCCCGTGGAGCCGATGACCAGGGCCGGCCCGCCCTTGGCGGCGGCTTCCTCGGCGAGGGCCACGGAGGCTTCCGGCAGGGTGAAGTCGATCACCGCCTCGGCCAGGCTCAGCGCGGTTTCGCGCGCGACCAGTTCGCCGCCTTCCGAGCCGGGGCGATCGAAGCGGGCGGCGACGGCGGCGTCGCTCCGGCCCTCCAGCGTCTTGGCCACGGCCTGACCCATGCGGCCGTTGGCGCCGGCGATCGCGATCTTCACGGGCTGGGACAAGGAATTCTCCGACACGAAGCGTACTCAGGCCAATCGCCCATTCCGCCCCTCAAGGTCAACCTCGACCCCATTTTCCGAAGGTCGGCGCGGTTTACGCAAGGCCAATCCCAACAAGCATTTGCTGGGATTTTCGCATCCTACCCCGGTTGTGAGGCCCGGCGCCCGCCGCTACGGTGACCTCATATAAGGGCGTGTTCGCATCGTTCGGCGCGTCCCCTCTCTCGACTTGCGCAGCAGGATGGAAACGCCGGATGAGCGACGCGGAACGTAAGACCTTCACCGATGCGGAGGCCTTGGCCTTTCACCGCTATCCGCAGCCGGGCAAGCTGGCGGTGACCCCGACCAAGCCGATGGCCACCCAGCGCGACCTGTCGCTGGCCTATTCGCCCGGCGTCGCCGTCCCCGTCCACGCCATCGCCGCCGATCCGGACATGGCCTACGAGTACACCTCGAAGGGCAACATGGTCGCCGTGATCTCGAACGGCACCGCCATTCTTGGTTTGGGTGATCTCGGCGCGCTGGCCTCGAAGCCGGTGATGGAAGGCAAGGCCGTCCTCTTCAAGCGTTTCGGCGACGTCGACAGCATCGACATCCTGGTCAGCTCCAAGGACCCCGACGAGATCATCACGGTGGTCAAGAATATCGGGATCACCTTCGGTGGGATCAATCTCGAGGACATCAAGAGCCCCGAGTGCTTCCGCATCGAGACCGAGCTGCAGGACCTGCTCGACATCCCGGTGTTCCACGACGACCAGCACGGCACGGCCATCATCTGCGCCGCCGGCCTGATCAACGCCTGCCACATCACCGGCAAGAGGCTGGAGGACGTGAAGGTCGTGCTGAACGGCCCCGGCGCGGCCGGCATCGCCTCGATGGAGCTGATCAAGGCCATGGGGGTCCACCCCCAGAACGTCATCGCCGTCGACTCCAAGGGCGTCCTCTACGAGGGCCGCACCGAGGGCATGAACCAGTGGAAGAGCGCCCACGCGGTCAAGACCGACAAGCGCACCCTGGCCGAGGCCGTGGTCGGCGCCGACGTGCTGCTTGGTCTTTCCGCGAAGGGCGCCTTCACCCCCGAGATGATCGCCTCGATGGCCCCCAACCCGGTCATCTTCGCCATGGCCAATCCCGACCCAGAGATCACGCCTGAAGAGGTGCACAAGGTCCGCAAGGACGCGATCATGGGCACGGGGCGGTCGGACTATCCCAACCAGGTCAACAACGTCCTGGGCTTCCCCTACATCTTCCGCGGCGCGCTCGACGTGCGGGCCCGCCGCGTCAATCACGAGATGAAGATCGCCTGCGCCCAGGCCCTGGCCATGCTGGCGCGCGAGGACGTGCCCGACGAAGTGGCCGCCGCCTATCACGGTCGCCAGCTGAAGTTCGGCCCCAACTACATCATCCCGTCGGCGTTCGACCCGCGCCTGATCTGGTACGTGCCGCCGTTCGTCGCCCAGGCGGCCATGGACACCGGCGTGGCCCGCAAGCCGATCGCCGACATGGACGCCTATCGCGCCAGCCTGGCCCAGCGCCTGGATCCGACCGCTGGCTTCCTGCAGAAGATCTCGAACTCGGTCCTGGCCAATCCCAAGCGGATCGTGTTCGCCGAGGGCGAGGATCCCAGCGTCATCCGCGCCGCCTATGCCTACCAGACCGGCGGCTACGGCCGGGCCATCCTGTGCGGCCGCGAGAACCTGGTGCACGAGAACATGCGCCTGGTGGGCCTGGATCCCGAGACCGTCGACCTGGAGATCGTCAACGCCCGCCTGTCGGACCGCAATCCCGACTATGTCGACGCGCTCTACGCCCGCCTGCAGCGCCAGGGCTATCTGAAGCGCGACGTCCAGCGCCTGATCAACCAGGACCGCAACAGCTTCGCCGCCTCGATGGTCACCCTGGGCGAGGCCGACGGCATGGTCACCGGCGTCACCCGCAGCTTCGACCAGGCCCTGGAAGAGGTGCTGCGCGTCGTCGATCCGGCCCCCGGCGGCCGGATCATGGGCATGTCGGTGGTGCTGGCCAAGGGGCGGACGATCTTCGTGGCCGACACTAACGTCACCGAGCTGCCCGAGGCGGACGAGATCGTCGAGATCGCCTGCGAGGCCGCCCGCGCCGTCAAGCGCCTGGGCTTCAAGCCGCGCGTCGCCTTCATGAGCTATTCGACCTTCGGCAACCCGATGGGCCTGCGCTCGGAAAAGGTGCGCGAGGCCGTGGCCATGCTCGACGAGATGACCGTCGACTTCGAGTACGAGGGCGAGATGCCGCCGGAACTGGCCCTGGATCCGGAAAAGCGCGCCAACTACCCGTTCATGCGCCTGACCGACAGCGCCAACATCCTGATCATGCCGGCCATCCACTCGGCCTCGATCGCCACCAAGCTGGTCCAGTCCCTGGGTGGCGCCACGGTGATCGGTCCGGTGTTGCTGGGTCTGTCGAAGTCGGTGCAGATCGCGCCGCTGTCGGCCTCGGTGTCCAAGATCCTGAACATGGCCATGATGGCGGCCTACGACCAGCCGGTCGACGAGGCGGCGGAGTAAGCTTCACCACAACCACCGCGACAGGGCGTCGCACGGCCTTACCGTGGGTGTCGCGCGCGCCTATCTTGGTCCTGTCGGCGAGAGTAGGCCGACGCGTAAGCCCTCCGGCCGGCGCCGTCCCCTTGCGGCGCCGGCCGGCCCTTATGCCTTCTTTTCCGCCTTGGCCTGTTTGCCTTGCGGATAGATCGTCTCACCGCGCTCCAGCATGGCGACGAAGTCGGCGATCTTCTTCTTCCGGCCCGCCTCCGTTTTCAGATTGTGCACCCGGAACGCCAGGGCGAAACGGTTCTGGGCCGACAGGGTCGCCAGCATCGCCTTGGCCTTCGGGCTGGCCTCGATCGCGGCCAGCAGGTCGCCCTCGATCTTCATGTCCCGGCTGCCGCCATAGGCGCGATCCCAGCGGCCGTCGGCCTTGGCGGCCTCGACCTCGCGCAGGCCGTGCGGGGTCATCCGGCCCTCGTCGATCAGCCGCGCGACGTTGTCGACATTGATCTGGCTCCAGATGCTCTTCTTGCCGCGCGGCGTGTAGCGCTGCAGGAAGCTCACCTCGTCGAAGCCCTTGCGCACCCCGTCGATCCAGCCCCAGCACAGCACGACGTCGATCGCCTCCTTGGCGTTGATCGAGGCCAGGCCCGAGCCGACCTTGTGGATCTTGATCCAGACCTCGGGGGCCTTGTCGTGATTTTCGCCCAGCCAGGCGTAGAAGGCGTCGGCGTCGACGAATTCCTGGACGTGGGCGGGGTTGACCGTGATCGGGGCCATCGGAGTCCTTGGCGGGGAGGGTGAGCACGGAGCTTGAGCGCGCTCTGTCCCCGTTGTTCTCCGAACAAAGCCGCGCCGGATCAACGCCTTCCGAAAAAGATCAGCGCCAATCATCCGCGCTGAGAACCACTCCCGTACTCTTCCCTGCCCCCGTCGCGGGAGGAGGGCGCTTGGATCCGGCCTTCCGGCCACCTCCTCCTTGGGGGGAGGATAGTCGGCGCCCGCAGCACATTGACTCCCCGGCGCGCCCCCGTATTTTCCGGCCCGTTCGCGTGACTGGCGTTGAAGGTGGGAAACCACCGGGGAGCACGAACCTCATAAGCCGCGCGCCTGGGCTCCGTTTTCCGTTTCACGAAACCATAGGAGTCCGCCGTGCCCGCCGCCCCAGACTATCCGTCCGCTCCCGATCTCGTCGCCCCCAAGCGCGCCCTGCTGTCGGTCTCCGACAAGACCGGCCTCGTCGAGGCCGCCCAGGTGCTGCACGCCGCCGGCGTCGAGCTGGTCTCGACCGGCGGCACCAAAGCCGCGATCGCCGCGGCCGGGATCCCGGTCAAGGACGTCTCGGACCTGACGGGCTTCCCGGAGATGATGGACGGCCGGGTCAAGACCCTGCACCCGGTGGTGCACGGCGGCCTGCTGGGCGTTCGCGATGCGCCCGAGCATGCGCAGGCCATGGCCGACCACGGCATCGGCGGCATCGATATCCTCTATGTGAACCTCTATCCGTTCGAGGCGACCGTCGCGAAGGGCGGCAGCTACGCCGAGTGCGTCGAGAACATCGACATCGGCGGCCCGGCCATGATCCGCTCGGCGGCCAAGAACCACGGCTATGTCGCCGTCTGCACCGATCCGTCGGACCTCTCCGAAGTGCTCGAGGCCCTGAAGGCCGGCGGAACGACGCTCGCCTTGCGCCAGACCCTGGCGGCCCGCGCCTATGCCCGCACGGCGGCCTATGACGCGGCGATCTCGGCCTGGTTCGCGTCGGCCCTCGGCCAGGACTTCCCGGCCCGCAAGGCCATCGCCGGCGAGCTGCGCCAGACCATGCGCTACGGCGAGAACCCGCACCAGAAGGCGGCCTTCTACGCCTTCCCGAACCCGCGCGTCGGGGTGGCCACGGCGACCCAGCTGCAGGGCAAGGAGCTCAGCTACAACAACATCAACGACACCGACGCGGCCTTCGAGCTGATCGCCGAGTTCGACCCGGCGGCCGGTCCGGCCGTGGCGATCATCAAGCACGCCAACCCTTGCGGCGTGGCGGTCGGCGGCTCGCAATGCGAGGCCTATGAGCGGGCCCTGGCCTGCGACCCCACCTCGGCGTTCGGCGGCATCGTGGCCGTGAACTCGCGCCTGACCCGCGAGGCGGCCGAGGCCATGGTCGAGATCTTCACCGAGGTAGTCATCGCCCCGGAAGCCGACGACGACGCCATCGCCGTGTTCGCGGCCAAGAAGAACCTGCGCCTGCTGGTGACGGGCGGCCTGCCCGACCCGCTGTCGACTGGCGACACCTTCAAGAGCGTGGCGGGCGGCTTCCTCGTCCAGTCGCGCGACGACGCCCGGATCAAGGCTTCGGACCTGAAGATCGTCACGAAGCGCCAGCCGACCGAGGAGGAGATCCGCGACATGCTGTTCGCCTTCACCGTCGGCAAGCACGTCAAGTCCAACGCCATCGTCTACGCCCGCGCCGGCCAGACCCTGGGCGTCGGGGCCGGCCAGATGAACCGCAAGGACTCGGCCCGGATCGCGGCGCTGCGGGCCGCTGATTTCGGCCTGGACCTGAAGGGCTGCGCTTGCGCCTCGGAAGCCTTCTTCCCGTTCGCCGACGGCCTGATCCAGGCGGCGGAAGCGGGGGCGACGGCGATCATCCAGCCGGGCGGCTCGATGCGCGATCCGGAGGTCATCGAGGCGGCCGACAAGCTTGGCCTTACAATGGCCTTCACCGGGGTGCGAGTGTTCCGCCACTAGCTATGTCCCTCAACGCTCATCCCCGCGAAAGCGGGGACCTAAGCAGAGGGTCCGGAAAGGCCGCTTGGGTCCCCGCTTGCGCGGGGATGAGCGAAGAAAGGGAATGGGCTCGATGTTGAGCGCGAATTGGGGAACCGAGGTCGCCCGACACTCCCGCGTGTTCAAGCCGGCGGGGCTGGGGCCCTTCCCGGTGGCGCTGATCCTGCACGGCTGCGGCGGCAAGACCCCGTTCCTCGAGGAATACGCCCGGACGGCCGTCGCGGCCGGCTGGGCGGCCGTGGTGGTCGATTCGCTGAAGCCCCGGGGCATGTCGACCCTGGACGCCAAGCTGTTCGTCTGCACCGGCGTGGCGCTGCAGGGGCTGAAGCGCTCGGCCGACATCTTCGCCGTGATGACCTGGCTGGAAGGCCAGGGCTGGGCCGACGCCAGCCGGGTCTTCCTGGCCGGCTGGAGCCATGGCGGCTGGTCGATCATGGACGCCTACGCCGTGGGGGTGAACGCGGCCCGGGCCACCGGGGTGACCGACGCCGACCCGGTCAAGCTGCGCCAGCGGGTCAAGGGCGCGCTGCTGGTCTATCCCTATGCCGGTTACCCTTCGCTGACCTCGGCCAGGGGCTGGGGGCAGTGGGGGCCGCGCGTCTGGTCGGTGCTGGGCGGCAAGGACCAGGTGGTCGGCCACAAGCTGCCGGGCAAGGCGCTGGATCGGCTGACGCGCGACGGCCTGCCGGTGGACCGGGTCTTCTACGCCGACGCCACCCACGCCTTCGACGACGACAAGGCCAACGATCCCCGGGCCCGCTACCGACCCGACCTGTTCCAGGAGGTGCGCGGCTATTTCGGCAAGGCGCTGACCAGCTGCTAGGCGGGTAGCGGCTCCGGCGTGGGGCGGCGCAGCGGGGTCGGGCCGCGATAGAGGCGACGCCAGACCCACTCCAGCGGGCCCATCTCGAACCGGTCCATCCACCAGCGCGACCACAGGATCTGGACGATCCAGACGGCGACGGTGATGAGGGCCAGGCCCGGGCGATCGACCTCGCCATGCAGGTTCAGCCCGCGTCCGCCGTAGAAGAGGACGACCATGATCAGCGACTGGGTCAGGTAATTGGTGAAGGCCATCTGCCCGACCGGCGCCAGGACCCTCGGGATCACCGACCAGGCCTTGGACCGGGCCGCGAACACCATCAGGGCCACATAGGCCAGGGTCGTCAGCGGGGCCAGCATCCACTGCAGGGCGACCGAGATCAGCCGCAGCGGCCTCGGCAGGCCGAGCAAGGCCTGGGCGAGGAACAGGCCGCCGACCACCACCGAGGCGGCCAGGCCGACGAGGAGCAGGCGGCGATAGAGGCGGTCGGAGGCCTCGCCGGTCAGCACCCCGGCCTTGAAGCAGCCCAGGCCGATCATCATCAGGCTGGTGGTCATGATGAAGATGATCGGCTCGGCCGTCAGGAAGGCCAGGCGGTCCTTGGCGTTCTGGACAAAGGACTGGACGAAGCTCCCGCTGTACTGGGCCTCGGCCAGCTTGCCGATCGCCGCCTCCTTGGCGGATTCCAGGGCCGCTTGGGCGGGATTGTGAGGCATGAGAATGGCGATCGTCACCCCGACCAGCATCAGCCCGGTGAAGGCCGTCCAGATCGTCGCGCCCGTGCGGATCAGCTTTCGCGGCTCCCAGGAGCGACACAGCATCACCGCGAAGCCGGCCAGGGCGTAGCTCAGCAGAACGTCGCCGAACCAGATCGCGAAGCCGTGCAGCAGGCCGAAGGCGACCATCCAGGCCAGGCGCTTGCGCAGGATCGCGCCGCGCTCCAGGTCGGACCGCTCGCCGCCCACCAGGAAGATCGAGACGCCGAACAGCATGGCGAACAGGGTCACGAACTTGCGCTGGAACAGCCACTGGGTGACGACCCAGACGCCCAGGGTCGCAGGACCCGTCCCATGCGGCCAGTTCGCGGCCGACTCCGAGACCGGCGGCGGCACGGCGAAGTCCGGCGCGTTGCACAGCAGGATCCCCAGGACCCCGAGGCCCCGCAGCGAATCCAGCAGAACGATGCGATCCTTGGTCATGAACTCCCCCTCGGACGGAGCCTGCCCTGTTCCGCGTCAGCCGACAACGGGAGCGCGTCGCGGCGCCGTGGCCAGAACGACCGCGCCCAGGGCCATGAACAGGGCCGAGACCACCACGGCGATCCGCTGGTCGCCGACCAGGCGGGTGCCGACGGCGATGACCAGCGGGGCCATGAAGGCCGTCGCCTTGCCCGACAGCGCATAGAGCCCGAACCACCGCCCCGTCTCGCCCGCCGGGGCCAGCTCGGCCATCCAGGCGCGCAAGCTCGACTGCGCCGGGCCGAAGGTGAGGCCGACGAACAGGCTGAAGAACAGGAACATTCGCTCGGGCGTACTGGAAAACAGCGCGCCGCCGGGCTGGGCGGGGGCGACCGGGATCAGGAAGAAGATCGTATCCTTGCCGACCAGCCCCACGCCCGTCGCGCCGAACAGGATGACGCCCGTGGCGATCAGCACGGTCAGCTTCGAGCCGATCTTCTGGTCGACCCGCCCGCCGATGAAGGTGCCGATCCCGGCGGCCACCGACAGCAGGATGGCGTAGAGGCCCAGCTGCGTCGTCGTCCAGCCGAACAGCCCCGCCGCCAGGACGCCACCGAAGGCGATGAAGCTGGAAATGCCGTCGCCCAGCAGCATACGGCCGATCAGGAAGCGCAGCATGTGCGGCTTGGATGGCAGGCCGCGGATCGTCTCCCACAGCTCGGCCAGGGGCTTGGTCCCGCCCGCCGCCGGCGGTTGCGGGGCGATCAGCATCAGCGGCCAGGCGAAGGCCAGGAACCACAGGGCCACCATCGGCCCGACGATGCGGTCGGGCTCATGCAACGCCTTCGACAGGCCCAGCATCGGGACCTTCGGCAGCGAGAAACAGAAGAGGACGATGAAGAGGGAGATCAGGGCGCCGACATAGGCCAGGGCCCAGGCGGTGCCGGAGAGCCGGCCGACCTGTCCCGGCTTGGCCACCACCGGCAGCAGGGCGTTCATCACCGTCACACCCAGCTCGGCCGAGACCCCGGCCACGACCAGGCAACCCAGGATCAGCGGGATGCGCGAGAGCTCGCCCGGAACCGCCCACCAGAGGGCGGCGCTGGCGATCACGAACGGGAAGGCCAGGCCGATCAGCCAGGCGCGCGGATTGCGCCGGGCGTCGACATTGGCCCCGACCATGGGCGACAGGATGGCGATCGCCAGGCCGGAGAGCGCCCCGGCATAGCCGAGCAGGCTCTGGCCCCGGGCCGCGTCGCCGACAAAGCCGGCGGCGAAATAGGGCGTGAAGATGAAGGTCGCGATCAGCGCCCAATAAGGCTGCTGCGCCCACTCGTAGGCCGCCCACGCCACGCGCCGACGATCACCTTGGTCCATCCCTACGCTCTCCCTACCGCCTCCCCTCCGTACGGGAGAGGAGGCGAAGGAGCCAGCCCTTAAGCCGCGCTCGAAAGCTCGCGCAGGGCGGCGTTGGCGATGGTCAGCTTGGCGAAGGTCCAGCCGCCGCCGGCCTGTTCGATGTCCTCGATCGTCCGCTTGACCGCCCGGGGACGATCGCCACGCAGGGCGGCCCAGGACGAGATGGCGGACTTGGCCGCGCCCTCGTCCTCGCCCGCCTGGGCATTGGCGGAAAACTTGAGGACTGCCTGGGTGATCGTGGTCTGCTCGGTGAGCATGTCCTCGATCAGGCGGCGGACCGCCAGGCGCTCGAAGGCGTCGCCGCCGACGAACGAGCCCGCCGCGCCGCGCAGGCGGTCAAAGCCGAAGGCCGCGCCGACCTGATGGTACAGGCGAGCGACGTTCTCGACATCCCAGCTGGAGGCGTTGGCCAGGTCGACGAGGTCGGCCGCGGTGGTCAGCGGCTGCAGGGACGCGACCGCCTGGGCCAGGGCTTCCGGCGCGCCGTCGGCGACATAGGCCTTCACCCGCTTGGCGACGGCTTTCTGCTCGAACGACGACAGAATGGCCGGGGTCAGGGCCCGCAGCGCAGCCACCGACGGACCGTAGGCCTCGACCAGCGCTTTGACGCTGGACTTGTCGCGCACCGCGCGGCGCGCCAGCCAGAAGCTGAGGCTGCGCAGGGCGTAGGCCAGGGCCTTGTAGAGGGCGGTCTGGCCGTCGGCCGAGGCCCTGTTGTCGAGACCGTTCACTTGGTCCCACAGGCCGTCGATGCCGAGGATCTCGCGAGCGGCGGTGAAGCCCACCACCACCGCATTGACGTCAGCGCCGGCGGCGGCCTTCAGGCGGCTGACAAAAGTCGGGCCGCACATATTGACCATCTGGTTGCCGACCACCGTGGCGATGATCTCGCGCTTCAGCCGGTGCTTCTGCATGGCGTCGGCGTACTTATCGAGCGCCTTGGGGAAGTAGCCGCGCAGGGTGGCCTCGAACCACGGATCGTCCGGCGCCTGGCTGGCGACGATCTCGTCGAAGAGGTCCAACTTGCCGTAGGCCAGAAGCACGGCCAGCTCGGGCCGGGTCAGACCCTTGTTGGCGGCCTTGCGCTCCAGGAGAGTCGTATTGGTCGGCAGGCCTTCGACGCGACGGTCCAAGCGGCCGCGCTGCTCCAGATCGACCATGTAGCGGATCTGGGTGTCGACCTCGCTGGCCGCGTCGCTTTCCAGCAGGGTCAGGGCCAGGGTCTGGTCGAAATTGTGCTCCAGGACGTGGTGGCCCACGTCTTCCGTCATCGAGGCCAGCAGCGTGTTGCGGCTGGGGCGATCCAGTTCGCCCGACCGCTCCAGGATCCCGGTCAGGATCTTGATGTTGACCTCGTGGTCGGAGCTGTCGACGCCGGCCGAGTTGTCGATGGCGTCGGTGTTGATGTGGCCGCCGCTTTGCGCGAATTCGATCCGGCCCGCCTGGGTGAGGCCGAGGTTGGCGCCCTCGCCCACGACCTTGACCCGCAGGTCCGAACCGTTGATGCGGATGGCGTCATTGGCCTTGTCGCCCGCGTCGGCGTTGCTCTCGCCCTTGGCTTTCACATAGGTGCCGATGCCGCCGAGATAGAGCAGTTCGGCCTTGGACTTCAGGATCGCGGTCATCAGCTCGGCCGGCGATACGGCCTCGGCCTTGATCTCCAGCAGGGCCCGGATCTCCGGCGACAGCGGGATGCTCTTCAGGCTGCGGGCGAAGACGCCGCCGCCGGTCGAGATCTTCGACTTGTCGTAGTCCTCCCACGACGAGCGCGGCAGCTTGAACACGCGATCGCGCTCTTCCCACGACGCGGCCGGATCCGGGTTCGGGTCGAGGAAGATGTGGCGGTGATCGAAGGCGGCGAGCAGCTTGGTCTGCTTGGAGAGCAGCATGCCGTTGCCGAACACGTCGCCCGACATGTCGCCCACGCCGACGGCGGTGAAGGTCTCGGTCTGGATATCCTTGCCCAGTTCCCGGAAGTGGCGCTTGACCGCTTCCCACGCGCCCCGGGCCGTGATGCCCATGACCTTGTGGTCGTAGCCGACCGAGCCGCCCGAAGCGAAGGCGTCGCCCAGCCAGAAACCGTAGTCCTCGGCCACCCCGTTGGCGATGTCGGAGAAGGTCGCCGTGCCCTTGTCGGCGGCGACGACCAGATACGGATCCTCGGCGTCATGGGCGACCACCGACGGCGGCGGCACGACCTTGTTGTCGGGATCGATATTGTCGGTCAGGTCCAGCAGGCCCGACAGGAAGGTCTTGTAGGCTCGGATCGCCTCGGCCTGGATGGCGTCGCGATCGCCGCCGCGCGGCAGCTGCTTGGGATAGAAGCCACCCTTCGAGCCGACGGGCACGATGACCGCGTTCTTGACCTGTTGAGCCTTCACCAGGCCGAGCACCTCGGTGCGGAAGTCGTCGCGACGATCCGACCAGCGCAGGCCGCCCCGGGCGACCGGACCGAAGCGCAGGTGCACGCCCTCGACGTGCGGGGCCGAGACGTAGATTTCGCGATAGGGCTTGGGGGCCGGCAGGTCTTCCAGCTCGCGTGAGGCGATCTTGAAGCTGATATAGGCCTTGGGGCCGCCCTCGGCCGCCGGCTGATAGAAGTTGGTGCGCTGGATGGCCCCCACCAGGGCGGCCAGGCGGCGCAGGACGCGATCGGCGTCCAGGCTTTCGACAGCCTGCAGGGCCTCGACGATCTTGGCCCCGACGGCCTTGGCCTGGTCCTGACGGGTCTTGAGGTCGGCGACGACGGCCGGGTCGAACTTGGTCTGGAAGAGATCCAGGATCAGGCGGGCCACGCCGGGGTGATCCGACAGAGCCTGCTCCTGGACGCCCTGGCTGGGGTCCAGGCCGGACTGCTGGCGATAGCGGGCCAGGGCGCGGATCAGGGCGGCCTCGCGCCAGCCGATGCCCAGTTCCAGCACCAGGCGGTTGAAGCCGTCACTCTCGGCGCGGCCCGTCCAGATGGCGACGAAAGCGGCCTCGAAGGCCTGTTTCACGTCGCCGAAGACCAGGTGCTCGCCGGCTTCGTCGCGCAAAACGAACTCGTGGACCCAGACCGGCTGGCCGTCCGGCGCGACCTTGAAGCCATCCTCGATCAGGGCCTTCAGGCCCATGTGCTCCAGGATCGGCAGCACGTCGGCCAGCGGGGCGGCGGCGCCGGGGCGATAGAGCTTGAAGCGGAAGGTCACCGCGCTGTCGCCCTCGCGGCGGAAGGCGCGGACGCGGACGGCCTCGCCCTCGGCCAGGTCGTCGATGACCTGGATGTCGGCCAGCGCCTCGGCGGCGCCGTACTGGTCGCGATAGCCGGGCGGGAAGGCGCCGGCGTAGCGGGCCAGGAGCTGGGCGACACGGCCGGTCGAGCCTTCGCGGACGACGGCCTCGAAGCGGTCGTCCCAGGTGCGGGCGGTCTCGGCGATGGCGGCCTCGACCGCGGCCATGTCCGGCTCGGCGTGGTCGCCCGGCGTGACGCCCAGGATGTAGTGCACGCGGGCCAGCGGCGCGTCGGAGAAGCTCGGATAATAGGCCGACACCCGGCCACGGAACGCCTCGGCCAGGATCTGCCCGGCGCGGGCGCGGACGCCAGAGTCGTAGCGGTCGCGCGGCACGAACATCAGCACGGAGATGAAGCGGTCGAATGGGTCCCGACGGGCGAACAGCTTCACGCGCGGCCGGTCGTAGAGGTGCAGCACGCCCATGGCCGTGGCCAGCAGCTGGGCCTCGTCGGTCTGAAACAGCTCGTCGCGAGGCCAGGTCTCGAGGATGTTGCGCAGGCGCTTGCCGTTGTGGCTTTCCGGATCCTTGCCGGCGCGCTCGATGACGTGCGCGACCTTGCTGCGGATCAGCGGCACTTCGTGGGCGGGGGTCTCATAGGCCTCGGCCGTGAACAGGCCCACGAAACGGACCTCGCCCGAGGCCTTGCCGTCGGCGCCATAACGGCGGACGCCGACATAATCCATGTAGCCGCGACGGTGGACGCGCGAACGCAGGTTTGACTTGGCCACCACGATCGGATCGCCGATGTCGATATGGCTGCGGATCTGGGCCGACAGGATGGCTGGCTCGCTGCCCCGGCGCAGCACGGTGCGGGTCTGGTCGCGCAGGACGCCCAGGCTGCCTTCCGGCTGGTACAGCGGCTCCTCGGCCGCGTAGCCGCCGTCACCGGTGCGGGGATACTCGTAAACCCGAGCGCCCAAGAACACGAAGTGGTCGCCTTCCAGCCAGTCGAGGAAGTCCAGGTCCTCGCTCTTTTCCTCGACGGAGACCGGCGTAACGGCGCCTTGCAATTCGGAGATCGTGCGCCGCATCAGGGCGCGCATGGCCTCGAAATCCTGGACGGCCAGCTGCACGTCCGAGAGCGCTTCGCGGATGCCCTGGACCAGGGCCGCCTCGCGGTCCTCGCCCACCGGGGCCAGCCAGATCTGGATCATCGAGCGGCGGACGCCGCCGCAGTCGGAGACGGGGTGGAACATGGCCCGCACCGAGAAGCCGGCCTCGGTCACCTCGCCCATGATGCTGTCGACCAGGAACGGCCGGTCGGGCTGGACGATCTCGAGAAGGTCGGAGGGTGTTTGGCCGCCTTGAGCGCGGCGCAGGCGGATGACCGGCTCGGACAGGTCCTTGTTGCTCTCGCCGAAGCGCCAGAAGTCGGCCAGGGCGCGGGCCACATCGGCGATATCCAGGCCGGGCAGTTCCTCGGCCGACCAGTCGTCCTGAGCCTGGGCGGCGAAGCCGCGCGCGGCGGGGGTCAGAGCCTCGACCGCGACACCCAGGGCCTGGGCGAAGGCGCTTACCAGCGGGCCGATCGGAGCCTCAGCGGACTTGAGGTCATTTTTTTCACCGATCATGGGATTTCCTCGCGAATTTTTGGCCGCAACCTAGCCCTTTTGGACCTTACTTCAACCGCTACATGGCAAATTGGAAAGAATTCGTGCCGATCTTGCGCGGATCTGGGGCAAAAACGGAAGCGCCGCCGGCTGGGGGGAAGCCGACGGCGCGGGCCCGCTCAGGATAAGGCGGGCGTTTTCCGCTTCGATGGCGGCGGCCTTGCCGGCCGCCATCGGCGGGGTGTCCGGGTGGGGGATGCCGGACAGGGAATAGATAGGGGCCGAAAACCCGAGTTTAAGGGGCGCCCGCATTTCTTTCGCGCTCTCTACTTCTTGCGGGTCGGTGAAGGGTCAGCCGGGCCGTGTCCGCCCTTGCCCGACAACAGCCGCTCGCCCTGCGGGTCGCCGTCCTCGGACAGCAGGATCGCGATCCAGCGCGACCCCTCGAACTGGGCCAGGACCAGCATGCCGGCGACGGTCAGCGGCGTGGACAGGAACATGCCCGGCACCCCCCACAGCGCGCCCCACAGGGCCAGGGACAGCAGCACCACCGTCGGGTCCATGTTCAGGCTGTCGCCCTGCATGCGCGGGAGCACGACATTGCCGACCACGAAGTAGATGCCTTGCAGCGCCGCGAACAGGATGATCGCCGGCCAGAAACTGTCGGGGAACTGCACCAGGGCGAACAGCGGCGGCAGGAAGCAGCCGATGGCGCCGCCCAGGATCGGGATGTAGCTGGCCAGGAAGATCAGGAAGGCCCAGAAGAAGGCGTTATCCAGCCGCACCAGCATCATCACCACCCAGGCGGCGACGGCGATCATCAGGCCGGTGACGGTCTGGATCCACAGGTACTGCTCCACCCCGTCGCGGATGCGTTCGAACAGCTTCATGTTCCGCTCGCGCTCGGGATGCTGCGGGAACAGTGAGACGATCTTGCGGGCGAAGCCTTTCCGCGAGGCGATGATGAAGCCCAGATAGATGAGCACCAGCACGGCGCTGGAGGCGAAACTGCCGAACGACTGGGCCGCCTGGCCGATGAAGCGCTGGGGATTGAGCTGGTTGATCAGCCCGCCCACGGTCGGCGCGATCTGGATGCCGATCGCGTGGGCGACCTTGGCGATGATGTCATTGAGGCGCGGCGCGTAGTCCTTCACCTGGTCGAAGAACCCGCGGCCGTTGTCGATCACCACCCAGAACGACACGCCAAACAGCGCGATCGAGATCAGCACCGCCGCCGGCAAGGCCATCCGCTTGGGGAAGCCGGGCACGCGCGCGGTCAGCACCCGCGCGAAGCTGTCGACCATCACCGCCAGGAACACGGCCAGGGCCAGGGGCGTCAGGATGTCCTGCAGCCAGTAGAGCGCCGCCCCGCCGGCAATGACGGTCAGGAACACCACGGCGTTGCGCGTGGTGACGGGGGGCGGGGCAGGGGCCGGCATTTGTAAAATTTCTCCAGAAGCGCGATCGACTTTGACCGCCCCGATTGGCGCGGCGCAAGGCCCCGTCTAGGGTCGAACGACATCCAAGGAGTATTGCGCCCATGTCGCTGTCGATTGGCGAGAACGAGATCCTGGTCGGACTCGGCGAAGGTCCCGTGACGCAGCGGCTCGATCGGTCGAACCGCCACGGCGTGGTGGCCGGCGCGACCGGGACCGGCAAGACCGTGACCCTGCAGGTCCTGGCCCAGGCCTTCTCCGACGCCGGCGTGCCCGTCTTCGCCGCTGACGTGAAGGGCGACCTCTCGGGCGTCGCCATCGCGGGAACGCCCAATGACAAGATGCTGGCCCGCGCCGCTTTGATGGACCTCACCCTGACGCCGGCCGCACCGCCGGTGATGTTCTGGGACCTGTTCGGCCAGAAGGGCCACCCGATCCGCACCACGATCTCCGAGATGGGGCCGCTGCTCCTCTCGCGCCTGCTGGAGCTGAACGACACCCAGGAAGGTGTGCTCAACATCGCCTTCCACGTCGCCGACCAGGACGGCCTGCTGCTGCTGGACCTGAAGGACCTGCAGGCGGCCCTGAAATATGTCGCCGACCATGCCGACGAGATCGGCGCCCAGTACGGCAACGTCGCCGCCGCCACGGTCGGCGCCATCCAGCGCAAGCTGCTGACCCTGCAGACCCAAGGGGCCGAGAATTTCTTCGGCGAGCCGGCGCTGGACCTTTCCGACCTGATGCGCACCGACGCGGCGGGGCGCGGCTATGTCAGCCTGCTGGCCGCCGACCGGCTGATCCAGTCGCCCAAGCTCTATTCGACCTTCCTGCTCTGGCTGCTGTCCGAGCTGTTCGAGGTGCTGCCCGAGGTGGGCGATCCCGAGAAGCCCAAGCTGGTCTTCTTCTTCGACGAGGCCCACCTGCTGTTCAACGACGCGCCCAAGCCTCTGCTTGAGAAGATCGAGCAGGTCGTGCGCCTGATCCGGTCCAAGGGCGTGGGCGTCTATTTCGTCACCCAGAATCCGGCCGACATCCCCGACGCGGTGCTGGGCCAGCTGGGCGCACGGGTGCAGCACGCCCTGCGCGCCTACACTCCCGCCGACCAGAAGGGCTTGAGGGCCGCCGCCCAGTCGTTCCGGGTCAATCCCAGCTTCGACACGGCCGAGACGATCCAGGCTCTGGGCGTCGGCGAGGCCCTGGTCTCGACCCTCGACGAGCGCGGCGCGCCCAAGGTGGTGCAGAAGACCCTGATCCGGCCGCCGGTCTCGCGGCTGGGGCCCTTGACGCCCGAGGAGCGTTCGGCGATCCGCGCCAAGAGCCCGATCGCTGGCGTCTATGACCAGCTCCAGGACCGCGACTCCGCCTACGAGATCCTGCAGGGCCGCGCCCAGCAGGCTCAGCGCCAGGCCGACACCGCCCGCGAACAGGCTGAAGAAGACAAGCGCGAGGCCGCCGAAGCCAAGATCCGCGAGCGCGAGGAAGCCCGCGAGACCAGCGTCAGCCGCCCCCGCGCCTCGGGTCGCCAGACCATGACCGAGGCTTTCGCCGTGACCCTGGTCCGCACCGTGGCGTCCACGGCCGGACGCGAACTGATCCGCGGCCTGCTGGGCGGTCTTACCGGCCGGCGGCGGCGCTGACGCCACGTTTGCGCGGAGCCGCCCGCTTCTTTTTCGGGGCGGGAGGTTCTCGCGCGGTCAGCAGGGTCGAGGCGATCTCGGCCAATTGGTCCACCTGGAAAGGCTTGCGCAGCACTGGCCAGGGCAGGTCGGCCGGCGCGACGTCCATGCGGTCGCCCGCATAGCCGGTGGTCAGCAGCACGGCCATGTCCGGGCGGTTGGCGGAAACCGATCGCGCCAGGTCGACGCCGCTGACGCCGCCGGGCATGACGACGTCGGACATCAGGAGGTCGAAGGATATGTCTTCCTCCAACGCTTCGAGGGCGGACGCGCCATTGTCGGCGGTGGTCACGTCGCAGCCGAGATCGCGCAGCAGTCCGCCAGCGATCTCCCGCACGGCCGCGTCGTCTTCCACCAGCAGAACCCGCACGCCCTTCAGGCGGTCGCGAGACGAGGCCCCGGCGCCGGCCATGGCGGGGGTGGCGGCCTCGTCGGTGGCGGGCAGATAGAGGGCGACCGTGGTCCCGCGTCCCTCGACGCTCTCGATGCTGACCCCACCGCCGCACTGGCGCAGGAAACCGTAGACCTGGGCCAGACCAAGGCCGGTGCCCTTGCCGACCTCCTTGGTGGTGAAGAACGGTTCGAACACCCGCGCCAGAACCTCCGGCCGCATGCCGGTTCCGGTATCGCTGACAGCCACGCGGACATAGTCACCGGGCGCGGTGTCGGACACCTCGCCCTCGGTCAGGGTGACCGGCTCGACAGATATGCTGATCTCGCCGCTGGTCGAGGTGGCGTCGGCGGCGTTGACGACCAGGTTCAGCAGGGCCGCCTCGAATTGGGCGGCGTCCACCCGCGAGCGCAGTCCGGCCGCCTCGCGCTGGATCGTCAGGCTCATCGCCTCGCCGACCGCGCGCCTCAGAAGGGGCTCGGAATGGTCCAGCAGGGCCGCGACGTCGACGACCTCCAGCTTCAGCTCTTGGTTCCGTGAAAAGGCCAGCAACTGGCGGGTCAGGCGCTCGCCGCGCTGACCGGCCGCCAGGGCCGCCTCGGCCAGGCGCGCGACGCGGGCGGTGTCCTCGGGCCGGCGCAGGATCATGTCCAGACCGCCGACGATCACGGTCAGCAGGTTGTTGAAATCGTGGGCCACGCCGCCTGTCAGCCGTCCCACCGTTTCCAGACGCTGGGCCTGGGCCAGGGCCGCTTGGGCGCGCGCGGTTTCGGCCATGCTGGCCTGCAAGGCGGCGGTGCGCTCGGCGACCCGGTCCTCCAGGTCCTTGCGCGCCTCGACCGTCTCGGTGAAGTCGAAGCAACTGCCGATATAGCCGCGATACTCGCCCGCCTCGTCGAAGCGCGGGGCGCCTACGCTGTTGACCCATCGCCAGGCTCCGTCGGCCCGCTGCATGCGGAAGGCGACGCTGAACGGCTCGCGCTTGGCGGTCGCCGCATCGGCGGCCTCCAGGCCAGCCTGCCGGTCATGCGGGTGCACGCCGCTGAACCAGCCCTCGCCGAGCTCCTGCTCCAGCGAGCGGCCGCGGAAGTTCAGCCAGGCTTGGTTGAACCAGTCGGCCTGGCCGCGCGCCGTCGTCGCCCAGATCAGCACCGGCGCCGAATTGGCCATGCCACGGAACAGCTCCTCGCTGCTGCGCAGGGCCGCCGCCGCGCGGCGCTCCTGGGTCACGTCCCGGAAGGTGATCGCCAGGTCACCGCCGAGCCGCACGCCACTGGAGCGGACCACCCGCTCCTCGCCGTCCACGACCCGCCGTACGTCGATGTCGTCCGCCTTGTCGGACTGCAGCAGGCGGGTCATGCGGTCGACCATCGCCCGGCCCGTATCATCGGGGAAAACGTCCAGCACACAGCGTCCCAGCAGGGTCGACACGCCCGCGGGGCGCATGGTGTCGGCCATGGGATTGACGTAGGTCCAGCGGAAGTCGACCACCTGGCCGCGCTCGCGCACCGGCTCCATGATCACGAAGGCGTCCAGCGATACCTCCTGGGCGGAGCGGAACCGTTCCTCCGCCGCCAACCCCGAGCGCACGGCAAGGCGCAGCGCCTCGACCAATACGACGATCGCGCCGCCGCAGAGCAGGAACATGCCCAGCTGCACGCTCTCGCGCGTGTGAAGGAGCCAGGTCCCGTCGGGCGACATCCAGAGGCGCCAGGCGATGACGGCGCTGAGAACCACGGCCAGCAACCCTGGACCCAGGCCGCCGACCATGGCGGCGACCAGCACGGCCACGAAGAAGGTCGGGAAATTGGTCGGAATACCCGTGAGGGCGACGGCGGCGAAACGCGCCGCCATGGCCAGAAGCACGGCCAGTATGGCCAGCCCATAGCGCAGCTCGCGCCGATCGGCCGCCGTTACGAACTTGATGGCCGTCCGTCCGAGCACGCTCGCTATGTTCCCGCCCTGATGACACGCGGCAGGCCCCACGGCGCCGCTCGGCTAACGCCTAACGTGTCATGGTTCGCGACGTTCCGGAAACCGCGAATTGGCCGTGGAGATCAGGCCGAACGCTTGTTCTTGCGCGCCGGCTGGGCCGGAGCTTCGGTCGGCGCCACGGCGTCGGTCCAGGCCGCCAGGGCGTCGACCGGAGCCGGACGACCGATGGCGTAGCCCTGCAACTCGGTGCAGTCCTCGCCGCGCAGGAAGATGATCTGCTCCTCGGTCTCGACGCCCTCGGCCACGACCGGGATCTCGAGGCTGCGGCCCAGGCCCAGCACGGCGCGCACGATGACGGTGGCGCGGTCGTGACGGTGGATGTTCTCCACGAAGCTCTTGTCGATCTTGATCTTGTCGAACGGGAACGATTGGAGGGTCGACAGCGACGAGAAGCCGGTGCCGAAATCATCCATGGCGATCCGCACGCCTAGGGCTTTCAGACGGCGCAGGTTGTCCAGCGCGCGCTGATAGTCCTTGAACAGAGCGCTCTCGGTGATCTCCAGCTCCAGCCGCGAAGGCGAGAGGCCGGTGGTGATCAGAACCTCGTGCACCAGGCTCGGCAGGGCGGGGTTGTGCAGCTGCAGCGGCGAGAGGTTCACCGCGATGCGCAGGGGCTTCTCCCACGCGGCGGCGTCGGCGCAGGCGCGGCGCAGGACCCAGTCGCCCAGGGCGCCGATCAGGCCGTTCTCTTCGGCGACCGGAATGAACTCCAGCGGCGGGATCATGCCGCGGGTCGGATGCTGCCAGCGGACCAGGGCCTCGAAGCCGCAGACCTCGCCATCGGAGGCGCGGGCCAGGGGCTGATAGTGAACGACCAGCTCTTCGTCGGTGATGCCCTGGCGCAGGTCGCGGGCCAGGTTGCGGCGTTCGCGGATGGTGTCGTCCATCTCGCGCTTGAAGAAACGATAGACGCCGCGGCCGCTTTCCTTGGCGCGGTACAGGGCCATGTCGGCGTTGGCCATCAGGGCCTCGGCCGTGCGGCCGTCGTCGGGATAGAGGCTGACGCCGAGGCTTGAGCCCAGGGCCAGTTCCTGGCCGTCGAACGACACCGGGACCGACAGCATCTCGATCAGGCGGCCCGACAGCTCGGCGGCCGCCGTCGGCTGGTCGCCGCCGGCCACCTGGACCACGATGAACTCGTCGCCGCCCAGACGCGCGGCGAAGGACGGGGCTTGGACCGCCGACTGCAGACGACGGGCGGTCTCGACCAGGATCGAGTCGCCGGCGACGTGACCGTGCTGGTCGTTGGCTTCCTTGAAGTGGTCGAGGTCGATGCAGATGACCGACAGGCTCTCGCCCGAGGCCTCGACACGTTCGATGGCGGCGGCCAGGCGAGCTTGCAGCGAATTGCGGTTCGGCAGGCCGGTCAGGCCGTCGTGCTCGGCGAGGTAGCGGATCTTCTCCTCGGCCGCGCGGCGTTCACGCAGGTCGCGGACGGCCAGGACGGTGAGGCCCGAGGTCTCGATGCGCGCGCCGTCGTCCATCAGGCGCGAGAACACTTCGACCGGGATTTCGCGACCACCGGAGATCGGCTGGATCTTGCCTTCGCGGCGGATACCCTCGCGGGTCGGGCCGGCTTCGTCGAAAGTCAGGACCGAGCCCACCAGAGGACGGCCGACCAGGTCGGAAAGATCGGCGCCGACCAGCTCGCAGAAGGCGGCGTTGGCGTCGTTGATGTGGCCCGACTGGACGACGACCAGACCTTCATAGGCGGCGTTGGCCAGGCGGCGGATGCGTTCGAGAGCCGAGCGCGAGGTTTGGGATTCGATGGCGACGGCGCCCAGGCCACCCAGGATGATCATGCCGGTGATCGAGACCACCGCCAGGGTCAGCATGGCGCCGGACAGCAGCTGCTCGGGCACCACGATGCTGGCGTCGGGGACAATGGTGATCGCCGACATGCCGGTGAAGTGCAGCGCGACGATGCCCAGGCACAGCAGTCCGCCGCCCATCATCTGGCGCTTGGTGGTCCGAGCCGCGCCGGCCGTCACGAGGGCGGCCGTGGCGCCGGCGACGCCGAGGATCGCCGAGAGACCGACGGTGGCGTGCTCCCAGACCACGTGACCCTGGGTCACGAAGGCCGACATGCCGGTGTAGTGCATGGCCGCGACGCCGAGGCCCAGCAGGACCCCGCCCGCGAAATCGTTGGTGGTCGTACGCTGGGCAGAAGCGACGGCGAAACCGCTGGCCATGAACAGCGCCGCGATCATCAGCGAAAGAAGGGTGCCGGTCGGGCTGTAGCCGGTCTTCAGACCGGGCGTGTAGGCGACCATGGCGATGAAGTGGGTGGCCCAGACGCTGGAGCCGGCGACCAGGCCGGTCAGCAGCAGCCAGGCGGCGCGCACCAGGCCGCGAGCGCCGCGCATCCGCGAATAAAGCCGGAAGGTGGTGACGCAGCCGGCGATGCAAACCGCGGCGGCGACAAGCACCAATCGCAGATCATGCTCCGTCGTCAGACAGGTCAGGAATTTAAGCACGCACGCCCCCCAAGGGTCACATCCCCTCAGAGCTACAGCGAGAGTTGCAAATAAAGCGTTTCACATAACGCGTTCGCGACAAATTGGCCGATGTGACCGGTTATCGCGGGAATTTCTTTCCTGAAGAGCGACCTGTTCGCCGGCTTGGCGGCCGCGCGGCCTCACCTTCGCCCCCGGATCGGCTTCCTCCATTACGCCGAATTCACGCCACATCGCTTCGGTTTCACGCTACAGGTGTAGCGCTACACACGTAGTGTGCCCTGACAGCGGAGGCCGCCTTGATCGACGCCTTGCCCCGACGCGAACGCGAGGTCTTCGAGACCTTGTGCAGGCTGGAGGCCAGCACCGCCGCCGGCGTTCGTAGCGCGCTGTCCGATCCGCTGAGCGATTCGGCCGTGCGGACCATGCTGTCGCGGCTCGAGGCCAAGGGGCTGGTCGAGCGCGCGGCGGGGGCCGAGGGCTTTCTCTATCGCCCGATCCAAGGGAGCGAGGCCGTCGCGGCCAGCGCGCTTCGGCGGCTTATCGACACCTTCTTCGCGGGCTCGGCGGCCAGCGCGGCCTCGGCCCTGCTGGGCATGGGCCAGCGCCTCACGGCCGAGGAGGCCGCCGCCCTCGAGCGGATGATCGACGACGCCGTGGAGCCCAAGTCATGACCTGGGTCCTGCTGATATCCCTGCTGGCCAAATCCAGCCTGGTGGCCGGCGCGGGTCTGGCCTGCGCACGCTTCCTGACCTGGCGCGCGACAGAGCGCGTCGACATTCTGCGGGCCACGGTCTGCCTGCTGCTGGCCTTGCCGGCCATCACCGCCCTGCTGCCCGCGATCGACCTGGCCCTGCTTCCGCCGGCGCCGTCAGCGTCGATGGTCGCCCCGCCGGGCGAGGCCGACCTGGCTCTTGCCGTCGATGCGGCCGGCGCGAACGCCTGGTCCTGGCCGCCGTCCGGCGCGACCCTCGGCGCCCTGTGGCTACTGGGCGTGGCGCTGGTGGCCGGCCGGCTGGCGCTGGGCCTGCGCACCCTGGAGCGCTGGACCCGCGAGGGCGACCTCGTTACCCATCCCGCCTGGCTCTCGCCGATCGAGGACTTGCCGCCCGTCGACCGACCCCGGCTGGTGTCCAGCGACCGGGTCACTGGCCCGCTCAGCTGGGGTGTCGAACCCGGCTCGATCCTGATCGACCCGGAGACCCTGGCCGACGCTCGCGCCGCCCCGGCGATCATGGCTCACGAACTGGCGCACCTGCGCCGCCACGACTGGCTGTTCCTGGTCCTGTCGCGGCTGGCCCTGGCGTTGTTCTGGTTCAATCCGCTGGTCTGGCGGCTGCATGCCGTCCTGACCGAACGATCGGAGGAGGCCGCCGACGCCGTCGCGCTGCGCTCCGTCGACCGCGCCCTCTACGCCCGCACCTTGGTGCGCCTGGCCTCTCACCCCGCCCCTCATCACGTCCCGGGCCTGGCCACCGCCATGGCCGCCGACGCCCGCACACTCAAGACAAGGATCGCCTGCATCATGACCGATACGTCCGATCGCCGCCGCCCGCTGACGCTGGCCTTGACCGTCGTCGCCCTGGCCACCGTGGCCACGCCCCTGGCCGCTCTGGGCCTGAGCCGCCAGGCCGCTCCGGCGACGCCGGCCGCGCCGGCCGCGCCTTCGGTCAAGCCCGCCCAGCACGCGCAACCGGCGCGGCCCGCCCAGCTCAGCGCCCGCAAACACACGGTAACCGTGACCAGGGTCGGCGAAGGCGGCCATGTTCAGACGACCTATCGGGACGCCACGCCCGAGGAGATCGCGGCCGCCGACGAGGCGCGCGCCCACGCCCGCGAGGCCCGGGGCATGGCCGCCGACGCGCGACGTGAAGCCGACGCGGCGCGGCGCGAAGCTCACAAGGTGATCGAGGCGCATCGCGGCGAGATCGAAGCCGCCCACCGGATGGCCGCCGAGGCGCGTGCTCACGGCGACTGGAGCCGGATCGCCGCCGAGCATGCCCGGGTGGCCGGCGAGCACGCCCGCGAAGCCGGTGAACGGGCCCGTGAGATGGGCGAGCGCGCGCGCGTCGAGGCCGCGCGGCACATGGTCGTGGCCCGCGCCCAGATGGCCGAGGGCGCCGTGCAGATGCGCAAGGGCGCCAAGGACATGCGCGAGGAGGCCGTCCGCCTGCGTGACCCGACCTATCGCGCCCGCCAGATCGAAGAGAACCGCGCTCGGGGTCATGTCGTGACCGACGAGCAGCTGCGCGACCTGTCCGCTTTCCTGCCTGGCAAGGCGGATGAGCTGGAGCGCAGCGCCGATCGCCTGGCCGAAGAGGCCCGGAAGCCTTCCTAAAGCCCCGCGATCTCCGCGACCACCTTCAGCGCGGCCTCCCTGGGATCGTTCGCCGCGGTGATCGGGCGGCCGCAGACCAGGTGGCTGGCGCCGGCGCGGATGGCGTCGGCGGGGGTGGCGGCGCGGGCCTGGTCGTTCTTGGACGACCAGTCGGGGCGCACGCCCGGGGTGACGATCAGGAAGTCCGGCCTCCCGGCTCCCTCGGCGATCTCGCGGGCCAGGGCGGCTTCGTGCGGCGAGGAGACGATGCCGTCGACCCCGGCCTCGACCGCCTGGCGCACCCGGCGCTCGACCAGGTCGCGGGCGTTGAAGCTGTAGCCCATCTCGACGAGGTCGGCGTCGGTCAGGCTGGTCAGCACGGTCACCGCCAGGATCTTCAAGCTGCTTTCGCCGCGGGCCTTGACCGCCGCCTTCATCACCTGCGGCTCGGCGTGGACGGTCAGCAGGTCGCAGCCGCTCTGGGCCAGGACGCGGGCCGAGCGCTCCACGGTCGCGCCGATGTCGTGCAGTTTCCAGTCGAGGAAGATCGACTTGCCCGAGGCCTTGAGCTCGTGGGCCAGGGTCATGCCGTCGCTGGCCAGCAGCTCCAGGCCGATCTTGTAGAACGACACGGCGTCGTCCAGGCGCTCGACCATGGCGCGGGCCTCGTCGACGGTGGGCAGGTCCAGCGGAACGATCAGGCGCGGATCGGCGGTCATGGTCTTACCCCGGGGGTTGGCGCGCACGGTCGTTGCCCCTAGGAGGTAGGGCGAAGTTCCGGGCGCATTGAAGGTAAGGACGTCGAATGACCGAGGCGAAGCTGGCCGTCAACTTCTTCGTCGCGCTGTTCGCCCTGATCGACCCGATCGGCAACGTGCCGCTGTTCGCCGCCGCCACCCTGGGCGCGGCCGCGGCGGGGCGGCGGATGGTGGCCGTCTATATCGGCCTGTTCGTCGCGGCGTTCCTGATCTTCTTCTATTTCACGGGCGTGGGCCTGCTGGCCTTCTTCGGCATCTCGATGCCGGCCTTCCGCATCGCCGGCGGCGTCATCCTGTTCATTCTCGGGCTGGACATGCTGCGCGACGACTTCACCACCATGTTCGCCGATGCGGCCGAGGGCATCGAGGGACAGTCGGCGCGGGTTTACGCGCAAAAGCGCTTCGAGCGGCTGATCGTGCCCTTCGCCATGCCGCTGCTGATCGGTCCAGGCGCGATCTCGACGGTGATCATCTACGCCGCCGAGGCCAAGCCATTCGGCTGGGCGGGTCTCGGTTTGGGCGTGGCGGTGATCTCGGCGGTGTCGGCGGTGCTGGTGGCGGTGTTCTGGGCCGCGCCGCTGATCAGCAAGGCTCTGGGCCGGATCGGGATGAGCATCGTGGTGCGGGTCCTGGGACTGATCCTCTGCGCCCTCGCCGTGCAGTTCGTGCTGATCGGCGTGGGCGACGCCACGCGCGGTCTCGTTCGCCAGGACGCCAAGGCGCCCTACGCCGCCGATAAGTAGCCGCGCGGTCTGGACAGCCCTGATGGCGCGAGCCCATATCCCCGCCATGCGCGCACACGATGCCGATGTCATCATCGCCGGCGCCGGCATGGCCGGCTCGACCCTGGCTCTGGCCTTGGCGTCAGGTGGCCTCAGGCCGCTCCTGGTTGATCCCCAGCCGTTCGAGGCCCAGCTGGCCCCGACCTTCGACGGCCGGTCCTCGGCGATCGCCTATTCCTCGTTCCGCCAGTGGCGAACGATCGGCGCGGGCGAGGCCCTGGCGCCGCATGCCCAGCGCATCGAGCAGATCCTGGTCACCGACGGCCGCACGCCCGGGGCGGCGGCCCGCAAGGCCTCGCCGGCCTTCCTGCGCTTCGATTCCAGCGAGATCTCGGGCCGGATCGAGGGCGAGCCTCTCGGCTATCTGATCGAGAACCGCCGGATCCGTCAGGCCCTGGCTCAGGCGGTCACGGACCAACAGATTCCGGTCATCGCCCCGATGGCGGCCAAGAACCTCGAGGTCGCTCCGGACGGGGCGCGCCTGACCCTGGCCGATGGCCGGGTGCTGTCGGCCCCGCTGGCGGTCAGCGCCGAGGGGCGGGGCTCGGTCCTGCGCCGCGCGGCGGGCATCGGCGAGATCGGCTGGAGCTACGGCCAGTCCGGCGTGGTCGCCACGGTGCGGATGGAAAAGCCGCACGAGGGCGTGGCCCACGAATATTTCCTGCCCAGCGGGCCGTTCGCCATCCTGCCCCTGACTGACAACCGCGCCAGCCTGGTCTGGACCGAGAGCACCGCGCGCGGCGAGGCCCTGCGCAATGCTTCGCCCGAGGCTTTCCACGCCCATCTGATGCGCCGGTTCGGCGACTTTCTGGGCGCGGTGACTATCGAGGGACCGACCTTCGTCTATCCGCTGTCGCTATCCTTGGCCGAGCGCATGGTCGCCCCGCGCCTGGCCTTGATCGGCGACGCCGCCCACGGCGTGCATCCGATCGCCGGGCAGGGGCTGAACCTGGGCCTCAAGGACGCCGCGGCCCTGGCCGAGGTGCTGGTCGAGGCGATCCGCTGCGGCGAGGACATCGGCTCGGAAGTCGTGCTGGAGCGCTTCGCCCGCTGGCGGCGGTTCGACACCGTGACCAACGCCCTGGCCTTCGACGCCTTCGTGCGGATCTTCTCGAACGACAATCCGCTGCTGCGCGTGGCGCGGTCGGCGGGCCTGGTGGTGGTCAACCGCATCGCCCCGGCGCGCCGGTTCTTCATGCACGAGGCCGGCGGTGGGGTCGGCGACCTGCCGAAGTTGTTGCGGGGTGTGGCGCTGTAAAATCCTCTCCCTTTGGGAGAGGTGTCGGCGCTGCCGACGGAGAGGGGAGGGGCCGGTTCGGCAGCACTTCCCCCTCCGGTCGCTTTGCGACCACCTCCCCCGCTAGGGGGAGGGTTTTTTCTACTCCGCCAGCTCCCGCGCCTCTTCCGGCAGCATGATCGGCACGCCGTCGCGGATCGGATAGGCCAGCTTGGCCGCGCGGCTGATCAGTTCGCCCTTGGCGCGGTCGTATTCCAGCGGACCTCGGGTCACGGGGCACACCAGCACTTCCAGCAGGCGCGGATCGACATCGACGGGGGGCGGGGCGGCTTCGGTCATGGCCCCTCTCTACTGGATGGAAGTCGGTTCGTCATCGTCCCCAGCGGCGTCGATCTCCAGCAGGGCCGTCAGGGTCGCCTTGCGTTCGAAGATGGTCTCGGCTTCCAGCAGGGCCTGCTTTTCCATCGGCTCGAACGGCAGGGCCATGGCCAGGCTGTTGATCAGGGCGTCGGACGGGGCGCTTTCGGCGTCGCCCCAGTCGATGGCCAGGCCCCGGTGGTCAAGATAGCGGCGCAGGGCCGACAGCAGCCGGTCGATGTCGGACGCCGTGCGCGTGCCGGCGGGGTCTTCGCGCAGGTCAGGTTCGAACGGAGCGAAGTCGACGCGCATCTGGCGATAGGGTGTGCGGACCGGCAGTTCCTCGCCGGCCCGGAAGCGGCAGACCCCGGTCAGGGTGATCAGATAGCGGCCATCGCTGGTCTCGGCGAAGCTGGTCACGCGGCCCGCGCAGCCGACGGGCGCGAGGGCCGGGCGCTCGGTGTCCGCGCCCTGATGCGGGCGGGTCTGGAGCATGCCGATGATCCGCTCGCCCGACATGGCGTCGTCCAGCATGTTCAGGTAGCGGGGCTCGAATATGTTCAGCGGCAGCTGGCCGCCCGGCAGCAGCAAGGCCCCGTCCAGCGGGAACACCGGGATCACCAGCGGCAGGTCGCCGAGTTTGCGATAGTTCCCCTGCATCGACGCTCCCTGTGTCTGGGCCTAGCTGTGTCTGGGCCTTAGCTGAAGAGGATCGACGACAAACGCCGCCGGCCCTGCTTGGCCACTTCGGACGTCGGCCCGGCGGCTTCGAACACCGTCAGAAGTTGCTTGCGCGCCGCGTCGTCGTTCCACGCACGGTCGCGGGCGATGATGGTCAGAAGATGGTCGGCGGCGTCCTGCAGGCGGCCGGCGCCGGCCAAGGCCTTGGCCAGCTCAAGGCGGGCCTCGTGGTCGTCGGCGTCGGCGGCCAGGCGTTTTTCGAAGGCGGCGGTCTCGGACGGGGCGCTCTCGGCCAGGGCCAGGGCGGCGCGGGCGGCGTCGAGGTCGGGATCCTTGGCGTCGGCGGGCGCCATGGCGACCACCTCGGCCGCGCCCTCCAGGTCGCCGCCCAGCAGATAGGCGCGGGCCATGCCGCCTAGGGCCTTCACATTGGCCGGGTCGGTCTGCAGCGCCTGAGCGAAGGCCTGGGCCGCGCCGCCGACGTCGCCGATCTCCAGCGATTCCTTGCCGAGCGCGATCAGCTCGTCGATGGCGCTGGGGCCGCCCGGGCCGGCCAGCTTCTCGACGAAGGCCTTCACCTGGCTCTCGGGCAGGGCGCCCTGGAACGCGTCCACCGGACGCCCGTCGACAAAGGCATAAACCGTCGGGATCGACTGCACGCGCAGCTGGCCGGCGAAGCCCGGATTGGCGTCGACGTCGATCTTGACGAGCTTCACCGCGCCCTTGGCGGCCGTGACGACCTTTTCGATGGTGGGGGTCAATTGGCGGCACGGACCGCACCAGGTGGCCCAGAAGTCGACGATGACGGGCTGGATCTTCGAGGCCTCGATCACGTCGGCCATGAAACTGGCGTCCGTGCCGTCCTTGATGTGCTCGCTTTTCGCGGAAGTCGCGGGCTTTTCGCCGATCAGGGACATCGGGTCTCTCGTACTCAAGGCTGGGGGAACGCGTCAGTCGCCAAGATGGTCCCTGGCGGGCCTCGGCGCAATAATCCGTTCGCGTGTCAGGCGACGACGGCCATCGCTTCGAAGTCGACGATCATCGGCTCGATGTCCAGGGCGGCCAGGAATTTGCGGAAGTCGGCCTGGGACACCGCCGTGGTTGCGTCGTTGCCCAGCGGGTGGAAGTTGACCGGGTCGCTGTCCGCCAGGGCCTTGTCGAGCACGAAGCGCAGGCGCTTCTCGCCGTCGTTGATCAGGCCGAAGGCGGTGACCGAGCCCGGCGTCACGCCCAGGGTCTCGACCATCATAGCCTCGGGGCCGAACGACAGCCGGCCCGAGCCGATCACGGTGTGCAGCTTCTTGAGGTCGATCCTGGTCTCGCCCAGGGCCGAGATCAGCCACAGCTGGCCCTTGGCGTCCTTGAGGAACAGGTTCTTGGTGTGGCCGCCGGGCAGGGCCTTCTTGATCTCCAGCCCTTCCTCGACGCGGAACACCGGCGGGTGGTCGAGGGTGGTGTGGGCGAGGCCGTGGGCGTCGAAAAAGGCGAAGAGGTCGGCTCGGGTCTTCATGAGGCTCTACTAGACGGCCGGAGGGCGCGAGCGCTAGACCTGACCGCTAAGGGTAGGAAAACCAAGCAAAGGACCGGCATGGAACTGGAGTGCTATCCCACCGAGAACCGTCCGCCGGAGATCGTGCCGGGGCGGCCGCAGCGGGCCTGGATGGATCGGTTCGCCGAGCGCCACCCCTATCGCTGCCTGCCGCTGACCATGGCCAACACCACCGGCTGGGACATCATCTGCCCGGTCGGCTTTTCGATGACCTGGGACGGCGGGGCGCACCAGGAGTGCATCAAGTTCCAGCCCGACCATCCGTATCCGGGCTTCACCGATTTCGTGAAGTCGCACTTCACGCGGGGCGTGGTGACCTTCCATACGGGCTATCTGTTCCGCACGCCGCCGGGCTGGTCGCTGATGGCCATGGGCCCGCCAAATCATATCAAGGACGGTGTTCAGCCGCTGGCTGGCGTGATCGAGACCGACTGGTTGCCGTTCCCCTTCACGATGAACTGGATGTTCACCCGCCCCGGCACGGTGCGGTTCGAGAAGGGCGAGACCTTCTGCTTCATCATGCCGATCCAGGACAAGCCGATGGAGGCGTTCCAGCCGGTGATCCGCTCGATGAACTCCAATCCCGACCTGCGCCGCCAGTACGACGTCTGGGCCGAGAAGCGGTCGGAATTCAACGCCCTGATCTTCAAGCGCGACCCCGAGGCTACCAAGGAGGCCTGGCAGCGCTTCTACTTCAAGGGCGAGTACCCCGAGGAGATCGAGGCCGAGGCCCCCAGCCACCACGTCAACAAGCGGCGGATGAAGTCGCCGAAGGTCGGGGTGTAGGGGCGGCTCCGCCGCCTTCTCCTCGTCATCCCGGACGACCCGCAGGGTCGATCCGGGACCCAGGGGCCGGCGCAGTGCGGTTGTCCCTGGGTCCCGGCTCTCCGCTTCGCTGCGGCCGGGATGACGAGAAAATTTAGGACAAAACGCGCGCCCAGAGAACTCTGCTTGACAGAGCGCCGTGCACCCCGTAACTCTGCATCACAGAGTTCTCTGGCTATGGAGGCCGTGATGACGAGCGTATCCAAGCACGAGGCGCAGGCCGCCTTGTCGCAAATCGATGCCGTGACGAAACGGGGCATGACCCTGAAGGGCTATCGGCATGCCGGACCGATCCTGATGCTGTGGGGCGTGATCTGGGCCGTGGGCTACATGGGCATGGCCAAGCTGGCGCCGAGCTACTGGGGTTGGCTGTGGCTGGCCCTGGACATGATCGGCGTCACCGGCACCCTGATGCTGACGCCAAAGGTCGACGGCGGCGGCAGGGTAGTGGAGCGCTGGCGCATGAGCCTGGGCATGGCCGCCTGTGTCGCCTTCATCCTGGGAGTCGTGGCGGTGTTCCCCAAGCACGATCCGTTGCCCTATCTGGCGCTGCCGGGGCTGTTCGTCGGCTTCATCTACACGGTGCTGGGGGCGATCATGGCGCCGCGCTACATCTGGATCGGTGTCGGCATGTCCGTCGCCACCCTGGTCGGCTTCTTCCTCTGGCCGGGTCATCTGGCCGAGTGGATGGCCGTGGTCGGGGGCTGCGGCCTAATCATCAGCGGCCTGTGGCTGGGGAGCGCTTGATTATGGCGCAGCTCGACGACCTCATCCACCAGCCGCTGCGGCTGAAGATCATGGCCGCCCTGGCCGCCGAGAAGGGCCAGCCGCTGGATTTCCCGCGCCTGAAGACGATCACCGAGGCGACCGACGGCAACCTCGGCAGCCACCTGACCACCCTGGAAAAGGCCGGCTATGTCGCGATCGATAAGGATTTCGTCGGCAAGCGCCCCCGCACCCAGGCGCGGCTGACCCCGGAAGGCCGCAAAGCCTTCCGGAGCCATGTCGAGTACCTGCGGGCGGTGGTGGAGGCGGCCGAGGAGGCCTGACCGCCCTCCTAGTCGCCTACCCGCCCAGGCGGTTGCCGTAGCCGATCACCACGGTGGCCCCGACCAGCAGGGCGACGCCGGCCCAGACCATGTTGCGCACGGCGGGACGGGCGTCCTTCCATTCCTTGAAGGCGAAGCCCCACAGGGTGCCGAAGATGATGATGCTGGCCATGTGCAGGGTCCAGCTGGAGAAGCCGAACTTGCCCATCTGGCTCTCGCCCATGGTGTAGAAGAAGAACTGGAAGTACCAGGCGGTCCCGGCCAGGGCGCACAGCAGATAGTTGACCAGCAGCGGGGGCTTGGCCTCGCCAGCTTCCCCGCTGCTTTCCGCCACGCGGCCGATCCACTGGCCGGCGGACTTGTTCTTGCCGATCAGGATGGCGCACCAGACGCCGTTGGTGATCAGTCCGCCGAACATGATCAGGCACAGGGTCGGCAGGCCGGTCCACAGCGGACCCGCGCCGGCCGCGGCGGCCAGGGCCTTGATCGGCTCGCCCGCCGCGAGGCCAAAGGCGAAGCAGGCCGACATGACGCCCGAGAAGATCGCCACGGCGATCCCCTTCTTGAAGTCAAACTCGGCGACGGCGGCGGCCTTCTGGTCAGGAGAGAGATCCGCGTCCTTCTTGGCTCCGGCCCAGGCGACCACGACGATGCCGGCCAGGGTCATGAGCAGGCCGCCCAGGATGATCTTGCCCGACAGCGAGCCCAGAAGGGTCTCGCCAAAGGTCCCGCGCACGATCGGCGGGATCAGGGTGCCGAACACGGTGCACAGGCCCAGCACCACGGCCATGCCTAGCGACAAGCCCAGATAGCGCATGGTCAGGCCGTAGGTCAGACCGCCGAAGCCCCAGAGCACGCCGAACAGGATGCATAGCCCGGCCACGTTCGGCGGCACCTTGGCCATCATGCCCATCAGGTCGGGGGTTTGCAGGGCCGCGAAGAACCACGGGGCCAGCAGCCAGGAGAAGATCCCCCCGGTCAGCCAGTAGATCTCCCACGACCAGCGCCGCACGCCGCGATAGGGGACGTAGAAGCTGGCGGAGGCCAGGCCTCCCAGCCAGTGGAAGAGCACGCCCAGCAACGGGTTGGCGATCATCGTTTCCTCGCTCATGTTCGTCTCAAAATATGAGACGATTTTCTACATGATGGACGCCTTTGGCCGGTGAGGCTAGCCCTCCAAAGACGCATCGGGCCAACGGCCCCGGTTGGTCTCATAGACCATATGGGCGCGTTGACGCTGTCGAGCGGCGCGCCCCTAATGCGTTGAACCCGGAACCGCTCGGAGGAAGATGTGGGGGAGTACGCACCAGACGAACTGCGCGTGGAGCCGTTGGCCACCGGTGTCGTGAATGGCGCATCCGACGTCCTCTACAACAAGGGGATTTCGTCCGCGGATCCGTTCGAGTGGGAGTACCACTGGTACGAGGTGACCCCGAGCGTGCTGAAGGGGTACCCGAAGGGCATCTGGGTGATGCCGGACCTCGCCCGGATCGACCTGGGTCTGGGCAACCTCTCGATTATCCCGGAAGCCCAGATCGGCACGATCATCCTCTACAAGCAGGTGAAGAAGCCCGACGGCAGCATCGGCTATGTCAACGTCGCCGTGTCGGGCGAGATTCCGGACGTCGCGCTCAAGGACTATCCGGGCCTCAACCCGCTCTATGTGGGCGCGGGTGGCACGATGCAGGGCGTCGCCTACCTCGATCTTTCCAAATCCAGCGTGTTCGAACCCGGCTTCAAGTACTTCATCAATGTCAGCGTCTTGGGGAGCAATCACCCGTGGCCGCTCAATGGGCGGTTCCTGGTGCTCACCACCGAGAACTGGACCACGCAGGATGACCCCCGCAAGCTCGCCTACGGCTCCAACTACGTCCAGGACTACCCGCTCATCTACAACAACACGGATATCGGCGATCAGCTGAAGATCGTGAACGCGGCGGGCGACAGCATCCTGTTCTATCACGGCGCCGCCGCCGTACAGGACATGATGGCCGCGATCGGGGTCGGACAGCTCACCAAGTCCGAAGCGATCGAGAAGATCGTGAAGGCGGCCGACGCGACGACGTCGGTGGCGAGCCTCGGCTACCAGTTCTTCACGGGCAAGATTCCGAGCAAGGCGGGCTTCGACTATCTGGTGAACCCGCTGGGGCCCAATCCCAACAACATCAACTCGGCCTACTACCAGAGCTTCGGTCTCGAGAACCGCTACATCAACTTCGCGGTGAACTTAGGGAAGATCGGCGAGGGCAAGGACGCCTTCGCCCAGGCCTACGGCGCGCTGGATCTCTTCGGCGCCACCAAGAAGGCCTATGCGACGATCTTCGGCAGCACGCCCACCGACGCCAAGGTGCATGCGCTGCTGGACCCGACGTTCGTGCTGAACGGCGTCACCATGAGCCGCGCGCAGTACTTCGCCTACTACGGCGGCGACGGGGCGAACGGCCAGGGGACCAAGGCGGCCATGGTGGGCTGGCTGCTGGCGGAAGCCGAAAAGGCCGATGTCGGCATGTACGCCAAGTCCAACCACGACTTCCTCGTCGACTTGGCGGACGGCGCGAATTTCGCGATCGACCTCGTCGCGGTCTATGGGAAGGCGGGCTACATCCTGACCTGAGGCGGCGTCTAGAGCGTGACAGCCGAAGTGCGAGCGGTTTCGGCGCTCGCCACGCTCCAAATGTTTGAAATGGAGCCTGTCAGGCCGTCTTCACCGCCGAGACGATCGACTTCACCACCTTCTTGACCAGGGCCGGGTCGTCACCTTCGGCCATGATGCGGATCAGGGGCTCGGTGCCCGAGGCGCGGACGACGATGCGGCCCGAGCCGTTCAGCTGGCTCTCGCCGTCGGCGATCGCCTCCTTGACCGACTTGGCCTCCAGAGGCTTGCCGCCAGCGAAGCGGACGTTCTCCAGCAACTGCGGCACCGGTTCGAACTGGCGGCCCAGGGCGCTCATCGGCTGGTCGGTCTGGATCATCACCGCCAGCACCTGCAGGGCGGCGATCAGGCCATCGCCGGTGGTCGAGAAGTCCGACAGGATCAGGTGGCCCGACTGTTCGCCCCCGACATTGAAACCGCCCTCGCGCATGCGCTGCATGACGTAGCGGTCGCCCACGGCGGTGCGTTCGAGAGTGAGGCCCAGCGTGCCCAACTGGCGCTCGAGGCCCAGGTTCGACATCACGGTAGCCACGACGCCGCCGGCCTTCAAGGTTCCAGCCCGGGCGCAGGCGCCGGCGATGATGGCCATGATCTGGTCGCCGTCGACGACCGCGCCCTTCTCGTCGCAGATCACCAGGCGGTCGGCGTCGCCGTCCAGGGCGATGCCGATGTCGGCGCGGTATTCCCGGACCATCTTGGCCATGGCGTCGGGATGGGTCGAGCCGCACTCCTCGTTGATGTTCGTGCCGTTGGGCGCGACGCCGATGGGGAAAACCTCGGCGCCAAGTTCGTAGAGGGCCGTGGGCGCGACCTTGTAGGCGGCGCCATGGGCGCAATCGATGACGATGCGCAGGCCCGACAGGCTGAGGTGGCGGGGGAAGGTCGCCTTGACGATCTCGACATAGCGGGCCTGGGCGTCGTCGATCCGCATGACGCGGCCCAGCTCGCGCGGAGCGGCGAGGCCTTCCTGCAGGCCCTCGTCCATCAGGGCCTCGATCTTCAGCTCCTGCTCGTCGGAGAGCTTGTAGCCGTCGGGGCCGAACAGCTTGATGCCGTTGTCGGCGAAATTGTTGTGCGAGGCCGAGATCATCACGCCCAGGTCGGCGCGCATCGAGCGGGTCATCATCGCCACGGCCGGGGTCGGCAGCGGACCGAACAGCCGCACGTCCATGCCGACGCTGGTGAAGCCAGCGACCAGGGCAGGCTCGATCATGTAGCCCGACAGGCGCGTGTCCTTGCCGATCACCACCAGGTGGCGGCGGTCGTCCTGCGAGCGGAACAGCTTGCCGGCCGCGAGACCGACCCGCAGCGCGACCTCGGCCGTCATCGGATGCTTGTTGGCCTGGCCCCGGATGCCGTCGGTGCCGAAATAGGCGCGCTTGCTCATGTTTTCTTCTGGTCTCGCGTTCGTCGGGTCCGGACCGCGAAACGATCCGAAATGCAGATTTATGCGAACCGGTCTTTAGCCAGTGCTAAAGGCGCCTCACGCAAAGTCCCGCGTCGGTAGGCATAATCCTGCCCGCGCGTTCTACAAGGGATCATGGCTCATGTGCGGCATTATCGGCATCGTCGGAAAACAACCCGTCGCCGACCGTCTGATCGAGAGCCTCAAGCGCCTCGAATATCGCGGCTATGACTCCGCCGGCGTCGCCGGCGTCGTGGGGGGAAAAGTCGAGCGCCGCCGGGCCCAAGGCAAGATCAAGGCCCTGGAGGCCGTGCTCGCCGACGATCCGTTGATTGCCGCGACGGGCATTGGCCATACCCGCTGGGCCACCCACGGCGCGCCCAACGTCCAGAACGCCCACCCGCACACCGCCGGCCGCGTCACGCTGGTCCACAACGGCATCATCGAGAACTTCGCCGAGCTGAAGGCCGAACTGGCCGCCGCCGGCCGGGTGTTCTCCAGCGACACCGATACCGAGGTCATCGCCCACCTGATCGACGCCGAGCTGGCCACGGGTCTGCCGCCCCTCGACGCCTTCAAGGCCACGCTGGACCGCCTGACCGGCGCCTACGCTCTGGCCGTGCTGATCGAGGGCGAGGACAATCTGGTCCTGGGCGCCCGTCGCGGCAGTCCGCTCGTCGTCGGCGAGGGGCAGGGCGAGATGTTCCTGGGCTCGGACGCCCTGGCCGTCGGGCCCTTCACCAACCGGGTGATCTATCTGGACGAGGGCGACTATGTGGCCCTGGACCACGACAGCTATCGGATCTTCGACGCCTCGGGCGCGGCCGTGACGCGGCCGGTGCGGGTGGTCCCGACCTCGGCGGTGATGCTGGAGAAGGGCAACTACCGGCACTTCATGGAAAAGGAGATCCATGACCAGCCGGAGGGCTGCCAGCGTACGATCGCGGCCTATGTCGACACCCTGGCCTCGCGGGCCTCGGTGCCCGGCGACGTGGACTTCGCCGCGCTGGACCGCATCCAGATCGTCGCCTGCGGCACGTCCTACATCGCCGGCATGATCGGCAAATACCTGATCGAGCAGCTGGCCGACCTGCCGGTCGATGTCGAGATCGCCTCGGAATTCCGCTATCGCCAGCCGGCCCTGCGGCCGGGCTCGCTGGTCATCGCCATGTCGCAGTCGGGCGAGACCGCCGACACCCTGGCCGCCCTGCGCTACTGCAAGGCCAAGGGCATGAAGAGCGCGGTGGTCGTCAACGCCACCGAATCGACCATGGCCCGCGAGGTCGACGTGGTCTGGCCGATCCATTGCGGTCCCGAGATCGGCGTGGCCTCGACCAAGGCCTTCACCGCCCAGGTGAGCGTGATGATCGCCCTGGCCGTCGCCGCCGCCAAGGCGCGAGGGACCATCGACGCCGCCGAGGAGCAGCGCCTGGTCAAGGTGCTGCTGGAGGCTCCGCGCCTGATCGCCGAGGCCATCGGCCTGGAGGACGCCATCAAGGAGATCGCCGCCGACGTCGCCAAGGCGCGGGACGTGCTCTATCTGGGACGCGGCCCGATGTCGGCCCTGGCTCTCGAAGGCGCGCTGAAGCTCAAGGAAATCAGCTACATTCACGCCGAGGGCTACGCCGCCGGCGAGCTGAAGCATGGCCCGATCGCCCTGGTCGACGACCAGACCCCGATCGTCATCCTCGCGCCCTATGACAGCTATTTCGAGAAATCGGCCTCGAACATGAGCGAGGTCATGGCGCGCGGCGGCCAAGTGATCTTCATCACCGACACCGAGGGCGTGAAGCACGCGCCGGCGGGGGCCAAGGTGGTGGTGACGGCCCCGGCGAGCGACCCGCTGGTCTCGACCCTGGTGATGTCGGCCCCCATCCAGCTTCTGGCCTACCACGTGGCCGTGGTGAAGGGCGCTGACGTCGACCAGCCCCGGAACCTGGCGAAGTCGGTGACGGTGGAGTGATTCACCTGCCCACGGCCCAATAAAACCTCGCTCATCCCCGCGAAAGCGGATGAGCGAGGATGGGGTCAGCAGTTCAGGGTTTCCGCTAGATCGGCCCAGGTCGGGTTCAGCGCCTCGATCAGCTGGATCTTCCAGGCGCGGTTCCATTTTTTGACCTGCCGCTCGCGCATGAAGGCGCCCTCCCGCGTATCGCCCATCTCGTACCAGACGAGCCGGTCGACACCGTATTTGGCGGTGAAGCCTTTGAAGACCTTCTCCTTGTGCTGCCAGATGCGGCGCGCAAGGTCGTCGGTGTGGCCGCAATAGAGCGTGCCGTAGGGCTTGCTGGCCAGGAGATAGACGCAGAACATCTGGTCCATGAGCATTCTCGAATTGAGAACCAATCAGGAACATGGCGTTCGCCCTTTTCAATCGCTCATCCCCGCGAAAGCGGGGACCCAAGCTGAATCGCCGGACTGGGCTCACGCAGATCAGCGAACGGAAAGTCTGCTTGGGTCCCCGCTTTCGCGGGGATGAGCGAGATCTTTACGGCGAGAATTGGTCCATTCTGGAGCGCCTCACGGGAAGCCCAGAGTACACCGCGCCGCCATCAACCAGCGCTCCCCAGCAAATAGTTCCGCGTCAGCGGCGCCCCGTCGCGCTTCTTGGCCAGCTGGATCTGGAAGACCATGTGGCCGCCGTGTCGGAAGCCCAGCTCCGCCCCGGCCAGGTAGAACTCCCACATCCGCCGGAAGCGGGCGTCGAACATCAGCGGGATTTCCGGATCGGCCATGAACCGCTCGCGCCAGATGCGGCAGGTCTCGGCATAGTGCAGGCGCAGGATCTCGATGTCGGTGATCCACAGGCCCGCCTGCTCGATGGCGGTGACCACTTCCGACAGGCCCGGGATGTAGCCGCCCGGGAAGATGTACTTCTGGGTGAAGGCGTTGGTCGCGCCGGGCCCGTGCATCTTGCCGATCGCGTGGACCAGGGCGACGCCGTCGTCGGTCAGTAGGCGGTTGATGGTCTCGAAATAGGTCCGGAAATTCGGCGCGCCGACGTGCTCGAGCATGCCGACCGAGACGATGCGGTCGAACGGCTCGTTCAAGTCGCGATAGTCGGTCAGGCGGAAATCGATCCGGTCGGAGAGGCCGGCCTGTTCGACACGCGCCTTGGCCAGGGCCAGCTGCTCGGTCGACAGGGTCAGGCCGGTCATCCGGGCTCCGAAGTCCTTGGCCAGGGTCATAGACAACCCGCCCCAGCCCGAACCGATGTCCAGGGTCTTCATACCCGGCTGGATCAGCAGCTTGCGGCCGATCAAGGCCTTCTTGGCGGCCTGGGCCTCTTCCAGCGTCATGTCCGGACGCTCGAAATAGGCGCAGCTGTACTGCATGTCGGTGTCGAGGAACCGCCGGTACAGGTCGTTCGACAGGTCGTAATGGTGGGCGACGTTGCGGCGCGAGGCGACCCGGCCGTTGACCTGCTGGATCCGCCGCTTCAGCGCCTTGCGGAAGCGGGTGAAGGTCGAGCCCCGCTTGGGCTTGCGCCCGCCGCTCTCGCCGACGATCTCCAGGAGCTGGGCGATCGTGCCCTGCTCGAAGACGATGTCCTCTTCCATATAGCCTTCGCCGAGCCCCAGGCTCGGATTGGCCAGCCGGCGCAGGCCCCGGCTGTTGACCCGGATCGTCACGGGCGGCCCCGTGCCGTCTCCGGCCTTGACAACCCGACCCCCGGGCAGACGCGCCGTAAGGTCTCCGGTCTTGATCATCTTGCTGAGCAGAGCTTCGATCATGTGATCAACTTAAGGCGAAGTTCGCCCGCGACAACCTGTCGCATACGGAGAGAATGCGATGTCGATCGTGATGACGCCCGTCGGCCGGGTCGAAGGCGGCCGCGCGGACCCCGAGGACGACGACTGGGGCGACAGCCGCGCCCGGATCGTGCTGGACGCGGAGCGGTTCGACGACGAGGCGCTGATGGGGCTGGAAACCTTCAGCCACGCCGAGGTGATCTATGTCTTCGACAAGGTCAGCGATGACCAGATCGTCACCGGCGCCCGCCATCCGCGCGGCAACAAGGCTTGGCCGCGCATCGGAATCTTCGCCCAGCGGGGCAAGAACCGGCCAAATCGGATCGGGGTGACGGTCTGCGAGATCGTCTCGGTCGCCGGCCGCGTGCTGGAGGTGAGGGGCCTGGACGCCATCGACGGCACGCCGGTGCTCGACATCAAGCCGGTGATGAGCGGCTTCGCGCCGCGTGGCGAACACCGCGAGCCCGACTGGGCGCGTGAAATCATGGAGAAATACTGGTGACTGGCCAGCTCGCGATCAGTCGGGCCCGCGCCGACGAAGCTTACATCATCGCCAACCTGATGCAGTTCTACATCCACGACTTCTCGGAGCTGTGGTTCGACCGCGAGCTCGAGGGCGAGTTGGGTCAGGACGGGCGTTTTTCGGACTATCCGCTGCTGGAGACCTACTGGACCGATCCGTCGCGCGAGCCCTGGCTGTTCCGGATCGACGGCCGGCCGGTCGGCTTCGCCCTGGTCAATGACGTCGCCCATTCCGAGGCCCCGATCGATCGGGCCGTGGCGGAGTTCTTCATCGTCCGCAAGCACCGCCGGCGCGGCGTCGGCCTGGCGGCGGCCCACGCCCTGTTCGGCACGGCCTGGGGCGTCTGGGAGACGGCGGTGGTTCGGCGGAATGTCGGGGCGCTGGGCTTCTGGCGCGCCGCCGCGAAGAGCTATCCAGGCGTGCGGGATGTCGTCGAGGAGGACCACGACGACAGCATGTGGAACGGCGCGATCCTGCGGTTCCTGGTGGGCTAGAGCTTCCGCAGCTCCGGACAGGCTGTCGGTTCCGCCGTCCAGCTGATGCTGGCGATTTTCCAGGCGCCGTCGGCCTTGGCCAGGGTGAAGACGTCGATCCCGCAGTGCAGGGTCTTGCCGTCCTTGGAGACCTCGTAGGGCGCGGTCACCGTGGCCAGCGGGCCGCGGCGGATGACGACGGGCGACCACATCCACTCCTTGACGCCGGCGTCCATGTGCTTGCCGAAACTGTCCTCGAAGGCGACGCGGCTGACCTTGGTCCCACCGTCCGGCAGAACGCGCACGCCCATGAACTGGGCGTTGGGCAGCACGGTGGCGCGCATCGCTTCGGGGCTGGCCTTCTCCATGCCGTCGAAGAAGGCCTGGGCGACGGCCAGCACGGCCTTGTCCTCGGGATCCGCGGGCGGGGGCGAGGCGACGACGGCGGTGGCGAGCAGCAGGGCGGTCAGCGGCATCGGAGGGTCCTGGTCAGGCGTCGTTGGACAGGCGCTGCAGGAAGGCCTTGGCGGCCTCCTTGTGGCGGGGTTTCACGGTCCGGCCGAGGATCGCCACCAGAGCGGCGAACACCGCCGCGTCGTCGGTGAAGCCGATGGCCGGCAGGATGTCGGGGATCGCGTCCACCGGCAGGACGAAATAGGCCAGGGCGGCCAGCATCATGCCCTTGGCGGCGGTCGGCGTTTCAGGGTCGCGGGCGCACCACCAGACCGACAGGGCGTCGGCGGCGAACGGCACCTTGGCGGCCACCTGCCGGATCTTGGGCAGGAAGCCGCGCTTCACACGCTCCTCGTTGACGCGCACCGTGGCGGGGACCAGCGCCTTGGCCGGATCCAGCACCTCTTTGACGTTTACGTCGGGGGACGGTTTGGCGTCGCGGCTCATCGGTTTAAACCCTTCACTCAAAGCCGATCCTAAACGCAAAGCTTGGGGAAACGTCCATGAAACTCGACAACACCGTCGCCGCCGTCGTTACCGGGGGCGCATCGGGCCTCGGCGAGGCCACCGCCCGCGCCTTGGCCGCTCAGGGCGTCAAGGTCGCCATCTTCGACATGAACGAGGCTCGCGGCGAAGAGGTCGCCAAGGAGATCGGCGGTGTGTTCTGCAAGGTCAACGTGACCAGCGACGCCGATGTCGACGCCGGCTTCGAGAAGGCCCGCGCCGCCCACGGCCAGGAACGCGTGCTGGTCAATTGCGCCGGCACCGGCAACGCGGCCAAGACCGCCGGCCGCGACAAGGCCACGGGCGAGACCAAGCACTTCCCGCTCGACGCCTTCGACCGCATCATCCAGATCAACCTGGTCGGCACGTTCCGCTGCATCGCCAAGTCGGCCAAGGGCATGCTGGACCTGGAGCCGCTGCAGGACGGCGAGCGCGGCGCGATCGTCAATACCGCCAGCGTCGCGGCCGAGGACGGCCAGATGGGCCAGGCGGCCTATTCGGCCTCGAAGGGCGGGGTGGTCGGCATGACCCTGCCGATCGCCCGCGACCTGATGAGCGAAGGCATCCGCGTCAACACCATCCTGCCGGGCATCTTCAACACCCCGCTGATGAACAATGCGCCGGAAGCGGTGAAGGCGGGCCTGGCGGCCTCGGTGCCGTTCCCCAAGCGCCTGGGCAATCCCGAGGAATATGCCCAGCTGGCCCTGACCATGATCACTTGCGGCTACTTCAACGGCGAGGACGTGCGCCTCGACGGCGGCATCCGCATGGCGCCGCGCTGATCGGGGACAGCCTGAAAAGGAAAGGGGGCCCGGTGGGCCCCCTTTTTGTTTGTCTACTTCGCCGCTTCCGGCCGCACGATCGTGCTGGCCAGGTTGGCCATGATCTCGCGGGCGTCGTAGGCGCGGGGGTCGCCTTCCGGCTTCTTGCCCCGGTGCATCACGATCTCGGCGCCGGCCTCGAACTTCTCGACGGTGCGGATCTGGGCGCGGTCGGCGAAGAAGGGGTCACCCCAGAAGGGGTCCCAGCTGCGCCAGCCATAGGCCGGACCGTAGTAGCGCCATGACGGGCGCCAGAAGCCGTACGGGCCCCAGCCGAACCCCGGGCGGGCGAACGGATCGGGCTCGACATAGCTGCGCGACGTGCGGTCGGTGCGGTGGTCGGCGGTCTCGAACCAGTCGTAGCCCTGCTGCACGGTCACTTCGGCCGACCGATAGAGCAGATAGCGCTCGACGGTCTCGCGCGAGGTCAGGCTGTTGCCGGCGAAGCTGATCCGATAGCGATCGCCTTCCAGCTTCTGTTCGGAGAACCCGCCGGTGACGGCGCCGGACGTGACCTTCGGCTGGTACGGCGTCGGGGTGGCGCAGGCGGCAAGGCCGGCGGCCACGACGAGCGCGGCGGCGAGGACGGCCTTCTTGATGGACATGATCTGCTCCCTTACGCGGAGTCCTGAGTGTTCAGATTCAACTCTGTCTGGGCTTTGTGGTTTCGCCAAGGCGCAGTTTGCTACGCGATTGAAATCAGTCAGCCTCTCGACACGATAAGTATGGCCGCCGTGATCAGCAGGATGCCGACCAGGATCGCGAATCCTCGGCGAAAACCTGGCTCGTTCATGCGGGTGGACAGCGCCGCCCCGCCCAGGCCGTAGCTGGACATGCTGATCAGGTCCATGCCGATGGTGGCGCAGGCGAACATGATCAGCTGCGGAACCAGGGGGCGCTTGACGTCCAGGAACGGCGGCAGGACGGCCGAGAAGAACAGCAGGATCTTCGGATTGGCGATCTGGACCATGAAGCCGTCGAAGAAGGCCGAGCGCCCCTTGCGGACCGTGGCCGAGGCGTGGCTCTCGACGTTCTTGATCCCCGCCCACAGCGATTTCAGGCCCAGCCAGACCAGATAGGCCGCGCCGGCCAGGGCCAGCAGGTGGAAGGCCTTGGGGAAGGCGATGACCAAGGCCCCGAGGCCGAGGGCCGAGCCGCTGAACCAGACCAAGGTGGCGACGTTCATGCCGACCACGCTGACCAGGGCGGCGGCCTTGCCGCGCTCCATGCCGGTGGCGATGGCGAACAGGTTGGCCGGGCCCGGCGTGATGGCCATGACGAACATGGCGACCAGGAAGGCGCCGTAGCGGGCGGGATCGACGGGCAGGTGGTCCATGACGCGGATATAGGACTCTACGCCATGGACCTCAAAGCCCAGCTACGCGCCGACCACCATGTAGACATAGATCGCCCGGCCCAGGGCGCCGAACAGCAGCACGCCGGTGGCCAGGGCCTGGATGATGAAGCCGATCTCGCGCTTCTTCGGGTCCGCGGCGTAGCCCAGGGCGTAGATGATCCGGCCGATGATCCAGACCACGCCGAGGGCGGCGGCCACTAGGTCGTTCCAGTAGATGGCGAACAGCCACATCGAGGGCAGGTAGATGACCAGCCACTCGACGGTGTTGGCCTGGACGCGCAGGTGACGCTCCAGTTCGGGATGGCCGGTCATGGCCGGGGCGTCGATGCCGGTCTTCCGGCGCGAGCCGCCGATCCGGACGATCATCCAGACATAGACCAGCAGCGAGACCAGGGTGACGATCGCCACGAGCGCGTGGGACTGATGCATTGGGTTTGGTTCCTCCCGACGGCCTCTCCGGGCCGCCCGAAGCGGAGCCTAGCCGGGTTCACACGTCCGGGTCATCCCGCGATTTGCATCACTGGCTGTTGCGGGTTAAACAGTTGTTAGTACCCGTTAACAGTCTGCGCGAGCTGAGCTTTTGGAACCAGCCGCGCGTTTCGTTCTTTCCTGTTGCTGACGATCCTCATCCGCGGAGGCTTGAGCCATGCGAGTGGAATCCACGGCGATCACCGAGATCGACTACACCCCCGAACACGGCAAGCTCTTCGTCACGTTTCACGACGGGGATGAGTATGTCTATGTCGGCGTCCCCGAACGGATCAGCCAGGCCTTCTACCGCTCGCGGTCGAAGGGGCGGTTCTTCCAGCGGATGATCCGGGATCGGTATCCGTACAACAGGGTTTGATCGCCGCGCCTGAAACGAAAACGCCCCGGCCAATGGCCGGGGCGCTCTCGTCTTCAGAAATCGAAAAGGCGACTAGCCGCGCTTGTCGCGCTTGGCCAGGACCCGCAGGCGCAGGGCGTTCAGCTTGATGAAGCCGCCGGCGTCACGGTGGTCGTAGGCGACCTTGCCTTCCTCGAACGTGACCAGGTCCTGGTCGTACAGCGAGTAGGGGCTGGTGCGGCCGATGATCGAGACGTTGCCCTTGTAGAGCTTCACGCGCACCTGGCCCGACACCTTGGTCTGGCTGTAGTCGATGGCCGCCTGCAGCATCTCGCGCTCCGGGGAGAACCAGAAGCCGTTGTAGACCAGCGATGCGTACTTCGGCATCAGCTCGTCCTTCAGGTGCATGGCGCCGCGGTCCAGCGTGATGCTCTCGATGCCGCGGTGGGCGGCCAGCAGGATGGTGCCGCCCGGAGTCTCGTAGACGCCGCGCGACTTCATGCCGACGAAGCGGTTCTCGACCAGGTCGAGGCGACCCACGCCGTTGTCGCGACCCAGCTCATTCAGCTTGGTCAGGATCGTGGCTGGGCTCATGGCGACGCCGTCGATGGCGACCGGGTCGCCCTTTTCGAAGTCGATGGTGAAGACGTGCGCCTTATCGGGGGCGTCTTCCGGCGCGATGGTGCGCATGTGGACGAACTCGGGGGCCTCGACCGCCGGGTCCTCCAGGACCTTACCTTCCGAGCTGGAGTGCAGCAGGTTGGCGTCGACACTGAACGGCGCTTCGCCGCGCTTGTCTTTGGTGATCTGGATCTGGTGCTTCTCGGCGAAGTCCAGCAGGGCCTCGCGGGACTTGAAGTCCCACTCGCGCCACGGGGCGATCACGGTGATGTCGGGCTCGAGGCCGTAATAGCCGAGCTCGAAGCGAACCTGGTCGTTGCCCTTGCCGGTCGCGCCGTGGCTGACGGCGTCGGCGCCCATCTTGCGGGCGATCTCGATCTGCTTCTTGGCGATCAGCGGGCGGGCGATCGAGGTGCCCAGCAGGTACTGGCCCTCATAGACCGTGTTGGCGCGGAACATCGGGAACACGTAGTCGCGCACGAACTCCTCGCGCACGTCCTCGATGAAGATGTTCTCGGGCTTCACACCGGCGGCCAGGGCCTTGGCGCGCGCCGGCTCGATCTCTTCGCCTTGGCCGAGATCCGCCGTGAAGGTGATGACCTCGGCGCCGTACTCGGTCTGCAGCCACTTCAGGATGATCGAGGTGTCGAGGCCGCCCGAATAGGCGAGCACGACCTTTTTCACGGACTTGTCGGCCATGGGCGGGGTCCTTTCGGAAGAAACACAAAGTCGCGCGCCTTCAACGGGATCAGGGCGCGCGGGTCAAGCGTAAATGAGCCGGTCTAGAGCTGGCCTTCGTCCTGCAACGTCTTGATGACGAACCGCAGGTGAAACAGCTGGGAGAGGGCCAGGCTGGCGCCGAGCGTGGCGCGAACGAGGAAGATGATGGTCGCCACCACCGGATCCTCGGTGAAGGTCGCCTGGCTGAGCGTGAACGACAGCAGCACGACGATCGAAACCAGCGGAATGGTGAGGAGGCCGAGGGGTTTGGACAGGCGCACGCTGGGCTTGCCGTCACGACTCCATAGCATCGGAATGGTGACGTCCTTGCCGATCCGCTTCCAGGCGCCCTGGGCGGTGGAGGCGATGATGGCGAGGGCGGCGATCGACAGGCCGTCGCCGAGGATGCGGAGGGCGGTTTCCATCCCTACACCGTAACCTGGGCGCCCAGCTCGACCACGCGGCCGGGCGGGATCTTGAAGAAGTCGGTCGGATTGGCGGCGTTCTTCATCAGGTAGATGAACAGACGGTCCTGCCACAGCGGCATGCCGCTATTGGCCGACGGCACGATCGAGCGTCTTCCGAGGAAGAAGCTGGTGGCCATGATGTCGAACTTCAGCCCCTGCTTGCGGCACACGGCCAAGGCCTTGGGAATGTTCGGACTTTCCATGAAGCCGTAGGTGACGATGACCTTCTTGAAGTCGTCGTTGACCTTCTCGATCTTGACCCGGTCGTCCTCGTTGACGCGCGGCGTCTCGGCCGTGCGCACGGTCAGGATGACATTGCGCTCATGCAGCACCTTGTTGTGCTTGAGATTGTGCATGAGGGCGACCGGCGTCATTTCCGGGTCCGAGGTCAGGAAGATCGCCGTGCCGGGCGCGCGGTGCGGGGCGCGAGCGCGCAGGATCTCCATCAGGTCGACCAGGGGCACGCTGTCGCGGCGGGTCTTGGCCGTCAGGATGTTGGCGCCGCGGGTCCAGGTCCACATGATCAGCACCAGCACCGCGCCGAACACCAGCGGCAGCCAGGCGCCGTCCGGGATCTTCAGCATGTTCGAGGCGATGAACACCGAATCCAGGGCGACCAGCGGGATCAGCAGCAAGCCCGTCTGCCACAGCGGCCACTTCCAGATCCGGCGGATGACCACATAGGCCAGCAGGGTGTCGACGAACATCGCGCCGGTGACGGCGATGCCGTAGGCGCTGGCCAGCTTGTGCGAGCTCTGGAACATGAACAGCAGCACCAGCACGCCGATCAGCAGGAACTGGTTCACGGCCGGCACGAAGATCTGGCCGGCCTGGGTCTCGGAGGTCCGCTTGATCTCGATGCGGGGCAGGAGGCCCAGCTGCACCGCCTGCTGGGTCATCGAGAAGGCGCCGGTGATCACCGCCTGGCTGGCGATGACGGTGGCGATGGTGGCCATGATCAGCACCGGCCAGTAGGCGAAGCCCGGGACCATCTCCCAGAACGGATTGCGGCCGGCGGCCGGGTTGTCCAGCACCAGCGAGCCTTGGCCCAGATAGTTCAGGGCCAGGCACGGGAAGACCAGGCACAGCCACGAGGCCTGGATCGGGCGTTTCCCGAAGTGGCCCATGTCGGCGTAGAGCGCCTCCGCCCCAGTCACGACCAGGAACACGCTGCCCAGGATGACGAAGCCGATGAAGCCGTTCTCGAACAGGAAGCGGACGCCGTACCAGGGATTGAACGCGCGGAAGATCGAGGGCTCGTCGGCCAGGTGGAACAGGCCCAGAGCCCCGAGGATCAGGAACCAGACGGCCGTGATCGGTCCGAACAGCGAGGCCATCCGGTGGGTGCCCTTGGCCTGGACGGCGAAGAGCAGGATCAGGATGCCGGCCGAGATCGGTACGATGTAGGGCGACAGGGTGTGGCCAAGGCCGGGCGCGTCCTTCAGGCCCTCGACCGCCGACAGCACCGAAATGGCCGGGGTGATGATGCCGTCGCCGTAGAACAGCGCCGCGCCGACCACGCCGAGGAAGAACACGGCCACGGACCGTTTGCGGCCTATGCCGCCTAGCGCCTTCTGGGCCAGGGCCATCAGGGCCAGGGTCCCGCCCTCGCCCTTGTTGTCGGCCCGCATGAAGAAGATGACGTACTTGATCGTCACGAACAGGGTCATGGTCCACAGGACCAGCGACACCACGCCCAGCACCGCGTGTTCGGTCGAGGCCGACGAGCGGGCGTGACTCAGGGCCTCCCGCAACGCGTAGAGCGGGCTGGTGCCGATGTCGCCGAACACCACGCCGATCGAGCCCAGCGCCAGGGCGAAGAAGCCCTGTCCCTTGGGCCCGTGGCCGTGGCCATTACCGCCGCCGTGCCCATTTGGAGGGGCGCCGTCCTGTTGAGGGATGTCGGTAGTCGCAGGCGCGCAATCGGCGTTTGAAGCGCTTTGGGCCTCGGAAGCCATTCAATCCCTCCGGGGGCCCCTCGCAAAACGCTGTCGGGCGACCCATATCGGTCAAGCGCGGCGCGATACACCCAATCCGCGACGTGTTCAATCGTCCCCCGACGTCCGCGTGAGTTCTGGGCGAGGGATACACGCTCGTTGCGAGCATGAAACAGTTTTCAGTTGAACGCACGGACGTTGTCCTTACGTTCCCGGGTTGAGATGTCGGACAGTCAGAAATTTCCCGTAGCGGCGCACGCCTTGGCCTATCTGGCGCACAAGCAGGCCTTTTCGGCCGACCGCGCCGTGGCCAGCGCTGAACTCGCCGCTTCTGTCCCGACCAATCCGGTCGTGGTCCGCCGAGTGACCGCCATGCTGGGCAAGGCGGGGCTGATCGGCGCGCGCGCCGGCGCCAACGGCGGCGCGTGGCTATTGAAGCCGGCCGACACCATCACGCTCGACATCGTGCTGAAGGCCGTCAACGGCTGCGCCCACCTCGGCGTCGCGCCCAAGGGCGTGAAGGGCTGTCCGGTGGGGGAGAAGATCCCCGACGCCGTTCGCGCGGCCATCGACGCCGCCGGCAATGCGGCGCACGAGCGCCTGGCCCAGATCACCGTCGCCGATCTCCTGAACGGCGCGCACGAGCCGGTCGCGGCCAACGGCTAATCCGGCGCTGGCGGGTGTTGAGCCGGGCTAAAAGCCGCCCGCAGAAAAATTGCACTCGATCTTGTTGCTGATCCCTGGTGGCCGCGTTTTCACGCATTACGTAATCGCTACCGTTTCAGTTTCGAAACAGGAGGGATTCAAAATGACCACCGTCGCCATCGCCTACCACTCCGGCTACGGCCACACCGAAGTCCTGGCGCACAAGGTCGCCGAGGGCGTCCGTGACGCCGGCCAGACCGCCGTGCTGCTGAAGATCGAGAACGCCGCCCAGGACTTCGCCCCGCTGATCGAGCAGATCAGCCAGGCTGACGCCGTGGTGTTTGGCGCGCCTACCTACATGGGCGACGTCTCGGGCGTGTTCAAAGTGTTCGCCGACGCCACCGCTGGCGCATTCTTCACCGGCGCCTGGAAGGACAAGCTGGCCGCCGGCTTCACCAATTCGCACAGCTTCGCCGGCGACAAGGGTCACGCCCTGGAAAGCCTGACGATCCTGGCCGCACAGCACGGCATGAACTGGATCAATCTCGGCCTCGCGCCGCCGAATGTGACCGCCGCCGAGCGCGGGCCCGACACGCTAAACCGCGTGGGCTCGTTCATCGGCGTCGCCGCGCAGTCGGACAACGCCTCGACCGAGATCAGCCCGCCGGCCGGCGACCGCGAGACCGCTCGCCTGCTGGGCGAGCGCGTGGCCAAGGCCGCCGTCCGCTGGGCCGTCGGCGCCACCGCCGTCGACCAGCTCGACAAGGCCGCCTAGCCAAGAGGTCCCCAGGGTCGCGGCGGTCTCCCTCCCAGCCGCGACCCGGAAGGGGCGCGCCCCCAGCCATTCCGGCGCGCCCCTTCCGCCCCTTTGGAGTTTCCGAGGGCTGCTTGAACCAAATCGCGGGCCGTGCTCGTCTCCGGCGAAGTTTCGTCTTCTATCGGATCACCCCAGCATGGCCCGCCGTCTCGCCCTGATCACCGGCGCCTCCGCCGGCATCGGGGCCGCCTCCGCCCGCATCTACGCTAGCCATGGCTATGACGTGGCCTTGACCGCGCGCCGGGCCGACCGCCTCGAAGGGCTGGCCGCCGAAATCAAGCTGCGCTCGGGCGTAGAGGCCTACGCCATCCCCGCCGACCTGGCCGATCCCGCCGGGGTCGACACCGTCCTGGCCGCCATCGCCGAGCAGGGGCGCGTCGTCGACGCCCTGGTCAACAACGCCGGCTACGGCCTGCCGGGGACGTATGCCGAAACCAGCTGGGCCGACCAGGCGACCTTTCTGCAGGTGATGCTGACCTCGGTCTGCGCCATGACCCACAAGGTGCTGCCGGGCATGGTCGAGCGGCGGTTCGGCCGCATCGTCAATGTCGCCTCGCTGGCGGGCCTGGTCCCCGGCGCGGCCGGCCACACGCTGTATGCCGCCACCAAGGGTTTCCTGGTGAAGTTCTCCCAGAGCCTGCACCTGGAGAACCTGTCGACCGGCGTCCATGTCAGCGCCCTCTGCCCGGGCTTCACCTATTCGGAGTTCCACGACGCCAACGGCACCCGCGCCCAGGTCAGCCAGGGGGTGCCCGACTGGATGTGGCTGGGGGCCGACGAGGTCGCCGCCGCCGGCTACGAGGCCGCCGAGGCCAACCGCTCGATCTGCGTGCCGGGCGCGCCCAACAAGACCATCGCCGCCATCGCCAAGGTCTTGCCGGACGACTGGGCCCTGGCCCTGATGGCCAACCAGGGCGGGCGGTTCCGCAAGGTCTAGGGGCTGCGACCGGGCGTCCTTTTGGAAAACCGCCCCGGACCTGCTATATGTCCGCCTCGACCCCCGAAGATCCGGACACCCCCTTGAGCGTCACCCTCGACCTGTCGCGCGTCTCCACCGACGCAGCGCCCGCCATCCCCGTCGCCAAACCCATGGTCAACCTGTCGGGCCTTACGCGCCCGCAGCTGGTCGCGGCCCTGGTCGAGAGCGGCGTGGTCGAGCATGGCAAGGCCAAGATGCGGGCCACCCAGATTTTCCGCTGGATGCACCATCGCGGCGTCACTGATTTCGCGCTGATGAGCGACGTCGCCAAGGAAACCCGCGCGCGCCTCTCCGAGACCTTCGCCCTCAATCGCCCGGAGATCGTCGAGCGCCAGGTCAGCAAGGACGGCACCCGCAAGTGGTTGATCCGCATGGCCCCGGGCATCGAGGTCGAGAGCGTCTACATTCCCGGCGTCGGCCGCGCCGGCGCTCTGTGCGTGTCTAGTCAGGTCGGCTGCACGCTGAACTGCAGCTTCTGCCACACCGGCACCCAGCCGCTGGTCCGCAACCTGACCGCGGCCGAGATCGTCGCCCAGGTGCAGGTGGCCAAGGACGACCTGGCCGAATGGCCGTCGGACAAGGAAGACCGCGTGCTCTCGAACATCGTGTTCATGGGCATGGGCGAGCCGCTCTACAATCTGGGTCAGGTGGCCGACGCCATCGAGATCATCAGCGACAACGAGGGCATCGGCATCTCGCGTCGCCGGATCACGGTCTCGACCTCGGGCGTGGTGCCGATGCTGGAAAAGCTGGGCAATACGACCCAGGCCATGCTGGCGATCAGCCTGCACGCCACCAACGACGCCTTGCGCGACGAGCTGGTGCCGCTGAACAAGAAATATCCGATCGCCGAGCTGATGGCCGGCATCCGCGCCTATCCGGGCCTGTCGAACGCTCGCCGCGTGACGTTCGAGTACGTGATGCTGAAGGGTGTCAACGACAGCCCCGACGAGGCTCGCGCGCTGGTCAAGCTGATCAAGGGCATCCCAGCCAAGATCAACCTTATCCCGTTCAATCCCTGGCCTGGCAGCGACTACCTGTGTTCGGACTGGTCGACGATCGAGGCCTTCGCCGCGATCCTCAACAAGGCCGGCTACTCCTCACCGATCCGCACTCCGCGCGGTCGCGACATCCTCGCCGCCTGCGGCCAGCTGAAGAGCGAGAGCGAAAAGGTTCGCGCCTCGGCCCTGCGCAAGCTGTCGATGGCGGCGATGGCCGGCATGCTGGGCGACGACGAGGACGAGGCGGCCTAGGCCTCTTCCTCCACCACCTTCTTCAGCCGGCTCAGCATCCCCGCCGCATAGGCCGCGTAGGGGCCGATCCAGCGTTCGTGGATCGCATGCACCGGCAGGGCGTCGAGATGGTTCCACCGCTCGCGCCCGCGTCGCTCGGCGACCACCAGGCCGGCCTCCTCCAGCACGCTTAGGTGCTGCATCACCGTGCAGCGGTCCATCTCCGAGAATAGCGCGCACAGCATGCCGGTCGTGCGTGGCTCGGCCTTCAGCAAATCCAGGATCTGGCGCCGGACCCTGTGGCCCAGCGCCTTGAAGATCAGGTCCGCCTCGTCCTCGTTTGACATGTTATAAGATTATAACATATGGTTGCGGCCAGCAAGGCCAAACCCTGATCAAGGAGATGTCCCATGTCTCACGAATTCACCGTCAGCGGCCGGATCGCCAAGCCCGTGGCCGAGGTCTTCGAGGCCGTGGCCGATCCGAAGAAGCTGTCCGGCTATTTCACCACCGGCGGCGCCCAGGGGCGTCTGGAGACCGGCGCGACCGTCACCTGGGACTTCCACGATTTCCCGGGCGCCTTCCCGGTCGAGGTGGTCGAGGTCGTGGCGAACGAGAAGATCGTCCTGCGCTGGGGCTCGGCTGAACCGAACGCCACCAACAAGACCACCGTCACCATGACCTTCGGCGACACCGGCGACGGCCGCACCCTGGTGAAGATCCACGAGGCGGGCTGGAGCGACACCCCGGCGGGCGAGAAGGCCGCCTTCGGCAATTGCGAGGGCTGGACCGGCATGCTGTGCGCCATGAAGGTCTTCGTCGAGCACGGCCTCAACCTGCGCCAGGGCTTCTACAAGTAAGACGCTTTCTCCCGACACGGGCGCCCCCTACGCAAAGCTCGTCGACCCGTGTTAGTCAGGGCGCTGCCGTTTAACGGGGGTAGTCAGCGTTCATGCCGTCCCAGCTTCAGTCGCCCGAGGTCCAGGCCTTCGCCACCGGTTTTCCGGTCACCCTGCTGCATGCCAGCGTCACCCTGGTCATGCTGGTGCTGGGCACGGCGCTCTACGCGCTGCTGACGCCGCACAAGGAAATCACCTTGATCCGCGAGGGCAACTCCGCCGCAGCCCTGTCGCTGGGCGGCGTGATGGTGGGCCTGGCCATTCCCCTGGCCATCTCGCTGACCGCCTCGACCTCGGTGATCGAGATCCTGATCTGGGGCGCGGCGACCATCGCCGTGCAGTTGCTGGTCTTCCGTGTCACCGACATGGTGCTGAAGGGCCTGCCCGAACGGATCCAGGAAGGCGAGGTCGCCGCCGCCGCCCTGCTGGTCGGCGCCAAGCTGGCCACCGCCCTGGTCCTGGCCGCCGCGGTGGCGGGCTGAGCCGACAGGGACCGGGGGCTCTCCCGTGCATTTTCCCAAGCTTCCAGACTGGCTGGTCTACGCCGCGGCCGTCAGCGCCCTGGTGATCGTCGCCGTGGGCCGGCAGGAGCGCTCGGACGCGCCGCCGCCGCCGCCGCCGGTGCCGGGCGAGGAAGGACTGCCGCTGGGGCCGTCCTCGCCGTTCGATCCCTCGATCGTGGTCCAGGTTCCCGACCGGCCCGAACCCGGCTCGGGCACGGCCTTCTCGGTCGGTGACGACGGCACCTGGCTGACCGCCCGCCACGTGGTCGATGGTTGCAAGCAAGCCGCGATCGTCGTCGCCGACGGACGCGGCGTGGCGGCCAAGATCCATATCGACCCGAATGCAGACGCGGCGGTCCTGACCACCGAGGGCGGCGCGCCGGCCGTGCCGTTGGGTCTGGACCTGACCCTCCGCCGGGGCGCGCGGGCCTATCACCCGGGTTTTCCCCAGGGCCATCCGGGCGAGGCCGCTTCGCGTCTGCTCGGTCGCGAGAACCTGGTCGTCCATGGTCGCGGCGCCCGCACCGAGCCGGTCCTGGTCTGGGCCGAGGTCGGTCGCACCGACACCTTGAAGGGGACGCTGTCGGGGCTTTCCGGCGCGCCCGCGCTGGACAGCGCCGGCCGGGTGATCGGCGTCACCGTGGCCGAGGCTCCGCGCCGGGGCCGCATCTACACGACCGCGCCCGAGACCCTGAAGACCGTATTGGGTAACCGCCGCCGGCCCGCGCCCTCGGAATTCACGGGCAGCGAGCCGATCACCACCGAGAACTACGGCCGCGTCGCCGACGGGCTGCGGCGGGACCTGCGGGTGGCGCAGGTGGTTTGCCTGGCGGTCTAGGCGGCGTCTTCGGCCGGTGTTGCTGGAGCGGGTTCGCTCGCAAGGGTCTTGCGCGCCACGGCGAAGGTCAGTGCGATCGCGAAGATGCCGATGATCGTGGAATATAGGAAGAAGACCATATAGCCACTGCCTAGTGCGGCGGGGGAGACTCCGGTCTTCGCAGCGCCGGACACGAGCGCATCGGGCGTCATGTGGGCGAACAGAGGCTTAAGCGCCGCGAAGGGGCCGCCAGCTTCAGCCGCGCGAGCCGAGCCTTCGACGATCCGCCCCGACAGTGTGGCGATGACCTTGCCAGGCAACGCGTAGAGAGACGAGAAGAGCGCGTACTGGGTCGCTGTGAACCCTTGTCCGGTCAGGCTGGACATGTAGGCAATCAGCGCCACGCCGGAGAAGCCTTGGGCGACGTTGTCGAAGCTGATGGCGATGATCAGCGCCCGTACGTCATGCCCCTGCATGGCGAGCCACGCGAAAATCAGGTTGCTCAGTGGCCCGGCGAAAGCTCCAATGACTAGGGACCGGATTAGACCCAAACGGGCCACCGCGATGCCGCCGAACAGCACACCGACCATCGACATGATCGTGCCGAAGACTTTGCGGATCTCGGCGATCTCGGGCTTGGTGAACCCGAGGTCGAGATAGAACGGGTTCATGATGTTCAGCACGAAGTCCGACAGGCGGTAGAAGCAGATCAAGGCCAGGATCAAAGCTGCGGTGCCCCGATGGCGGCGAAAGAAATCGACGAGGGGCGAGCCAAAGGACTGAGACAGATAGGCGCCGGGGCGGGTGGGCGTTTTGGGGATCGGCCAGCAGGCAATGACGATCACGGCCAAGCCGGTAATGACTGCGCCAAGCTGCAGCAGCGTGCCGACCGGCGGCGTCTTCCACAGTCCCGCTAGGCCGAACGCCTCGGGAGACCCGAGCGGCGCCGTCAGGAATGTTAGCGGCGTGGCGTTGCCGGAAAGGCCCGCGCCGGCGATCAGTGCGCCGACAACGAAGATCGCGCCCCGGCAGAGCCATTCGATGATATCGCGCACCGGGTGGGCTGGCACGCCGTCCGTATGGATCGGGCGGATTATGTGGTTCTGCTCTCTGGGTGCGCCGAACACGCCAAGGACGCCGACCAGCATCAGGGCCGCCATGACGGCATAGGAGAAGTTCCAGCCTTTGGCTTCGGCCAGAAGCAGTGGCACGGCCCCGGCCACGACGATGGCGATGCGATAACCCCACTGATAGGCGGCGGCCATGGCCCCCTGGCGGGCGTCTTCGGCAGCCTCGATGCGCCAGGCGTCGATGACAATGTCCTGGGTCGCGCCGGAGAAGCCGACGAACACCGCCATGGCGGCGATGGCCGCCAATCCTCCCGTCGTGGATTGGCCCGAGATAAGCCACAGCCCCAGCATGATCGCCGCCTGAGCGACCAGCATCCAGGACCGTCGATGACCAAGCCAGGCGGTCAATAGGGGGATCTTCACGCGATCCACGAGCGGGGCCCATAGGAACTTGGCCGCATAGGCCATGGTCGCTAGGCTGAAAAAGCCGATGATCTCTAGTGAGACACCGTCCTCGCGGAGCCAAGCCGAAAGGGTATCGAAGACCAGTAGGTTTGGAAGGCCTGCAGAGAAGCCCAGGGCGAGCATCACCAAGATGCGGCGATCGGCGAAGGCGCCGAGCATCGTCAGTTTCTTCTCGGAAGGCGTGGTCATGCGGCGATCCCCCTGGCAGGGGGAACCGCCCCCGTCTAGCTGGCGACCTTGGCTCGCGTCGCGGTTTTCGTCCAGCCGCGCGAAACGCCGCCCGAGAGACCCGTTGTGGTCCAGCGGGTCAGGGCGTCGCGCAGGGCTTCCTGGGTCAGGGGCTTCACGAGGAAATCGTCCATGCCGGCGGCCAGGCAGGCGCGCTTGTCCTCGTCGAAGGCGTCTGCCGTCAGGGCGGCCATGGGGGCGGCGACGCCCTTGGCGCGCAGGGCCTTGGCGGCGTCGATCCCGGACATGCCGGGCATGCGCAGATCCATCAGGATCAGATCGTAGGATCCGGCCACGGCGGCCGCCACGGCCTGCTCGCCGTCGGCGACGCGGTCGACCTTGCAGCCTTCGCGCTCCAGCAGGGTGCGGGCCAGCAGGGCGTTGATCGGATTGTCCTCGGCCAGCAGCACGCGCACGCCCCGGGCGACGGCCCCGGCGATGCGGTCGTCGTGGGCGGGCGCTTCGGTCGGCTCGGTTTCGCCTTCGCCTTGGGCCGTGTCCGCCTGCAGTACCTGGGCGACGATCGAGGCCGCGCGCAGTGGTTTGATCAGGTAGCCCGAGAAACCGGCGGCCTTCAGGCGGTCGATGCGGTCGCGTTGTTCGGGCGTCAGCAGCACCACGGCCTTGCGGCCGGCGGGGGGCTTCAGGGCCCCGCGCGGACCCGACAGGGCGGCGTCGATCAGCAGCACGGCGTCCGCCGGCGCGCCCGACAGCGCCGAGGCGACATCGACGGCGGCGAAGGCGCGGCCGCCGGCGGCCTCGATCTGGCGCACCGTGGCGGCGCGGACAATGGCGTTGGGCGAGGCTATGGCGACGTGGCGGCCGTCCAGCGGGGCCGCCCGGAGGGCTGGAGCGGCGATCTCAAATGGCGCCTCGAACCAGAACTCGGCGCCTTGGCCCAGCTCGCCGCCGACCCCGACCTCGCCGTTCATGGCGTTGGCCAGGCGGGCGACGATGGCCAGGCCCAGGCCCGCGCCGCCCAGCTGGGTGGCGTGGGTGATGTCGGTCTGGACAAAGGCCTCGAAAATGCGAGCGCGGGCGTCGGGGGCGACGCCGGGACCGGTGTCGGTCACCGAGAAGCGGATACGGCCGTCGGCGGTGGCGGTCGCCGACAGCAGCACGCCGCCGGCCTCAGTGAACTTCACGGCGTTGCCGGCGAAGTTCAGCAGGATCTGGCGCAGGCGGCCCTCGTCGGCGCGGATCGTCGGCAGGGGTGAAGGCAGGGCCCAGGCGATCTCGACGCCCTTTTCGTGGGCGCGCGGGCTCATCAGCTCGGCGACCTGGCGCAGCAGGGCCTCGATGTCGACGGGCGCGAGGGCCAGCTCGATCGAGGCCGCGCCCAGGCGGGCGAAATGCAGGACGTCATTGACCAGCGACAGCAGGTGGTCGCCGCTTTCGCGCAGGGCGGTGACATAGGCGCGCTGCTCGCCGGTCAGCTTGGTGTTCTCAAGCAGGCGCGCCATGCCCAGCACGCCGTTCAGCGGGGTGCGGAACTCGTGGCTCAGGGTGGCCAGCTGCTCGGGCGTGACGCCGGGTCTTTGGTCGCTCATGAGGCGAGAGCCTAGAGGGGCACGACTTAACGGGCGGTCAAGCTGAAGCGATTTCCTCGCCCGGCGTTGTCGTGCGCCGATGGGCCAGGGCTTCGGCCACGTGGACGCGGCGGACGCCATCGACGCCCTCCAGGTCGGCGATGGTACGGGAAAGGCGCAGCACCCTTGTCCAACCCCGGGCGCTGATCCGGCCGGCCTCGGCGGCGCGGGCCAGCAGGGCGCGGCCCGGCTCGTCCAGCGCGGCGATCGCCTCCAGGAAGGAGCCCTCGGCCCGGCCGTTCAGGCCGTCGGCGACGCCGTGCTCCTCGGCGCGGTCCAGTTGCAGCGCCCGGGCCCGGGCGACCCGGGCGGCGACCTCGGCCGAACCCTCGACGGGCGGTGGCAGGGACAGGTCGGCGGCGGTGACGGCGGGCATGTCGACCGCCAGGTCGATGCGGTCCATCAGCGGACCGGAAACGCGGCCTTGATAGTCCTTCTGGCAGCGCGGAGCCTTGCCGCACGCGCCCCGTCCGGCTCCTCCATGGCCACAGCGACACGGATTCATGGCCGCCACCAGCTGCACCTTGGCCGGATAGCGGACGTGGGCATTGGCGCGGGCGACCATCACTTCAGCGGTCTCCAGCGGACCGCGCAGGCTGTCCAGGGCCTGAACGCCAAATTCCGGCAGTTCATCCAGGAACAGCACGCCGTTGTGCGCGAGTGAGACCTCGCCGGGCTTGGCGCGGTGGCCGCCGCCGGTCAGGGCGGCCATGCTGGCGCTGTGGTGGGGACTGCGGAACGGGCGCGTGCGGGTCAGCGCCCCGCGCGCGATCAGCCCGGCCACCGAATGGACCATCGAGGTCTCCAGCAACTCCGAGGAGGTCAGCGGCGGCAACAGACCGGGCAGGCGCTGGGCCAGCATCGACTTGCCCGAACCCGGCGGACCGACGAAGAGCAGGTTGTGGCCGCCGGCCGCGGCGATCTCCAGGGCGCGCTTGGCGTGCTCCTGGCCTTTGACATCACGCAAGTCCTTGGGCCTTTCGCCCTCGACGATCGGGCCGGGCGTCGGGGCCGTGAGGATCTGGCTGCCCCGGAAGTGATTGATCAGCGAGACCAGCGAGCGCGGGGCCAGGATCCGGGTGTCGCCGGCCCAGGCCGCCTCGGGTCCGGACGCCTCGGGGCAGATCAGTCCCAGGTCCATGGCGCCGGCCGCCATCGCCGCGGGCAGGGCGCCGGCCGCTGGGACGATGCGCCCGTCCAGGGAGAGCTCGCCCATCGCCGCCCAGCCGTCGAGGGCGTCCAGCGGGATCACCCCCAGGGCGGCCATCACCGCCAGGGCGATCGGCAGGTCGAAGTGGGTGCCTTCCTTGGGCAAGTCCGCCGGGGCCAGATTGGCGACGATGCGCTTGCCGGGCAGGGAGAGGCCCAATCCGGCGAAGGCGCCGCGCACCCGTTCACGGCTCTCGGCGACCGCCTTGTCGGCCAGCCCAACCACCACGAAGGACGCAAGTCCGGTGGTCAGTTGGACCTCGACGTCGACCCTTCGGGCCTCGACCCCCTCGAACGCCACCGTGACGACCTTGGCGGCCATCGATCACCTCATGGATGCATGTATTTATCCACAAGGTGCAGCATAGCTTGCGAAATGGAGCAAGAACGAAAAATGAACGTTTCGGGAAATCTTCGTTCTTACGCAGAGTTACCCACCGTTTCGGCGAAGTTCCTCAATACGGTCCCAGAGTACGGCCGCGGCATTGATACCGGTAAAACGCTTAAGCTGTTGCGCGCCGGTCGGCGACGTAACGTTGATTTCGGTCAGGTACTCGCCGATGACGTCGATGCCGACAAAGATCAGTCCACGGCGCTTCAGTTCAGGCCCGATGATCTTGCAGAGTTCCAGGTCTCGAGCGGTCAGTTCCACCGCTTCGGCGCGGCCGCCGACCCGAAGATTTGAGCGCACCTGACCGGTCGCCGGCACGCGGTTGATGGCCCCGACGGGCTCGCCGTCGACCAGCAGGACGCGCTTGTCGCCCTTGCTGACGGCGGGCACGAACTTCTGGGCGATGACCTGCTCGCGGCCGATCATGGCGTGCAGTTCCAGCAGGGCGTCGAGGTTCGGATCGTCGGCCAGCAGCCGCGCCACGCCCGAGCCGCCGCCGCCGTAGAGGGGCTTCAGCACGATGTCGCCGTGCCGGGCGCGGAAGTCGTAGATCGCCTCGTGGTCGCTGGTGATCAGGGTCGGCGGCTGCACGCCCGGGAAGTCGGTGACGAACAGCTTTTCCGGCGCGTTGCGCACCTCGGTCGGGTTGTTCACGACCAGGGTGTGCGGGTGGATCTTGTCCAGGAAGTGGGTGGCCGTGATGTAGGCCATGTCGAACGGCGGATCCTGGCGCATCAGGACGACGTCGATGTCGTCCTTCATGTCGATCAGCGCGCTCTCACCCAGCTTGGCGTGGGCGCCCTTCTCGGCGAACACCTCCAGCGACTGGGCGCGCGCGAACACCCGGCCATCTTCCTGGGAGAGCTTGTCGGGCGTGTAGAACCACAGTTTGTGGCCGCGCTGTTGCGCCTCCATCATCATCAGGAAGGTCGTGTCGGTGTCGATGTTGATCCCCAGGACGGGATCCATCTGGACGGCGACTCGCAGCGACATGGGGGCTCCAGGACATAAACGGCCGGTAGGCGGCGCCTGTGTAGTTAAGCCGTTTTCGCGCGAACGCTAGTTCAACCGCAGCCGCATCCGCTCGCGCGCGGCCCGGGCCGCGATCGCCGCGCCGCCGTCCAGGGTCTGGGCGCGGGACAGGGCCTGCAGGGCGCCGGCCAGGGCGCCCTGGCCTTCGCGGGCGGCTGCGACGTCTAGCCAGGGGCGGTGGTCGGCGGGATTGAGCAGGGCGCGGCGCAGGGCCGAGCGCTCGGCGCGGACCCAGTCCTTGGCCTGCTGGGCGCGGGCGAAGATGTTGTTCTGCAGGCGGATCAGCACGGCCCGGTCGGGGATCGGCGCCATCAGAAGCTCCAGCCGCGCGGCGACGTCCGGCATCAGGCCGGTGCGCAGGGCCCGGCGCGACAACTCCGACGGCAGCACCACCCGGCCCTCGCTGAACGGGTCGAGCGCCAGGGGGCCTTCCTCGGTCTCGATGCGCAGCAGGAAGTGGCCGGGGAAGTCGACGCCATAGAGGTCCAGCCCGGCCTCGCGGGCGGCGTGCAGGTAGAAGACGCCAAGAGCCACCGGCAGGCCCTTACGGCGCTCGGCGATGGCGATGACGTCGGCATTGTCGGGGTGGTCGTAGGTCAGGACGTCGCCGGTCAGGCGCAGGTCGCCGGCCAGGGTCTCGGCCACGGCCTCTTCGGGCGACTCGCTTTCGGCCCGGCGGCGCAGGCGCTCGGCGGCGTCCTTGGCGAGGTTGATGGCCGGGGTGGTGTCGCGGCTGGGATCGTCGTGGACAGCGCAGGCCAGGGCGGCCTCGAACAGCGGGAAGCCCTCGTCGGGACCTTCGCCGGCCCTGGTCAGGATCGCCTCGGCGTCTTCCCGGGTCACATCACGCTCCTGTCCAGGCGTCGGGCAGGTGGCGGGGCGGGCGGCCGGGCGCGAGGGCGATCAGGTCGAGGCGCACGAGCAGGTCGCGCAGGCCGGCGCGATGCGCGGAGAGGTGGGCGGCGGCGCGGCGCAGGCGGTCGCGCTGGGTCGGCGTCACGGCGTCCAGGGCGTCCTCGATCGTCGTTCGTTGCTTGACCTCCACAACGGCCAAGGTGCGTCCGCGTTGCGCCAGCAGGTCGATTTCGCCGAGTGGCGTCGCCAGTCTGAAGCCGAGAATCCGATAGCCCTTAGCCATCAGCCACAAGGCCGCGATCACCTCGGCCCGCCGGCCGAGCTTGCGCGCCGCCGCGCCCCGGGCCTGACGAACAGGGGTTGGACGGGCGCCGGCGGCCATCAGGCCTGTTCCTTCATCGCCAGGGCCTGGCGGTAGAGGTCCTTGCGCGACAGGCCGAGCGCCTTGGCCACTTCCGAAGCGGCCTCGCCGAGCGGCAGACGGGCCATGGCCTCGCGCAGGGCGGCCTCGGCGTCGTCGACGGTGGCGACCTTCTCGCTGCCCGGTCCGACCAGGATGACGATCTCGCCCTTCGGCGCCTCGAAGCGCGGGTCGACGGCGAGCTCGGCCAAGGGGCCGCGGATGCAGGTCTCGTAGAGCTTGGTCAGTTCACGGCAGACGGCCGCCTGGCGCGTTCCGCCGAACACGACGGCCATGTCGGCCAGGCAGTCGTCGACCCGCGAGCCGCCCTCGTAGAAGATCAGGGTGGCGCGGGTGTTGGCGAACTCTTCCAGGAAGGTCCGGCGGGCCGCGCTCTTGGGCGGCGGGAAGCCGGCGAACAGGAAGCGGTCAGTCGGCAGGCCCGCCAGGGTCAAGGCCGCCAGGACCGCCGAGGCGCCGGGGATCGGGATGACCGGATGGCCGGCGGCGATCGCCTCGCGGGCCAGGCGGTAGCCGGGGTCGGAGACCATCGGCGTGCCGGCGTCCGAGACCAGGGCGACACGCTCTCCGGCCTCAAGCCGTTCCAGGATGCGGGGAATGGCGCGCTCGGCCACGTGCTCGTCGTGGCGCTCCAGCTTGGTTTTGATCCCGTAGGCCGCCAGAAGCTTCCCCGTGACGCGGGTGTCCTCGGCCAGCAGCACGTCGCAGGCGGCCAACACGTCGAGGGCCCGCAGGGTGATGTCGCGCAGGTTCCCGATCGGCGTCGCCACCAGATAAAGGCCCGGCGCCAGCGGCGCGTCGGACAGGGCTGGCGGGGGAAGCTGGCGGCTCACGCGTTAGGTGTCCTTAGGCGATCGGAATGCAGGCATATCAGGTCGCGAGCGCGCCTGTCAGCCGGTCCAGCACGAGGCGGCCCGCGCGGGTGGCGCGCAGACGGGCGCGATCGTCGGCCAGCAGCCCGGTTTCGACGAGATCGCGGACCTTCGGGAGGTCGGGCGACAGGCCCAGCGGGGTCATCTCTTCGAAGCTCACGCCGTCGTCGATACGCAGGCCCAGGACCAGGCGCTCCTCGGCGGCCTCCTCGGGAGTGAGGATCTCGCGCTCGAAGCCGAGGCCGGAGCCCGCGACGGCGGAGACATAGTCCTTGATGCCGCGATGGGCGACCGTGGCCGCGCGGCCTTCGGGCTGGGCCAGGCGGCCGTGCGCGCCGGGGCCGACGCCGACATAGTCGACGCCCCGCCAGTAGACGAGGTTGTGCCGCGAGCGGGCGGCCGCGCCCTTGGCGTGGTTGGAAACCTCGTAGGCCTCGAAGCCGGCGGCCTCCAGGATCTCCTGCGTCGTCTCGAACAGGGTGGCGGCCAGGTTCTCGTCGGGGACCTTCAGGGTTCCGCGCCCGACCGCGCGGTCGAAGGCGGTGCCGCTCTCGATGGTCAGCTGATAGGGCGAGAGGTGCTCGGGCCCTAGGGCGATGGCCTCGGAGAGCTCGGCGCGCCAGGCCGCGTCGGTCTGTCCAGGCCGGGCGTAGATCAGGTCGATGGACAGGCGCGGGAAGGCCTTGGTCGCCGCCGCTATGGCTCGTTTCGCCGCGCCGGCGTCGTGGTTGCGACCCAGGGCCTTCAGAGACGCGTCGTCCAGGGCCTGGACGCCAAGCGACAGCCGCTGGACCCCGGCGTCGGCCAGGGCCGCGAAACGGTCGGCCTCGGCGTCGGTGGGATTGGCCTCGAGGCTGATCTCCAGGTCGCCGGCGGGCGACCAGAGGCGCTTGGCGGTCTCGATCACCCGCCCCACCTGGGCGGGGTCCATCAGCGAGGGGGTGCCGCCGCCGAAGAAGATCGACAGCAGTTGGCGCTCGCCGGTCAGGGCGCGCTGGGCTTCCAGATCAGCGACGATGGCGTCGGCCAGGGCCTGCTGTTCGGCGGTCTTGCCCCGGTCGCGGACGACGTTGAAGTCGCAATAGGGGCAGATGCGCGCGCAGTAAGGCCAGTGGACATAGACGCCGAGGTTTTTAGTCAAACAGCGCCGCCTTGAGCTTGGCGAAGGCGCGGGCCCGGTGGCTCATGGCGTCCTTGGCGGCCGGTTCCATCTCGCCGAAGGTCAGGTCGTAACCCTCGGGCATGAAGATCGGGTCGTAGCCGAAGCCGCGCGTTCCCCGGCCCGGGAACACCAAGGTTCCATCGACGCGGCCCTCGACCACCACGGCCGGACCGTTGGGCCAGGCCACGGCCAGGGCCGAGGTGAACCAGGCCGAGCGATCGTCGGAGGCCGTCTCGTCGAGCCGCTCCTCGACTTTTTTCATGGCCATGGCGAAGTCCTTGGTTGGGCCGGCCCAGCGGGCCGAGAAGATCCCCGGCGCGCCGTCCAGGGCCTTGACCGACACGCCGGAGTCGTCGGCCAGGGCCGGTAGACCGGAGAGGTCCGCGGCGTGGCGGGCCTTGAGCAAGGCGTTGCCCACGAAGGTGCTCTCGGTCTCGTCGGGTTCTGGAAGACCCAGCTGGCCGGCGGTGACGATCTCGAAGCGGCCGTCCAGGAGGGCGGAGATTTCGGGCGCCTTGCCGGGATTGTGGGTGGCGACCACGAGCTTCGATCCCATTTCAAGCTTCAGCGCCATCTCATCACTCCGGGGAAATCATCCGATGCGGCTCCTTTACACGCCCCTGTCGCCGTTTGCGCGCAAGGTTCGCGTCCTGGCGATGGAAAAAGGCCTCGCCGACCGCTTCGCGTTGGAGATCGTCGCGCCTTTCCAGGACGAGAGCCTGCGCGCCGACAATCCTCTGAACAAGGTGCCCGTCCTGGTGCTGGAGAGCGGCGAGCGGATCTTCGATTCCGGCGTCATCGTCGATTTCGTCGACGGCCTGTCCGAGCCGCACCTGATCCCCAACGCTCAGCCGGACCGCCATCGCGCCCTGACCCTGGAGGCCGCCGCCGACGGCATGGGCGACGCCTCGGTGCTGGTCGTCCGTGAGCGCATGCGGCCACAGGCCGAGCACCGCCAGGACCTGTTCGATCGCCAGCTGAAGGCGGTCAACGCCGCCCTCGACCTGTTCGAGGCCGCCGTGGCGGAGGGAGATCTTTCCACAAGCCGTTTCGAGATCGGCGAGATCGCCGTGGCGGTGCAGCTGGCCTACCAGGACGCGCGCGAGGTCAGCGACTGGCGGCCCAGCCGGCCAGCGCTTTCGGCCTGGTACGAGGCGGCGTCGAAGCGGAGCTCGATGGTGGCGACGCACGCCACTGTGACCTGAGAGCAACGGTCGTTTGTCCACAAGCATCATTACCAGAGTTTAATATCGTTTCTCGATAAACAAGATTGGCGGAACTCAAATCGTCCCCTATCTGTTGATCCTAGGCGAAGGGTCGAATGACTCGGCTCCCGACCCTGTCTCTCAAACTGGAAAACACGATGTCCGCCGCCCGCCTGTTCCGCCTCGCCGACAAGGTCCTCATGACCGTGATCACCGCCGCGCTTATCGTGGCCGTGCCGGTGTCGGCCGTGGCGTTCGTGGTGCAGACGCTTTAAAGCGGCTTAGGCGACGCAAGGGTTTCCGGGGTTTAGAGGCCCACCGTTTTGACGCCTCCCGCGACGCGGGGCATGTTGCTTAGCGTCGCTGTTGGGGAGCAGCCATGCGCGCCTTGGGGCCTGGCTCCGTATCGAGTTTCCTGAAGATCATTCTCGACGTGATCTACGTCGGGCTATGGATCTTCGTGAGCCTTCTGTCGCTGTTCACGCTGGTCGCCCTGCTGTTCAGCTTCAATCCGGAATTGCTCGCCTCGATGTTGCCGATCAGCGACGCTGTCGAAGCGATCAGCCGCAACGGGCCGCTGTTCGCCGGGGCCCTGGCCGCCTGGGCGCTGCTGCTGGGCGGCTGGATGGTCATCGTCGAGCGCCTGCGCAAGATCTTCGGCACCCTGACGGCCGGCGACCCCTTCCATCCCGACAACGTGGTGCGCTTGCGGCTGATCGGCCTCGTTCTGGCGGGGCTGGAGATTGGCCGCTACGTCTTTTCGGGCATGGCCCGCTGGCTGGCCCCCAAAGCCAAGATCATCGACGACAGTTTCACCCTGACCGCCTGGTTCTCAGTGCTGGTGGTCTTCGTCCTCGCCGAGGTGTTCCGCGAGGGCGCGCGCCTTCGTCGCGAAGCCGAACTCACGATCTGAACCGGAGCGACGACCGCATGCCCGTCCGCGTGAATCTCGACCGCGTGCTGCTGGAGCGCCGCATGTCCCTGACCGAGCTCTCCGACCGCGTGGGCGTGACGATCGCCAACCTCTCGATCCTCAAGACCGGCAAGGCCCGCGCCGTCCGGTTCTCGACCCTCGACGCCCTGTGCCGCGAACTGCAGTGCCAGCCGGGGGACCTGCTGAGCTTTGAGTACGGCCCGGCCGACGGCAACGACGAGGACTACGACGAGGCCTGAGCGGCCTCAGTAGGCTCGGCCCTTTTCATCCTCGCGCCATTTCAGGATCAGCTGGCGGCCGCGAAACTCGAAGGCGTCCAAGCGCTGCAGGAAGCTCATCCCCAGCAGCGACGTGCTCATCGGGGCCTTGTTCACCATCACGCGGAAGCCTTCCAGCTTGATGTTCCCGACCTCCAGGGTCGAGGCGTCGTAGGCGGCGCTGTAACCCTTGCCGTTGGCGGTTTCGGATTCGTACCCATAGGTCAGGCTGTCGACCGGAAGGCCCAGGCGCCGCGCGTCGGCCGGGCTGAGCACGGTCTCGGTCGCGCCGGTGTCGACGACGAACCGCACGCGCTGGCCGTTGACCAGGCCGTCGACGACATAGGCGCCGTCCCCGCCCTGCGGCACGACCAGGGTGCGCTCGCCCACCGCGACGGGCGTACCGACGTTGAAGGCCAGCCGCATCCGCTGCGGGACGCCGGCCAGCTCGGCGCGATAGGCGTAGCCGAGGGCCAGGCCCGCGACGATCCCCGTCCACAGGGCCACGTATTTGAGATGCTGGCCGATCGTGCCTCGTAGACCACGCAGCAGCACCGTCGAGATCAGCACGGTCACGCCCAGCTGGTAGAAGAGGTCGGTCCTGTCGTCGCCGGTCTGGATCGCCTCCGGGAAGGCGCGCGCCAGGGCGAAGGCGACGATCCCGATCGCGGCCACCAGGCCCAGCCACAGCCAGAGGCGGCGGCGACTGACCGGCGGCCGCGAGGACGGCGTCGGCGCGGAGGGCTCAGGCTGTTCCCAGGGGCCGCGTGGCGTGGTCATGGCTTCGGCGCCTCATGGGAGATCAGATAGTCGTCCAGTTGAACGGGAGGTTGGCTTCTGGCTTCGGCCATCCAGGTCTCGATGCTAGGTCGCGCCAGCAGGGCGTCGCGCCAGGCGGCGACCGCCGGCCAGGCCTTGAGGTCGACATCGTGGGCCGACAGCCGGACCGCCGTCGGAACAAGCACCAGATCAGCCAGGCTTAGCGTCCCGAACAGCCAAGGGCCGCCGCTTCGTTGCAGTTCGGCGTCCAGCGCGGTCCACAGCCGCCGGGTCTCGGCCTGCTCCGCCTCGGTCAGGGCGCGCTTGTCGGGATAGAAGGCGCTTTCGAACGAGATCCGGCCGCAGATGCCCGACAGTCCCGAGTGCTGCCAGGCCATCAGCGCCCGCGCTCGGCCGCGCGCGGCGAGGTCAGCGGGCAGCAGGCGTCCGCCCGCCAGATCGTTGGCGTATTCCATGATCGCCAGGGAATCGTAGATCACCTCGCCCTCGGCGACGATCAGCACCGGCACGCAGGCCGGCGGCGCGATCTGGCCGACCCGGGCGAGATTGGCCGAACGCTGGGGCTTGCGGATGTCGACGACCTCTTCCTCGAAGTCGATCCCGGCCTCGCGCAGGGCCAGCCAAGCGCGCATGGCCCAGCTGGAGGCGTTCTTCGTGCCCGAAAGCAGTTTGGGTTGGGCCATGTCGACTAGTTCAAACGCCGCTTCTTCAGCAATCCGCTCCTGTCCATCGAGCGAACCTCGACGGTGAACGAGTCGCCCTCGCGCAGGATCTGCAGCGGTACGCTGACGCCGGCCGGGCCCAGGCTCCACATCTTTTCGTAGAATTCCGAAAGCTCGGAGACCGGTTCGCCGTCGACGGCCAGGATCAGGTCGCCGGCCCGCAGCTCGGCGCGGGCGGCGGGGCCCTTGGGCGAGATGCCGACCACGACGATGTGGTTCTCCAGCTCCTGGGCGAAGACGCCCAGCCACGGGCGCGGCGGATGCGGGCTCTTGCCGCGCGCCAGGTCGTGGAGGATCGGCGGCAGCAACTCGGCGGGCACGAACATGTTGATGGGCTTGGCCTGGCCGTCCTGGTCGCGGCCTTCCAGGGTCAGGGAGCCCAGACCGACCAGATCGCCCTTGGGGCCGATCAGGGCCGCGCCGCTCCAGTGCGGATGGGCGGGTCCGGTGATGATGGCGTCGTCCAGCAGGTATTCCCAGTAGCCCGCGAACGGCATGCGGGCCAGAACCTTGCCGGCGATGGCGTGGGCGCGGCCGCCAGCGCCGGCGGCGATGATCGGTGCGCCCGCTCCGAGGTCCTCGGCCGAACCGATGGTCATGACGGGCAAATCCAGCGGCTCCAGCGCCTGGACGAGGCCCAGGCCCGAGCGCACGTCCAGGCCCAGCACGTGGGCGGGGACCTGGCGGCCGTCGTTACGGGTCAGCACGACGGTTTCGGCCTCGGTGATCAGATAAGCCATGGTCAGGACCAGGCCGCCGGGGCCGACCACCACGCCGTTGCCGACGCGCTCGGTCCCCAGGATCCCCGCCGTATAGGCGTCGGGCGGCACGCTGGCCTCGAGGGCGACCATCGAGGCCAGCGCCTGGTCCAGGTCGAAGCGATACGCCTCGGCCGACGGGCGCAGGCGGGCTTCGACTTCATAGCCTTCGAACGGGGTGGTCACGCGAGACTCCTAACCTTCAGGATGGAATCTGGGGGTAGCGGTCTCAACGGGCAAGGGCGGGGATGCGTACCTGCGCAGAGTCGATCCCGCGAAGGCCGGCTACTCAAACACATTTCTATCGTCATCCCGGCCGCAGCGAAGCGGAGAGCCGGGACCCAGGAGCGACCACTCTGCGCCGGCCCCTGGGTCCCGGATAGCCTCTTCGAGGCTTCCGGGATGACGAGGTTTTTGTTGCCTGAGGAGACTGGCCTTAGCCCGCGATCGCCGCGCGCTGCATCACGAACAGCTCGTTAATGCCCTTTTCGGCCAGGCCGAACAGAGTCTCGAACTCGGCGCGGGTGAAGCCGCGCTTCTCGCCGGTCGCCTGGATCTCGACGATGTCGCCCACGCCGGTCAGCACGAAGTTGCTGTCGGCCTCGGCGCTCGAGTCTTCCTCGTAGTCGAGGTCGAGCACCGGGGTATCTTTGAAGACGCCGCACGAGACGGCGGCCACCTGGCCGACGATCGGGTCCACCTTCAGCACGCCCTCTTGCAGCAGGTAGTTGACCGCCAGGCGCAGGGCGACCCAGGCGCCGGTGATGGCGGCGGTGCGGGTGCCGCCATCGGCCTGGATAACGTCACAGTCGAGGCTGATCTGGCGCTCGCCCAGGGCCTTCAGGTCGACGACGGCCCGGAGGCTGCGGCCGATCAGGCGCTGGATTTCCTGGGTGCGGCCGCTCTGCTTGCCGGCGGCGGCCTCGCGACGTCCACGGGTGTGGGTGGCGCGGGGCAGCATGCCATACTCGGCCGTGACCCAGCCGGCGCCCTTGTTGCGCATCCAGCCGGGGACGTTTTCCTCGACCGTGGCGGTGACCAGGACCTTGGTGTGGCCGAACGAGACCAGGCACGAGCCTTCGGCGTAGCGGTTGACGCCGGTTTCCAGCGTGACGGCGCGCAGCTGGTCGGGGGCGCGTTCGGACGGACGCATGGGAAACTCCTGGTGTCAGGGGACATTTGAATGTGTGTGAGGGGCCGCTTATCCTATTGAGAGCCGAACTTGAAAGAGGCCCACCGCTTTTGTCCGCTGACCGGGTCCCAAACGACACGCATCGCGATGATACTGCCCTCGGGGCCATGACGACATGACACACCTGTTTCCGGGGCCGATCGTCCGCATGCCGGGTCTTGGCGAGATGGACTCCCGCGCCCGCGATATCTTCCGCCGCGTGGTGGAGTCGTATCTCGAGACCGGCGAGCCGGTGGGCTCGCGCACCATTTCCAAGGGCGGGCTGGCCCTGTCGCCGGCCTCCATCCGCAACACCATGCAGGACCTGGCGCAGCTGGGCCTGCTGGACGCGCCCCATACCAGCGCCGGCCGGATGCCGACGCATGCGGGCCTGCGCATGTTCGTCGACGGCTTCCTGGAGGTCGGCGACATCGGCGAGGCCGAGAAGCACGCCATCGAAGCGCGGCTGGCCGTGAAGGGGCGCTCGTTCGAGGAGGCCCTGGCCGAGGCCTCGTCCATCCTGTCGGGCCTGGCCGGCGGGGCGGGCATTGTCGTCACGCCCGTCCGCGAAGGCGGGGTCAAGCACGTGGAGTTCGTTCCGCTGGGCGGCGGCCAGGTGCTGGCGGTCATGGTGTTCGAGGACGGCCAGGTCGAGAACCGACTGATGCGCCAGGCGCCGGGCGTGACGCCCTCGGCCCTGCAGGAGGCCAGCAACTTCCTCAACGCCCGCCTGCGCGGCCGCACCTTGAGCGAGGCGCGGACCGAAATGGGCGGTGAGCTGGACACGGCCCGCCGCCAGCTGAACGAAACCGCCGCCCGTCTGGTCGAGGACGGCCTGGCCGCCTGGAGCGGCGGGGAGGGCGACGCCCGCTCGCTGATCGTGCGGGGCCAAGCCAACCTGCTGGCCGATGCCCGGGCTCGCGAGGACATCGATCGCGTCCGCCAGCTGTTCGACGACCTCGAACAGAAGGGCCAGCTGATCGGCCTCCTGGACGACGTGCGCGACGCCGAGGGCGTTCGCATCTATATCGGAGCCGAAACACGGCTCTTTTCGCTTTCGGGTTCCTCGGTGATCGCGGCGCCCTATATGACGGGCCGACAGAAGGTGCTGGGCGCGATCGGCGTGATCGGGCCCGCGCGTTTGAACTACGCCCGAGTCATTCCGTTGGTGGACTATACCGCCCGGGTGCTCGGACGGATGATGGATGGATAAGGACTTTACGAGATGACCGACGAGCAAACGCCGGCTGAAGACGTCGCCTTCGAAGCCGACGACGCGTCGCAGGAGATCGAGGCGCTGAAGCTGGAAGTGGCCGCTCTTAAAGAGCAGGCCCTGCGCTACGCCGCCGAGGCCGAGAACACCAAGCGCCGCGCCGAGCGGGAAATGAACGACGCGCGCGCCTACGCGATCCAGAAGTTCGCCCGCGACCTGCTGGGCGCCGCCGACAATCTGTCGCGCGCCACGGCCCACAGCCCCAAGGAGTCGCCCGACGCGGCGGTGAAGAACTTCATCATCGGCGTCGAGATGACCGAGAAGGAGCTGCAAGGCGCCTTCGAACGCAACGGCCTGAAGAAAATCGACCCGGCCAAGGGCGACAAGTTCGATCCGCACCTGCATCAGGCGGTGACCGAGCAACCCTCGACCGAAGTGGCCGCCGGCGGCGTGCTCACCGTGCTGCAGGCCGGCTATGAGCTGATGGGCCGGCTGGTCCGTCCGGCCATGGTGGCCGTAGCCGCCAAGGGTTCGACCGGCCCGGCCTCGCCGGACGCGCCGAGCGCTTCGGCCAACCCCTACGCCGGCGCTAGCGCCGAGGTCGACAATTCGGGCGGCACGTTCGACGCCAAGGCCTGATCTGGGGCCTGATCCAACTGCCGGTCGCGCGCTCGCTTGTCGGCGCGCGACCACAGCCGTTCGTGGATGTTGAACATCACCGTCTGGACCATCGGTTCGACGACGCCGACGGCCAGGGCGACCCGCCAATCGCGGGTCAGGGCGTAGGCGACGGCCACCGCGACGGTCAGGTGCATCGAGGCGTAGGTCAGGGTCTTGAGGGCGAGGCGCATCGGCGCACTCCTATTTGAGAATCGTTCTCAATAAATGGTCGCCTTTTCGAGCTTCGCAAGGGGCTCGGCCCCCTTCCCCACGCGCGCGATTTCGCTAATGTCGGCGGTCCATTCTCTACGGGGCCGCGCGGGGCGATTCTCCTGGGGCGGCGGTCTCGACACCTGGACCGCACTATGAAGCTTACCATCGAACGGGCGGCGCTCCTGAAAGCGCTGGGGCACGTGCAAAGCGTTGTCGAACGCCGCAACACCATCCCGATCCTGTCGAACATCCTGCTCTCGGCGGAGGGCAGCACGCTGTCGTTCTCGGCGACCGACCTGGATATGGAGATCATCGACGAGGGCCTGGCCCAGATCGACGTCCCCGGCCAGATCACCGCGCCGGCCCACACCCTCTATGAAATCGTCCGCAAGCTGCCGGACGGCGCCGACGTCTCGCTGAGCTTCAGCGGGGACGATCCGCGCCTGGTCATCCAGGCCGGCCGCTCGCGCTTCAACCTGCCGGTCCTGCCGGCCGGCGACTTCCCGGTGATGAGCAGCGACGGCCTCTCCAGCCGCATCGCGGTCGACACCAACGAGCTGATTCGGCTCATCGACAAGACCCGCTTCGCGATCTCGACCGAAGAGACCCGCTACTATCTGAACGGCCTCTATCTCCACACGGTGAACGAGGGCGGCGAGGTCAAGCTGCGCGCCGTGGCCACCGACGGTCACCGCCTGGCCTTGGCCGAGATGCCCGCCCCCGAGGGCGCGGCCGGCCTGCCGGGCGTGATCGTGCCGCGCAAGACCATCGCCGAGGCCCGCCGCCTGATGGAATCGGCCGGCGAGCACGTCGACGTCCAGCTGTCGCCGCAGAAGGTCCGCTTCGAGTTCGGCGCGGCCGCCCTAACCTCCAAGGTCATCGACGGCGCCTTTCCGGACTACCTGCGCGTCATCCCGCGCGACAACGCCAAGATCCTGACCCTGGACAACGACCTGTTCGCCAAGGCCGTCGACCGCGTGGCCACCATCTCGGCCGAGAAGAGCCGTTCGGTGAAGCTGGCCGTCGAGCCGGGCCGGGTCACCCTGACCGTCCGCAACATGGAAGCCGGTCAGGCCGTCGAAGAGGTCGAGGTCGACTACGACGGCGAGCCCTTCGAAATCGGCTTCAACGCCCGCTATCTGCTGGACGTCTGCGGTCAGATCGCCGGCCCTCAGGCCGAGTTCCGCTTCGCCGACCCGGCCAGCCCGACCCTGGTGGTCGATCCGGTCGATCCGGGCGTGAAGTACGTGCTGATGCCGCTGCGGGTCTGATCCGCATCTTGGTCATTGAGAGACGGGCGCCCTGGGCGCCCGTTTTGCTTTCGGGGGTTTGTCATGAAGAAGCTGTTCGCCGCCTCGGCCGCTGTCCTCGCCCTTGCCGCCGCCGTTCCTGCGCTCTCTCAATCGGTCGAGCGTCGAGAGATGGGCAACCAGATCCTGGAGAACGTGCCGGTCGCGCCGCCCGCGATCCGCGAGGGCCTGGCCCGCTACCAGAACGCCCGCTCGGCCTTCTTCGACGATTGGGCGGCCGGTGGTGGGATGGTGATCACCACCCGCTTCGGCAACACCAACCAGTTGCACGTGGTCGCCGCGCCGGGCGCGGACCGCAGCCAGATCACCTTCTACGATGAGCCCGTCGCTGGCGCTAAAACCCTGGCGAACGGCAAGATCCTGTTCTCCAAGGACACGGGCGGCGACGAGTGGTTCCAGCTGTTCCTGCGTGACCCGGACGGCAAAACCGTCCAGCTGACCGAGACCGGCACGCGCAACCAGTCGCCGACCTGGTCGAAGGACGGCGCGGTGCTGGTCTGGTCGCGGGCCGTGAAGGGCTCGGCCGACTACGACGTCCTGATGCGTGACGCCTCGGGCGCGACCAAGACGATCTACAAGGGCGAGGGCCAGGTCTCGCCGATCGCGGTGTCGCCCGACGGCAAGACCGTGCTGCTGGGTCGCTATTTCTCGGTCAACGAGACCAAGTGCTGGCTCCTGGATGTCGCGACCGGCAAGCTGACCGAGCTCAATCCGTCCAAAACCAAGGTCGCCTATAGTGGCGGGACCTTCACCCCGGACGGTAAGAGCCTGCTGATGCTGTCCGACGAAGGCTCAGACTTCACGCGCCTGGTGCAGTTCGATCTGGCCACCGGCGGCAAGATCAATGTTTCGGGCGAGCGGCCGTGGGACATCGAGGACTTCGCCCTGTCCGACGACGGCCGGATCATGGCCTTTGTCGTCAATGAGGACGGCTATTCGAAGCTGGTCGTGCAGGACTTCCGCACCCGCCGCGCCTTGCCGCAGCCGGAGCTGCCGATGGGAGTCGTCTCGGGCATCGCCTTCTCGCCGGACGGTTCGAAGCTGGGCTTCAGCCTGGCGACGCCGACAGCGGCGAGCGATGCGTGGAGCTGGGGCGTCACCGACGGCAAGCTGGAGCGCTGGACGGCTTCGGAACTGGGCGGCTTGGACGCCAAGGCGCTGGCGACGCCGGATCTCGTCCGTTTCCCGTCGTTCGACAAGCGCTCGATCCCGGCCTTTGTCTACAAGCCCAAGCTGGCGGCCGGCCAAAAGGCGCCGGTGATCATCGACATCCACGGCGGGCCCGAAGGCCAGTCGCGCCCCACCTTCAGCGCCTTCCACCAGCACACGGTAGCCGAACTGGGCGCGGCGGTGATCGTCACCAATGTTCGGGGCTCGACCGGCTACGGCAAGACCTATCTGAACCTCGACAACGCCGAGAAGCGCGAGGACTCGGTCAAGGACATCGGCGCGCTGCTGGACTGGATCAAGACCCAGCCCGACCTCGATCCCAACCGTGTCGTGGTCTACGGCCAGTCATACGGCGGCTACATGTCGCTGGCGGTGATGACCCGCTATTCCGACCGCATGGCCGCCGGCATCGAGCGCTATGGCATCAGCAACTTCGTTTCGTTCCTGCAGAACACCGAGGCCTATCGCCGGGACCTGCGCCGCGCCGAATATGGCGATGAGCGCGATCCGAAGATGCTGAAGGCCTTCGAGACGATCTCGCCGATGAACAATGTCGGCAACATCAAGAAGCCGATGCTGGTCATGCAGGGCTGGAACGATCCGCGCGTGCCCAAGTCCGAGTCCGACCAGGTCGTCGCCAAGCTGCGCGAGCAGGGCGTCGAGACCTGGTACGTCCAGTTCAAGGACGAGGGGCACGGCTTCCTGAAGAAGGCCAACAACGACCGCCGCCGCGAGGTCGAGACCCAGTTCCTGCAGAAGGTGCTGGGGCTGGGCGGGGCCAAGTAGGCGCCCTTCCGGAAACTTGTCCGCTCGCGCGCCGCGTGCCAACGTCCGTTCTCAAAGAAAACGGGAGGTGGCCCATGGCCAAGGTGAACTATGTGACGGTCGGCTCGAACGACCTTGAAAAGGCGCGGGTGTTCTACGACGCGCTGCTGGGTTCGATCGGCATGAAGCCTCTGTTCGAGCACCCGTCGGGCGGTCGGCTGTATCGCGGCGACGGCTGCATGTTCGGGGTGCTGGGCCCCTATGACGGCAATCCGGCCTGCGTCGGCAATGGCATGATGGGCGGCTTCGCCTTCGACACCGTCGAGGAGGTCGACACCTTCCATGCAAAGGCCCTGGAGTTGGGGGCGACGGACGAGGGCGCGCCGGGCGCACGGATGCCGCGAGCCTATTTCGCCTATTTCCGCGACCTCGATGGCAACAAGCTCTGTGGTTACAAGCTGGGTTAGAGACTTCGCCCGAGCTAGACTGTCTTAATTCGCCGTAACATTCGGGGCTTAAGAGAGCTTTGCCATGGTCTTGCCTCATAGACTGAGGCAGCATGGATCTCGGCGGGGCCTATATGTCGCGCAAGTCTCCGGAGGGCCATTCCGAGGCGGAACCCGCTCCAAGCGTCCTCATGGAGCGGGTGTCTCGGGAATCGGTGTTTCGGTTCCTGTAGCCCGAGCGTCCGACACCCCTTAAGAACGCCTGCATGGCGTCGGCCGCACTACTTTCCCTGACCCTGACGGACTTCCGCTCGTACGAGCGCGCCCGCCTCGAGACCGAGGGGCGCAGCGTCTATCTGTTCGGGGCCAATGGGGCCGGAAAGACCAACCTCCTGGAAGCCATCAGCCTGCTGACCCCGGGCAAGGGTCTGCGCGGCGCCAGCATGGCCGAGGTCGGCCGCCGCCTGCCGGGCGAGGCCGGCGGTCGCGCCTGGGCCGTGGCCGCTGAGGTCGAGGCCGGCGAGGACGCGCCGATCCGCATCGGCACGGGCGTCGAGCAGGGCGGGGCCGCCCGCCGCACTGTCCGCCTCGAGGGCGAGACCGTGCCGCCGGGGCGCCTGGCCGATCATGTCCGTCCGATCTGGCTGACCCCCGCCCAGGACCGCCTGTTCCTGGAGGCCGCCTCTGAGCGCCGACGGTTCTTCGACCGCCTGGTCTTCGCCGGCGAGCCGTCCCATGCCGTCAACGCGAACGCCTATGACAAGGCCCAGCGCGAGCGGATGCGCCTGCTGACTGACGCGGCCGACGGCGGCGCCCCGGCCGACGCGACCTGGCTGAACGCCTTGGAAGCCCGGTTGGCCGAGTCGGGCGCCCTGATGGCCCAGGCCCGGGCCCGCACCCTGTCGGCCCTGCAGGCCGAGATCGACGGCCGCGGCGATCGTCCCTTCCCACAGGCGCGCCTGACCTTGTCCGGCGAGTGGGAGAAGCTGGCCCTGGACGGTGTTCCGTTCGCCGATATCGAGCTGAAACTGGCCTCCGCCCTGGCCGCCGCGCGGCCGCGCGACGGGGCCGCGGGGCGCGCGCTGACCGGCCCTCACCGGGGCGATCTGGCCATCTTCCACGTCGAGAAGGACCGTCCGGCGGCGGAGTGCTCGACCGGAGAGCAGAAAGCCCTGATTTTGAACCTCGTTTTGGCCCAGGCGGCGCGACTTTCGCGTGCGGAATCCGCGCCGAATCCTATAATATTGCTCGACGAAGTCGCCGCGCATCTCGACCTGACCAGGCGAGCCGCTCTGGCCGACGAACTCACGGCGCTCAAGCTCCAGGCCTTCCTCACCGGCACGGACGAGTCGCTGTTCGACCATCTCAAGGGTCGGGCATTAGGTGTTCGCGTGTGCGACGCCGGCCTGACTACTCTGGAAGACGAATGACCGAGAACACCGAAGACCAAGTTCCCGAATCGGCCCCGGACATGACCACCGAGGAAGCCGCCGCCCAGTACGGCGCGGACTCGATCAAGGTGCTGAAGGGCCTGGACGCCGTCCGCAAGCGTCCCGGCATGTACATCGGCGACACCGACGACGGTTCGGGCCTGCACCACATGGTCTACGAGGTGGTCGACAACGCCATCGACGAGGCCCTGGCCGGCCACGCCACCAAGGTCCAGGTGATCCTGAACGCCGACGGCTCGGTGACGGTCACCGACGACGGTCGCGGCATCCCGACCGACATCCACGAGGGCGAAGGCGTGTCGGCGGCCGAGGTCATCATGACCCAGTTGCACGCCGGCGGTAAGTTCGACCAGAACAGCTACAAGGTCTCGGGCGGCCTGCACGGCGTCGGCGTCTCGGTCGTCAACGCTCTGTCGGACTGGCTTGAGCTGAAGATCCACCGGGGCGGCAAGGCCCACCAGATGCGCTTCGAGCGCGGCGACGCGGTGACTTCGCTGAAGGTGACCGGGGATTCGCCGATCCGCGAGGACGGCCCCAAGGCCGGCGAGACGCTGAGCGGGACGGAAGTGACCTTCTTCCCGTCGCGGTCGACCTTCGCGTTCATCGAATTTGATCGGAAGACCCTGGAGCACCGCCTGCGCGAGCTGGCCTTCCTGAACTCGGGCGTGACGATCTGGTTCAGAGACCTGCGCGACGCCGAGCCGTGGGAAGAAAAGCTGCACTACGATGGCGGCATCGAGGCCTTCGTCCGCCACCTGGACAAGGTCAAGACGCCGCTGCTGAAGACCCCGATCGTCGTGCGCGGCGTCAAGGACAAGGTCGAGGTCGACCTCGCCATGTGGTGGAACGACAGCTACCACGAGCAGATGCTGTGCTTCACCAACAACATCCCGCAGCGGGATGGCGGCACGCACCTTTCCGCCTTTCGGGGCGCGCTGACGCGCATCATCACCGGCTATGCCGAGAGCTCGGGCATCACCAAGAAGGAAAAGGTCAGCGTCGGGGGCGAAGACGCCCGCGAAGGCCTGACCTGCGTGCTGTCGGTCAAGGTGCCGGACCCCAAGTTCAGCTCGCAGACCAAGGACAAGCTGGTCTCGTCCGAAGTGCGCCCGGCCGTCGAAGGCCTGGTGCAGGAGGGCCTGGCGACCTGGTTCGAGGAACACCCGAACGAAGCCCGGCAGATCGTCAGCAAGATCGCCGAGGCCGCCGCGGCCCGCGAAGCCGCCCGCAAGGCCCGCGAACTGACCCGCCGCAAGAGCGCGCTCGACATCACCAGCCTGCCCGGCAAGCTGGCCGACTGCTCCGAGCGCGACCCGGCCAAGTCCGAAATCTTCATCGTCGAGGGTGACTCGGCCGGCGGCTCGGCCAAGCAGGCCCGCAACCGCGACAACCAGGCCGTCCTGCCCCTGCGCGGCAAGATCCTGAACGTCGAGCGGGCGCGCTTCGACAAGATGCTGTCGTCCGACCAGATCGGCACGCTGATCACGGCCCTGGGGGCCGGCATCGGCCGCGACGACTTCAACGCCGACAAGGTGCGCTACCACAAGATCGTGCTGATGACCGACGCCGACGTCGACGGCGCCCACATTCGCACCCTGCTGCTGACCTTCTTCTACCGGCAGATGCCGGAGCTGATCGAGCGCGGCTACATCTACATCGCCCAGCCGCCGCTCTACAAAGCGGCTAAGGGCAAGTCCTCGCGCTATCTGAAGGACGACAGCGAGATGGACGCGTTCCTGATCGACGAAGGCGTCGAGGGGGCCGAGCTCGACCTGCCGTCGGGTGAGCGCCGCACCGGACAGGACCTGCTGGCCCTGGTCCAGCTGTGCCGTCAGGCCAAGGGCAATATCGATCGTCTGGCCGCCCGCGCGCCGTCGTTCGCTGTCGAGCAGTCGGCTCTGGCCGGCCTGCTGGGCGAAAAGCCCGACATCGCCGCGGCCTCGGCCCGCCTCGACCTCTATGCCGAGGAAGGCGACGGTCCGTGGACCGGTGAGCGCGGCGACACCGCCTATGTGTTCAAGCGCGTCCGCCGCGGCGTCACCGAAAGCGTGGTGCTGGACGATGGTCTGCTGCATGCCGCCGACGCTCGTCGTCTGGCCGAGCGGGCGGGGGCCCTGGCCGAGATCTTCTCCGGCCGCGCCGTGTTCCGCCGCAAGGACAAGTCGACCACCGTCCGGGGGCCGATGGACCTCGTGGCCGCCGTGATGGACGCCGGCCGCAAGGGCCTGACCATCCAGCGCTACAAGGGCCTGGGCGAGATGAACCCCGACCAGCTGTGGGAAACCACGCTGGACGTGGAGGCGCGCACTCTGCTGCAGGTGCGGGTGAATCACGCGGACGACGCCGACGAAATGTTTAGCCGCCTGATGGGCGATCTGGTCGAGCCGCGTCGCGAGTTCATCCAGGAAAACGCCCTCGACGCCGAGGTCGACGTCTAGAACGGCGTTCTCTTCGCTGAATTCTTGAGCGCCGGGCGCCCGTTTCGCGGGCGTTCCGGCGTTTTTTCGTCATGGAAGCCGCTCGCGCCTTGGGTGTGACCTTCGGTATCGTCGCGTCGGCATGACGAGGGCGTCATCTTGCGTGGACTGAGTCGATTCGCTCGAAAGTTTGCGTGGGGGCGCTTGTTCGATGGACCATGACGCAAGTCTTCGCCCGGAACGGATCCTTGACCTGTCGGAGCGGCTGTCCAGCGTCGCCGGGGCCAAGATCGGCGAGATCGCGCGCGTCAACCGCGCCGCCAAGATGCTGTCGATCAACGCCCTGATCGTCGCCGCCCGCGCCGGCGAGGCCGGCCGTGGCTTCGCCATCGTCGCCGAGGAGTTCAAGAAGATCTCCACCGAGATCGACGCCGTGGCCGCCGCCCTCGACAGCCAGGTGCGCGCCGACCTCGACGAACTCTCGGCCATCGGCGGGGCGATCCTGGGCCACATGCGCGGCCAGCGCCTGGCGGACCTGGCCCTGAACGCCATCGAGATCGTCGACCGCAACCTCTATGAGCGCACCTGCGATGTGCGCTGGTGGGCGACCGACTCGGCGGTCGTCGCCTGCCTGGCCGAAGGCGACGACAAGGCCGTCCGCCGCTACGCCAGCGAACGCCTGGGCGTGATCCTCGACGCCTACACCGTTTATCTCGACCTCTGGATCTGCGACGCCAACGGGCGCGTGGTCGCCAACGGCCGGCCCGGCCGCTATCCCAGCGTGGTCGGCCGCTCGGTGGCCGACTCCCGTTGGTTCCAGGAAGGCCTGGGCACCGCCAGCGGTGACGACTTCGTGGCCTGCGACATCGAGCGCTCCCACGCCCTGGGCGACGCGCCGGTCGCCACCTATGCCACCGCCATCCGCGCCGGCGGCCAGGCCAAGGGCCAGGCCCTGGGCGTGCTGGGCGTGCATTTCGACTGGCGCCCCCAGGCCCAGGCCGTGGTCGATGGCGTGCGCCTGACCTCCGAGGAGCGCGAGCGTTCGCGGGTCATGCTGCTGGACCAGCGGGGCCGCGTCCTGGCCTCGTCCGACAACCAGGGCGTCCTGACCGAGACCTTTCCGCTGGACACCTCCGGCGGCCCGATGGGCAGCTATGCCGAGGGCGACATCACGGTCGGCTACGCCCTGACCCCTGGCTACGAGACCTATCGGGGTCTGGGCTGGTACGGCTGCCTGGTGCAACGGCGCGAGGTCGAGGCCAAGGCCGTGGCGGCGGCCTAGAGGCGACCGTCCGGCCCGAAACGAAAGAGGCCCGACGGAGCGATCCGCCGGGCCTTCTTCGTCTTCAGAGCGGACTTTCAGGAAGTCCGCTGGCGCACCCGACACGATTCGAACGTGTGACCTTTGCCTTCGGAGGGCAACGCTCTATCCAGCTGAGCTACGGGTGCATGCCTGCCCTAGTGGGGGCGGGAAGCGGGTCTTAGCCGAAAGGCGGCTTTCGCGCAAACCCGTTCACGCCGCTCCCATGTAGATGAAACGCGCCACGAACAGGGCGGCCAGGACGAACAGCAGCCAGTCGCTCGGCTTGGCCTGTCCGCGCACCAGTTTCAGGCCCGCATAGGCGGTGATGCCGAAGGCCAGGCCGTTGGCGATCGAGAAGGTCAGGGGGATGGCGATGACCGTCAGGAAGGCCGGGATGGCCACGCCGGGGTCGTCCCAGTCGATGTCGGCCAGGGCGCCGACCATCAGCGAGCCGACGATGATCAGGGCCGGAGCGGTGGCGGCGGCCGGGATGGCCTGGACCAAGGGCGCGAAGAACAGGGTCAGCAGGAACAGCACGCCGACCACCACGGCGGTCAGGCCGGTGCGGCCGCCGGCGGCGACGCCCGCGGCGCTCTCGATATAGCTGACCACGGTCGAGGTGCCGGCCAGGGAGCCGCCGATGGTGGCGATCGAGTCGGCGGTCAGGATACGGTTCAGGCGCGGGATCGTGCCGTCGGGCTGGACCAGGCCGGCCTTCTTGGTCACCGCGACCAGAGTGCCGACATTGTCGAACAGGTCGACGAACAGGAAGACGAAGATCACCTCCGCCAGCGCCATGCCCATCCCGCCGTTCAGATGCAGGGCGGCCGGGATGTCCAGCTTGAAGGCGGTGGCGGTGAGGGCGGCCAGGCCGTAGTCGCCGGGGGCGATCTTGGCCAGGCCCAGCGCCCAGCCGGCGACGGCGGCGACCAGTATGCCGATCAGGATCGCGCCCTTCACCCGCCAGACCATCAGCCCGCCCATGACCAGCAGGCCCAGAAGCGCCAGGATCGCCGTCGGCTTGGTGAGGTCTCCCAGCGCCACCGTGGTCGCCGGATTGGCGACGATGATGCCGGCCTCCTTCAGGCCGATGAAGGCGATGAACAGGCCGATGCCCGCCGCGATGGCCGAGAATAGCGGGCGCGGAATGGCCCCGACGATCAGCTGGCGGATGCCGGCCACGGTCAGCACCAGGAAGGCCACGCCGGACAGGAAGACGCAGCCGAGGGCGGTCTCCCACGGCAGGCCCATGCCCTTGACGACGGTGAAGGTGAAATAGGCGTTCAGGCCCATGCCGGGGGCCAGGGCGATCGGGTAGTTGGCGATCAGCCCCATCAGTATGCTGCCCAGGCCCGCCGCCAGGCAGGTGGCGGCCGCGACGGCGGCGATCGGCATGCCGGCCTGGCCCAGGATCGCCGGATTGACGATCACGATATAGGCCATGGTCAGGAAGGTGGTGAAGCCGGCCAGCACCTCGGTGCGCAGGCTCGTACCCTGGGCCCGCAGCCCGAACTGACGCTCAAGGAAACTCATCGCACGCCCCCAACCCCGCTCCGAAGCGGGAGTGTTGGCGGCGAGCCCCCCGGAAGGCAAGCGCCTAGAGCGGTTCGCGTCAGTCCTTGGTCGGATCGGCGGCGTTCGGGTCGCCGTAGGTCAGGGCCAGGAAGACGTCCTCGAGATCTGGGTCCTCGGTGGCGATGTCCTTGATGTGCATGCCGCTGGCCCGCACCGCCGCCAGCACCTGCTCGACGCTGGATTGGCCGGTGCGATAGCTGACCTGGAAGGCGCCGTTCGCCCGCAGTTTGGTGTCGAAGCCGGTCAAGGCCGGGGCGGTGGTCACCGGCTCCTCGGGCGTCACCACCACGTTGCGGCTGTCCATCCGGCGCAGCAGGGTCGAGGTGGGTTCGCAGGCGACGACCTCGCCGCGATTGACGATGGCGATCTCGTCGCACAGCTCCTGGGCCTCTTCCAGGTAGTGGGTGGTCAGCACGATGGTGACGCCCAGCTGGTTCAGGCCCGTCACGTATTGCCAGAGCTGGCGGCGCAGCTCGACGTCGACCCCGGCGGTCGGCTCGTCGAGGATCAGCACCGGCGGCTGATGGACCATGGCCTTGGCCACCATCAGGCGGCGCTTCATGCCGCCCGACAGCTGGCGGACATAGGCGTTGGCCTTGTCGCCCAGACCCAGGGCGTTGAGCAGCTCGTCGGTACGGCGCTCGTTCTTGGGCACGCCGTAGAAGCCGGCCTGGACCTCCAGCGACTCGCGCGGGGTGAAGAAGACGTCGGCGGCCAGTTCCTGAGGCACGACGCCGATCGCGGCGCGGGCGTCGCGCGGCCGCTGGTCGATGTCGCGGCCCCAGATCTTCACGGTGCCGGAGCTCTTCCGCACCAGGCCGGCGAGGATGTTGATGAAGGTCGACTTGCCCGCGCCGTTGGGGCCCAGCAGGCCGAAGATCGAGCCGCGCGGGATCTTCAGGTCGATGCCGTTCAGGGCCCGCTTTTCCGGCGAGGTCTTGGTGCCGGCATAGGTCTTGTAGAGGCCTTCGGCTTCGATGGCGTAGGCGGGCAGGTCCATGGAACGTCCAGATCGGGTATCGGCGTGGCCGGGAAGCGCCAAACGAGGCGCGCGTCGATTGACGGCGCCTTCCGGCGTCGCATAGGTATGCCTCGTTCGCGGCCACGCCAAGGCCACGTCTGATTTCGAAGGTTCCGCCCATGGCGCGCAAGGCCAAGTCCACCTCCGCTCTCGACGCCCTGCCCGGATCGGCGACCGCCGAGCCCGCGACGGTTCCGACCGCCATGGATACCCTGGCCCAGGCCGGGCCCGCGCCGGAGACCATCATGGTCCGTTCGCACCGCATCGCCTGCGACGGCGTCGGTGGAGCCCTGGGCCATCCGCGCGTCTGGCTGGAGATGGGCGCGGCCGGTTTCGTCGACTGCTCCTATTGCGACCGCCGCTTCGTGGCGATCACGGCCGAGGGCGACGAGAGCGAATTGCTCGCTCCGGGCGTCTATGAAGGCGCCGGCGGCCACTAGGTGTCCGACGTACCGCAGAGCCAGCGCGCCGAGACCCTCGCCAAGGCCTGGGAAAAGGCCGAGTGGCCGCACGAGGCGCCGGTGCTGCGCGCCATCGCCATGCCCTCCGACACCAATCCCGAAGGCGACATCTTCGGCGGCTGGCTGCTGTCGCAGATGGACCTGGCGGCGGCGTCGATCGCCTTCCACCGCGCGGCCGGGCGCTGCGCCACCATCGCCATCGACGGCATGACCTTCATCAGCCCGGTATTCGTCGGCGACGAGGTCAGCCTGTTCGCCAAGGTCGTCCACACTGGCCGCACCTCGCTGAAGGTCGCCGTCGAGGCCTGGCGCCGCCGTCGCGACGGCGAGCAGGCCCACAAGGTCACCGAAGGCGTCTTCACCTTCGTGGCCATCGGCGAGGATCGGAAGCCCAGGCCGCTGCCGGTTTAGGCCGTGCGTCCTTCGAGGCTCGCCTGCGGCTCACACCTCAGGATGAGGTATTCCGTGCAATGAGGCCCTCATCCTGAGGTGCGTGCTCCTGAGCGCGCCTCGAAGGACGCACGGCGCTTTTCAGCAAGACCTCACAATTCGCTCATGCCGCTCAGGCAGCGCCAAAGCCATGGATGAGCCTCGTTCAACACGGGGCCACGCCATGACCGACCACATCACCACCACCGCCGCCAAGCCGCGACACAGAAACCTCAGCCTGCTGGTCTGGAGCGGCGCGGCCCTCATGCTGGCCACGCCGCTGGTGGCCATGCGGTTCACCAAGGAGGTCACCTGGACCGCCTTCGACTTCGCCGTGTTCGGCGCGATGCTGGCCATCGCCTGCGGCACGTTCGAGCTGGCCCTGCGCGCGTCCGGCAACCTCGCCTTCCGCGCCGCCGTCGGGGTGGCCGTGGCGACGGGCTTCTTCATTGTTTGGGCCTGTGGGGCGGTCGGGATCATCGGCGATGAGGGCAACCTCGCCAACCTGATGTTCGGCTGCGTGCTGCTGGTCGCCGTGGCCGGCGGCTTCGTCGCCAAGTTCCGAGGCGGGAGTATGGCCCGGGCCCTGGTCGCCACCGCCTTCGTGCAGGCCGTGGTCGGGATCATCGCCCAGATGATGGGCTCCGCGGAAGGCTTCATCGCCAGCGGCGTCTTCACCGGCGCCTGGCTGCTGTCGGCCTGGTTGTTCGCCAAGGCCGCGCGGGACGAGGCGGCCGCCTAAGGCCGTCGCTCGGCCTTCACGAAGTCGACGAAGGCCCGCAGCGGGGCGGGCATGTGGCGGCGGCTGGGGTAGTACAGGTACGGCCCGCTGAACGGCGGCAGCCAGTCCTGCAGCACCGCCTCCAGCCGCCCGGCCGCGATCGCCTCGGCCACGAAGTCCTCGAAGGTGGCCAGCAGGCCCACCCCCGCCTCGCAGGCGGCCAGTTCCAGGTCGAGACTGGTGCTGGTCAGCCGGGCGGGCGGGTTGAGGCGTATGACCTCGCCGTCCTTCTCGAACTCCCAGGAATAGGTCGCGCCGCTGGGAAAGCGATGGCGGATGCTGGCATGGTCCAGCACGTCGCGCGGATGGGCGGGACGGCCGTGGGCGGCGAAATAGGCCGGCGAGCCGACCAGCATGAACCGCTGCGGCCCAGACAGGGGCACGGCGATCATGTCCTTCTCCAACCGCTCGTCGTAGCGCACGCCGGCGTCGAAGCCGGCGGCCAGCACGTCGATGAAACTGTCCTCTGCGATGATCTCGACGGCGATGCCGGGGTTCTGGGCCAGAAACTTCGGGATCAGCCGCGGGAACACGACCTTGGCTGCCACCAGGGGCACGTTCAGGCGCAGGGTGCCGGTCGGGCTGTCGCGGAAGGCGGTGACCTCGTCCAAGGCCAGGGCGACGTCGGCCAGGGCCGGAGACAGGCGCTCCAGGAGTTTCTGTCCGGCCTCGGTCGGCGTGACGCTGCGAGTGGTGCGGTTCAACAGGCGCACGCCCAGCCGCGTCTCCAGCCGCCGCACCGCCTCGCTCAGCGACGAGGCCGAGACGCCGCGCAGCGCCGCCGCCGCGCGAAAGCCGCGGGCCCGCGCCACGGCGGTGAAGGCGTCGAGATCGGCGAAGTCAGCCTGCTGCATTGTGCGAAATTCAGAACGACCCGTGCGAACTTGATTGGATTATCGCACGAAGTGATCGAGCGCATAAGCTCTCCCACACCAAGGAGAGACCACCATGCAGACCCGCCAACTCGGCAAAGCCGGCCCCGTCGTTTCCGCCTTCGGCCTCGGCTGCATGGGCATGTCGGACATGTACGGCCCGTCCGACCGGGCCGAGAGCCTGGCCACCTTCGACGCCGCCGTGGAAGCCGGGATCACCCTGATCGACACCGGCGACTTCTACGGCATGGGCCACAATGAGATGCTGATCGGCGAGGCGCTGAAGAGCCACAAGCGCGACAAGCTGGTACTCAGCGTCAAGACCGGCGCCCTACGCGATCCGAACGGGGCCTTCCTGGGCTTCGACGGCCGCCCGGCCGCCATCAAGAACTTCCTGGCCTATAGCCTCAAGCGCCTGGGCGTCGACCATATCGACATCTACCGCCCCTCGCGCCTGGATCCGACCGTGCCGATCGAGGAGACCATCGGGGCGATCGCCGACATGGTCCAGGCCGGCTGGGTCCGTCACATCGGCCTGTCGGAAGTGGGGTCGGAGACCATCCGCCGCGCCGCCAAGGTCGCGCCGATCGTCGACCTGCAGATCGAATACTCGCTGATCTCGCGCGGCGTGGAGAAGGACATCCTGCCGACCCTGCGCGAACTGGGCATCGGCATGACGGCCTATGGCGTGCTGTCGCGCGGCTTGATCAGCGGCCACTGGAGCAAGGACAGCGGCAAGGTGGGACGCGATTTCCGCAGCTTCAGCCCGCGCTTCGTCGGCGACAATCTCGACGCCAACCTGGCGCTGGTCGAGGCCCTGCGCGGCGTCGCCGAAGCCAAGGGCGTGACCACGGCCCAGGCCGCCATCGCCTGGGTCGCCTCGCGGGGCGGCGACATCGTGCCGCTGGTCGGCGCCCGTCGCCGGGGCCGCTTGGCCGAGGCGCTAGGCGCGCTGGACGTCGAGCTGACCGCCGACGATCTGGCTGCCATCGAGGCCGCCGTGCCAACCGACGCCGTGGCGGGCACGCGCTACGCCGAGGCGATGATGGCGCACCTCGACAGCGAACGCTGACCCTCTTGCATGAGGTCACGGGACGGGCGTGAAATGCGCGCATGACCACGCCCGCCTTCGACCTCGACCTGCTGCCTTTCGCCACCCTGATGGGGGTGTCCGTGACCCATGCCGCCCCCGACCGCGTCGAGGGGCGGCTCGTCGTTCGGCCCGATCTCTGCACCGCCGGCTCCATCCTGCACGGCGGCGCGGTCATGGCCCTGGCCGACACCCTGGGCGCCATCGGCGCCTTCCTGTCGACGCCGGAGGGCAAGCGCACCACGACGCTGGAGAGCAAGACCAACTTCATCAGCTCGGCCAAGGTGGGAAGCACGGTCGTGGCGACCGCGACCCCGCTTCACGTCGGCAAACGTTCCAGCGTCTGGACCACGCGGATCGAGACGGATGAGGGCAAGCTCGTGGCGGTGGTCACCCAGACCCAGATGACAGTGGAGTAGCACCCATGTTCGAGTCCCGGCACATCAGCATCCGGATCCACAGGTCCGCGAGCGAGGTCTATGCCTTCACCCGCGAGCCCGAGAGCTTCACCAAGTGGGCGGCGGGCCTGGCCTCTGGCCTGACGCGCGATGGTGATCAGTGGATCGCCCACGGCCCCGACGGCGATGTGAAGGTGCGGTTCTCGCCGGAAAACGCCTATGGCGTCCTCGACCATTGGGTGACCCTGCCGGACGGGACCGAGCTCTACATGCCGCTGCGGGTGGTGGCCAATGGCGAAGGCGCCGAGGTGGGGCTGACGCTCTATAGGCCGCCGACCATGTACGACGACGCGGCCTTCGCCCGCGACGCGGCGGCCGTGGGGCGCGACCTCGCCAAGCTGAAGGCGCTGCTGGAAGCATGATCACCCTGCGTCCCACGCGGCCGGGCGATCTCGGCTGGATCATCCAGCGTCACGGCGAGCTCTATGCCGCCGAAGAGGGCTGGGACCACCGGTTCGAGGGCGTGGTGGCCGGGGTGGTATCCGACTACGTCAAGACCTACGACGCCGCGCGCGAGGCTTGCTGGATCGCCGAGCACGAGGGGCGGCCGGTCGGTTCGATCATGCTTGCCCGCGAAACCGACACGGTCGGCCGCCTGCGCCTGCTGCTGGTTGAGCCCACGGCGAGAGGCCTGGGCGTCGGCGACACCTTGATCCGGACGTGCCTGAACTTCGCGCGGGACGCCGGCTATGCCGAGGTGATCCTCTGGACCCAGGCCAACCTGCTGCCCGCCCGCCGGCTCTATGATCGCGCCGGCTTCGTGCTGGAGGAAAGCTGGCCCTATGACGGCTTCGGCGAGGGCCTGGTCTCGGAGAGTTGGCGCCTGAGGTTCTGACCGGAGCTTGGCTGGAGGAACCGCCACGGAGGCGGCGGGTTTGGCCCTCGACCTATTCAGGCGGGACGAGGGAAAGATCATGGCAGACGGCTTCACGACCGAGCGCGGCAACGGCGACGAGACCCATCAACGCGTTCCGGAAAAGGGGCCACACACCGCCGAGGCGCACCTGACCACCAATCAGGGCATCCGGGTCTCCGACAACCAGAACCAGCTGAAGTCGGGCGAGCGCGGCCCGGTGCTGCTGGAAGACTTCGTCCTCCGCGAGAAGATCTTCCACTTTGACCACGAACGGATCCCCGAGCGGATCGTCCACGCCCGCGGCTCGGCGGCCCACGGCTTCTTCGAGGTCTATGAGAGCCTGGCCGACATCACCAAGGCCGACCTGTTCCAGCGGCCCGGCGAGAAGACCCCGGTCTTCACCCGCTTCTCTACCGTGGCCGGCGGCGCGGGCAGCGTCGACACGCCCCGCGACGTGCGCGGCTTCGCGGTGAAGTTCTATACCCAGGAAGGCAATTGGGACCTCGTGGGCAACAACATCCCGGTGTTCTTCATCCAGGACGCCATGAAGTTTCCGGACCTGGTCCACTCGGTGAAGATGGAGGCCGATCGCGGCTATCCGCAGGCCGCCAGCGCCCACGACACCTTCTGGGACTTTATCAGCCTGATGCCCGAGAGCACCCACATGATCATGTGGGCGATGAGCGATCGGACCATCCCGCGCTCCCTGCGTACGATGGAGGGCTTCGGCGTCCATACGTTCCGCCTGGTCAACGCGGCCGGCAAATCGACCTTCGTCAAGTTCCACTGGAAGCCCAAGCAAGGTGTGGCGTCGACGATCTGGGACGAGGCGGTGAAGATCGCCGGGGCTGATCCGGACTTCCAGCGTCGCGACCTGTTCGAGGCCATCCAGCGCGGCGACTTCCCCGAATGGGAGCTGGGCATCCAGGCCTTCGACCAGGCCTTCGCCGACAGCCTGCCGTTCGACGTGCTTGACCCGACCAAGATCATTCCGGAAGAGGTGCTGCCGGTGCGCATCGTTGGTCGGATGGTGCTGGACCGCTGGCCGGACAACTTCTTCGCCGAGACCGAGCAGGTCGCCTACTGCCCCGGCAACATCGTCCCCGGTGTGGACTTCACCAACGACCCGCTGCTGCAAGGTCGCCTGTTCTCGTATCTCGACACCCAGAAGAGTCGGCTGGGGACGAGCAACTTCCACCAGATCCCCATCAACGCACCCAAGTGCCCGGTGATGAACTTTCAGCGCGACGGCATGATGCAGATGCTGCAGCCCAAGGGCCGCGCCAATTACGAGCCCAATAGCCTGGCCGAGACGGCGGGCGAGGAGGGCGGGCCACGCGAATGTCCAGTGACCGGCTTCAAGACCTTCCCGACGGCGGATGGCGAAAGCGAGCAGGGCGACAAGCTCCGCATCCGGCCCGAGAGCTTCGCCGACCACTACAGCCAGGCGCGACTGTTCTTCCGCTCGCTGGATCCCGCCGAGCAGGCTCACCTGGCCTCGGCCCTGGTGTTCGAGCTGTCCAAGGTCGGGATCGAGGCGGTGCGGACGCGGATGATGTCGAACCTGGTCAATGTCGACCCGGACCTCGCCAAGCGGGTCGGCGCCGGCCTCAACATGGCCGTGCCCAAAGCTTCCAAGGCAGCGGTCTCGGTACAGGATCTCGAACCCTCGCCGGCCCTGCGGATCGTCAACGGACCGCGCGCGCCTCAGGACATCAAGGGCCATGTGATCGGTGTGCTGGTCGCCGACGGTTCGGACGCCAAGGCGGTCGACAAGCTGAAAGCCGCGATCAAGAAGGCCGGGGCGGTGGCCAAGGTCATCGCGCCGAAGATCGGCGGGGCCAAGGGCGCGGACGGAACTCTGATCCCGGCCGACGGCCAGCTCGCCGGGACGCCGTCGGTGACGGTCGACGCCATCGCGGTGGTCCTGTCCGAAGACGGCTGCGCGGCCCTGCTGAAGGAAGCGGCGGCCGTCCAGTTCGTCATGGACGCCTTCGGCCACCTCAAGGCCATCGGCGCCACGGATGCAGCCAAGCCGCTGCTAGACAAGGCGGGTGTCGAGCCGGACGAGGGTGTGACGGGCCTGGGCGACGATTTCATCGCGGCGGCCGCCAAGCGGTTCTGGGATCGTGAGCCGAAGGTGCGGATGCTGGCTTAGGGCGGTCTAGGTTCACACGACACTTCAAAGTGTCATCCCGGCCGTAGCGAAAGCGAAGAGCCGGGACCCAGGGGCAACCGCACCGCGCCGGCCCCTGGGTCCCGGATAGCCTCTGCGAGGCTTCCGGGATGACACGGATTTTTAGTGCGGGAACCTTGTCTAGTCGCTTCCCAAGTGTCCCTTCCACGCCTCGCGCAGCACCTTCTTGTCGATCTTCCCCGTCGCCGTCAGCGGCACGGGGGCGAAGACTACGTCGTCGGGCGTCCACCATTTGACGATCCTCGGCGCCAGGTAGTCGAGCACCGCCGCCTTGGTCACGTCCGAGCCCTCGTGGGCCTCGACGACTAGCAGGGGCCGCTCCTCCCACTTGGGATGCGGCACGCCGATCACGGCGGCGATCTTCACGCCCGGACAGCCGACGGCGACGTTCTCCAGGTCGATGGAGCTGATCCATTCGCCGCCCGACTTGATGACGTCCTTCTGACGGTCGGTGATGCGCATGAAGCCGTTGGCGTCGAGGGTGGCGATGTCGCCGGTGTCGAACCAGCCATCCTCGCGCGCCGCGTCCTCATCCTTGCGGAAATAGCGCCGCACCACCCAGGGGCCGCGCACCAGCAAGGCCCCGGAGGTCTCGCCGTCCCAGGGGGCGTCGGCGCCATCCTCGGTCTCGACCTTCAGCTCGATGCCGAACTGCAGCCGGCCCTGGCGGGTCCAGATCGCCTCGTCCATGGCCTCTTCGCCGAGCGCGGCCAGGGCGGGGGTCGGGGTGGCGACGACGCCGATCGGGCAGGTCTCGGTCATGCCCCAGATCTGCAGGGTCTGGACGCCATAGAGCCGCTTGAACGCCTCGGCCATGGCGCGCGGCACGGCGCTGCCGCCGATCACCACCCGCTTCAGCTTGGTGGGGCTTTCGCCGTTCTGTTCCAGCCAGGCCAGGTACATGGTCCAGATGGTCGGCACGCCGCCGGTGAAGGTGACGCCCTCGCCCTCGATGAGCTGGTGCAGGCTGGCGCCGTCCATCTTGTCGGCGGGCAACACCAGCTTGGCCCCGCAGATGGGCGCGCTGAACGGCAGGCCCCAGGCGGTGGCGTGGTAGAGGCTGGAGCAGGGCATGACGACGTCGAAGGCGGTGAAGCCGAACGCGCTGTTCAGCCCGCCGGCCATGGCGTGCAGCACCACGGCGCGGTGCGAATAGAGCACGCCCTTGGGATCGCCCGTCGTGCCCGAGGTGTAGCAGAGGAAGGCGCCGGCGTTCTCGTCGAAGCGAGGCCAGTCGATCGCTTCCGCCTCGCCGGCGATCAGGGTCTCGTAGCTTGTCGCGCCGACAGATCCGGGGACCGTCCGCTCGGCGTCCGACAGCATGACGAAGGTCCGTACCGTGGTCAGCCGCGGGGCGATGCGCTCGACCAGGGCGGCGAAACTTCGATCAAACAAGAGCACCGAGCTTTCAGCGTGATTGATCGTGTAGACGATCTGCTCGTCGAACAGTCGTGGGTTGGCCGTGTGCAGCACCGCGCCGATGCCGGGGACGGCGTAAAATAGCTCCAGGTGCCGATGGGTGTTCCAGGCCAGGGAGGTGACCCGGTCGCCGGCTTTCACGCCGAGGCGCGTGAGGGCGTTGGCCGCCTGGGCGGCGCGGCGGGCCAGGCCCGAGTAGTCATAGCGCCAGAGGGGCTCGTCGATCAGGCGAGAGATGATCTCGCGCGCGCCATGGGCCTGGGCGGCATAGGTCAGGATGCCGCTGATCATCAGCGGCGTCGTCTGCATCAAGCCCGGGGTCATAAGCGCCTCCCAACCTTTTATCGTTGGGAGGAGCCTAGGACCTGTAACGGTTCTTCGGGAAGGGGCTAGAGCGCCGCCAGCACCGCGTCGCCCATCTGGGTGGTGGTCAGCGACCCGCCGAGGTCCTTGGTGCGAGCCCCGGTGTCGAGCGCCTTCTTGACCGCCGCCAGCAGAGCGTCGGCGGCCTCGGTCTGGCCCAGCGACCAACGCAGGGCCATTTCGAACGACAGGATGGCGGCCAGCGGATTGGCCAGGCCCTTGCCGGCGATGTCGGGGGCCGAGCCATGGATCGGCTCGTACAGGCCCGGCTTGCCCGGCGCGCCCAGGGCGGCCGAGGGCAGCATGCCCAGCGAGCCCGTCAGCATGGCCGCGGCGTCCGACAGGATGTCGCCGAACAGGTTGTCGGTGACGATGACGTCGAACTGCTTGGGCGCGCGAACCAGCTGCATGGCGCAGTTATCGGCCAGAATGTGCTCCAGCTGGACGTCCGGATATTCACGAGCGTGCAGGTCGGTGATCACCTGCTTCCACAGCAGGCCCGACTCCATGACGTTCGACTTCTCGGCCGAGTGGACCTTGTTGGTGCGGCCGCGGGCCAGTTCGAAGGCCACGCGCCCGGCGCGCTCGATCTCGCTGGTCGTATAGACCTGAGTGTCGAAGCCGCGCTTCTGGCCGTCGGGCAGATCCTCGATGCCGCGCGGCTGGCCGAAATAGACGCCGCCGACCAGCTCACGCACGAACATGATGTCCAGGCCCGAGACCAGCTCCCGCTTCAGGCTGGAGGCGTCGGCCAGGGCTTCGAAGCAGTAGGCGGGACGCAGGTTGGCGAACACGTCCATGGCCTTGCGCAGGTTCAGCAGGCCCGCTTCCGGACGCAGGTGGCGCGGGGCGTTGGCCCACTGCGGCCCGCCGACGGCGCCCATCAGCACCGCGTCGCTGGCGATGGCCTGGTTGCGGACCTCGTCCAGCAGCGGCGTGCCGTGGGCGTCGTAGCTGGAACCGCCGTAGGGGGCTTCCGACACCTGGAGGTCCGGAGTGAGGGCGGCCGCGACGCGGCGCACCTGCGCGCAGACTTCCGGACCGATGCCGTCGCCGGGCAGGAGCAGGAGGGTGGACATGAAAGGCTCTCTCTAGATCTTGCGGCTTAGATTTTGCGGTAGTCGGAAACGTCGAAGGACGACAGGTCGCGGCTATGGACGCCCAGTTCGGCGCAGGCGGCGCGCCAGGCCGCCATGTGCGGGGTGTTGCGGTGGAACTCCAGCGCCGCCTCGCTCTCGAAGTGCTCGTAGACCCGGATCAGGCCGGGATCCAGCGTGTCCTCGGTCAGGGCGTAGTCCAGGCAGCCCGGCTCGGCGCGGGTGTTCTCGACCTGGGCGCGCAGATGCGGGCGCAGGTCCGCCAGGCGTTCGGGCGCGATGCGGATCGTGCCGGCGAGGATCAGGGTCATGCTGGCTCAACGCCCCAAAAATCCGTGTCATCCCGGACGCGCTTGCGCGATCCGGGACCCAGGGCGACCGCAGTGCATTGGCCCCTGGGTCCCGGCTCTCCGCTACGCTGCGGCCGGGATGACACGCCTATTGCTGTTTTACGCCTCCAGCCAGGGCTGGCTGATCGCGCGCTTGCTCTCGTAGACGTCGATGTCGCCGCCGTGCATCAGGGTCTCGCCGATGGCGTCGAGGCCCTTGAGCATCTTCTCCTTGCGGACCGGGTCGATGTCGAAGCGGATGACCTTGCCCGACGGCGAGACCACGGACTGGGTCTCGAGATCGACGCTGACCATGTGGTTGCCGCCCTTGGCCTCGTCCATCAGGAGCGAGAGGTCCTCGGCGCTGACCACCACCGGCAGCAGGCCGTTGTTGAAGCAGTTGTTGTTGAAGATGTCGGCGAAGCTGGTCGAGATCACGCACATGATCCCGAAGTCCATCAGGGCCCACGGGGCGTGCTCGCGCGAGCTGCCGCAGCCGAAATTGTCGCCGGCGATCAGCACGCTGGCGTTCTTGAACTCCGGCCGATTGAGCACGAAGTCCTTGATCTCGTTCCCGTCGCCGTCGAAGCGGAAATCGTAGAACAGGCCCTTGGCCAGGCCCTCGCGCTCCACGGTCTTGAGGAACTGCTTGGGGATGATTTGGTCGGTGTCGATATTGGCCAGCTCCAGCGGAGCCGCGCGGCCGTCGAGGCGGGTGAAGGCGCGCATCAGGCGGTCTCCTCCAGGAAGGTGCGGACGTCCACGAGGTGACCCGCGATCGCCGCCGCCGCCGCCATGGCGGGGGAGACGAGGTGGGTGCGGCCGGCGCGGCCCTGGCGGCCTTCGAAGTTACGGTTGCTGGTCGAGGCGCAGCGCTCCTGCGGGGCCAGCTTGTCGGGGTTCATGGCCAGGCACATCGAGCAGCCGGGCTCGCGCCAGTCGAAGCCGGCGGCCTTGAAGATGGCGTCCAGGCCCTCTTCCTCGGCCTGTTCCTTCACTAGCCCCGAGCCGGGGACGACCATGGCCTTGACGTGCGAGGCCACCAAGCGGCCGTGCAAGAAGGCTTCCTGCACCACGGCGGCGGCGGCGCGCATGTCCTCGATGCGGCTGTTGGTGCACGAGCCGATGAAGACGCGATCGATGCGGGCTTCCGAGATCGGCTGGCCGGCGGTCAGGCCCATGTAGTCAAGAGCGCGATGAGCAGCAGCGCGCTTGTCGGGCGTGGCGAAGCTTTCCGGATCGGGGACGTTGCCGGTGACCGGGATGACGTCCTCGGGCGAGGTGCCCCAGGTGACCATGGGGACCAGGGCGGAGCCGTCGATGACCACCGTGCGGTCGAAGACGGCGTCCTCGTCGGTGAAGAAGGTCTTCCAGTGCGAGGCGGCCATGTCCCAGGCCGCCCCCTTGGGGGCCGCGGGCTTGCCCTGGATATAGGCGAAGGTCTTGTCGTCCGGCGCGATCAGGCCGGCCTTGGCGCCGCCCTCGATGGTCAGGTTGCAGAGGGTCATGCGGCCCTCCATCGACAGGGCGCGAACGGCCTCGCCGGCGAACTCGATGACATAGCCGGTGCCGCCGGCGGTGCCGATCTCGCCGATCACGGCGAGCGCTATGTCCTTGCCGGTGACGCCGGGGCCCAGCTGGCCGTCGACGCGGACCAGCATGTTCTTGGCCTTCTTCTGGCGCAGGGTCTGGGTGGCGAGGACATGCTCGACCTCGGACGTGCCGATGCCGTGGGCCAGGGCCCCGAAGGCGCCATGGGTCGAGGTGTGGCTGTCGCCGCAGACGATGGTCATGCCCGGCTGGGTGCGGCCCTGCTCGGGACCGACCACATGGACGATGCCGTTGCGGATGTCGCCCATCGGGAAGAACTCGATGCCGTTGTCGGCCACATTGCGAGCCAAGGTCTTCAGCTGAAGTCTGGCTTCTTCGTCCGCCACGGCGTCGACGCCGAGCGCCTGGCCCTCGGTCGGGATGTTGTGGTCGGCCACGGCGAGGGTGCGATCGGGCCGGCGCACCTTGCGGCCGGCCGCGCGAAGGCCCGCGAAGGCCTGCGGCGTGGTCACCTCGTGGATGAGGTGCAGGTCGATATAGAGGATGGCCTCGCCGTCGGCTTCGCTGACGACGTGGGCGTCCCAGATCTTGTCGTAAAGGGTTTTACCGGACATGGCGGGGATATAGGGCGGATCGTGCGTCGAAATCCAGTGGGGGCCCGCTCCCGCGACAATTTCTTGCGCCCTGTGGCCGGTCGGCCCACCGGGAAGGCAGGCCTTGAAACGACATAGGGCGCGCCTGTGTTTCGGCGCGCCCTAGCATCATTTTCAGCCTTCGAGGGCCGATGGCTCCGCTCGAAGAGGGCCGTCCACTAGAAAGGAGACGGTCTGGAAGCCCGGCTATCGCCGGGGGTGAAGGGATCATGTCACGGAACGAAGGTTTGTCAATCTAGGTGCGTTCGCACCTAAGCTTGACTATGGAAGGGCTGGTCGTGACAGGGGAGAGGCGCCCGGCGTTTCCAACGGCGCGACCGCGGCGTAGCGGGCGATCAGTGGATCGGCGGCGGCCTGGGCCAGCACCCAGTCGCGGAAGGCGGCGATCTTGCGCACCCGCGCCCGCTCACTGGGGTAGGCCAGCCAATAGCCGCCGGTGTAGCGGGCCACGACGTCGAACGGCATGACCAGGCGGCCCTCGGCCAGCTCGCGCGCGAAGAAGATCGGCGAGCCCAGGGCCGCGCCATGGCTGGCCAAGGCGCTGGCCACCTCCAGCGCCTGGGCGTCGGAGGCCAGGCGCGGCTCCAGGCGCTCGGTCCCGACCGCCACGCCGGCGGCCTGGAACCATTCCTCCCACTCGCGAGCGATGCCGATGCGCGGGATGTTCAGCAAGTCCTCGGGCCTGGAAAGGCCGCCCACCCGCGCCAGGAATTCGGGCGAGCAAAGCGGCGTCTGCACGGCCGGGATCAAGAAGTGGGCGGTCATGCCGGGCCAGCGGCCCTGGCCCCCGCGCATGGCCATGTCGACGCCCTCGCGTCCCAGGTCGATCACCCGGCTGGACGCCTCCAGGCGCACGGCGATGCGGGGATGGGCGAACTGGAAGCCGCCCAGGCGCGGGGCCAGCCACTGGCCGCCCAGGCTCTGGACCGTGGTGATCGACAGCACGCCGTCCTCGGTCTCGACCAGGTCCGAGACCGCCGCGCGCAGCAGGGACATCGCCTCCGTGGCCGCCCGCGACAGGCGCTCGCCCGCGGGGGTCAAGGTCACCTCGCGGGGCAGGCGATTGAACAGCGGCTGGTCCAGGCGCTGCTCCAGCGCCTTCACCTGCCAGCTGACGGCGGCCTGGCTCACGCCCAACGCGTCCGCCGCGCGGGTGAAGCTCTTCAGGCGAGCGGCCGCCTCGAAGACGCGGATGGCGCTGAGCGGCAGGCGGGCGAGGATGTCGGTCATAAGCAGTGCTTATGGATAGCCAAGGAGGCCGCGTTTGTCACCCGGTCGTCGAACGGCGATTTTCCTCATCACGGTAAGCCAAGGAAGGCGACGATGATGGATCAAGCGCTCAAGACCCATAAGGAAACCACGTTCGGATGGACGCTGGCCCTGCAGCAGCTGTGGGCCGTCCTGCGGGCGCCGTCGCCGCCTCGCAAGTATCCGCGCCTCATCGCGCCGCGATAAGGTCGAACACCGCTTCCCGAACGGACAAAGAAAAAGGCCCCGGCGTTTCCGCCGGGGCCTCGTTCATTTTCGAAGGCTGAAGAGCCTTAGGCTTCCGACGAGGTCGAAGCCTTCGGGCTGCCCGCGCGCTCGGCGATACGGGCCGACTTACCGCGACGGTCGCGCAGGTAGTACAGCTTGGCGCGACGGACGACGCCGCGACGCTTGACTTCGATGCTTTCGATGCTCGGCGAGAGCAGCGGGAACAGACGTTCCACGCCTTCGCCGAACGAGATCTTGCGGACCGTGAAGCTTTCGTGGATGCCGGCGCCGGCGCGGGCGATGCAGACGCCTTCGTAGGCCTGAACGCGCTCGCGCTCGCCTTCCTTGATCTTCACGTTGACGCGCAGGGTGTCACCGGGACGGAATTCCGGGATCGCGCGGACGGCCAGCAGACGCGAGGATTCTTCCTGCTCAAGCTGCTTGATGATGTTGATAGCCATGTCTCAGTCTCCTTTGGGCTTACCCGTTTTCGGGCCGCCTTTTGCCTGTTGATTGGCGAGATGCGCATCCCAGAGATCGGGCCGCCGCTCGCGGGTCGTTTCTTCACGCATACGCTTGCGCCATTGGTCGATCCGCTTGTGATCGCCCGATAGCAGCACCTCGGGGATGTCGAGCCCTTCGAACGTCCGCGGTCGCGTGTACTGCGGATGCTCGAGGAGTCCGTCCTCGAAGCTTTCTTCCAGCGTGCTCTCGATATTCCCCAGAACACCCGGGGCAAGTCGAACGCACGCCTCGATCACGACCATCGCCGCCGCCTCGCCACCGGCGAGAACCGCGTCTCCGACCGAGACCTCCTCGAACCCACGGGCGTCGAGCACCCGCTGATCCACCCCCTCGAAGCGGCCGCACAACACCACGATACCGGGCGCCTTGGACCACTCTCTTACGCGCGCCTGGGTCAGGGGCCTGCCCCGGGCGCTCATGTACAAAATCGGCCGACCATCAAGGTCCACGCTATCGAGCGCAGAGGCGATGACGTCCGCTTTGAGCACGGCTCCCGCGCCGCCACCCGCAGGGGTGTCGTCGAGGAAGCCGCGCTTATCCTTGGAAAAGGCCCGAATGTCTAGTGTTTCCAAACGCCACAGGTCTTGTTCCTTCCAGGCGGTCCCGATCATCGAGACACCGAGGGGGCCTGGGAAGGCTTCGGGGAACATGGTCAGGACGGTGGCGGTGAACGGCATCCGGGCTCTTTAGCGTCAGGCGAGGCCGGAGTCGAAGGCGGTGTTAGAGGACAAGCGCGCGGCGTTCACCAATGGCGTTTTCGGCTTGTTCACCCTCGTGCGCGAAGGTCATGCCGAAGAACCGTGTTCGAAATGCCCCGGAAAACGCCGATGTCGACCCAAAGCCGCATGTTCCGACGCCTGAGGGAAGGCGTCGCCGTCTTCGCCGGTCGTCTGCGGCGCGACGAGGGCGGAGCTATCGCCGTGCAGTTCGCCCTGCTGGCCATCCCGCTGTCTATCCTGGTCTTCGCCCTGGTCGACGTGGGCCGGATCAGCCTGCAGCGCCGGCAGATGCAGGACGCGCTGGACGCGGCCACCCTGATGGCGGCGCGCTCGACCGCGACGACGGACGCCGAACTGGAAGCGATCGGCGATCCGGCCTTCGTGGCCGAGATCACCGGTCTGAACCTCGGCCTCTCGGCCACCAACGCCACATTCAAGAACGCGACCGACAACCACATCATCGGCACCGCGACGGCGACCCTGAAGCCGATCATCGCCAATCTGTGGAAGAGCGGCGACTTCACCGTGGTCGCCACGTCCGACGTGGTGCGCTCGTCCAAGAACCTGGAAGTGGCGGTCGTGCTCGACATCACCGGCTCGATGTCCGGCTCGCGCATCACCGACCTGAAGACCGGCGCCTCGGACCTGGTCGACATCATCGTCAAGGATACCCAGACGCCGTTCTATTCGAAGGTGGCGCTCGTTCCCTATTCGGTCGGCGTCAATGTCGGCTCCTATGCGGACGACATCCGTGGCCCGGTAATTTCGCGCACCATCACGGGGATCACCAAGGCCAGCTCGGCCGTCGTGACCTCGAACGGCCACGGCTACATCGTCGGCGACAAGGTGGCGATCAGCGGCGTCAGCGGCATGACCACGCTGAACGGCCACACCTATACGATCAGCGCGGTGACCACGAACAAGTTCACGATCAACGCCGATACGTCGAGCGCCTCGTCCTACAGCTCGGGCGGGATCGCCACCTGCGACACCAGCACCAATGCCGGCTGCTCGAACTTCACCTTCACCAGCGCCGGCAACACCACCGAGACCCGTCCGATCAGCACCTGCGTGAGCGAGCGGGTGGGCACCGACGCCTATACCGACACCGCGCCCAGCACCTCGCCGGTCGGCCGCAACTACACGACCCAGAGCTCCAACCCGTGCCCGACGGCCGAGATCGTGCCGCTGTCCAGCGACAAGGCCGCCCTGAAGGCCAAGATCACCGGGCTGAGCATCGGCGGCTCGACCGCCGGCCAGATCGGGTTCGGCTGGGGCTGGTACATGGTCTCGCCGAACTTCGGCTATCTATGGCCCAACGCCTCGCAGCGCCCGGCCGCCTACAAGACCAAAGACTTGATGAAGGTCGTGGTGCTGATGACCGACGGCGCCTTCAACACCCCTTACTGCAAGGGCGTGATCGCCAAGGACGCCTCCTCGGGCAGCGGCAGCGGCGATGATCACATCAACTGCAACGCCACCAACGGCGACCCCTTCGAGCAGACCAAGAAGCTCTGCGACGAAATGAAGAAGTCCGCCTACGACATGACCCTCTACACGGTCGGCTTCGACGTGGACGACGACGACGCCCAGGACATGCTGACCTACTGCGCGACCGACTCGACCAAGGCCTTCTTCCCGTCCACGGGTTCGGAATTGAAGACAGCCTTCAAGGCGATCGCTCAGGAGATCTCGTCGCTGCGGATCGCCAAGTAGGTCATCGACCTGAGGCCAAACAAAAAAGCCCCGTCGAGCGATCGACGGGGCTTTGCTTTGTCGGCGATCGCGGGCCCTAGGCCAGTTTGATCTCGCGCAGGCGCTGCTGGAGGAACTCGTCGGCCGTGATCGACTCCGGATAGCGGTCGGGGTTCTCGGGCGTGACGCAGTTGGGCAGGGTCTTGATCTCGTAGTCCGACGCGAAGTGCAGGAAGAACGGCGTCGAGTAGCGCGGGATGTGGCGACGCTCGGGCGGCGGGTTCTGCACGCGGTGGATGGTCGAGGGCAGGACGTGGTTGGTCAGGCGCTCCAGCATGTCGCCGATATTGATGACGATGCAGCCCGGCGGCGGATTGATCGGCAGCCAGTCGCCGTTGCGGTCCAGCAGCTCCAGTCCGCCTTCCTCGGCGCCCATCAGCAGGGTGATGGTGTTGATGTCGCCGTGGGCGCCGGCGCGCACGCCCGTCGCGTCGGCCGGGATCGGCGGATAGTGCAGCAGGCGCAGCACGCTGTTGCCATTCTCGACAGTCGGCTTGAAGAAGTCGCGGTCCAGCTTCAGGTAGGTGGCGATCGCCTCCAGGACCTTGCCGCCCATGTTGTCCAGGGCGCCGTAGAACCAGCTGACATCGTGCTTGAAGGCCGGGATCTCGGCTGGCCAGACGTTGTCGGCCATGGTGGCGCGGAAGCGGTGGCCGGGCGGCAGGTCGCGGCCCATGTGCCAGAATTCCTTCAGGTCATGGTGCGTGGCGCCCTTGGCCGTCTCGACCCCGAACGGGATGTAGCCGCGCGCGCCGCCCTTGACCCCGGCATATTGCTTCTTGGTCTCGGTCGGCAGGGCGAAGAACGCCTTGGTGTCGGCGATGGCCGCGTCGATGCGGTCCTGGGGAATGTCGTACTCCGACAACACGGCGAAGCCGTAGCGCTCGAACGACGCGCCCAGCTCCTGGGCGAAGCGCGGAAAGTCCTTGCTGTAGAGGGAGAACGAAATCGGTTCGATGGCGGACGTGGACACTGCTCAGAGCCTTGGAATGAGTAAGTTCCTTATTACTACACCGGACTCTGGCGGAAACGAAGGCCGTTCAGCTTGGTGTCAGGCGCGTTGTTGGAACTTGACCATAAGACGGGCGTTAGCCCCGTTGACGTTGATCTACAACAAACACACGAGGGTTGCGAGAATGCGCAAGTTAGCTTTGGTCGCCGTGATGATGGGGGCCGGCGCCCTGGTCGCCTGCAGCACTACCGATCCCTATACCGGCATGCCGGTGCGCAACAACACCGGCACGGGCGCCCTCGCCGGCGCCGGGGCGGGCGCGCTGCTCGGCTACCTGACCAACACCAACAAGGGCGAACAGGGCCGCAAGAACGCCCTGATCGGCGCCGGCATCGGCGCGTTGGCCGGCGGCGCCGTCGGCAACTATATGGACCGTCAGCAGGCCGACTTCCGCCGCAGCCTGGAGGGCTCGGGCGTCATGATCCGCCGCAACGGCGACCAGATCGTCCTGGTCATGCCCAGCGACGTGACCTTCGCCGTCGACAAGTCGGACGTGCAGCCGCAGTTCACCAAGGTGCTGGACGATGTGGCCCGCACCCTGAACGCCTATCCGCAGACCACGATCGACGTGGTCGGCCACGCCGACAGCAGTGGCCCCGACGACTACAACCAGACGCTTTCCGAGCGCCGGGCTAGCGCCGTGGCCGGCTATCTGAACAATCCGGGTCGGGTTCTGCAGGATCGCCTCTTCGTCGCCGGCATGGGCGAGCGTCAGCCAGTCGCCGACAATACGACCCCGGCCGGCCGGGCTCAGAACCGTCGTGTCGAGATCATCCTGCGGCCGCTGACCTAGGCGACCCGTAAGGGCGCGCAATCGTCGCGTCCGTGATGCAAACAGTTGCTTTTCCCTCGCGCCGTCGCCAATTCGTCATCCTCAAGTGGCGCGGCGTGAGGACGAAGTGGCGAAGACGGCGAGCGAAATCAGTCTGACGCGGCAGGCCCAGGCCCTGGCCGAAGACCTGATGACGCCCAACGCGGCCATCTACTGGATCGATCTGGTGATTTCGGCCGCCCTGATGTGGGCCGGTTTCTTCGTCGCCGCGACGACCGCGAACCTCGCCGTGGGCTTGGTCGCCGGCTTGGTCAGCGTGCTGGCCCTCTATCGCGGCCTGAGCTTCATCCATGAACTGACCCATCTGCGGGCCGACGAGACGCCGGGCTTTCGCTTGGGCTGGAACGCGCTGATCGGCGTGCCGCTGATGACCCCGTCGCTGATGTACGAGGGCGTCCACAACATCCATCACATCAAGGATCGCTTCGGCACCGCCCTGGATCCGGAATATCTGCCGCTGTCGCGCTTCACGCCGTTGAAGCTGGCGGCATTCCTGTTCATCGCCCTGCTGGCGCCGTTGGGCGTGATCCTGCGCTCGGCGATTCTGATCCCGCTGTCGTTCGTGGTTCCGCCGCTGGGCCGTCACATGAAGGCCCGGCTATCGGCCCTGATGATCAATCCCGACTTCGTGCGCGACGACCTGAACCGCTGGCGGCCCGAATGGGTGGCCCAGGACGTGGCCTGCTGGCTGTGGTCGTGGGCGGTGATCGCGACGATGGCCCTTGGCTGGCTGCCGGTGCGCTACGTGCTGACCGGGCTGGCGATCTTCTCGGTCGCGACCTTCGTCAATCAGGCCCGCACCCTGGTGGCCCACCACTGGGACAACGATGGCGACAAGATGACTCTCGAGGAGCAGTTCCTCGACTCCGTCAACGTGCCGCCGCCGAACCTGGCGTCGGAGCTGTGGGCCCCCGTCGGCCTGCGCTATCACGCTCTGCACCACCTGCTGCCGCGCCTGCCGTACCACAACCTAGGCAAGGCTCACGCGCGCTTGGCCCAGGCCCTGGGCGCGGATTCGGTCTATCATCGCGCCTCGGAGAAGGGCCTGTTCGAGGCCCTAGCAGACCTCTTCCGTCGCGTGGGCCGGAAGAACCAGGCCGCCGCCGAGAAGCAGCCCGCCCATTAAGCGGCGGTTGAGGCGTTTTCGCTAAGAAGGTCTTCTGTTTCACGGGGACCTCGCGGGCGTGACCACGGCCAATTCAGGGATCGACTTCGCCGTCGCCGGCCATCGGCTGGCCGCGCCGCTGCTCGACACCCTGCTGCCGTTGGGCTCGAGCTTCTCCCTGGCGTCGCTGGCCTGCGCCCTGGTCGTTGGCGCCGCACACATCGTGCTGAGCCGTCGCTCGCGAGGTCGCAGGACCTCGCCGCGTCTGCTGCTACGGGCGCTGTTTCCCCGCAAGGTCTGGCTGACGGCCTCCAGCCGCGCCGACCTGGTGTTCTTCGTCTTCAACGTCTGGTGCGCCGGCGTCCTGCTGGGCGGGGCGCTGCTGTCCGGGCAAGCGATCTCGAAGGGACTGTCCGCCTGGCTCGGCGGCGCGCTTGGCGATGGTCCTCTGAGCGCCACGCCGTGGCCGCTGGTCGCGGTGGTCGGGACCCTGCTCGGCTTCGTCGCCTACGAACTGGGCTATTGGGTCGACCACTGGCTGAGCCACAAGGTCAAGTTCCTGTGGGCCTTCCACAAGGTCCACCACACGGCCGAGGTGCTGACGCCGCTGACCGTCTATCGCGTCCATCCGATCGAGAGCCTGAAGCTGGCCAACATCATGGCCCTGTCGACCGGCGCGACCGGCGGCGTGCTGGCCTGGGCGTTCGGTCCGGCCTGGTCCGCGCCGCTGGCGTTCGGCCAGAACGCCATCTTTCTGGTGTTCGTGATGACGGTCGTGCACCTGCAGCACTCGCACGCCTGGATGACCTTCGCGCCGTTCGGCAACTGGCTGCTGAGCCCGGCCCACCACCAGATCCACCACTCCGCCGACCCAGCCCACTTCGGCAAGAACCTGGGCAGCTGCCTGGCCGTCTGGGACCGGCTGTTCGGCACGCTGCATGTGCCGGAGGCGCGGCCCGCGATGCTGACGTTCGGCGCTGTCGCCGCCGATCCGCACAGCCTGACCGGCGGCTTCGCGACCCCGTTCGTGGAGGCCTTCAAGGGCGAAGCGATCCCGCAGGCCGTTCCGCTCGCAGCGGAGTAGGGCCTAGTCGGCCCCCTCTTGCTGCGCCCGCTCGCGCAGTTCCTCGTCCAGACTGGCCGTGTCCCAGGCCCCGCCGGCGTCGCCGGGGCGCATGCGGTGCAGGTCGGCGTCCAGCAGGCGGTCCATGGTCTTGGCCGCGTCGCGCGAGGCCAGGATATAGGCTTCCTCCTGGCCCCACATCGGGCGCAGCTCCTCGAACACCCGCCGGTCGTGACGGCGGAAGAAGGCCGTGGCCCGGTGCGCGCGATGGGCGCGGAAACCCAGCTTCTGCAGCGCCGTGCCGCCCAGGGCCAGGGCAGACTCGAAGGTCTCCCGCTCGACCGCGTCGGCGCCGTTGGCCAGGAGGTCGTAGGCGTGGCGGCGGTCCCAGGCCCGGGCCAGGATCACCAGGTTCGGGAACGCCTTGCGGGCGGTCTCGACCAGCTCGACCGTCTTCTCGCGGTCGTCCAGAGCGACGATCAGCATCCGGGCCCGGTCGGCGCCGGCCTGGCGCAGCAGGTCCAGGCGCGTGGCGTCGCCATAGTGCACCCGGCGGCCGAAGCGGCGCAGCAGCTCGATCTGCTCGATATCGCTGTCCAGCACCGTCGACTTGAAACCGTTGGCGCTGAGCAGGCGGCCGGTGATCTGACCGAAACGGCCGAAGCCGGCGATGATGATGTCGGGCTCGCCCTCGTCGAAGTCGCCGGTGTCGGGGACGACGTCGGGGATGGCCGCGTCCATCAGGGCCGCGACGCGCTCGTAGAGGATCATGGCCACCGGCGTCAGCGCCATGGAGACGGCGACCGCGGCGGTCAGCAGGGCGGCCAACTGCGCGCCGATCACCCCCGCCCCGACCGTGAAGCTGAGCAGCACGAAGGCGAACTCGCCGCCCTGGGCCAGGGCCGTGGCCACCGCCATCGCCCCGCGCTTGGGCGCGCCGAAAAGACGGGCGATGCCGTACATGACCAGGAACTTCAGCACCATCAGCCCGACGACCAGGCCCGCCAAGGTCAGCGGGTCGCGCGCCACCAGCGGCAGGTCGACGCCCGCCCCGACGGTGATGAAGAAGAGGCCCAGCAACAGGCCTCGGAACGGCTCGATGTCGGTCTCCAACTCGCGGCGGAACTCGCTTTCGGCCAGCACCACTCCGGCCAGGAAGGCGCCCAAGGCCGGCGAGAGGCCGACGATCTGCATCAGGCTGGCGACGCCGACCACGATCAACAGGGCCGAGGCGGTGAAGATCTCGCGCAGGCGGGCCTTGGCGATGAAGCGGAACAGCGGGCGGATCAGATAGCGGCCGCCGCCGACCACCCCGGTCACCGCGGCGAACACCGACAGCGCCTGGGCCCAGACCGGCAGGTGGGCGACGAGGCTGGGCGCGCCGTGACCGCCGCCGCTCTCGGCGTGAGGGACCGCGCCGGTCGCCAACAGGGGCAGCAGGGCGAACATCGGGATGACCGCCAGATCCTGCAGGAGCAGCACGCCGAACGCCGCTCGGCCGACCGGGCCTTGTCTCAGGCCCTTTTCGTCGAGGGTCTGCAACACGATGGCGGTCGAGGACATGGCCAGCACCAGGCCCACGGCCAGCGCCTTCTGCCAGGGCAGGCCCAGCGCCAGCGAGGCGGCGGCGATGGCGATCGCGGTGCCGACCACCTGGGCGCCGCCCAGGCCGAAGATCGTCTTGCGCATGTCCCACAGCATCGAGGGCTGCACTTCAAGACCGATCAGGAACAGCAGGATGACGACGCCGAACTCGGCGAAGCGCATGACGTCGGCCTGGTCGCCGACCAGCGACAGGGCGAACGGGCCGATGACGACGCCGGCGATCAGGTAGCCCAGCACCGAACCGAGCCCGAGGCGCTTGGCGATCGGCACCGAGATGACCGATGCGCCAAGATAGACCAGGGCCTGGGTAAGGAAGTTCTCCAAACTACGCCTCCATCCGGGCCGGCAGCAGCGAGGCCACCCGCGCCTTGTAGCGCTCGGCCTCGGCCTTCAGCGCCGCATCGTCCTTGACCGAAGCCCCGTGCACCACGAACGGCGTCTCCCATTCCATGCCGCACAGATAGGCGGTCTGTTCCAGCGGCCGCAGGAACTCGTCCATGTTGAACCGGTTGTAGCCGTGGGCGTGATAGGCCTTGGCGCTGGCGCCGGTGGTGCAGCCCACGAACAGTTTCTTGCCCTTCAGGGCGTCGCCCCCCGGGCCATAGGCGAAGCCGTGCAGCCAGACCAGGTCCAGCCACTCCTTCATCAGGGCGGGGGTCGAGTACCAGAACAGCGGGAACTGCAGGGCGATCACGTCATGCGCCAGCAGGGCTGCTTGCTCGGTCTCGATGTCGACCACGAAGTCCGGATAGGTCTCGTACAGGTCCTTGAAGGTGACGCCGGAAAGACCTTTGGCCGCCTTGGCGAGCGCCCGATTGGCGCGAGAGCGTTCAAGCGCCGGATGGGCCAGCACCAGGAGCACGCCAGAGGTGGCGGGCGTCACGGAGCCGGTGCTAGCGTCGGTCATCAAGCGGCCCTTCGGGAAAATAATTCATCAAGGGTTGAATTTATTCGCGGCTCGGGCGACACGGTTCGCCAAGCGCTGGACGTATAAGTCCGGGGATAGGGAGACACCATGGTCGACAAGGTGAAGAAGGACGCCGTCGAGGCCCTCTCCGGGCTGCTGTTCGACGGCATGACCATCATGGCCGGCGGGTTCGGCCTCTGCGGCATTCCGGAGAACCTGATCGCGGCGATCCGCGAGACGGGCACCAAGGACCTCACGGTCATCTCCAACAATTGCGGCGTCGACGGCTTTGGCCTGGGGATCCTGCTGGAGAACCGCCAGATCAAGAAGATGGTCTCGTCCTATGTGGGCGAGAACAAGCTGTTCGAACAGCTCTACCTCAGCGGCGAACTGGAATTGGAGTTCAATCCGCAGGGCACCCTGGCCGAGCGCATCCGTGCGGGCGGGGCGGGCATCCCGGCCTTCTTCACGCGCACCGGCTACGGCACGCTGGTGGCCGAGGGCAAGGAAGTCCGCGAGTTCGACGGCGAGATGTACGTGATGGAGCGCGGCCTGACCGCCGACCTCGCCATCGTCAAGGCCTGGAAGGCCGACGCCGAGGGCAACCTGATCTACCGAAAGACCGCCCGGAACTTCAATCCGATGATGGCCACGGCCGGCCGGAAGACCGTCGTCGAGGTCGAGGAACTGGTCGCGATCGGCGCCCTGGACAAGGACGCCATCCACACCCCCGGCATCTATGTCGATCACATCGTCGCCGGCGCGAAGTTCGAGAAGCGCATCGAGCGCGTCACCACCCGTGCAAAGGAAAACGCGTAATGGCCTGGACGCGTGACGAGATGGCGGCCCGCGCCGCCAAGGAACTGCGGGACGGCTTCTACGTGAACCTGGGCATCGGCATTCCGACCCTGGTGGCCAACTACATCCCCGAGGGCATGTCCGTGACGCTGCAGAGCGAGAACGGCATGCTGGGCATGGGTCCCTTCCCCTATGAGGGCGAGGAGGACGCCGACCTGATCAACGCCGGCAAGCAGACGATCACCGAGCTGGACTCCAGCTCGTACTTCTCGTCGGCCGACAGCTTCGCGATGATCCGGGGCGGCCACATCGCCCTGTCGATCCTGGGCGGCATGCAGGTGGCCGAAAACGGCGACCTGGCCAACTGGATGGTGCCGGGGAAGATGGTCAAGGGCATGGGCGGAGCCATGGACCTGGTGGCCGGCGTCAAGCGCGTGGTGGTCGTGATGGACCACTGCGAAAAGTCGGGCGCGCCGAAGCTGCTGAAGCAATGCTCCCTGCCGCTGACCGGCGCGGGCGTGGTCGACCTGCTGATCACTGAACTCGGCGTCTTCGACATCAATCGCGGCAAGACGCCGGTGAAGCTGATCGAGCTGGCGCCGGGCGTCACGGTCGAGGAAGTCCAGGCCAAAACCGAGGCGGCGTTCGAGGTTTCTCTCTGAACGCAAAAATCTCGTGTCATCCCGGCCGTAGCGAAGCGGAGAGCCGGGACCCAGGGGCCAACGTAGTGCGGCTGCCCCTGGGTCCCGGATAGCCTCTGCGAGGCTTCCGGGATGACGCGTTCTTTGGACTAGCGAGTCAGCCAGTACGGGTGCTCCAGCGTGAGCGCCACATATCGCGCCGTCGACTTCCCATAAGCGCCGGCGATCTCCCCCAGCACCACCGTCGGATCCGCCGCCCGCGCCTCCACGGCTCGCCCCGCACGCGGAAGCGTCTTCTGCGCGAGCACCGCCAACCCATGTCGTGAGACCGCGTCGCGGCTGGCGAACGCCTCCGAGCGATTGGTCCGCGACCAGGCGTCCAGAGTGGTGGCGAAGGCCAGCTCGTCGAAGCCGTCGGCGATCCGCACCGCGACCTTCTCGCCGCGCCAGGCGTTCGCCCAGCCCGCCAGGCCGGTCAGGGCCGCGTCGCTCCCGACCCGGAACGCCGCGCCATCGTGGGCCTGGATCGGAGGCGGGACACCCAGCCGCGCGGCGGTCGCCCGCATCACCTGCTCGCCGGCCAGGTCGCGCAGGAGGGCCAGGCTCGCCGGGATCGAGGCCGTGACCCCGGCGGTGGTGGTCACCGCGCCATCGACGACCCAACGCTGGTCGCGCCGCCAGCGCACCGTCGGATAGGCCTTGGCCAGGCGGTTCAGCTCGTACCAGTGGGTCGTCGCCGATCGGCCGTCCAGCAGGCCGGCCTTGGCCAGGGTCTCCGCTCCGGCGCAGATCGAGACGATCCGCGCGCCCGCCTTGGCCTGATCGCGCAGCCAAGCGTCGCGGGCCGGGTCATAGGCCGGCATCATGAAGGGGACGATGATAACATCGGGCCGCTGACCTAGCTGGGCATAGGTTGTCTGCGGACGGACCCACGCCAGGCCGGGCATCAGGCGCACGGGCGCCAGACTGGGGGCGATGATCTTCACGTCCACCGCACCGGACTCGGCCAGCACCGCGTAGGGCGCGATCAGGTCGGTGGTCTCGGTTCCTCTCGGTTCGGCCAGGATCACGACCAGCGGCCGGGCCAGGGCCGGGGAGCCGACGACCAGGGTCAGCAGGACCATAAACAAGCGCAGCATCGAAACCTCCCCGGGGACGCGGGAAGCATCGACGAGGGGCGTCTCGGCGAAAGGACGGTGATCCCTCGAAAGCCGCCAGCGCGGCTCCGGGCGCTTACTGGGACTTGCGCTTAGGCTCTGGCGGCAGGCCGGTGATCGGGTCGCGGGGCAGGGGCGCGAAGCCCTCGGCGACGAACAGGTCGATCCGGCGCGAGCGCTTCCGGTCGAGGCGCACCCGGGCGATTTGCAGGCCGGACGTCGCCTTGAAGTCCTGCTCGATCTCGGGACGATAGCCGCCTTCCAGGCTGACGATCAGGGCGCGGCGGCCGTGGTCGGCGTCCATGGGCGACTCAGCCTCGGCCTGGTTCTGGGCGTAGGCCTCGTGCACCCACATGCGCAGCGGCGGGGCGCCCGGCTGGCCGAAATAGTCGCGGCCGTAATAGGCGGCGGCGTTGTAGACGAAGCGGTCGTCCATCGCGACGGCGGTCAGGGCGCCGCGCAGGGCCTGTTCCTCGCGGCTCCGCTCGATGATCGCCTGGACGGTCTGGTCCCAGCCGCGCACGCGCTTGAAGCCGTTCGACAGGCCTACCGCGTCGACGACCTTGGGGCTGACCATGCAGGCCACGAAGAACAGGGCGAAGAGGGCCTGGATCGCCAGGCCGCCGATCAGCCAGCGACGGGCCTCCCAGCGCAGCAGCCAGCCCGCCACCAGCACCGAGCCGGCGACGAAGGCCGCGCCGGCCCAGTTGGCGTTGGCCCGCGACACAAAGGCCTCGCCGGCGACGACGATCAGGGGCGGAGCGCTGAAGCAGAGCAGCAGCAGGTCCGGCGAGGCGAGGCGGCGCTTGGCCCCCAGCCAGATCGCCCCGCCCAGCAGGACGGCGAAGGGCAGGGGACCGAAGACCGCGAACTGCGAACCGACGAACTCGATCAGCTCACGGAAGTTGAATAGCGTGTGGGCGCCCCAGTTGGCGTTGGAGGCGGTGTGCTTGACCGTCGAGAAGTGGTGGCTGGCGTTCCAGGCGAAGTTCGGGGCCAGGGTCAGGACGAAGGCCGTGACGAACAGCACCGCTGCCGCCGGGCACCAGCGCCGACGCGCCTCCCGCGAGATGACGAAGTGCAGGGCGATGCTGCCCAGGGCGTAGACGGCGGCGTATTTCGACAGGAAGGCCAGGCCGAGGGCAACGCCCATGCCGGCGGCGACGAAATAGCGGCGGGGCGCGACAGCCTCGGCGAGATCGACATAGGCCCAGATCGTCAGGGCCAGGAACAATAGCAGCGGCGCGTCGGTGGCGATCAGACCCGAGGACAGCACCACGCCCGGCATCAGGCTGTAGATCGCCGCCGCGGCCAGGCCGGCCCAGCCGCCATAGAGCCGCCGGGCGATGCGGTGGATCACCAGGGCGGTGATCCCGTGCAGCAGGGGCGCCGACAGCCGCACCCAGGCCTCGGCGTCGCCGCCGATCGTCGTGGTCAGCCAGATCAGCCAGGCGATCATCGGCGGCTTGGAGAAATAGCCGAAGGCCAGCTCGCGCGACCAAAGCCAGTACTGGGCTTCGTCCGGGTAAAGCTCCAGCGGGGTCGTGAACAGGGCGATCAGCCGCACGACCGTCAGTCCCGCGACCATCAGCAGGGTCAACCGCCAGGCGCGAGCCTCGACCGGAATTTGTGGGGACTCATGAGCGGCTTGCATGACGCCTGATTAACCAAGTAAGAAAAATCTGACCAATTCTTCCGCGTATCTGGGCCTTTATGACAGTTTGGGAGGGGGCGTGGCGTTTCCGTCACCAAACCTTCTAAAACTTTCGCTAAACGGCCCCAACGGCGCAGAGCCATGTCGGTCATACGGTGGGCGTGTCGAATAATGAGGGGATCCTTCAAGATGAACATGAAAAATTTCGCCCTGGCGACGACCGCACTGGTCGGTTGCCTTGTGGCCGCCGGTGCGGCTTCGGCCCAATCGACCGGTACGGACGCCGTCGAACAGGTCGTCGTGACCGCTTCGACGCTGAAGAATCAGAACGGCGCGATCACCTCGCAAGTCGTTCCGAAGTCGCGCTCGACCATCACGCAGGAATTCATTTCCGCGGGCGTGCCCGGCCAGACGATCCTGGACTCGCTGAACCTGCTGCCGGGCGTCAACTTCACCAACAATGACGCCTACGGCTCGGCCGGCGGCGACATCACCATCCGCGGCTTCGACTCGCAACGCGTCGCCCTGCTGCAGGACGGTATTCCGCTGAACGACAGCGGCAACTACGCGATCTACCCGAACCAGCAGATGGACTCGGAACTGATCTCCAAGGTTGACGTCAACCTCGGCACGACCGACGTCGACAGCCCGACGGCCGCGGCCGCCGGCGGCACCATCAACTATGTGACCCGCCGTCCTGATGAAGAATTCGGCGCCGTGGTCGAGGCCCAAGCCGGCGAAGGCAACTTCCGCCGCATCTTCGCCGTGGTCGACACCGGTAAGGTCGGTCCGTGGGGCACCAGCGCCTGGTTCAGCTACGCCAACGCGATCAACGACGTGTTCAACGGCCCGGGCAAGATCCACAAGACCCAGTACAATGCCCGGATCTATCAACCGATCGGCGACAACGGCAACTTCATCAGCCTGATCGCCAACTACAACGAGAACCGCAACAACTTCATCAACCGCATGACCCTCGCCGCCTTCCAGGCCGGCACGGGCATCGGCTATAGCCGCGCCACCTGCAACCGTCCGACCCCGGTCGGCGGCACGGCCCAGATCGATGTGAACGCGGGCACCTGCTACAAGTACAACATCAACCCGTCGAACACGGGCAACCTGCGCGGTCAGTCGCTCTTCCACATCGGTGAAGAGTTCATCCTGACCGTCGACCCGTCGTTCCAGTACACCCTGGCCAACGGCGGCGGTCGCGGCCTGTTCAACGAAAGCGGCAACGGCACGGGCAGCGGCCTGATCCGCGGCAGCGCCCTGACGGGCGGCCAGGACCTGAACGGCGACGGGGACATCCTCGACACCGTCCTGCTGTACTCGCCGAACACGACGAACACCCGCCGCTACGGCGTCACCTCGTCGCTGATCTGGAAGTTCGCTGACAGCCAGAGCTTCCGCGCCGCTTACACCTACGACAAGGCCCGTCACCGCCAGACCGGCGAATATACGACGTTCAGCCAGGACACGACGCCGAACAGCGTCTTCGGCGGCAAGGACGGCTACGGCACGTCGATCAAGCTCGCGGACGGCAGCATCCTGCGCAAGCGCGACCGCGTCTCGATCGCCACCCTGAACCAGTTCTCGGTCGAGTACCGCGGCAAGTTCATGGACGACAACCTGCTGGTCAACATCGGCGCCCGCGCCCCGTTCTTTAAGCGCGAACTGAATAACTTCTGCTATCAGGCCGACACCTTCACGGCCTACTGCACCAACCAGGCTCCGACCGCCGTGGCGGGTACGGACGACGGCGCCGGCCAGACTCTGGTCACCCTGCCGGGCCAAGGCACGACCCAGTACGGTCGTCCGCGTCAGTTCACCCGCAAGTACGACAAGATCCTGCCGAACATCGGCGCCAGCTACAGCTTCGGTGAGCACCAGTCGGTCTACGCCAGCTACGCTGAAACCCTGTCGGCGCCGCGTACGGACGACCTGTACGACAAGAAGCTGACCAAGCCGAACCCGGAAACCTCGCACGTTCTGGACTTCGGCTATCGCTTCCAGTCGCCGACGGTCCTGTTCGCCGCGTCGGTGTGGCGCAACAACTTCACCGACCGCATCGAGCGCGCCTTCAACGAGCAGGACAACATCGCCTTCTCGGTCAACGTCGGCGACGTGAAACAGAAGGGCTTCGACGCCCAGTTCGGCTTCAAGCCGGAAGACTACCTGAGCTTCTACGCCTCGTTCTCGTACCAGGACTCGGAACTGCAGCAGAACATCGCCGGCACCACGCTGGGTTCGCTGCTTCTGACCAAGGGCAAGCAACTGTACGAAGCGCCGAAGTTCCAAGGCGGCATCCGCGTCGACTACGACATCACCGAGGCCTTCTCGGTCGGCGTCCAAGCCAAGTGGGTCGGCGAACGCTGGACCAACCTGACCAACACGGAAAAGGCCCCCAAGTACACGCTGCTGGACGCTAACGCCCGTTATCGTCTGGACGGCTTCGGCCTGAAGCGCTCGTACATCCAGGTCAACGTCAAGAACCTGACCAACGAACGCTACCTGGGCGACCTGGCGGTGAACCCGTCGGGCACGGGCCTCGGCCAGCCGGGCTATCCGCGCACGGCAAGCGTCACCCTGCACGCCGCTTTCTAAGCTCGGCGAGCAAAGATCCAGGGAAGGGGGCGGTCCGGTTTCGGACCGCCCTTTTTCTTTGTCGCTTTCGTTTGCTAACTAGGCGCCGCTTGACCCCGGCGTCGTGAGGGGCCATCTGCGCCCCCTTTGTTTTCTCCGAAGCTTTCATTGGGTTTTCGAATGACCGTCACCGTTCCCGCCGAGTGGGCTCCGCACCGCGCCATGTGGGTGGGCTTCCCCAGCCACGCCGAGCTTTGGCAGGAAGACCTGGAGCAGGCCCAGCAGGAAGTCGCCGATCTGGCCCGCGCCCTGGCCGGTCCGGGCGGCGAGCGTGTGCGCCTGATGGTGGTCGGCGACGAGGCCGAGGCCGCCGCCCGCGCCCTGCTCTCCGACACCAGCGTCGAGATCGTCCGGGGCACGTTCGGCGACATCTGGCTGCGCGACACCGGCCCGATCTTCGTCGACGACAACGGCGCGGCGTCCGCCGCCGGCTTCCAGTTCAACGGCTGGGGCGGCAAGTATGAGATGGAAGGCGACGACATCGTCGCCGAGCAGATCGCCGCCGCCTCGGGCGCGCCGCTGGTCCGCAACGACTTCATCCTCGAGGGTGGCTCCCTGGACCATGACGGCAGCGGCACCATCCTGACGACGCGCCAGTGCCTGCTTAACGAGAACCGCAACCCCGGTTGGGATGAAGCCTCGGCGACCTCCGCCTTGGCCGCCGCCCTGGGCGCCAAGAAGCTGCTGTGGCTGGGCGACGGCCTGCTGAACGACCACACCGACGGTCACGTGGATAACCTGGCCCGCTTCGTCGCGCCGGGCGTCGTGGCCTGTCCCATGGCCTTCGGGACGGACGACCCGAACGCGGAGATGTACGCCGAGACCGCCAAGCTTCTTGCCGGCATGACCGACAGCCGCGGCTCGCCCCTGCAGGTCGTGCGCATTCCGTCGCCTGGCAGGATCCTCGACGAGGACGGCGAGCCGATCCCCGCCTCGCACATGAACTTCCTGATCGCCAACGAGGCGATCATCGTGCCGATCTACGCCGAGGAGTCGGGCGCCTTCGCCGTCGAGGTGATCAAGGGCCTGTTCCCCGAGCGCCAGGTCATCGGCCTGCCCTCCACCGCTATCCTGACGGGCGGTGGCTCGTTCCACTGCATCAGCCAGCAGGAGCCCGCATAATGGCCCGCACGCTCAGTGTCGCCGCGATCCAGACCTCGTACGGCATGGATCTGCAGGCCAACATCAAGAAGACCGAAGCCTTCATCCGCGAGGCCGCAGCCAAGGGCGCGCAGGTGATCCTGCCGTCCGAGCTGTTCCAGGGTCCGTATTTCTGCGTCACCCAAGAAGAGCGCTGGTTCGCCGAAGCCCATCCGTGGCGCGAGCATCCGGTCATCAAGGCCATCGCGCCGCTGGCCGGCGAACTGGGCGTGGTGATCCCGATTTCGATCTTCGAGCGCGAAGGCCCGCACTATTTCAACAGCCTGGTCATGGCAGACGCCGACGGCTCGATGCTGGGTCTCTATCGCAAGAGCCACATCCCCGACGGCCCGGGTTATCAGGAAAAGTACTACTTCCGGCCCGGCGACACCGGCTTCAAGGTCTGGGACACCCGCTTTGGCCGACTGGGCGTCGGCATCTGCTGGGACCAGTGGTATCCGGAGGCCGCCCGCGCCATGGCCCTGATGGGCGCCGAGGCGCTGTTCTATCCGACCGCGATCGGCAGCGAGCCGCATGACCCGAACCTCAACACGACCCTGCCCTGGCAGCGGGCGATGCAGGGTCACGCGGTCAGCAATGTGATCCCGGTGATCGGCGCCAACCGCATCGGCTTCGAGCCGTGGGAGAACTATCCCAACGGCGGCCAGCTGTTCTACGGCTCCAGCTTCATCGCCGACCATCGCGGCGACCTAGTCAGCGAACTGGGCCGCGCCGACGAGGGCCTGGTGTCCGCGTCGTTCGACCTGGACTTCCTGCGCACCCACCGCGCCGCCTGGGGCTTTTTCCGCGATCGCCGGCCGGAGCTCTACACCGCCCTGGCCAACGGCCGCCCCGCATGATCGAAACCGGCCGCCTGGTGCTGCGCCCGGTGGTCGACGCCGACCGGGACGCGATCGCCGTGCTGAACGCCGACCCACGGGTCGGCGAATGGCTGGGCGGCGTCCGCACTCGCGCCGAGAGCGACGCCTTCGTCGATCGCGTCCAGGCCCATGACGCCGAGCACGGCTTTGGCTTCTGGGTGGTCGAGCGCAAGGCGGACGGCCGGGTGATCGGCATGACCGGCGTCTGGAATGTCCCGCCGGAAATGAACATGGAGCCGGCGGTCGAGATCGGCTGGCGCTTCCTGCCCGGCGCCTGGAACCAGGGCTACGCCACCGAAGCGGCCAAGGCGGCGCTGGCCTATGGCTTCGAAGCGCTGAAGCTCACCGAGATCATCGCGTTCACGGCGCGGACGAACCTGGCCTCCCAGGCGGTCATGCGCCGCATCGGCATGGTCCACGCGCCGGACCGCGACTTCGACCATCCCGGGCTGGCCGAGAGCGACCCCTTGCGGCCGCACGTCATCTTCGTGGCGCGACCCTAAGCCCCGCAGCCCGCCGGCGGTCCGTTGGCCTTCGACGCCGCCACCTCGGCCCGCGCCTTGGCGAGGTCGGCCATGAAGGCCGAATCGTCATGCAGCCGCGTGACCAGGGCCGAGCCCAGATAGCGGCCCGCCTCTATATCGCTCTGGAAGTGAACGCCGCAGACGATGCGGCTGTCGCCGAACGCCTTGCCGCGCGCCAGGACGGGGCTGGCCTTCTCCGGGACCAACTCCGCGATCACCGAGGCCCAGGCCCAGCCGATCAGGCCGTGGCCCGAAGGGTAGGAGCCGTCGGTGTCGATCCAGGCCTCGCGCGGTACGCAGATCGGGGCCTTGTTGCCGACCGGCGGCCGCGGGCGCTGAAAGGCCGCCTTGGCCGGCTGGTAGATCTTGGCCGCGTCGTCGGTGATGCGCAGCAACATGTTGGCCAGGGTCGGGGTCGCTTCCGCGCTCAGGGTCACGCCGGCCGCGCACGAGAAATTCTTCAGGCCGGTCTTGCCCGTCAGGTCGGCGTCGGCGATCGCCAGGCCCCAGGCCGACGTATTCACCAGCTTGCGGGTCTCGTTGAACTCCGTGCGCTCGGCCTTGCCGCGCGGCGAGTCCGGGGCAGGGGGTGGGCCTAGGATCACGGCGCCGTCGATGCCGCTGCTTCCCCCCAGATAGCCGGGCGGCGGCTTGGCCCAGCCGGCCGAGGGCGGCGTGGTGGCGACCGGGGTCTTCTTTGAGAGATTAGGCAGGCCGTCGGCCGAGCAGCCGGCGACCAACAGGCCGCCAAGGGCGGCCGCTATCAGCGCGAAACGGGTCATGGGATGGGTCCCTGAAGTCATTCGCCCACAGAGAACCGGGAAACGCATGCGTCAAGGAAAAGCGGATTGACGAGGGGATATGTTATTTCATAACACTTCATCGCGGCCGCTCCCCCGGCCAAGTTTCTGTGACTTCAGGACCGCCCATGCTCCGTCGCGTCGCCCTCTCCGCCGCGAGCCTCCTCGTGCTCGCCGCCGCCGCTTCCGCCCACGCCGAGGACCCGGCCAAGCCCGCGGCCGCGCCCCAGGATTCCGAGGTCTCCAAGGTCGTCATCACCGCCGCGCCCTATGCCGTGTCGCTGGATACGGTGACCAGCAGCGTCAATATCGTGACCCGCGACCAGCTGGACGTGGCCCCACCCGCCGGCCTGGGCGACATGCTGAACGGCCAGCCGGGCCTGCGCTCGACGTTCTATGGCCCGGGCGCGAGCCGTCCCGTGATCCGCGGCCTGTCGGGCCCGCGCGTGCTGCTGCTCGAGAACGGCGTCGGCCAGGTCGACGCCTCGTCGCTGTCGCCCGATCACGCCGTGGCCTCTGACCCGGGCGAGGCTTCGCGCGTCGAGGTGCTGCGCGGTCCGTCGACCCTGGCCTACGGCGGCTCGGGCATCGGCGGCGTCGTCAACATCATCGACGATCGCGTCCCTGACAAAGCGCCGACCAACGGCTTCGAAGGTCGCCTGGCCGGTTCGGCCTCGTCGGTCGACGACGGCAAGGCGCTCAGCGGCTCGGCCCAACTCGGCAAGGGGCCGCTGGTGTTCGCGATCGACGCCGATCACCGTCAGAGCGACGACTACGACGTGCCGACCGCCCCGGTGTCCTCGCGTCTGGCCCGCCGTGACGGCCTGACGCCGGACCCGGACAAGACGGTGCGCAACACCGACGTCGAGATGGACGCCTACGGCGCCGGCGTCTCGTACGTGCACGACAGCGGCTTCTTCGGGGTCTCGGTCAAGAAGACCGACACGACCTACGGCGTGCCCTACCGCCAGGTGCTGGCCCCTATCGATCCCGACGCCGAAGGTCCGGTCTCGATCCACCTGCAACAGACCCGGTACGACCTGCGCGGCGAGCAGGCGATCGACCTGGGCCCCTTCGACAAGGCCCGGCTGTCGGCCGGTCACGCCAAGTACGAGCACGCCGAGGTTTCGGTCGACAGCGGCGAGGTCGGCACCCGCTTCCTGTCGAACGGCACGGAAGCCCGCCTGGAGCTGGTCCAGAAGGAACACGACGGCTGGCAGGGCGCGGTGGGCTTCCAGGCCCTGGAGCGCCACTTCTCGGCCGTCGGCGACGAGGCCTTCGTGCCTTCGAGCGATATCAAGGAGTACGGCGTCTTCACCCTGCAGCGTCTGGACAAGGGCGACTGGGGGATCGACGCGGGCCTGCGCTTCGACAGCCGGTCGCTGAAGACCGATACGGCCAAGCGCGACTTCGACAACGTGTCGGCCTCGCTGGGCGTGTTCTACAAGCCGGCGGACAGGCAGTTCGTGGCGCTGAGCCTGTCGCGCAACGGCCGCGCCCCGACCGAGTTCGAACTGTTCGCCAACGGCCCGCACCCGGGCACGGGCGGCTTCGAGGTGGGCGACGCCGACCTGACCTCCGAGCGGGTGACATCGCTGGAAGCGACCTACCGCTACACTGGCGAGCGTCTGCGCGCCGAAGGCCACCTGTGGGGCGCGCACTATGACGGCTTCATCGAGGAGGCCCCGACCGGCGTTATCGAAGACGACCTGCCGGTGTTCCAGTACTTCCAGACGGGCGCCAAGTTCCACGGCGCCGAGGCCGAGGCCTCGTATGTCGCCTGGCGCGGCGAGGCCGGTTCGCTGAAGCTTGAAGGCGTCTATGACTGGGTGCGCGGCGAGACCGATGTCGGCGTCCCCGCCCGCGTGCCGCCGTGGGCGCTGACCGGCCGTGTCATCTGGAGCGCCCCGCGCCTAGAGGTGCACGGCGAAGTCCGCCGCGTGGCTAGCCAGAGCCGGGTGGCGGCTTTCGAGCTGCCCACCGACGGCTACACCCAGGTCAACGCCATGGTCACCTACAAGCCGTTGAAGGACTCGGCGCTGCGCCTGTTCGTCGACGGCCGCAACCTGACCAACGAGACGATCCGCGAGCACGCCTCGTTCCTGAAGGACTTCGCACCCTCGCCGGGCCGCTCGGTCCGCACCGGCTTCGCCTGGCGATTCTAAAGCCCGGCGAAAAGGCGGACTCCCATCAGCCCCCGGGAGATCCGCCGCGCGCCGGGGCCTGGAATCCTCCCTCCAGGTCCCGGACCGCGCTCACCCTCGAGGGCGAATACAGGGGTGTCCAGCTCCCCTCGGAGATGAATCCAGAGCCCGGGTCTTGCTATGACAGCGGCTTAGATTGCTCGGGCCCCTAGGATCGGCTAGAACGCCGGGCCTTTGCGGTCGTCTTGAAGCGTTCGAGCGTCCGTTTCTTATTCTGTCGTAGAGCTCTTCATGGAAACGTCCCAGTCCGCCGGCGCCATCTCCGGCAACGTCCTGTTCTACAATTCGCCTGAACCGCTGAACCGCGAGCAGCACGCCAAACTGGCCCTGGTGCACAAGGAAAAGCCGTACGGCTTCGCCGCCGCCGGCACCGCCGTGCCGCTGACGGTTTCGGAATTCGCTCCGGCCGCCCTGACCTTCCCGGTGATCTTCGCTGGCGACGAGAAGGTGCCGCTGGCCGTGATGGGCCTGAACCAACAGGAAAACCTGTTCATCGCCGCCGACGGTTCGATCGAGCCGAACGTCTACATCCCGGCCTATATCCGCCGCTATCCGTTCGTGCTGGCCAATGACGACACGCAAGATCGTCTGATCGTCTGCATCGACCGTGGTTCGGACCTGCTGACCGAGAAGGGCGAGACCCCGCTGTTCGACGCCAAGGGCGAGCCGACCGAATACACCCAGAACTGCATCAAGTTCTGCGACGACTTCGAAGTCGAGCGTCGCCGCACGGACTCGTTCGTCCAGATCCTGAAGGACAACGACCTATTCGAGCTGAAGAAGGCCATCTTCCAGCCGCAAGACGAAACCGGCGCCGCCGCCGGCGAGCCGGTCACCGTCGCCGAGTACTTCGGCGTCTCGGAAGAGAAGCTGAACAAGCTGCCGGCCAAGAAGCTGAAGGAGCTGCAGGAAAACGGCGCCCTGGCCCAGATCTACGCGCACCTGGTGTCGCTGCTGGGTTGGGATCGCCTGATCAACAAGACCATGCTGCGTCAGGCGACCGCCGCCGCGAACCTGAACTAGGGTTCGGCGTCAGCTGAGAATGGGAAGGCGGCGGGGCTTCGGCTCCGCCGCCTTTTTCTTTTGGTGGCTACCGCGCGAAGATGCTGCGGGTCAGGCACGAGAAGACCAGGCGGCCGGCCTCGTCGAGCAGGTCGTGCTGGGCGATGACCATGCCCTTGCCCTCGCCGACCGGGTCCTTGCCCATGACGGTCATGCGGCCGCGCAGCAACTCGCCAACCGGCGGGTTGCGCATCCAGCGCAGGGCGTCCACGCCCAGGCGCTTGGTCTGCGGCCAGCCGGCGCTCGACTCGCCATCCAGCCGGGTCCAGATCGCGAAGACCATGCCGTCGGGTGCGCCGTTCTCGACCGGCCAGCCCGGCGCGAAGGCGGCGATGAACGCCTCCAGAGCCTTCAGGTCCACGGCCCGCGAACCCAGGTTCACGACCTGGCCGATCTCGATGTCGTCGAAGGCGGCGGGCATGGGTGGCTCCGGTTGATTCCGCCAGAGCCTGGGGTGGCCATGCTCTGAACTCAAAGATGGGCCTGTTTATCCATCGGACGGAATCATCCGAGACGGACAGGCTCTCTCGACTGTCGACCGCGTCTTGAGCATTGTCGAGCGGCCTATGGCGAGCCATGTGTTCGTCGCCAGTCGTTTTCCTTCCGGGCCCGCACATGTTCCTCAAGAGAGCCGTCCTCGCCCTGCAGGTCTTGCTGATGGCTGCGCTGCTGGCTGTTCCGGCCCTCGCTGAGCCGGTGGTCAATTCCGGGCACATCGAGTCCGAGCTGGTCGCCCAGGAGGCCGGCATCGCGCCGGGCGGCACGATCTATGTCGCTCTACGCCAGAAAATCGTTCCCGGCTGGCACACCTATTGGCGCAATCCCGGCGACGCGGGGGAGGCGACGCGCATCGCCTGGACCCTGCCGGCCGGCTGGAGCGCCGGCGACATGGTCTGGCCGACGCCGCTCAAGGCCAAGCTGGGGCCGCTGCTCGACTACGCCTATGAGGGCGAGGTGCTGATCCCGGTGCCGATCACGGCCTCGGCCGACGCCCAGGTCGGGACCACGATCAGCCTCAGCGCCCAGGTCTCGTACCTGGTCTGCGAGCAGATCTGCATCCCGGAGGAGGCCAAGCTTTCCCTGCTGCTGCCGGTCGTGGCCGGCGCGCCCTCGGCCGATCCGAAGTGGGGCCCCATCGTTGGCAAGGTCCTGGCCGAGGCCCCCAAGCCCGCCGGCCTCAAGGCGGTGTTCAAGCTGGACGGCCAGATCCTGAAGCTGGCGGTCACCGGCGGCCCATTGAAGGGCGCGGACATGGCGGGCGCCTATTTCTATCCCTATTCGCCCAAGGTCATCGAGCACGCCGCCGACCAGGTCATCGAGCGCGGTCCCGAGGGCCTGACCCTGACGCTGAAGCCCGGCTATGACTTCGTCGGCGGCGGGACCGCCCCGATCGAACTGGCCGGCGTGCTGAGCACCAAGGCTGGAGCCTGGGAGGTCACGGCCACGGCCGGCGAGCCGCCCGCGACCGCGTCCGGCCTGGGCGCGCCGCCTGCGGAAGCCGCGCCGACCTCGAGCGGCGGCCTGCTAGGCGCGCTGCTGTTCGCCTTCGTCGGCGGGCTGATCCTGAACCTGATGCCGTGCGTCTTCCCGGTGCTGTCGATGAAGGCCGCCAGCCTGGCGGGCCATGCCCATGACGCCGGCAGGACCCGCCTGCAGGGTCTGGTGTTCCTCCTGGGCGTGGTGGCGACCTTCCTGGCCCTGGCTGGCCTGCTGTTGGCCGTGCGAGCCGGTGGAGCGGCCGTGGGCTGGGGCTTCCAGCTACAGTCGCCGCTGGTCATCGCGGGCCTGGCCTTGCTGATGCTGCTGGTGGCCCTGAACATGTCGGGTGTCTTCGAGATCGGGACCTCGGTCCAAGGGGTCGGCGCCGGCGCCTCGGCCCAAGGCGGCGCGACGGGCGCCTTCTTCACCGGAGCCCTGGCCGTGGTGGTGGCCGCCCCCTGCACCGCGCCGTTCATGGCGGGCGCTTTGGGCTACGCCCTGACCCAGCCGGCGATCGTGGCGCTGGCGGTGTTCCTGGCCCTGGCCCTGGGCTTCGCCGCGCCGTTCGTGGCCGTGGCCTTCATCCCGGGTCTCCTGAAGCTGCTGCCGCGTCCCGGCGCCTGGATGGACGTGCTGAAGAAGGGCCTGGCCTTCCCGATGTACGGCGCGGCCCTGTGGCTGGTTTGGGTGTTCGCCCAGCAGTCCGGGCCGCTCTCCCTGGCCCATTTGCTGGCCGCCGGCGTCCTGGCCGCCTTCGGAGCCTGGCTCTACGGCTTGGCGCAGAACCGCCGCGCGGCGGGCAAGTCCTGGCCGGTCTCGATGATCGTCGCCCTGCTGTCCCTGGGCCTTGCCTTCACCGTCGCGACCTTCGGGGCCCTGGCTGCCCAGGCCCCCACCGCCTCGGCTTCGGCTGAAGTTCCGACCGGCCCCGGCCTCGCCGCCGAGGTATGGTCGCCGGAGAAGGTCAAGGCGTTGCAGGCCGAAGGTCGTCCGATCCTGGTCGACTTCACCGCCGCCTGGTGCGTGACCTGCCAGGTCAACGAGAAGCTCGCCCTGTCCGGTGCCAAGGTCGCCGAGGCCTTCAAGGCTCAGAACGCCGTCTATCTGAAGGCCGACTGGACCAATCGCGACCCGGTCATCGCCAAGGCCTTGGCGGAGTTCAACCGCGTCGGCGTGCCGCTGTACGTGGTCTATCCCAAGGGCGGCGGCGCGCCGGTGATCCTGCCTCAGCTGCTGACCGAGGGCCTGGTGATCGAGGCGATCGAAAAGGCTGGGGCCTAGGCCCTATTTCTTCTTGTCGAGACCGAACGGCAGCTTGGCCTTCACCTGGTCCAACGGGGTCTTGGTGACGACCACGGGCGGAGGCGCCACGATGGGGGCGGTCTTGAGCGGATAGGCGCGCCAGCCGGTCTGGATCAAGGCGCTGAAGCCCTGGCATTTGGGCAGGTAGCGGACCATGCCGGTGCGCGGCTTGGCGAACGGCGCGACCTGGTTGAACTCCTGGCGCTTGGGGTCGATGAATCGCCAGTCGGTCGGCAGGCCATAGCCCTTCTCACCGCCCAGCCGCACGGCCTGATAGGCGATGTTGGCCTGGAACGAGGGCACGCCGTACCTGACCATGGCCCGCAGGAAGATGGCGTCGGCCTCCTCGCGCTTGCCCGGCTCGCCGATCGTGTAGAGCCAGTCGTGGACGATGGCGGCCCGCGCGGTCGGACCCTGCGGGTCGACGAAGCCCTGGCCGTACCAGGGCACGCTGGCGAAGTCGGTGACGTACCAGCGCGGCACCACGATCAGCTTTCCGGTCTCGACGTCGCAATAGGGGAACTCGGCGTCCAGGGTGAACAGCTTGCGGCCGTCCTTGGTCTGGTTGAACAGCATGATCGGCTGCGGCGTCAGCGAGCTGGGCTGTACGGGCGCGACGACCGGCACGAACACGGTGGTGTTCGTCTCGGTGGCGCAGGCGGCGAGGATCAGGCCGAGACCGGCGAAAGCGGCGAGGTTCTTGAAGCGGGACATCGAGCCGAAGAGCGGGGGAGGGTGCGGCCGCTCTTCTGAGCGCCGAAGCGCAGTGGATCAAGCAAGAATGGCGAAGTTTCGGCGGATCGCGACGATCGGTCCTGCGACCGTTTCGCAAATCCGCGATCCGTGAGAAGGTCGTCGTCGGGGAGTTCGTAGCTGGAGAACCGACATGTCGATCACACGCCGTCTCGTGACCGCCGCTCTGCCGCTGACTATTCTCGTCCCGACCGCCGCCTCGGCCAAGCCCGCGCCCGACTTCACCGCCGTCGACATCGACGGCAAGACCCGCTCGCTGTCGGAGTTCCGGGGCAAGACCGTGGTTCTGGAGTGGGTCAACGAAGGCTGCCCCTATGTCCGCAAGCACTATTCGGGGAACATGCAGGGCCTGCAGCAGGCCGCCCGCGCCGATGGCGTGGTGTGGCTGACCATCGCCTCCTCGGCGCCGGGAAAGCAGGGCTATTTCCCGGACGGCGCGGCCGCCAAGAGCTGGATGGACGCCAAGGGCGCCAAGCCGACGACTCTGCTGCTCGACTCCGACAACAAGGTCGCCACGCTCTACAAGGCCAAGACCACGCCGCACATGTTCGTCATCGATAAGACGGGAGCGGTGGTTTACGAGGGCGCCATCGACGACAAGCCGACCAGCAAGGTCGAGGACCTCCAGACCGCCAAGAACCTTGTCGCCGCCGCCCTGGCCGACGTGAAGGCCGGTCGCAAGGTCGCGACGCCGTTCGCCACGCCTTACGGCTGCTCGGTGAAGTACAAAGACGCCTGAAGCGCAGTGCGTCCTTCGAGGCCCGCTCTGCGGGCGCCTCAGGATAAGGTGATCAGAAAACGGTCTTCATCCTGAGGTGTGAGCCGAAGGCGAGCCTCGAAGGACGCAGAGCCTTTAAGCCGCCGGTTGGGGCGGGGCGGTGATGACCTCGACGTTGTCGTTCAGCAGATAGACCATGTCGCGCAGGGCCATGTCCTGGGCCTTGATGGTCGTGGCCGCGCCGACGGCGGTCAGTTTCTCGGGCAGGTCCTGGCTGATGCCGCGCAGGATGCACTTGAGGTCGTCGACCGCGCCGCGTTCCTTCAGGGTGACGTGACCCTTCATGTCGAGGGCCGAGAGGTCGCCGATCTTGCTCGAGAAGACGTCGAAGCCTTTCAGCGTTGTCGCGGCGCCGGCCGGATCGGCCTTGGCCAGCTGGGCGCGGTAGGCCTCGGTCTGGCCCTTCAGTTGCCTGGCGCGCTTGACGATGTCGATGAACAGCGGCTCGCCGGCGACGGATCGCGGCACGGCGGGCGCCTGCATGACCAGCGGCGCCGGCTTGGCCTCGGCGGCTTGGCCAGGGCTGAACGAAGCCATCCAGAGCATGGCGGAAAAGGCGACGACGTCACACGACATGGGGCACTCCCGCAAAAAACGTCATTGGTCTGCCATGACGTGGCGGCCCGGCTTTGATAAGCCCGGCCGGGTAAACGCCGATTTACCACGTTCGAAATGAAGGACCGCCGCATGGCCGATCTCGACGCCGCCTGGACCCGCCTGGAAGACGCCGCCAAGGCCGCCGGCGAAAAGCGCATCGTCGAGTTCTTCGACAGCGAACCTGGAAGGCTCGAAGCGCTGACCCTGGATGTCGCCGGCCTGCACCTGGATCTGTCCAAGCAGGCCTGGGACGAGGCCGGCCTGGAAGCCGCGCTCGACCTGGCCCACGCCGCGGATGTCGAAGGCGCTCGGGCCCGGATGTTCGGCGGCGAGGCGATCAATTCGTCCGAGGGCAGGGCGGTGCTGCACACGGCCCTGCGCGCTCCGGCTGACGCCGACTTCAAGGCCGGTGGCCAGCCGGTCATGGCCGAGGTCGAGGGCGTCCGCGTCCGGATGAAGACCTTCGCCGAAGCCGTCCGTTCCGGAGAGATCAAGGGCGCGACCGGCAAGCCGTTCAAGGCCATCCTGCACATCGGCATCGGCGGCAGCGACCTGGGTCCCCGCCTGCTGTGGGACGCTCTGCGGCCGGTGAAACCGTCGATCGACCTGCGCTTCATCGCCAATGTCGACGGCGCCGAGTTCGCCCTGACCACGGCCGACATGGATCCGGAAGAGACCCTCGTCATCGTCGTCTCCAAGACCTTCACGACGCAGGAGACCCTGGCCAATGCCGGCGCCGCCCGCGCCTGGCTGGTCGCGGCCCTGGGCGAGAGCGGGGCGAACCAGCACCTGGCCGCCATCTCGACCGCGCTCGACAAGACCGCCGCCTTCGGGGTGCCGGATGAGCGGGTGTTCGGCTTCTGGGACTGGGTCGGCGGCCGTTATTCGCTGTGGTCGTCGGTCAGCCTGTCGGTGGCCATCGCGGCCGGCTGGGACGCCTTCCAGGGCTTCCTGGATGGCGGCGCGGCGATGGACGCGCACTTCCGCGCCGCCTCGCTGGAGAAGAACGCCCCGGTGCTGGTCGCCCTGGCCCAGATCTTCAACCGCAACGGCCTGGATCGCCGGGCCCGCTCGGTCGTGCCCTATTCGCACCGCCTGCGCCGCCTCGCCTCGTTCCTCCAGCAGCTGGAGATGGAGAGCAACGGCAAGTCGGTCGGTCCCGACGGCCAGCCCGTCAAGCGCGGCACGGCCACGGTGGTGTTCGGCGACGAGGGGACCAACGTCCAGCACGCCTATTTCCAATGCATGCACCAGGGGACCGACATCACGCCGATGGAGCTGATCGGCATCGCCACGTCGGACGAAGGCCCGGCCGGCATGCACGAGAAGCTGCTGTCGAACCTGCTGGCCCAGGCCGAGGCCTTCATGGTCGGCCGCTCGACCGAGGACGTGGTCGCCGAGCTGAAGGCCAAGGGCGTTTCGGACGCGGAGATCGCGACCCTGGCCCCGCAGCGCACCTTCGCCGGCAACCGGCCCTCGACCCTGGTGGTGCTGGACCGCCTGACGCCCCAGACCTTCGGCGCCCTGATCGCGCTCTATGAGCACAAGACCTTCGTCGAGGGCGTGATCTGGGGGATCAACAGCTTCGACCAGTGGGGCGTTGAGCTGGGCAAGGTGATGGCGGGTCGCATCCTGCCCGAACTCGAAAGCGGCGCGACGGGCCAGCATGACCCGTCGACCACGGCGCTGATCCAGCGGCTGCGCACGTAGCCGCTGGACCCGCCGCCTAGAACGTCTTCCGCACCCGCAGCGACACGAAGGTCCGGGGGTTGATCTCGCGGTCCTCGACGAAGCTGATCGCGCGGTTCGTGCGGTTGGCGAAGACGGTGCGGCGGATGGTGAAGTCGTCCCAGACGTTCAGCTGCGTGCGGATCGCCAGGGTCGGGGTCGGCTTGTACTCGACGAAGGCCTCGTAATAGTTCGAGCCGCGCCAGACGTTGGTCTGGTCGACGTCGTAGGTGCCCTGGCCCAGCAGCGGCAGCCAGTTGAAGCCCCACTGGGTCTTGTACTTCACGAGATCCTGCTGGAAGCCGATATTGGCCTGGGTCGGACGCACGCCCGAGATCGGACGGTCCTTGCCCGAGGTCGGGTCCTTCACGTGGGTCTCGTTCCAGTCGTTGCGGAACGTGAAGCGGCCGCCCTTGATGCCCAGCTTGTCGGTCGGCACGACGATGTTGACCGACAGGCGGTCCAGGGTCGCATCGCCGATATTGCCCGTGGCCGACAGGTTGTTCGGCAGCGGCAAGCGGTCGATGACGCCGATGATCTCGTCGTGGCGATAGCCGATCGAGACGATGCCCTCGCCCCAGAAGCGGCGCTCGTAGCTCAATTCCGAGATCCAGCGCTGCTCGGGCTTCAGATCGACATTGCCGCCGTAGACGGTGTTGTCGTCCAGGTCCGAGGAGGCCGCGAAGTCCTCGAAGTCCAGCTGGCCCAGCTCGCGCTCGAAGCGGAAGCGGACCTGATTGTTGGCCACCGGCGTCCAGGTCGCCAGGAAGCGGGGCTTGGCGTAGAAGAAGCTCTTCTCGTTGTCGGCGTCGCCCGACTGCTTGATCGTCGACTTCTCGACGCGCAGGCCGCCTTCCAGGGTCAGCTTCGGGTTCACGCGCCAGGTCGCCTTGGTGAAGGCCTCGCCGCGCAGCTCCTCGACCTTGACCGAAGCCGAGGGCAGGGGCACGGCCACGCCGCCGACCGAATAGGCCTGGTGGACGTCCAGCATGTTGTAGGCCACCTCGGCGCCGGCCTCGATGGTCAGGGCCTTGGAGTAGTCGTGGCGCACCAGGCCGCGGGCGATCGACTCCGAGCTGTCGCCGTCGGCCGCGAACCGCTGCTGGGCGCTCTTGACGCCGCTCAGGGTCTCGTCGCTGGTCGCGGCGTTGTCGAACTCCTCGAAGCTGTGGATGGCGCGGGCCTCGAGGCTCCATTTCGGGGCCAGCGGGCGGGTATAGGTCAGGCCGGCCTCGCCCGAGTGGCTCTCCTCGGCATAGTCGCTGCGGCGCAGGTCGCTGGTCGAGGTCAGGGTCTGCCACTGCTTCCAGTCATTGACGCCGAAGCGGGCGGTGCCTTCCAGCTTGCCGCCCTGGAACGGGGTGGAGAAGTTGCCCCGGATCGAGCGGCCGCCGCCCCAGCTGTCGTTCAGGAACTTCTCGTCGCGGATCAGCTTGCCCGTCCCGTCGTGGCGGACGTTCGTGCCCGGGCCGTTGCTGTCGCTGGACGAGGTGCCGTCGCTCAGCGTCACGCCCCAGCTCTTGTCGCCGTTGGTGGCGGTGAACTGGTAGCTGCCGCCGTAGATGTCGTGGCCGCCGTCGAAGAGCTGGGCGTTCCAGGTCGCGATCGACTGGCGGCTGGCGCCCTTCTTCAGGATCACGTTCACGATCACCGCGTAGCCCTGCATGTCGACGCCGGGAGCGCCGCCGCGGATCAGCTCGATGCGCTCGACGCGGTTGGCCGGGGTGCGCGACAGCACGTTCGAGCCGGTGTCGTTCTTGGAGGCCGGGCGGTCGCCGTTGATCAGCACATTGCCGACCGCGCCCTCGAAGCCGCGGCTGCCGGAGCCGTCGTTGATCGAGAAGCCCGGCACCCGGTTGACCATGTCCTGCGCGGTGTTGGGGCGCTGGGCGGCGAAGAATTCGGGCTGGAACACCAGCACGCCGCGCTGGGCCGTGTCGATCAGCGGGGCCTCGGTGGTCGGGCCGGTCGGGGCCGGCGCCTGGGCCGCTTCCTGGCCGGGGGCCGGAGCGGGCTTGTCGGCTTCGCCGGCGTGAGCCGCGCTGGCGATGGCGAAGACGGCCGCGGTGGCCAGAAGAATGGTCTTGGTCATACGGGTTCCCCTCAGTGAGGAGAGGTCTGACCGCCGAGCCCGTTCATCTCAAGTTACAAGGCCGAAATGTGGATTACATCTCGGTCAGCATTACACGCCGTTCATGTTCCTATACCGGCCGGTCTGTGGATAAATTCAAGCCCAGCCCCGGCCAAGACTTAACGAAATGTGTATAGCGGCCCCGATCCTTGTCGCTTCTCGCGGGTGGAAGGGTTCAAGCTCAGGCTTCGCTCGCGGGCTCGTCCGGGCCGTCGGGTGCGGGCGGGAGCTCGGCGAGCCGGCGCCGCAGCACCAGCAGATCCTCGTAAGCCTGCCGCCGCATGATTTCCGAACGGATCGCGATCTTGGCGGTCAGGATGGCCACGTGCGAGCTGTCGGCCGTGACGGGCCGCGCGATCGGGTTCTGGCCGGCCGTTTTCTGGTTTGGGGTCCGGTGCTTGGACATCGAAAGCTCCTTGCGGGGTTTGGCGCCGACGCGCGGCGGCGGTCTTCCGCCGGGAAGCCGGCGGGCTGGGGAGGCGGCGGAGCGTCCGGGCCGCGCCCGGAGGTGTGTGGGAGAGTACCGTTTCGACGTGACACGGGCGCTCCGCGCGGTCGTCGGTGCGAAAGCCCTCGGGGCGCGGGGTTTTAACCCGCTCCCGATGAGAGGCCTCCGGCGGGCGGAGGGAAAGCGACCCCTCCGGACCGCGCGGGCGATTTCAGCCCGCGCCTGTGGCGCTCGTCATGGCGTCGCGAGCATGGCTCCCGGCCCGACCACGCGGAGAGGAGCCGCCCCGTCCGGAGCTGTCGCCCTCCCGCGCGGCCCGCCGGGCCCCGCGACGCCGATCGGGACGCCGCCCGCTCGACCGCCCGCACCGCCCGTCAGGTCGCCAGCTGGACGGCCTCCCCAGCGGTGGGGCGAGAAGAAGTATGCGGGCGGTGTTGGGCGCGGATGATTGGCGAGGGCGTAAAAGTTGGAAGGGCTTGATTTTGCTGGGGTCTGGATCGCGAACTCCGAGGATAGAGCGCGGCCAACGCTCATAAATCCTCCCCCTGGCGGGGGAGGTGTCGGCTCGAAGAGACGACGGAGGGGGAAGAGGCGGGGCCGGCAAGCACTTCCCCCTCCGGCGCTTCGCGCCACCTCCCCCGCTAGGGGGAGGATCTAAGATCCCATGCCCCGCCACGCCCCGAACGCCCCCGAACCAACGTGCATCCCCACCTTAAGCGACCGTGGATTGTATGGTATCGTCCGCCCCTGGGTTGGGGGAAACGCCCATGCGACTCCGGTTCGTTCTGACCGCGCCCTTGATGGCTTCGAGCCTGCTCGTGCTGGCCGCCTGTGGGGCCGGGGCGCCGGCCGACAGCGGCGCGCAGCCCGGCGAGACCGCGCAGGTCGCCGCCGAGGACATGGTCTTCTGCCAGGAGGTCGGCGAGCGGCTGTCGCGCTGGGACTGCGACGACGCCCGCGCGGTGGCCTCGCGGGTCAAGGCCGGGGTCGGGGCGTTCAACGCGCCCGAGACCATGATGCGCGGCAAGCCGGTGACCATCGAGCTGGCCATCGGCGAGAAGGCCGAACCGCCGCCGCCGGCCCAGCCCGCGGAGGCGGCCACCGCCTCCCCCGATCCGACAGACGGCGCCAAACCCGACCCGGATCCTCCGGCCCAGCCCGATCCCACGCCGCATCCCGCGCCCACCCCGCCCGACCCGGCCGAGGCCGTGGCCGGCAACGAGGGCGTGGTCGTCCAGTACGCCCCGGTGATCGGCCGGCGCATGGCCGCCGACCTGGTCGGCGAGGGCTTCGAGATCAAGCCGATGTCCGACCGCATCCAGAACGTCTCGCCCTACGGCCTGACCACCTGGCAGTGGTCGGTGACCGCCAAGGAGGGCGGCCGCCACACCCTGACGATCAAGAGCGCGGTGGTGGTCAAGACCTCGCTGGGCCGCGAGCTCTCCCTGGTCTCGACCACCCGCACCAAGTCCGTCGACGTGAAGATCAGCCCCCTGGCCTATGCCTGGGACATGGTCCTCCAAGCCCCGACCTGGCTGAAGGCCATCGCCGCCGTGCTGGCCGGCCTGGGCGGAGTGTTCGCCGCCTGGCGCGGCATGATCGCGGCGGCGAAGGGCAAGAAGGATGACGGGGAGGGTTAGGTTTCCTTCTCCCCTTGCGGGAGAAGGTGTCGGCGCAGCCGACGGATGAGGGGTCGATAGTCCTGTCCGCCCGCGCAACCCCTCACCCGACCGCCTCCGGCGGCCACCCTCTCCCGCAAGGGGAGAGGGATTGCCCTGCCCAGTTGTTCCCGTTATGTTCCGCTTATGGTTGATCGCGCCCGTCAACTCGCCTTCGCGCGCCGTCTGCGTCGCGAACCGCCGGCCACCGAGCGCCTTCTCTGGGCCCTCCTCCGCGACCGTCGCTTGGACGGCCTGAAGTTCCGCCGCCAGCTCCCGCTGGGCCGCTACGTCGCCGACTTCGTCTGTTTGCGCCATCGCCTGGTCATCGAGGCCGACGGCCCACACCATCAGGACCGCGCCGCCGACGCGATCCGCGACGCCTGGCTGCGCGGCCAAGGCTTCCGTGTGCTGAGGTTTCTCAACGCCGAGATCCAGGGCCATCCCGACCGTGTCCTGGGCCTGATCCTAGAAGCCTGCGCCGCGCCCCCTTCTCTCCTTGCGGGAGAAGGTGTCGGCGAAGCCGACGGATGAGGGGTCGATAGTTCTGTCGGCTCGGTGAAACCCCTCGCCCGACCCGCTTCGCGGGCCACCCTCTCCCACAAGGGGAGAGGGGATCGGTTTCGCGCCGTTCGACCTCCCCAGGTCGGGCCAGGCCTTACATCTCACGGCGAGACGATCGCAGGGCGGATCAGGTCACTCCGCCGACATCGCCTCCGGCGACCGCGCGCGGCGGCCCGGAGGGCCGTCCTTGACTGACCTGATCCGCCCTGCACGCTGCAGCCTCCAAGAGATTTAAGGATCGCCCCGACCCGGGAGGTCGGGTGGCGAGGTGGGGGGCATCTCTCCTCCCCATCCGGGGGGAGGGGGACCGGCGAACGCCGGTGGAGGGGGCAACCGCCCACACAGCCCCGCCACCCACCGTCATTCCCGCCCTCGTGGCGGGAACCCCTGGTTCAGCTGACACGTGAGACGCCAGCGAACCGCCGGCGGTTCGCCCCTCCTGCACCGGCGGCGGACAGAGGGGTTCCCGCCACAAGGGCGGGAATGACGGAAAGTATTGTGGTGGTGGATGGTGGATGGCGAACCCGACCTGCCCAGCGGTCGCCTCGCCGTGAGACGTGGGGCGGTGGTCCAGCTTGGGCTTGTAAAGGGCGGCGGCGAATTTTCCTCAGTCTTCGTTAATCATAAGCGTTAAGGATTGGGTTGTCGGCTTTCTTGGGTGTCGTCTGAGTTGGACGATGAAACTATGTTCGTGCTATGTTCTTGTTCTGTGTGGCGCGGAAATCGAATCGCGAGAAGCGGCTGGGCACAAAATGAGAAGGCAATGAGGGTCCGTTCATGCCCCCACTGACCCAGGATCCTCAGTCGGTCGACGCGCGCGCCGTGGCGAATTTGCTTCTGGATAAAGCCGTGTCGCTGCAGATTCCGATAACGAACCTAGCACTTCAGAAACTTCTATACTTTGCTCACGGCCGCTTCCTTGTAAGTAAAGGTCGTCCGCTAGTTAATGGATTTTTTGAAGCCTGGAAATTCGGTCCTGTCCATCCGGTAGTTTATAGGTGTTTTAATGGAAATGGATACCGGCCTATATCTAACAGAGCAGTTCGAAAAGACCTTGTTTCTGGAATAAGTGTTCCGCTGGTCTCGCCGCGAGATCCAGAGATTCATGAAGTTATAGAGAGAATTCTATCTACAATGGGGCGTCTATCAGCGCCCCAACTGGTTGCGATTTCACACGCGCCAGATGGGCCTTGGGATGTGATTGCGAACGGACCGGGAACAAATCTTGGGCTCGGGCTGAGGATATGCGATAAGGTGACCGTGGATCGGTTTCGATTCCAGAAAGTCTCCGTAAGCGTTCCCCTCGACCTTGGAGATACCCTTGAAGAAGCACCGCCTTCCTGACACGGAACTGGCTCGTATTGCTCCCCTGTCGCCGGATGCCAGGCGCAAGGCGCTGTTGAAGTTCAAAAGCGGGTTCCCAGAATTTTCCTACGAACCTACGCGTCGACGACTTCCTGAAATAACAAATGCGCAGCCCTCGCTTCTATCACTTGGTGATACGGAGTGGACCAAGATCGAGGCATGCTTCAAGAAGTTGAAGAACGAAAAAGAGGCCGACTCCAATATAGAGGTCGGAAAACTATTATACGACTTCATTCGCGAGGAAAAATATCTCGCTGTAGTGGAGTCGTTTGGGAAGTTGCCGCTTGGTGCTGGGGTCTCGATATCCTACTGGGCGGATGCGATATTTTGGGGGCCGGATGGGCCAACGATCTTTGGTTTTGATTTCCGACGAGCTGGTGGTTTCAACGAAGCTGCCCGCCGCTTCGCCTTCTCCGCGCAGCACGAGCACATTCGGCAGCGGGGCGATGACTATGCAACCGCAAAACTAGGCCTCCTGCAATTTCCGCCATTGCGGAATGGAACGCGAAAAGTACGACCAGAATTTGCTAATGAGATGGAGCTCATCCCCTACGAAGCGCTCATTCAAATGGCTCGCGAAACTTACAGCGTTTGGTTCGAGATACTGGAAGAGCGGGAAGACGAGGCGCGTAGAACTGGCACTGGCGGCTCTTGGTGGGACGGTGACGAGTAATTGAAGAGCGCCCATTTTCTGGCTCAATGAGAGTGGCGGGGTCGCGCCTGGTTTCTCCCACTCTCTCCTGTGGGCCCCGGGACGCGTTCCCACCCCCTTCCCCTCTCCCCCCTCATCCGCTACACCCCCGCCCGATGACCCGCGCGCCGCACCATCACGGCCACCACCACCATCCGACCTCGCCTCGCGGGATCGGCCGGGTCCGCTCGCTCTAGAGCAACCCTGCCTGAGCCCCGCCTAGCGGATGGGGCTTACGCGCAAGCGCCATCCGTCGACGCCTTGAAGACTAAGGACCGACGATGACGACCCCCGACACCGACACGCCCGACACGACCCCCGAAGAGACCTTCCGTCCGGAAGCCCGCGCCCCGCGCGGCTTCGCCGACAAGCGCGCCCGTGACCTGCGGGCCGAGCGGGCGATCCTGGAGGCGGTGTCGGCGGTCTATGAGCGCTACGGCTTCGAGGCCCTGGACACCGGGGCGTTCGAATATGCCGACGCCCTGGGCAAGTTCCTGCCCGACAGCGACCGGCCCAACGAGGGCGTGTTCGCGCTGCAGGACGATGACGACCAGTGGATGGCGCTGCGCTACGACCTGACCGCGCCGCTGGCGCGGTTCGCGGCGCAGAACTGGGAGACCCTGCCCAAGCCGTTCCGCCGCTACGCCTTCGGGCCGGTGTGGCGCAACGAGAAGCCGGGGCCGGGGCGCTTCCGCCAGTTCATCCAGTGCGACGCCGACACCGTGGGCTCGGCCCGTCCGGAGGCCGACGCCGAGATCATCGCCATGGCGGTCGAGGGGTTGGAAGCCGCCGGCCTGCCGCGCGGGGCGGCGGTGCTGAAGATCAACAATCGCAAGCTGCTCAATGGGCTGCTGACCTCGGCCGGGGCCGAGAACGCCGGCCAGAAGCTGGCCGTGCTGCGCGCGGTCGACAAGCTGGACCGCCTGGGCGTCGAGGGCGTGCGCCTGCTGCTGGGCGAGGGGCGCCTGGACGAGAGCGGCGACTTCACCAAGGGCGCGGGCCTGAAGGGCAAGGCGATCGACTCGGTGCTGGACTTCGTGTCGGCCGGCGCCGGCGGGCGTTCGGCGACCCTGGACAACATCGCCAAGGTCATCGGCGGCTCGGCCGAGGGCGACGAGGGCCTGTTGGAGCTGTCGCGGATCGACGCGGCCCTGACCAGCCTGGGGATCGCCGACGACCAGGCCTTCATCGATCCGTCGATCGTTCGGGGTCTGGAATACTACACCGGCGCGGTGTTCGAGGCCGAGCTGCTGCTGCAGACCACGGACGAGAAGGGGAACAAGGTCTCGTTCGGCTCGATCGGCGGCGGCGGGCGCTATGACGACCTTGTGGCGCGGTTCACCGGCACGGCGACGCCGGCCACCGGCTTCTCGTTCGGCGTCACCCGCCTGGCGGCGGCGCTGCGGGCGGCCGGACGCGAGCCGGGCGGCGCGGCGCGCGGGCCGGTGGTGGTGATCACCTTCGACCAGGCCCACATGGGCGAGTACTTCTCCGTGGTCGGACAGCTGCGCGCGGCGGGCATCCCGGCCGAGGTGTATCTCGGGACCTCGGGCATGAAGCCGCAGATGAAATACGCCGACCGCCGCAATGCGCCGGCCGTGGTCATGCTGGGCGGGGACGAGATCGCCGCCGGCACGGTGACCATCAAGGATCTCGACGCCGGCCGCATGGCCGCCCAGGGCCTGGCCGACAACGCCGCCTGGAAGGCCGAGCGGCCCGGCCAGCAGACCATTCCGCGCGGCGATCTGGTCGCCGCCGTCCAGAAGATCATCGGGGGCTGATCGCGTGAGGCTCGAGCGTTCCATTCCGGCGGAGGCGCTCGACGCCATCCGCGCTCCCCTGCTGGCGGCCGGCGCCGCGCCGACCGACGCGCCGGTGCTGCAGCCCCTGGGCCTGCTGCTGGACCTGACCGGCGAGGCCATGCGCTCGCGGCTGTTCGTCGTCTCCGGCGACGGCGGCGAGGAGGCCTGCCTGCGTCCCGACTTCACCGTCGCGGTCGCGCGCGAGCACTTCGCGGCCCAAAGCAAGAATGGGGGCGCTGAAGCCGGCCGCTACCGCTACGAGGGCAAGGCCTTCCGCGTCGCCCCGCGCGGCTCGGACCGGGCCGAGGAGTTCCTGCAGCTGGGCGTCGAGGCTTTCGAGGCCGGCGACCCCGTGGCCGCCGACGCCGAGATCGCCGCCTTGGCCTGGGCGTCTTCCGCCGCCGGCGGACGATCGGACCTGTCGCTGGTGCTGGGCGACGTGTCGCTGTTCGCCGCCTTCATCGACAGCCTGGACCTGGCCGCGCCCCTGGCCGCCCGCCTCAAGCGCGCCTTCGCCAAGCCGCGCCAGCTGAAGGCCGAGCTGGACGGCGACGCGGCGGCGCCGACCGCCGAGGAGAGCCGCATCGCGTCGCTGCTGGCCGGTCTGCCCGAGGCCGAAGCCTCCGCCGTGCTGCAGGAGCTGTGGTCCCTGGCCGGCATCGAGCCCGTCGGCGGCCGCCGCCCGGCCGAGATCGCCCATCGCCTGGTCGAACGGGCCGAGGCCGCCAAGGCCGGTCGCCTCGATGCGGCTCAAGCCGACAAGGTCCGCGCCTTCCTGGCCGTCTCGGATCGTCCGGACGCGGCGCTCGCGGCGATCGCGGCCCTGGCGGGTCCGAACGACGGGGCGCTGAAAGCCGCCATCGCCGGCTGGGAGGCCCGCCTGTCCGGCATGGCCGCGCGCGGCGTCCCGCTGGAGCGCGCCACCCTGGCCGCCGCCTTCGGCCGGGCCTTCGGCTATTACGACGGCTTCCTGTTCGAGGTGCGCTCGGCCGCGCTCGGCGACGAGCGGCCCGTGGCCGCCGGCGGTCGCTACGACGGCCTGCCCGCCAGGCTGGGCGTCTCCACCCACACCGGCGCGGTGGGCTGCATGGTCCGTCCCGCGCGCGCCTATGCGGGAGGCGGCGAATGAGCCCCCGAGAAAACAAAGACCCGATGATCTTCGCGATCCCCTCGAAGGGCCGCCTGAAGGACCAGGTCGAGGCCTGGCTGGCCGACTGCGGCTTCAAGCTGGAAATGACGGGCGGCGCGCGCGGCTACTCCGCGGAGCTCGCGGGCCTGCCCGGCGTCTCGGTGCGCCTGCTGTCGGCGGGCGACATCGCCGCCGGCCTCGACAGCGGCGACCTGCACCTGGGCGTCACGGGCGAGGACCTGCTGCGCGAGCGCGGCGACGACATGGACAGTCGGGTCATGCTGCTGCGGGCCCTGGGCTTCGGCCGCGCCGACCTGGTGGTGACCGCGCCCAAGAGCTGGCTGGACGTCGACACCATGGCCGATGTCGACGAGGTCGGACACGCCCATCTCGCCAAGACCGGCCGCCGCCTGCGGGTGGCGACCAAGTACGTCACCCAGACCCGCGCCTTCTTCGCCCGCCACGGCGTCGCCGACTACCGGATCGTCGAGAGCAGCGGCGCGACCGAGGGGGCTCCGGCCGCCGGCGCCGCCGAGTTGGTCGTCGACATCACCACCACGGGCGCGACCCTGGCGGCCAACGGCCTGAAGATCCTGTCGGACGGCGTGATCCTGAAGAGCCAGGCCCAGCTGACCGCCTCGCTGATCGCCGACTGGTCGGCCGAGCAGCTGGAAAGCCTGAAGCGCCTGCTGTCGGTGGTCGAGGCCAAGGGCCGGGCCGGCAAGCTGGCCACCCTGGTCTGGCCGGCCGAGCAGGACGCGGCGGGGCAGGCGGCCGTGGCGGCCTTTGTCGCCCAGGGCGGCTCGCGCCGCGCCAACGGGGCCCTGCTGGCCACGGGCGACCTGTTCGACGCGGCCGCCGCCCTGGCCGCCGCCGGGGTCGAGCCGGTCACCGTCTCGCGTCCGGACTATGTGTTCGAGTCGCGTTCGGCCGTGCTGGACCGCTTCGCCCAGACCCTGGGGACGGCCCTGCAAAAGTAAGTTTTGACATTCGAGTCAAAAATGGACGTGGAATCCGGCGTATCTTCGACTTCCACGTCCAAACTACGGCCGCCGCGTCAAAAATTCGGCCAACCCTTTGCGAAAAAGGCGTTTGGCGCGTTGACACCGTCACGAATTTGACGTTTCTACAGCTTGCAAGGACGAAACGAGCCCAACAGAGAGCTCCCGTTCTTCGGCGTTTCGGGGAGGAAACGCCCGCCTAGATCGAATGATCGAGAAAATAGCCAGCCCGTCGCGATTATCCCCCGCGGCGGGTTTGGTGTATCTGGGCTACGGCTAAGCTTTTTGACGCTTCAGTCAAAAGCGGGATTTGCTCTTCAGCTTCATCATACTCGCGCCAGAACCCGCTCTCTAAGAGAGGATTTGGACATCGGCGATGGGTGGATTGCAGATGGTCGCTGCGCCCTTCGAGGCTCGCCTTCTGTTCACGCCTCAGGATGAGGATCTCATTGCACTGACCACCTCATCCTGAGGTGCGCGCTCCGGAGCGCGCCTCGAAGGACGCAGTGAGCAACGCCCGCCAAGGATCGCTAGCGGTCGTAGCAGAATGGCGGGCCGAGCCGCTCGGCCGAGATCGTTCTGTCCACCGTCACCTTCGAACGCCACAGTCCCAGGTGGCCCGCGCCGCTAAATGGCCGGTGCGTCCTGCGACCGACAAAGGTGACCAGGATCGGCTGCACCGTATGGCAGTTTCCGTTTACCCGGCCCTCTTCCATGAGGGCTTCCAAACGCGGCTGACCGGTCCACTCCAGCCAGTCCGACTCTTCGGGGGCCGGGCGCCTTTTCGGTATCTCGGTTGCGCCTTCGATGAAGGTCGACGCTTCGAACGCATAGAGCCAGACGCCGGAAAACTGTCGGGTGTGGCCGTTGAAGTACCCGTCCGAGCACGACGAAAGCGCGAGGCCAAGTGCGACTAGGATGATCCATCTGAAAATCATGGCTAAGCTAACCACTTTTCCGGATGTCCGCTGAGGGTGGGAGTCGGATGTTCAGTGCGTCCTTCGAGGCTCGCCTGCGGCTCACGCCTCAGGATGAGGATCTCCTTGCACTGACCACCTCATCCTGAGGTGCGCGCTCCTGAGCGCGCCTCGAAGGACGCAGTGAGCCAATGCCCGACTAGGGTCGTTTGCGGACATTGAGTTTGGCCGTCTGGCGCACCGAGATCCCTCTCACTTTGAGGGAACGGGCCTAGTTCAACGCCCTTCCAGCGCCGCGAGTACGGGCGGCTGGATCCGCGCCAGTTCCACCAGGCGCTCGACGAGGGCCTCGCGGCTGTCCAGGGCCAGGCCGTCGCGCAGGCGGGCCATGCGGTCGCGGACCTTGGCGAGGTCGCCGGTATTGGCCGCCGTCACCACGGCCGCCTGGTGTTTGCAGGCCCCGAACTTCTCGAAGCCGGGACAGGTGCACGAGCCCTCGCCGGCCGGGGCCCGCAGTTCCACGACATAGAGGTCGCCGACGCTGCCGGTGACGTGGGCGGTGACCTTCTCGTCCTCGATCGAAACCAGGTCGACGGCGCCGGCCTCGGCCATGGCCGCGCCGGTGTCGAACCAGCGCTCGTCCATGCGCTCGCGCCAGGAATCCGTGTCGAAAAGGCTCATTCCTCGTCCTCGATGCGGTGGATGTCGTCGTCCGACAGGCCGAAGTGGTGGCCGACCTCGTGGACCAGCACGTGGGTGATCAGGTCGCCGAGGCTGACGTCGCCCCGCTCGGCCCACTCATCGAGGATCGGACGACGGTAGAGAAAGACCCGAGACGGCTCGGTTCCGTAGTCCAGCACCGAGCGGCGGCCCAGGTCCACGCCCTGGTAGAGACCGGTCAGCTCGAAGGGGTCCTCGATGCCCAGGCTGTCCAGAACCTCCTCGGACGGGAAGTCGTCGACCCGGATCACCACCTCGCCGGAGAGCTTGCGGAAGTCGTCGGGCAGGCCGTCGAAGGCCTGCCGGGCCAGCGCGGCGAAGTCGTCGAGCGATGGGGCGAGGCGGTCGGACCAGGTCATGAGCTTCCAAATAGAGCGATTGCGGCGGGGCGCCATAGCCAACATCCGATCTTCCCAGCCTTCATCGCGTTCTGGTCACGGTCGGACTAATCTGGAATTCTGATTCGAGGACCCGCTGGGGTAAGCGACGCGCTTGATGACTTCGTACGATCTGATCCTCGCGGCCGCGGCCGGCGCGGTTTGCTTGGCCATTTGCGTCACCTTGTGGTCGCTGGGCCAGCGCCGTGGCTTCGAGGCCCGCATCGCGGCGCTGAAAACCCGCCTGGTCCAGCAGGACGGCGGCAGCATCGACGCGCCCGCCTGGGTCGACGCCTTCGACACCGCGATCGTCGCCATCGAGGGGCCGCGCACCAGCCTGGTCGCGGGCGGCGAGAGCCTGTCGGCGTGCGCCCAGACCCTGGGCGTCACGGCCGAGGTCGAGGCGGTGGTCGCCGCCCTGCGCGAGACCGATCCGGATCACGCCCAGAAGCTCACCGCCCTGATCGAACGCGGCGAGCCCTGTGTCTTCGAGGCGCGCGGCGCCAACGGATCGGTCTCGGTCGAGGGCCGCGCCGCCGGGGCGCTGGCCTGGCTGCGGCTCGCGGCGGTCAGCGGCGACGACTCGGGCCTGCCGTCGGCGGCGCGCTTCGCCGCCTTCGTCGACAGCGTGGTCGAGCCGTGCTGGGTCGCCGGGCCCGACGGCCAGTCGGTCTGGGGCAACACCGCCTTCATCCGCGCCGTGGGCGCGACCTCGAGCTCGGCTGGCGCCCTGGCCGGCAAGAGCTTCGACCGCGCCGCCGACGCCCTCGTCGTCGAGGCCGTCGAGACGGGCGAGCGCCGCGAGGCCCTGCGCTGGATCAATCTGGAAGGCCGCCGCCGCGCGTTCCGCCTGTCGGCCCAGCCGCTGGAAGGCGGCGGGGTGGGCGTGTTCTGCGCCGACGTCACCGAGATCGAGGACGTCCGCGACGCCTTCAAGAAGCACGTCGAGGCCCACGACGAGACCCTGAACCACATCGCCGAGGCCGTGGCGATCTTCAGCCAGACGCGGCGCCTGTCGTACCACAACACCGCCTTCGCCGAGCTGTGGGGCCTGGAACGGGCCTGGCTGGACGAGCGGCCGACCCATGGCGAGGTGCTGGACCGCCTGCGCCAGCGCCGCCGCCTGCCCGAGACCATCGACTATGCCGGCTGGAAGGCCGCCGAGCTGGCGCGCTACGAGGACCTGGGCCCCCAGGCCGACGACCTCTGGCACCTGCCCGACGCCCGGACCCTGAAGGTCGTGCGCCAGCCCCACCCGCTGGGCGGCATGCTGCTGATCTATTCCGACATCACCGGCGAGCTGCGGCTGAAGGCCCAGTACAACGCCCTGATCCAGGTGCAGCAGGCCACGCTGGACAAGCTGAACGACGCCGTCGCCGTGTTCGGCTCCGACGGTCGCCTGCGCCTGCACAACGAGGCCTTCGAGACCTTCTGGAACGTCACGCCCCATGCCCTGGAGGCGGCCGGCGACTTCGAGGGCGTGGTCGAGCTGTGCGTGCCGCGCCTGCACGACCTGGCCTTCTGGCGCGAGCTGAAGGGCCGGGTGGCCGATCCCGATCCGCAGATGCGCGCCCCGACCTCGGGCGAGGTCAAGACCTCCGACGACCGCATCGTCGTCTATCAGAGCCGGCCGCTGCCCGACGGCGCGACCCTGATCGCCTTCGCCGACGTCACCGACACCCGCGACCTGCAGAACGCGCTGAGCGATCGCTCCGCCGCCCTGGCCGAGGCCGAGCGGCTGAAGCGCGACTTCGTCGGCAACGTCTCCTACGAGCTGCGCACCCCGCTGACCACGATCATCGGCTATTCGGAGCTGCTGGAGCGCGCCGACGGCATTTCCGAGCGCGGCCGCAACCATGTGGCCGCCGTCCGCGCCGCCGCCACCCAGCTGGCCCGCTCGATCGACGACGTGCTGGACATGGCCCAGATCGACGCCGGCGAAATGGCGCTGGAGATCGAGGACATCCGCGTCTCGGACCTGCTGCTCAACGCGCAGGAGCGCGCCCTGAAGGACGCCCAGCTGGGCGCGGTGACCCTGGCGGTCGAGTGCGAGGAAGAGGTCGGGCTGATCCGAGGCGACGCCAAGCGCCTGGCCCAGACCCTGGATCACCTGGTCGAGAACGCCCTGCGCCAGACCCCGCCCGGCGGTCGTGTCACCCTGCAGGCCCGACGGGCCCTGGGCGAGGTGCGGCTGGACGTGTCCGACACCGGCCGAGGCGTGCCGTTCCACGTCCAGGCCCACATCTTCGACCGCTTCGTCGGCCGCGATCGCGGCGGTCCCGGCCTGGGCCTGGCCCTGGTCAAGGCGCTGGTCGAGCTGCACGGCGGCTGGGTGGCGCTGGAGAGCGAGCCGGGCGCCGGCTCGACCTTCACCTGCCACCTGCCCGAGACCCAGCAGCCCGGGGCCATGCAGCCCGAGCTCGGGTTCTAGGTTCCTGAGGTTCTGATCAGAAGCCCTGCTTGGGCGGCTTGCGCCAGTGGGCGACGACGGAGCCGCCGCGCGTGACCTCGACGCGATCGATGCGCGCGGTGATGAAGCACTGACGGTCGGTGACCAGGAACGGCGTGTAGCCCGTGATGTCCTTGGCCGTCATCATGCCGCGATAGTCGCCGCAGAAGACTTCGGGCTTCAGCCCCATGTCGGTGATCTGTCCTTCGAAGACGACGTTCATCTCCTTGGCCCAGCGCACCGCTTGGCGCTCGGGTCGCGCGAGTTGGCTATACACCAGGGGTTTGTAGCCTTCGGGCAGGCCCGAGGGGCCGTTGGCCTGGTAGGGAATGGCCAGGCCGAAACTGGCGGCGCGGGTCCTTTTTCCCAGTTCATGGACCACGCCCCGGCCCGGCGCCTGCCGGCTGAACGGCATGTCGGTGGAGCTGGATTCGATGTCGAAATAGAGCGTCTGCAACGGGGGCAAGGCGCTCAGCCGGTTCTCTTGGAAGGCGTCGAAATTCTGGCTGGTGATCTCGCCCAGGCCGATCGAGGTGATCAGAAGCTTCTTGCGGCTGTCGTAGTCCCACCGCGCGGACTGCTTGAACGCCCGGTATTTGAGGGCGCGCTTGTCCGTGAAGGGAACGACGATCCGGAATTGGCGACCGATCAACGGCCTGGCGTCCTGGGTCTCGGCGGCGGTCTCCATCGCCCGGCGCAGTTCCGCGCCGTCCAGCGGCTTGGCGTCGGGCTGGGCCAGCAGGGCGGCCATGAGGATGCCCAGCATCGAAGCGGCCCTAGAACCCGTTCTTCGGCGGATTGCGCCAGGCGGTGACCACGGCGGCGCGGCGCATGACCTCGACGCGGTCGATGCGGGCGGTGACGAAGCACTGCTTGTCCTGCACCACCATCTTGGTGTCGCCGGTGACGTCCTTGGAGGTCATGAAGCCTCGATAGGCGCCGCAGAACACCTCGGGCTTCTGGCCCAGGTTGGTGATCTCGCCCTCGAAGACCACGGACATGGAATTGGCGAAGCGCTTGGCCTGGTCGCTGGAGCCCTTCAGCTGATTGACCACCAGCGGCTTGAACCCGTCCGGCAAGGCCGAGCGGCCGCCCTCCTGATACGGGATGGCCAGGCCATAGCTCGCGGCGCGGGTGGAAGAGCCGGTGTAGTAGCTGACGTCGTCGATCGACGACGGCTTGGTGAACACCATCGGCTGGCTCTGGGCGTCGACGTCGAAATACAGCGACTGCAGCGGCGGCAGGCTCTCGAGCTTGCTGGTCTTGAACTTGTCGAAGTTCCGATCGGTGATCTCGCCCAGGCCGATCGTGGTCGTCAGCAGCTTCTTGCGGCTGTCGTAGTCCCAGCGGGCCGACTGCTTGAAGGCCTTGTACTTGCGCTCGCGCTGGTCCGTGAACGGCACGACGACGCGGAAGCGGCGGCCGGTCAGGGCGCTGGCGTCGCCGGAGGCCGCGGCGGCCTCCATCGCCTGGCGCAGTTCGGTCGCGTCCAACGGCTTCATGTCGGCTTGAAGAAGGAGTGCGAAGGCGAGCGTGCTTAACATTGAGCGTCTCCTTGAGCTGTCGCATTACGCGAGCCGTCGCCGTTCATGTCAAGTTGCCGTGCGGACAGGGGAATGGCCTTATGACGCAAGGGTTCGCGACAGCGGGAGGAACTTGATGCGCGGCGTGTTGGCGAGCTGGTCGGCGGGGGTGCTGTGCGCCGCCTTGGCGGTCTGCGCGCCGGCCCGGGCGTCGGACGCCGACACGGAATTCAAGGACTGGTGGGTCGCCTGCGACAATGTCCGCGTCTGCACGGCCTATGGCTTTCCGCCGGACGAGGGCGGGTCGCTGATCCTGCGCGTCCGGCGCGAGGCCGAGGCCAGCGCCGCGCCCCAGCTCGACCTCGCCATCGCCGCCGAGGAGAGCAAGGGCGTGGCCGGGCCGCTGACCCTGGTGGTCGATGGCAAGGCCGTGACGCGCACGGGCGCGCCGCAAGGGGCGGACGACGATTTCCGGACCTGGGCCGTGCCGGAGGGCTCGGTCGCGACCTTGCTGGCCGCGATCGCGCGGGGCGACATGGTCGAGCTGAGGGCCGGCGACCGGATTGTCGGAACCGTCTCGCTGTCGGGCGCTTCGGCGGCCCTGCGCTGGATGGACGATCGCCAGAGGCGGGCCGGCGGGGTCACCGCCCTGTTCGCCAAGGGGCCGGCCGCCGCCGTGCCGCCGCCACCGCCCCTGCCGGTGGTCCGCGCCGCCAGGCCCGTCGACCAGAAGGGCCTGACCGATACGCCGCCGCCCGCCGTGCTGGCGCGGTTGAAGTCGTTCGATTGCGAAGCCAAGCCGCCGGAAGAGCCGGTCTCCAGCCGTCTGGCGCCGGGCGTGGTGCTGTGGGTGATCCCATGCTGGGTCGGGGCCTACCAGATCAGCTCCGCCCTGGTGCTGGCGGACGAGAGGGGCGGCCACGCGCGCCTGGCCGATCTGGGCGGCGGAGGCGATGCGGACTCCCGCGCCATGGCCACCAACGCCGCCTACGACGCCGAGCATCAGAAGCTCTATAGTTTCGCCAAGGGACGCGGGATCGCCGACTGCGGCGTCGCCGAGACCCATGCCTGGACGGGCAAGGGCTTCGTCCTGGCCGAGCGCAGCGAACTGTCCGCTTGCCGGGGTCTGCCGGAGGAATTCTGGGTCGAGACGTTCCGTAGCCAATAGGGCGGAACGCCTCGGACATAAGGATATCTTTATGCGTTAATTGCTCGGAAGGGCTCGAGCCTGTATAAGCCGCGCCCAAGACTTCCAATTCCCACGACATCACCGATCGCAGGAGCCGACCGTGGCCGACTACATCGTCAAGGATATCTCGCTCGCCGATTACGGCCGCAAGGAACTCGCCATCGCCGAGACCGAAATGCCGGGTCTGATGGCCACGCGCGCCGAATACGGTCCGCAGCAGATTCTGAAGGGCGCCCGTATCGCCGGCAGCCTGCACATGACCATCCAGACCGGCGTGCTCATCGAGACGCTGACGGCCCTGGGCGCCGAAGTCCGCTGGGCCTCGTGCAACATCTTCTCGACCCAGGATCACGCCGCGGCCGCCATCGCCGCCGCCGGCATTCCGGTCTTCGCCTTCAAGGGCGAGAACCTGGTCGAGTACTGGGAATACGCCCACAAGATCTTCGAGTGGCACGACGGCGGCTACCCGAACCTGATCCTCGACGACGGCGGCGACGCCACCCTGCTCTGCGTGCTGGGCCCCAAGGCCGAGAAGGATCCGTCGATCCTGAACAATCCGCAGAACGAGGAAGAAGAAGCCCTCTACGCCGTGATGAAGAAGTACCTGGCCGAAAAGCCGGGCTTCTACTCGGCCATCCGCGCCGCCATCACCGGCGTCTCGGAAGAAACCACCACGGGCGTCCACCGTCTGTACCAGATGGCCGCCAAGGGCGAGCTGCCGTTCCCGGCCATCAACGTCAACGACAGCGTCACCAAGAGCAAGTTCGACAACCTCTATGGCTGCCGTGAATCGCTGGTCGACGCGATCCGTCGCGGCACCGACGTCATGCTGTCGGGCAAGGTCGCGGTGGTCTGCGGCTACGGCGACGTGGGCAAGGGCTCGGCCGCCAGCTTGCGCCAAGGCGGCGCCCGCGTGATCGTCACCGAAGTCGACCCGATCTGCGCCCTGCAGGCGGCCATGGAAGGCTACGAGGTCCAGACCCTCGCCGACGTCGCCGACCGGGCCGACATCTTCGTGACGGCCACGGGCAACAAGGACGTCATCACGGTCGACGACATGCGCCGGATGAAGAACAACGCCATCGTCTGCAACATCGGTCACTTCGACTCGGAAATTCAGGTCGCCGGCCTGAAGAACTTCAAGTGGGACGAGATCAAGCCGCAGGTCCACCACGTGGAATTCCCGGACGGCAAGAAGCTGATCCTGCTGTCGGAAGGCCGCCTGGTGAACCTGGGCAACGCGACGGGTCACCCCTCGTTCGTGATGTCGGCCTCGTTCACCAACCAGACCCTGGCCCAGATCGAACTGTGGACCAACAAGGCCAAGTACGAGAACCAGGTCTACACCCTGCCCAAGCACCTGGACGAGAAGGTCGCCTTCCTGCACCTGGCGAAGCTGGGCGCGAAGCTGACCACCCTGCGCAAGGACCAGGCCGACTATATCGGCGTGCCGGAAGCCGGTCCGTTCAAGCCGGACCACTACCGCTACTAGGCCTGACTACATGACATCGAGCCCGTCCCGACTCTCGGGGCGGGCTTTTTGCTGCCTAGGCGCGGGCGTTCGTGATGTGGCGGGCGAGGGCTTCGAACTCGGCGGCGAGCGCTGCTTCGTTCAGTGCACGCCACCCCTCCGCCAGGATCAGGCAGAAGTCCGCGCGGTCGCGGGCGACGATGGACTCGTCGCGAACAGCCTGAACCAGCGACGGTGCGCCAACTTCCGGTCGGCCCAGACGGGTGTCCAGCGCGCCCTGGACGGCGGCAGTGATCCTTCGCGCCGGAAAGTCGGTGGCGGGCAGAGGGGCAAGCATTTCGGCTGACGCCAAGCGATCAGCCCCACCGGCCTTGAGCGAAAACCAGATCAGGTTGGCGCGCAGCAGGATCTCGATCTCGGCGATCGTCCAAGGCCGTGGCTGGGGCGGGCCCCAGAATTCCAGTTGCTCATAGCGCTCCAGCGCGGCGACAGGGCCGTGCGCGCGGTCAACGCAATGCAGTAGATTGCACAGCAGCCAAGCGTCGCCGGGTTTCTCGGCCAGCAAGGCCGCATAGAGGTCGGCCGCCGCCTCGTAGCGGCCCAGGCGCGCCTCGATCGAGGCTTGATGAAGTTGTCGGTCTGAAGGCGCGAGCGGTGGGTGGCGCTTGAAGGCTTCGAGGATTTGCGCGCCGTCCGACCCGGTGGCTTCGCCATCGACCACCAACTGATGGGCCAGCAAGTTGGCAACGGCCATTAGCCCGTTGTTCCAGGCGAGGCCCAGGCAAGCGGCCGACAAGGGAAGACCAGCAGGGCCTTGCTCATCCATCAGCGACGGCAGGCTGGCGAAGACCAGCATGGCCAGCAGATTGGCTATCGGCCCCGCCGCCGCGATCAGCGCGGTGGCGCTGTAATCGCCCGGACGGCGCGAAACAAACCGCGTCACTCCGCCGAAGAACGGATAGCGCTTCAGCTCAATCGGCAATCCTAGAACACGGATTAGTCGCCGGCGCGGCCCTAGGCCGAGGCCGATAGACAACACTCGGCGGCCGATGATTTTCGCCGCCACAGCGTGCCCCAGTTCATGGAGCAAGGTGCTGAAGGGCGAAGCCAGCACCAACGCCGCGACCAGCGCCAATCCCTCCTGCGGCGTGCCGAAGTCCATGACATACCGAAAAGCGAAGCCAGCCGAGACGAGAGCCCCCGCGAGTAAGCCGGCGAATGCCCGGCGAAGCGGGGCGGCGGGCCGAAACGGCGCACAGCCTCGGCAGATCCAGGCCCGGCGATCCAGTAGGCCGACCTTCTCGCGGCGAAAGAATTCCCCGTTCTCAGACCGGTAGCCGCAGGTGTCGCAACAGAAGATCATGCGTCGGCCATAGCGCGCCGACATCGCGCCGTCGATCTGGTCGCGAAGGTTCGACGCTTTGCCACCTCCAGCGCCCTATTCAAGTCCGCATTGCTCGGCTAATCGCATTGACCATGCCATTAGCCTTGATCCTTTCCAGCCATGTCGCGGGCAGCCAGGTGGGCGCGACGGCCCAGGCCGCCGCGCTGGCCCAGTTCAAGATCGACACGATGGTCGTGCCGACGGTGCTGTTCGGCCGCCATCCCGGCTGGGGCATCCCCGGCGGCGCGCCCGTGCCGATCGAGGTGTTCGAGGGCATGCTGGACGGTATCGAGGCCAACGGCCTGTTCGGGCTCGTCGACCTGGTGATCACCGGCTATTTCGCCACCGCCACCCAGGTCCGCGCGGCCGCCCGCGTGATCGACGCCGTGCGCGATGCGCCTCGCCAGGGCGCGGCGACGCGCAAGCCTGTGGTCGTGGTCGACCCGACCATGGGCGACGCCGGCAAGGGGCTCTACATCCCGGCCGAGACCGCCGACGCGATCATCGCCGACCTGATCCCGCGCGCCGACGTCGTGGCCTGCAACGCCTGGGAGCTGCAGAAGCTGACCGGCATGGACGCCCGCGACCCGCTGTCGGCCATGCGCGCCGCGCGCCTGCTGGGCAAGACGACCCTGGTGTCCTCGGTCCATCGCGGGGCCGAGATCGGCGCCGTGCTCGCCGACCGGAAAGAGGCCTGGCTGGCCGCCCACGCCAGGGCCGAGCGCTCGCCCAACGGCACCGGCGACCTGCTGACGGCGCTCTACGCCGCCTCGATCCTGGAAGGCCAGACCTTCTCGTACGGCCTGGCCCGCGCGGTCGGCGGCGTGGCCGAGACCGTCACCTCCGCCAATATCTGGAACGCGCCCGAGCTGCCGATCGTGGCCATGGGCGCGCGCATCAAGCAGACCTCGCCGACCGTGCGCATCGAGCGTCTGGCCTAGAGCCTGTCTGGTTTCGATGGAACCGTCTAAACCAGATAGACAGGCTCTCATTCTTACATTTAGAGCGCGTTCGGGCGGTTCAACCGCGCACACCTAAACCTAACGCGCTCTAGGAGCGGTTCGCCCATGACCGTCGACATCACCGGCCTCTGTCCCGACCGCTTCGCCCGCGTGCGCGAGGTTTTCGAGGCCAATTTCGAGAACAATGGCGAGCTGGGCGCGCGCTTCGCCTTCGCCATCGATGGGGAGATCGTCGTCGACCTGATGGGCGGCTACGCCGATCGCAAGCGCGAGGTTCCGTTCGGCCCCGACACCCTGACGGCCCTGTTCTCGACCACCAAGGCCGTGGCGGCCCTGCTGGTCGCCCGCCTGGTCGACGAGGGCCGCCTGGCCTACGATCAGCCGGTCGCCGACGTCTGGCCGGAGTTCGCCCAGAACGGCAAGCAGGACGTCACGGTCGAGCAGGCCCTGTCGCACCAGGCCGGCCTCTCGGGCTTTCCCGACGAGACCGATCCCGCCCTGTGGTTCGACTGGGACGCCACCTGCGCCAAGCTGGCGGCCATGGCCCCGCTGTTCCCGGTCGGCTCGGCCAGCGGCTATCATCCCGTGACCTACGGCTACCTCGCCGGCGAGATCTTCCGCCGGGTCGATGGGCGGACGATGGGAACCGCGCTGCGCCAGGACATCGCCGAACCCCTGGGTCTCGATATCTGGATCGGCCTGCCCGACAGCGAGCACGGCCGTGTCGCCGATCTGATGCGTCCGACGGCCATGCCCCAGTTCGGCGAGATCAACGCGGCGGTGACGGCCGCCTTCTTCAAGCCTTGGTCCTCGCCCGGCGGCAAGGGCGCGGCCGAGTGGCGGCGGGTCGAGATCCCCTCGGCCAATGGCCACGCCACCGCCCCGGCCCTGGCCCGCCTGATGGGCGCCCTGGCCAGCGGCGGCAGTCTGGATGGCCGCTCGATCCTGACCCCGGCCGGCATCAAGGCGGCCACGACCCAGCGCATCGTCGGCCAGGACCTGGTCCTGCCCTATGTGATCAGCTGGGGCGCGGGGTTCATGCGCAATGAGCCCAACATGTTCTACGGCCCGACGGCCGAGGCGTTCGGCCACTCGGGCTGGGGCGGCTCTTGCGCCTTCGCCGATCCGACACGCGGCGTGTCGGGGTCGTATGTAATGAACAAGCAGGGCGTGGCGCTGATCGGCGACCCGCGCGCCGTGCGCCTGATCGAAGCGGCCTATTCGTCCCTGTAGGGCGCGTCGCGCCGAGGTTCAGACGCGGGCCAAGAGGCTGGCCAGCCGTTCCTCCTGCCGGGTCAGCATAGAGCGGCCTTTGTTGACCTTCAGCGGCGCGGCCTGGCCGGTGGTCAGATAGGCCACGCCGCGCCCGGCCTTCGGGTCGACCCAGAGCCCGGAGGTGAGGCCATAGGCGTCGCCGGCGTGGCCGATCCAGCCGGCGCAGCCGTCGAAGACATTGTCGCCGGCCCCGCCCGCCAGGGTCTGGACGCCCAGCCCGTAGGCGGCGATCAGGCCGCCATAGCCTTCGCCGTTCGGCTGCTTGGGATCGAAGCGCCATTGGGGCGTGGTCATCAGGGCGAAGGTCGCGGGTTTCAGGATCGGCGCGCCCATGGTCAGCAGCGCCCGGCCGATCACCGCCAGGTCCAGGACCGAAGCCCGCAGGCCCCCTTGCGGGCCGAACACGAAGCCGTTCTCGCCGGGGCGGTAGCTGTCGAGGTTCCGCCCCGCCGCCTCGGGCGCTGTGCGCAGGGTGGGGTCGGGCGCGGGCGGGACGGCGGCGTCGAGCTGAGCGACCCAGGGGCCTCGCGCGTCCCAGGGCCCGTCGTCGGACGGGGCCTTGCGATAGAGGACGGCGCGCTGGTCGCGGACCGCCTGGGGAACGCCGCTCCAATTGTAGCCACAGGTCAGCCCAAGCGGTGCGAACACCACCCGCGCCATGAACCGGTCGAAGCGCTCGCCGCTGACGGCCTCGATGAGCTGGGCGACCAGGGCGTAGTTGACATCGGCATAGGCGAACCATTCGCCGACGGGCTCGGTCGCGGGGCCGAACCAGGCGCCGTCATCCCACTGGACCCCGCCGGGCGTCAGGGCCGCGCTCAAGGGGCGGCCGAAGGCCACGGGATAGCTGGGCCCATTGCGCAGGCCGCTGGTGTGAGAGAGCAGGCGCCGGGGTGTGATCCGGGCGTTCGGGAAGCCGGGGTGGCGAAGCGGAAAGCCGAGGATTTCGCCCGCGTCGTCGTCCAGCCCGACCTTGCCGGCCTCGACCAGGGTCATGAACCCCAGGGCCGCGACCAGCTTGGAGATCGAGGCGATCCGCGCGGGGGAGACGGTGGTCATGGCGCGGCCGGTCGCCAGGTCCGCCAGGCCTCGGGCGACGCCGAAGCGGTCGCCGAGCCTGTCGAAGGCGACGCCGGCGAGGGCGGGCAGGGCCGCGTTCGGATCGCCGTCGCCGCTCAGCAGGGCGTTGAAGGGATCCGGCGCGGCGGCCCCCAGAGGCGTGGTGAGCACGAGGGCGCCGCCGGCGGCGAGGACTGAGCGTCGGGTCGTCATGCGACGACCCTAGAGCGCGTCAGGCGAAAGTGTAGGCGGTTTCGCCGCCCCGACGCGCGCCAAACGAGGCGCGCCAACAAAGAAGGCGTCAGGCGGCCGGCGCCAGGGTCCGCGTTTTGCGCCAGGCGCCGTAGGCGAAGGTGGCCACGCCCAGCCAGATGAACACGAAGGACAGGGCCCGCAGAGGGGTGAAGGGCTCGCCGAACGCCACGCCGAGCAGGAACTGGATCGTCGGCGCGATGAACTGCAGGAAGCCGACGGCGCTGAGCGGCAGCCGGCGGGCCGACCAGGCGAACAGGGCCAGCGGCACGACCGTGGCCGGGCCGGCCAGGGCGAGCAGGGCGGTGACATTGGCGCCGCCGCCGAAGTGACCCTGGCCGGTCGATTGCAGGAACCAGACATAGGCCAGGCCCGGCAGGGCCAGATAGGCGCACTCGACGAAAAGGCCGGTCTGGGCGTCGGCCTTCACCTGCTTTCGCAGGATGGCGTAGGCGCAGAAGGTCAGGGCCAGGCCCAGCGAGACGATCGGCAGGTGTCCCAGGGCCAGGGTCTGGATGGCCACGCCGACGACGGCGAAGCCGATCGCGACCTTGCCCTCGGTCGACATCCGCTCGCGGAACAGCAGGGCGCCGGCCGCCATGTTCATCAGCGGGTTGATGTAATAGCCGAGGCTGGCCTCGATCACGTGGCCGGCGTTCACGGCGAAGACGTAGATCGTCCAGTTGCTGAAGATCGCCAGGGTCGAGAGGGCCAGGACGCCCAGGGTCTTGGGCTGGCGAAGCACCGCCGCCACCTGACCGCCTTGCTTGGCCAGCAGCACCAGACCTCCGGCCCACAGCACCGACCACAGCGAGCGGTGGGCGATCATCTCCCACGACGAGACGCCGAGGTTCGACAGCAGGTGGAAATAGAGGGGTAGGAAGCCCCACAGCAAATAGCAGCCGATACCGGCGGCGTAGGCCGAGCGACTTTCAGCCTGGGAACTGGGAGGCATCAAACCAAACCTTTCGGAGGGCTTCTCGCAGATAGGAGGCCCGCCGCCCGCCCGCATCTTGCGGAGGCTTGGGAAATTCTGGCCGCCGGGCCAGGAAATCCGTCGTCCCCGCCGCGAGCGCGACAGCCGAAAGTGGCGGCCGGTTTCGGCGCCTGTCGCGCTCCTCACAAGCAAGAGCCTGGTTTCAGATGTTCATCTGAAACCAGGGGGCCGAGGACGACGGGAAATCGTCTTAGGCCGGGAGCTTCTGCTTGATCAGGCCCTTGTCGTGCAGGAGCTGGGCGATCTGCACGGCGTTCAGCGCCGCGCCCTTGCGCAGATTGTCGGCCACGCACCAGAGCGCGATGCCGTTGTCGACGGTCGGGTCGGTGCGGATACGCGAGACATAGACCGGGAACTCGCCGGCGCTTTCCTTCGGCGTCATGTAGCCGCCGTCCTCGCGCTTATCGATGACTTCCACGCCCTCGGCGTCGCGCAGGATCTCGCGGACGTCTTCCTCGTCCAGCGGGGTTTCGAACTCGATGTTCACCGACTCGGCGTGGCCGACCATGACCGGCACGCGCACGCAGGTGGCGGTGAGCTTGATCGACGGATCCAGGATCTTCTTGGTCTCCGCCATCATCTTCCACTCTTCCTTGGTGAAGCCGTCTTCCATGAAGACGTCGATGTGCGGAATGACGTTGAAGGCGATCTGCTTGGTGAACTTCTTGGGCGGCGGGGCGCCCAGGACGAACACGCCCTTGGTCTGCTCCCACAGTTCGTCCATGCCTTCCTTGCCCGCGCCCGACACCGACTGGTAGGTCGAGACGACGACGCGCTTGATCTTGGCTTCGGCGTGCAGGGGGGCGAGGACCACCACCAGCTGCGCCGTGGAGCAGTTGGGGTTGGCGATGATGTTCTTCGGCAGCTTGTCGACCGCGTTCGGGTTCACCTCCGGCACGACCAGCGGCACGTCCGGGTCCATCCGGAAGTGGCTGGAATTGTCGATGACGATCGGACCGGCCGCGCCGATCTTCTCGCCCCACGCCTTGGAGATCGCGCCGCCCGCGCTCATCAGCACGATGTCGACGGTCGAGAAGTCGAACTGCTCGAGATCCTCGCAGCGCAGGATCTGAGCGCCGAACGAGACTTCCACGCCGATGGATTTGCGGCTGGCGATGGCGTGCATCTTGTCGACGGGGAATTTGACTTCCTCGAGGATGTTGAACATCTCGCGGCCCACATTGCCCGTGGCGCCGACCACGGCGACCCGGTAACCCATCGCGCTCTCCTGAAATACTGTCGTCCGCGTAGGGCGCGGAGCGTGGTTCCCGTACGCTTCATGCCCCCCGCGCGCAAGGCGAGGGTTTCTGGGGCGGCTGATAGGCTGCTGTCAGCAGGAGGCCAGAGAGGTTCCCCAGAGGGTTCCCGACGCACGCACGGCCCCCTATGTTGCCGCCATGACCGACGTCGCCGATCCCCCGCTGCCGCACGCTTCCGAACTGACCCAGGACGGTCCGGCCGTCCGGCTCTTCCTGGTCGACGGCTCGGCCTATCTGTTCCGCGCCTATCACGCGCTGCCGCCGCTGACCCGCAAGAGCGACGGCCTGCCGGTGGGCGCCGTCCAGGGCTTCTGCAACATGCTGTGGAAGCTGATGCGCGACATGCAGGGCGACACCCCCACGCACCTGGCCGTGATCTGGGATCACTCCGAGAAGACGTTCCGCAACACGCTCTACGACAAGTACAAGGCCCACCGTCCGCCGCCGCCCGAGGACCTGATCCCGCAGTTCCCGCTGGTGCGCGAGGCCACCCTGGCCTTCGGGGTGCCGGCCATCGAGCTGCCGGGCTACGAGGCCGACGACCTGATCGCGGCCTATGCCTGCAAGGCCCGCGACGTCGGCGGCGAGGCGATCATCGTCTCGTCCGACAAGGACCTGATGCAGCTGGTCGGCGACGGCGTCTCGATGTTCGACCCGATGAAGGGCCTGCGCATCGAGCGCGAGCAGGTGTTCGAGAAGTTCGGCGTCTATCCCGACAAGGTCGTCGATGTTCAGGCCCTGTGCGGCGACAGCGTCGACAACGTTCCGGGCGCGCCGGGGATCGGCATCAAGACGGCCGCCCAGCTGATCAACGAATACGGCGACCTCGATACGCTGCTGGCCCGGGCCGGCGAGATCAAGCAGCCCAAGCGTCGCGAGACCCTGATCGAGTTCGCCGACCAGATCCGCCTGTCGCGGGCCCTGGTGAAGCTGGATTGCGATACGCCTCTGCCCCAGCCGCTGGACGAGCTGAAGGTGCGCGAGCCCGACAAGGAGGTCCTGGCGGCCTTCCTCGAGCAGATGGAATTCCGCACCCTGGCCCGCCGGGTCGGCGACGGTTCGGCCGCGATGGCGCCGGGGTCGCTGGACCGTCCGGCGGGAGAGCGTGCGCCGCCACCGCCGAAGGCCCCCGTCACCAGCGTCTCGTATATGGGCGCGGCCGCCCGGGCCGCCGCCAAGCCGGTGGCCGAGCCGATCCAGATCGACCACGCGACCTATGTCTGCGTGCGAGATCTCCCGACCCTGCAGGCCTGGATCGCCAAGGCGACGGCGAAGGGCGTCATCGCCTTCGACACCGAGACCGACGCCCTGTCGTCGGCCACCGCCGGCCTCTGCGGGGTCTCGCTGGCCATCGCGCCGGGCGAGGCCTGCTACATCCCCGTCGGCCACTGCGAGAAGGCCGACGGCCTGGCTTTCGAGGCCCCCGCCGATATCGAGATGATCCCGCTGGCGGACGTGATCGCCGCCCTCAAGCCGCTGCTGGAAGATCCGGCGGTGCTGAAGGTGGCCCAGAACGCCAAGTACGACATGGCCGTTCTGGCCCGGCACGGCATCCAGGTCGGGCCCATCGAAGACACCATGCTGATCAGCTACGTGCTGGAGGCCGGTCTGCACGGCCACGGCATGGACGAGCTGTCGGAGCTGTGGCTGGGCCACAAGCCGATCCCGTTCAAGCAGGTCTGCGGCACGGGCAAGGGCCAGATCAGCTTCAAGCACGTGGCCCTGCCCGAGGCGACGGCCTACGCGGCCGAGGACGCCGACGTCACCCTGCGGCTCTACCTGGCCCTCAAGCCGCGCCTGGCGCGCGAGGGTCTGTCGACCGTCTACGAGACCCTGGAGCGTCCGTTGCCGGCGGTGCTGGCGATGATGGAGAACAACGGCGTCCGCGTGGACCCCGAGGCCCTGCGCCTGCTCTCCAACGAGTTCTCGCTGCGCATGGCCAAGTACGAGGAGCGCGCCCAGGAGCTGGTCGGTCGGCCCTTCAACCTGGGCAGCCCCAAGCAGATCGGCGACGTGCTGTTCGGCGAGATGCAGATGAAGGGCGGCAAGAAGACCGCTACCGGCCAGTGGTCAACCGACAGCGACGTGCTGGAGAGCCTGGCCCTGGAACACGAGCTGCCCCGCGTCCTGCTGGACTGGCGCCAGCTGAGCAAGCTGAAGGGCACCTACACCGAGAACCTGATCGCGGCGATCGCGCCCAGCACGGGCCGGGTGCACACCTCCTACGCCCTCGCCGCGACGACGACGGGCCGCCTGTCGTCGTCGGATCCCAACCTGCAGAACATCCCGGTCCGCACCGAGGAAGGCCGCAAGATCCGCAAGGCCTTCATCGCCGCCCCGGGCAATGTGCTGATCAGCGCCGACTACAGCCAGATCGAGCTGCGCCTGCTGGCCCATATCGGCGACATCCCCCAGCTGAAGAAGGCCTTCCAGGAAGGCCTCGACATTCACGCCATGACGGCCTCGGAAATGTTCGACACGCCGATCGAGGGCATGGACCCGATGATCCGCCGTCGGGCCAAGGCCATCAATTTCGGCATCGTCTACGGCATCAGCGCCTTCGGCCTCGCCAACCAGCTGGGCATCGGCCAGGGCGAGGCGGGGGCCTATATCAAGACCTATTTCGAGCGCTTCCCCGGCATCCAGGCCTATATGGACGTGACCAAGGCCTTCGTGCGGGAGCACGGCTACGTCACCACCATCTTCGGCCGCAAGATCAACATCCCCGATATCGAGGCCAAGTCGGCCGCGCACCGGCAGTTCGCCGAGCGCGCGGCGATCAACGCCCCGATCCAGGGCGCCGCCGCCGACGTCATGCGCCGGGCCATGATCCGCATGCCCGCCGCCCTGGAGGCCGCCGGCCTCGAGGCGCGGATGCTGCTGCAGGTGCACGACGAACTGGTCTTCGAGGCGCCCGAAGGCGAGGCCGATCGGGCGTGCGAGGTCATCAAGAGCGTCATGGAGAAGGCGGCCGAGCCCGCCGTGGCCCTGTCCGTGCCGCTCACGGTCGAGGCTCGGGCGGCGCTCAACTGGGATGAGGCCCACTGATCAAAATAGTGGCGGGATTGCCCAAAATGCGACCTTCCGCCACAGCACGGTTAATGCCTCGGCAATGGTTGGCGGCGCACTTGGTCTGTAACGCCCGCGAACCATATTCAGTCCAAATAGTAGCGTTATCTGAGGTTTAGCGGCCGCAACCCTTCAACGAGGAGCCGGCCAGTGTCCTTTGGCGACCTGAGAATCCCCCACAAGCTGATGGCGGTGTTCGCCGTCATGCTCGCCACGATCATGCTCATGGGCGTGGCGTTGTATGCGAACAAGGTGGGCCTCGCCCACTCCGTGGAGCGGACCGAACGCGCCTACGAGATGCTGCGCCAGGCCGACACGGCCGCCTTCCGCCTGACCCGCCAGGAAAACTCGCTGCGCGGGTTCCTGCTCTCCGGCGACCCCTACTACGTCAAGCGCCTGGAAGAGGCTCACAAGCCGAAGTTCCTGAAGGCCCTGGACGAGCTGAAGACCCTGGCCGCCGGCAATGAGCAGGACCTCGCCCGCATCGCCGCGGTCGACGCGGCCTATGCCGACTATCGCAAGCTGGCCATCGAGCCGGGCGAGACCCTGGGCGCCGATCCCGCGACCCGTCCGCAGGCGGTCGAGCTGGTCAAGCACGACGGCGTCGCCGACAAGGCCGTCGAGCCGGTCGAGGCCGCCATCGAGGCCATCACCACCAACGCCGAGGCCGAGCTGGCCACCGAAGCCGCCGCCCAGAAGAAGGCCTCGGTGGAGTCCACCCTGGCCCTGGCGATCGGCATCCTGATCACCGCCGGCATCGCCATCTGCGGCGGTCTGCTGCTGACCGGCGCGATCGCCAAGCCCGTCGCGGCCATGACCAGCGCCATGCGCCGCCTGGCCGCCGGCGATCATTCGATCGCCGTCCCGGCCCAGGGCCGCAAGGACGAGATCGGCGACATGGCTTCGGCCGTCGCCTACTTCAAGGACGCGGCGATCGAGAAGATCCGCATCGAGGAAAGCGCCGCCAGCCAGCGTACGGCGGCCGACCACGAGCGCGCGAGCAACGAGGCCGAAAAGGCCGAGGTCGCCCGCAACGACGCGGTCGCCATCTCGGCGCTCAACGAGGCCCTGGACCGCCTGGCCTCGGGTGACCTGACCCATCGGATCGACACGCCCTTCGCGCCCAAGGCCGAAAGCCTGCGCACCAACTTCAACGCCGCCGCCGATCGGATGCAGCAGGCGATCCAGGCGATCGGCGCGGCCACCGGCGGCGTCAACAGCGGCTCGGACGAGATCGCCGAGGCCTCCGACAACCTGTCGCGGCGCACCGAGCAACAGGCCGCCAGCCTCGAAGAGACCGCCGCCGCCCTGGACGAGATCACCGCGACGGTTCGCAAGACCGCCTCGGGCGCCAAGGAGGCCTCGCAGGTCGTGGCCACCGCCCGTTCGGACGCCGAGCGTTCGGGCCGCATCGTCAGCCAGGCCGTCTCGGCCATGACCGAGATCGAGACCTCCTCGACCCAGGTCAGCCAGATCATCGGCGTCATCGACGAGATCGCCTTCCAGACCAACCTTCTGGCCCTGAACGCCGGCGTCGAAGCCGCGCGTGCTGGCGAGGCCGGTCGTGGCTTCGCGGTCGTCGCTCAGGAAGTGCGGGCTCTCGCCCAGCGCTCGGCGGACGCCGCCAAGGAGATCAAGACCCTGATCTCGACCTCGACCGCCCAGGTCGAGACCGGCGTGGACCTGGTCGGCCAGACCGGCGAGGCGCTGAACCGCATCGTCGAGCAGATCGCCTCGATCGACGGCCTGGTGAAGGAAATCTCGGCCTCGGCCAGCGAGCAGGCCACCGGCCTGAACGAGGTCAATACGGCCGTCAACCAGATGGACCAGGTCGTCCAGCAGAACGCCGCCATGGTGGAAGAGGCCACGGCCGCCACGCACTCTCTGAAGAACGAAGCCAAGGCCCTGGCCGACATGGTCTCGCGCTTCCGGGTGGCCCAGGTCGCCCCGACCGCCGCGTCCGCGCCCACGGCGTCGCGTCCCAGCTATCGCCCGCCCGCGACCACCTCGCGTCCCGCCGCCCCGATCTCGCGTCCGACCTCGGCCGCGCGCCCGGGCCGTGGCTCGGCCGCCGTGGCGGTCAACGAGGACTGGGAAGAGTTCTGATCGCCTGACGATCGGCTGAAACTGAACGGGCTCCCTGGGTGACCAGGGAGCCCGTCTTCGTTTTGCCGTCCTTCATGGGAAAGACGGTGCGGTTCAAGTGGCCGAAATCAGAAGATCTCGAACAGACCCGCCGCGCCCCGTTGAGATCGCGAAGGCGATCTCAACCACTCTTCGTTGATGGGCGCCGTTGTCCGGCCTGATCGAAATCAGAAGATTTCGAACAGACCGGCGGCGCCCATGCCACCGCCGATGCACATGGTCACCACGCCTAGCTTGGCCTTGCGGCGCTTGCCTTCCAGCAGCAGGTGGCCGGCGCAGCGGGCGCCGGTCATGCCGAAGGGGTGGCCGATGGCGATCGAGCCGCCGTTGACGTTGTACTTCTCCGGATCGATGCCCAGCTTGTCGCGGCTGTAGAGGCACTGCGAGGCGAAGGCCTCGTTCAGTTCCCACAAGTCGATGTCGTCGACCTTCAGGCCGTGGCGTTCCAGCAGGCGCGGCACGGCGAAGACCGGGCCGATGCCCATCTCGTCGGGCTCGCAGCCGGCGATGGCGAAGCCCTTGAACAGGCCAAGGGGCTCAAGGTTGCGACGCGCGGCTTCCTTGGCGTCCATGATCACCACGGCGGCGGCGCCGTCCGACAGCTGGCTGGCGTTGCCGGCGGTGACGAAGTTGCCCGGACCCTTGACGGGCTCCAGCTTGGCCAGGCCTTCGAGGGTCGTTTCCGGACGATTGCACTCGTCCTTGGTGACGACATAGTCGACCAGGCTCTCTTCCTTGGTCTCCTTGTTGACCACCTTCATCTTGGTGGCCATCGGCACGATTTCGTTGTCGAACAGGCCGGCGGCCTGGGCGGCGGCGATGCGCTGCTGGCTGCGCAGCGAATATTCGTCCTGGTACTCGCGGCTGAGGCCATAGCGCTTGGCCACGATGTCGGCGGTGTCGATCATCGCCATCCACAGGGCCGGCTTTTCCTTCATCAGCTTGTCTTCGGTGATGTGGAAGCGGTTCATGTGGCCGCCGCCCTGCACCAGCGAGATCGACTCCACGCCGCCGCCGATGGCGACCGGAGCGCCGTCGTTGCGGACATAGTTGGCGGCCGTGGCGATCGCCTGCAGGCCCGAGGAGCAGAAGCGGTTGACGGTCTGGCCCGAGGTGGTGACCGGCAGGCCGGCCCAGATGGCGGCGTTGCGGGCCACGTTCATGCCGGTGGCGCCCTCGGGACCGCCGCAGCCCAGGACCACGTCCTCGACCTCGCCGCCTTCCAGGCCGGCGCGCTCGACCGCGTGCTTGATCGCGTGACCGGCCATCGCCGCGCCGTGGGTGTTGTTGAAGCCGCCCCGGTTGGACTTGGCCAGGCCGGTCCGGGCGTAAGAGACGATGACCGCTTCGCGCATAGAGGCGCACTCCCCGTTAAAACGTTAGTTTGAATTTGTCTCACCCTAGACCGGCTTTTCGCGGTGCGAAAGGTCACGCGCGCGTAAAGCAAAAACGCCCCCAAACCGCCCGAGCGTGACATTGTGATCACAGTGTCACCGGTGTCTAAACCGCTGATTCTAATCACCTTCGTTTCGCGTTGACTTTGCCCGATTCCGCGATGAACGCTGTAGTTGCGTCGGGAGTCCGACTCCAAGAACGCCAAAAACATACGGGAGGTATTCATGACCATCGCTACATCGCGCGCTCGCGCGCGCGTACTGCTGGGCGCCAGCGCGCTCGCCGCGGTCCTCGCTGTCCCCGCCTTCGCGGCGGCCCAGCAGGCCGATCAGAACGCCATCGACGAGATCATCGTCACCGCGACCAAGCGCGACGCGACGATCCAGGACATCCCCTTCTCGATCAACGCCCAGACGGAGAAGGACATCCAGCGCTCGGGCGCCGTGACCCTCGAGGACCTGTCGCGCAACGTGGCCGGCCTGAACATCCAGAACCTCGGCCCGGGCCAGAGCCAGGTGTCGGTGCGCGGCGTCTCCGCCGGCCAGGTGGTCCGCGACCAGCCCGGCGTGAAGGAGCAGGTCGGGGTCTATCTCGACGAGTCGGTGATCTCCCTGTCGCTGTTCACCCCGGACATCGACCTGTTCGACCTGAACCGCGTCGAGACCCTGCGCGGTCCGCAAGGCACGCTGTTCGGCTCGGGCTCGGTGGGCGGCACCATCCGCTACATCACCAACCAGCCGAAGCTGGGCGTCCAGGAAGGCACGTTCGAAGCCAACGCCAACCTGGTCGGTGGCGGCGACTTCGGCGGGCACGTGAAGGGCGCGGTCAACATCCCGCTCTCGGACAAGATCGCCATGCGCGCGGTCGGCTACCTGACCCAGTACGGCGGCTTCATCGACGCCCGCAAGGAAGGCGGCAAGGTGGACAAGAACGTCAATGACGGCACCCGCCGCGGCGGCCGTCTCGCCTTCTACATCGAGCCGAACGAGCAGGTGAACTTCACCCCGCGCGTGGTCTATCAGGAGATCCGGGCCGGCGGCTTCAATCGCCAGGAGGTGTTCAACCTCTTCGCCAACAACAACACCACGACCCGTCCGAAGGTGACCCTGGGCGAGCGCGAGCAGTACCTGCTGCTGGACGAAAGCTTCGCCGACAACACGATGGTGGCCGACCTCACGGCCAACTTCAATTTCGACGGCGCGACCCTGACCAGCGTCACCAGCCTGATCAATCGCGACATCACCGTGAACCGCGACGCCAGCGCCCTGACCGGCAGCGTCTCGGTCGACCTGGGCTTCCCGGCGGCGGCGGTGACCCTGCCATCCAAACTGGTCGACACCACCGACCTGGAGCAGGTCACCCAGGAACTGCGCCTGGCCTCGACGGGCGAGGGGCCGTTCCAGTGGGTGATCGGCGGCTTCTATTCGAAGGTCGATCGCGTCTACAACCAGCGCCTACCGACCCCGGGCTACGACGCCTACACCAACGCCGTGCTGGGCGCCGGCACGGCCGCCGCCGTGGCCAACGGCTTTGAGCTGAACTCGCCCTACAACGCCTACCTGCCCTACGACATCAAGCAGAAGGCCCTGTTCGGTGAAGTGAACTACACGATGGGCAAGCTGACCGCGACGGCGGGCGGCCGCTACTACGACTTCAGCGAAACCCGCCAGTTCAAGTCGGGCGGCCTGTTCGCCAACGGCGACAACCGCACCGACACGACCTCGTCGGACGGCTTCACGCCGCGCTTCCTGCTGAGCTACGAGGCGTCGAACACCGTCACCTTCAACGCCCAGGCCTCGAAGGGCTTCCGTCTCGGCGGCGTCAACGACCCGCTGAACATCCCGCTCTGCTCGGCCCAGGACAAAGCGATCTTCGGCGGCTACCAGAACTATGACGACGAGACGCTGTGGAACTACGAAGGCGGGATGAAGTCGCGGTTCGGCCGCGTCACCCTGAACGCCGCGGCCTTCTACACCGACATCAAGGACCTGCAGACGACCCTGGACGCCGGCTCGTGCTCGTCGCGCGTGGTGTTCAACGTGGCCAAGGCCCACACCAAGGGCGTCGAGGCCGAGCTGACCGCGCGTCTGGCCTCCGGCCTCGACATCGGCTTCTCGGGCAGCCTGCTGGAAGCCGAGTTCGACTCGACCGTGAAGGACGGGACGGGCGCGGTGATCGGCGGCATCCGCGACGGCAATCGCCTGCCGTCGGTGCCGAAGTTCCAGGTCTCGTTCGACATGACCTACAGCCACGAGGTCCGCGAGGGCGTGAACAGCTACGTGAAGGCCTCGATCCAGCACGTCGGCAGCCGCTTCACCCAGGCCAGCGACCAGGAGAACAACCCGCGCTCCTTCGTCTCGGGCCTGCCGTTCGGCGGCGCGACCGGCGCGGTGCCGACGATCGTCAATCTCAAGCTGCCCAGCTACGAGATCGTCAATTTCAGCGCCGGCCTGGAGTTCCAGGACGGGGTCGACCTGACCCTCTACGTCAACAACCTGTTCGACGAGAACGCCCTGCTGTCGTTCGACCGCGAACGCGGCGGGCGCGCTCGTCTCGGCTACACTGTCGGCCAGCCGCGCACCGTGGGCGTGACGGTCCGCAAGTCGTTCTAGGGCTTACCAATCCAGGACTAGGGGGCGGTCGCTTCGGCGGCCGCCCTTTTTCATGCGGCCGAGGTTCTAGCTGGACTTGGCCTCGGCCAGCGGGTCGGCGTGGCGGTGGACCAGTTTCCAGGCCCCGTCCTCGCGCCGGAACAGCTCGGTGATCCGCAGGTGCATCTCGACCGGCTCTTCGTGGCCGGCCAGCCGTACGGTCGCGTGCTGCAGGCCGGTCCAGTAGGCGAGGTCGCCCGCGGCGTCGCTGTGCAGGATCTCCAGCGTGGTCTCACCGCCTTGAGAGAAGGCGCCGGCGTCGTGCGCGTAGAGGCTGGACACCCAGTCGGCGCCCTCTTCGCGTCCGCCGCGCGGCGGAAAGAAGCTCGCCGGACAGGCCAAGGCCACCAGTTGATCCAGCGGGCCGGCGTTGCCATTGACATAGGCCTGGGCCGCCTGGCGGCGGATCTCGAGAAAGTCGTCGAAATCGGACATGGCGAACTCCCGGAAGCCTCGCTTCAGGAAGCGCGCGAGCCCGCTTTCGTATCCGTCTTCGGTCCCATTGGGGCCCGAGGCCTATCGCCGGAAGAGGGCGTTCAGGCCTTCCTCCATCGACAGCTCGACCAGACCGGACATCAGCGTTTCGGCAGGATAGTCAGGCTGTCGGGCAGCTCATTGCGGTCGTCGCCGCGCGGCGGGACGTGGGCGGCGAGGATCGCGCCGGTACGGGCCACGGCGGCGACGAAGCCGTCGGCGATCGCGCCGCGCTTGAGGCCGCCGATCAGGTCGGCCACGACCTCGTCCCAGACCGCGTTGGGCGCGGCCTTGTAGATTCCCTCGTCGGCGATGACCTCGACCCGGTGCTCGGCCAGGGCGGCGAAGATCAGGACGCCGGTGCGGTCGCGGGTGACGTGCAGGCCGTGGCTGAGGAACTGCTCCATGGCCGCGCGCTTGACCCGGGCGGCCTTCAGCGAGCCGGGGGTCAGGGCGCGGCGGACCGGCGGGATCGAGACGACCAGGGCCGCGACGACGAACACCGCCAGCTGCAGAGCCACATAGGTCGACAGCGCCGACAGGATCGCGCCGTCCAGGGCGGCCTGGTGGCCGACGCTCCAGCCGCCGAACAGACGGGTCAGCATCTCGGGCCGGAAGCCGGCGAACAGGGCCGCGGCGGGCAGCACCAGCGCCGTGGCCGCCGCCCAGACCAGCGGCGTCTCGCGATAGTCCGACACCTCCGGCGTCAGGACGCAGAAGATCTCGCCGGCGGTGGTCCTCTCGGCCTCGGCCACCGCGCCGGCGATGCGGTCGAGGTCCTGTGGGGTCATGCGTGTCGCCATCTCACCAGCTCCCCGAACTGCCGCCGCCGCCGAACGACCCGCCGCCGCCGGAGAATCCGCCGCCGCCGCCGCCTCCGCCGCCCCAGCTTCCGCCGCCGCTCCAGCCGCCGCCTCGGCCGCCGTTGTTCAAGGCGCCCAGGATGATCCAGGGCAGGGCCGAGCCCAGGCCGCCACGACGGCGACGTCCCCGGAACAGGTTGGAGAACACGAACAGGATGAAGAGGAAGATCAGGAAGCCGACGATCGGCGAGCCCTTGGCCTTGTGCCGCTCGGGCTGGCTGGCGTCGAGGATGCGGACCTTGGCCTCGCCGGCGGGCGCGGCCAGCTGATTGATGATGGCGTCGGTCCCGGCGACCACGCCGCCCTCCATGTCGCCGTCGCGGAACTTCGGCAGGACGGCGCTCTGGATGATGACGCTGGAGAGGGCGTCGGTCAGCACGGGCTCCAGGCCATAGCCGACCTCGATCCGCACCTTCCGGTCATTGGGCGCGACCAGCAGGATCGCGCCGGTGTTCTTGTCCTTCTCGCCGATGCCCCAGGTCCGGCCCAGTTGATAGCCGTAGTCCTCGATCGGATAGCCCTGCAGGCTGGGCACGGTCGCCACGACCAGCTGGCGGCCGGTCGTGGTCTCGAGGGTCTCCAGCTTGCCCGTGAGATCGCGCTCGACGTCGGGCGACAGGATCTGGGCCTCGTCGACCACCCGCCCGGTCAGGGGCGGGAACTTCGGCTCGGCGAAGGCGGGGAGGGCGAAGAGGATTGCCGCCAGCGCCAGGAGGCATGTCCTCAGCCACGCGGCTGGAGAGGCCTCCCCCGCGCGACGGGGGATGGCGAGGGCGGTCATCTTCACAGTCCTACTGAACCTTCGGCGGCGCGGCCGTGGGCGGGGCCGAGAAGTCCACGGTCGGGGCGCTCTGCGCTGCCGCTGACGCCTGGAACAGCTGGGCCGGCTTCTGGCCGCTGTACATCGTCTTGGCCCAGAACACGCTGGGGAAGGTGCGCAGGGTGGTGTTGTACTTCTGGGCGGTCGAATTGTAGTCGCGGCGGGCGATCGTGATGCGGTTCTCGGTGCCCTCCAGCTGGCTCTGCAGGGCCATGAAGTTCTGGTTCGACTTCAGGTCCGGATACTGCTCCTGGATCACCATCAGGCGGCCGAGCACGCCCGACAGCTGGTCCTGGGCGGCGGCGTATTTCTCGAAGGCGGCCGGGTCGGTGATGGTCGAGGCGTCGACCTTGACCTGGGTGGCGCTGGCGCGGGCCTGGGTGACGGCGACCAGCACGTCCTTCTCCTGGGCCGCGTAGCCCTTCACCGTCGCGACCAGGTTCGGCACCAGGTCGGCGCGGCGCTGGTACTGGTTCTGCACCTCGGCCCAGGCGGCCTTGGTCGCCTCGTCCTGGGTGGGGATGGTGTTGATCCCGCAGCCGGCGAGCGTGGCCGGAATGGCGACGATCAGGGCGACACGCGCGGCGTTACGAGCCAGACGGTTCATCAAAGTCCCTCCAAGAGCCTGCCTGCCTCGAAGAGGGGGATCAGCAGGCTCGCCCAGTCAGAGCGCGAACATGTATGCTCGCGTACCGACGTTAGATAGCGCGCCGATGACACTACGTCAGGTCGCGGCGGATTAAACCTTGGACATGTGGAATGGCTCCACGCGTCCTTCGAGGCCCGCTCGGGAACGGGCGCCTCAGGATGAGGAATTCAGCGCGGACCACACAGCTCCCCTCATCCTGAGGTGCGAGGCGCAGCCGAGCCTCGAAGGACGCAGGGTCTAACCGCCCGCAAATGCGGCTTTGCGCGGACCCATGTAGCCGAACAGCCAGGCGGCGACCTTGCGCATCTGGATCTCCTCGGAGCCCTCGGTGATCCGGTAGCGGCGGTGGTGGCGGTAGATGTGCTCGAACGGCTTGTGGCGCGAATAGCCGATGCCGCCGTGGATCTGCATCGCCCGGTCGGCGGCCTCGCAGCAGAGGCGGTTGGCCCAGTAGTTACACATCGAGACCTTGTCGGAGAGCCGCTTCTCGACCTCGACCTTGCTCATCTGGTCCATCTCCCAGGCGGTCTTGCGGATCAGCAGGCGCAGCATCTCGACCTGGGTCGACAGCTCGACGATCGGGAACTGGATGGCCTGGTTCTCGGCCAGGGCCTTGCCGAACGGCTTGCGCGCGCGCGCGTACCTTATGCTCTCCTCGATGCAGTAGGCGGCCGCGCCCAGGCTGGAGGCGGCCTGGCGGATGCGGTTCTCGTGCACGAAGTGCTGGGCCAGGGCCAGGCCGCCGCCCTCGGGTCCGAACATCGCGCTCTCGGGGACCCAGACATTGGTGAAGCTGACCCGCGGATGGTCCGTCGGCATGTTGAAGGTCCAGAGATACTCCTCGATCTTCACGCCGGGCGCGTGGGCCGGGACCAGCAGGGCGGTGATGCCGCGTGCGTCGCCGTCCTCGCCGCTGGTGCGGGCGAACAGGCAGCAGTGGGTGGCCGCGTGCATGCCGGTGGTCCACATCTTCTGGCCGTTGATCCGCCAGCCGGCCTCGCCGTGATGCTCATCGCGGACGGCGCGGGTCTCCATGAAGGTGGCGTCCGAGCCATGCTCGGGCTCCGTGAGGCCGAACGTCGGGCGGAAGGCGCCCTTGTCCAGCATGTCGGTGATCAGGTGCTGCTGGTCGGGCCGGCCGAAGTCGCGGATCATCAGCACGAACGGATTGTTGCCGACGATCGAGTGCTCGTTCTGCAGGTCGTTGAATAGGCCAAGGCCCTTGGCGGCCAGGTGCTCGCGGATCACCGCCATCCAGAGGTTGGAGCCGTCCTGGCCGCCGTACGCTTTCGGCAGGGCGAAGCGGTAGTGGCCGGCCTGGTCGGCCAGCTTGCGGGCCTTGGCCAGCAGCTCCTCCCAGTCGTGCTTGGGCAGGCCGCCGCCATCCCAGTCAGTGCGGGCCCATTCGCGGCGGTGGTCGAAGAAGCGTTCGTTGTCGTCGCGCGCCTGCAGGGGCGCGATCTCTTTCTCGATGAAGGCGTCGAGCTCGGCCAGATAGGCCGTGAGGTCCGGTGACAGCTGGAAGTCCATGGCGAAGCCTCCCTCATGCACGTCTTTGGGCGCATCTTCTGGTTATGGCGGCCAGTTAAGCGCGACGAGTGGTCGCGGCCAACCGTGCCCTTGGGGAACAAGACCTTAACCCGCTCTTGACCGCGCCGGCCGCAGGGTTTCCGCCATGATCACCATGGCCGCCTTCGCGATCCTTGGCGCCGCGCTCGGACTTTTCGTCAGGCCGCGCCTGTTGGGCGTTGTTCTTCCGGTCCTGATCGCCGCCGTCGTCGAGGGCGGCGTCTACTGGATGGTCGAGGTGATGCGGGACCAGCCCAACCGCGAGCTGCTGATCGCCCGCCTGCAGTCGATCTTCGGCGAAGGCTGGATCGGTGCGATCGGTCCGGTCGTCGCCGCCCTGATCGGCGCGCTGATGGCCGCCTTGATGGGCGCCTTCAGTGACCCCAAGAAGTCGCTCGTCCTGAGCGCCGATGGCATCCGGCGCCGCGTCGGTAAGGACGGCCGCTACGCCCGCGCCGAGGGCATGGTCGAGGACCGCGCCATCCACGCCAAGGCCGAGAGCCGGATCGACTCGATCCTGGGGCTGTAGGGGAGGGCCCTTGAGCCCCCTCGCTTCAAGAAAATTCGCCCTCCTAGGCTTCATGCCTAGGACCCATCGTTCAGCTTTCGCCGCGTTGGCCTGAACGCGTCCACCCTCGCGGCGCCCACGGATCATCGCCGAACCTGGCCGCGCCATGAGTCCTCGCCACACGGGCGAGGAAGGCGGTGGTTGGATGGCGTAGACCGGAAACACGCCCTCACGCCCTCGCCGTTTCCGCGCGCGCCTGGCCGCGTTCCAATCGAAACCGCTGTTTTCCGAAAAATCGATGCGCATGCGAAATTCCGCTTGCGCTATTTCTGATCACTGATATCTAAGCGATGCTTAGTTCGGATCCGAAGCACCGGTGGGGATACCGGCGCTACCATCCCCGGGTCCGGGCGGCCAGTACAGCTTATCACCGATCAACGATCTGACCGCAACTTCCCCAAACCCGGAGGGCTTTCCCATGAAGCTCCGTTCCCTGACGGCTGTCGCCGCCATCTCCTTTTCCATGTTCGCCGGCTCGGCCTTCGCCGACGGCCGCATCGCCGCCGCGCTCGACGCGCCGGTCGCCGCCAAGACCAAGGTCGTGGCCGGCGGGGCCGTCTTCGTCTGCGAAGGCGCCGAGTGCGTGTCGAGCCAAGCCCCCTCGCGGGCTCTCACCGCGGTGGCCTGCAAGGCCCTCGCCAAGGAAGTGGGCCGCGTCGCGGCTTTCGGCGGCGAAACCAAGTCGCTGGACGCCGATGACCTGACCCGCTGCAACGCCTCGGCCAAGGGCGGTTCGGCCCTGGCCTCGGCTAAGTAAGAACACGTATGCGCCTTATCTGAGTACCGGACGCTTTTGGGGTCGTCGTTTCTCCGACCCTGTCTGGCTGTTTCCTCGAGCATTCGCCTGAACGGGGCGGCGGGATCTTTCCGCCGCCTCTTTTCTTTTCCGGCGAGAGGACTAGTTGAGAACCATGGACATCAGCCTCTCCGCCCAGCTGGAATCCGTTCTGCGCAAGGCCGCAGGCGAGGGGACGGCCTTGGCGTCGATGACCGTCGACTACGGACCCGAGGGTGAGGCCGCCGGCCTGGAGCCCAAGGCCTGGGTCGAGCGCGCTACCCGCAGCCTCGTGTTCGCCCAGGGCGAACTGCGTCGCGCGGACGGCGCTCTGGCGGCCTCGGCCTCGGCTGTGTTCCGCCGCGCCGGGGGCTGAACAACCAAGCGGTCGCGCCGGCTTGGTTGCGACTGCGAAAGGCCCGTGTTATCAGGCGCGCGGCTTCGGACGGGGCGGCGCGGCAGCGCCGGCCGTCCATGTGCTTTTTTCAAGCGCGCTCAAGCCTTTAAGCCGTGATGAGAGCTAACCTTCTTATCGGCGGCCATTGCAACGCACCGGGCGGATACCAAGTGGCGGACGAAACCAAGGCGACGGATGCGGGTCAGCGCTATGCGCAGTCCCTCTTCGAACTGACGATCGAGAACGGCTCCCTGCAGAAGGTCGAAGCCGATCTGAAAAGCCTGAAGGCGATGGTGGCCGACAGCGCCGACCTGCGCCGCCTGATCGCCTCGCCCGCCTTCTCAGCCGAAGATAAGAGCAAGGGCCTGGGCGCCGTCGCCAAGAAGGCCGGCTTCCAGCCGCTGACCACCAAGTTCCTGGGCCTCGTCGCCGCCAACGGTCGCGCCGGCGATCTGCTGGGCGCGATCACCGCCTTCGCCGAACTCTCGGCCAAGCACCGCGGCGTCGTGACGGCGGAAGTCGTCTCGGCCGCCGCCCTGTCGCCCGCTCAGCTGAAGGGCGTGCAAGCCGCCCTCGCCGAAGCCCTGGGCAAGACCCCCGAAGTTTCCACGCGCGTCGATCCGTCCCTGCTGGGCGGTCTGAAGGTGCGCGTCGGTTCGCGTCTCTTCGACGCTTCGCTCCGTTCGAAGCTCGATTCCCTGAAATTCGCCCTGAAGCGCGCTTAAGCCTTTAATTAAGCGCCTCGAAAAAAATTAGATCGCAGAGAGCCCAGAAGACCATGGACATCCGCGCCGCCGAGATTTCGGCCATCCTCAAGTCGCAGATCGCCAACTTCGGCGAAGAAGCCGCCGTCTCGGACGTCGGCCAAGTGCTGTCCGTTGGTGACGGCATCGCCCGCATCTACGGCCTGGACAACGTCCAAGCCGGCGAAATGCTGGAATTCCCGAAGGCCGGCGTGAAGGGCATGGCCCTGAACCTCGAGCGCGACAATGTCGGCGCCGTGATCTTCGGCCAGGACCAGGCCATCAAGGAAGGCGACGAAGTCCGTCGCCTCGGCGAGATCGTCGACGTTCCGGTCGGCCGTGGCCTGCTGGGCCGCGTCGTCAACCCGCTGGGCGAGCCGATCGACGGCAAGGGCCCGATCCAATACACCGAGCGTCGCCGCGTCGACGTCAAGGCTCCGGGCATCATCCCGCGCAAGTCGGTGCACGAGCCCGTACAGACCGGCCTGAAGTCGATCGACACCCTGATCCCGGTCGGCCGTGGCCAGCGCGAGCTGATCATCGGTGACCGTCAGACCGGCAAGACCGCCGTCGCCATCGACACCATCCTGAACCAGAAGGCCGTCAACGCCGGCAAGGACGAGAGCGCAAAGCTCTATTGCGTCTATGTCGCCATCGGCCAGAAGCGCTCGACCGTCGCCCAGATCGTCAAGACCCTGGAAGAGCACGGCGCCCTGGAATACACGATCGTCGTCGTCGCCTCGGCCTCGGAGCCGGCCCCGCTGCAGTACATCGCGCCGTTCTCGGGCTGCGCCATGGGCGAGTGGTTCCGCGACAACGGCCTGCACGGCCTGATCATCTATGACGATCTGTCCAAGCAAGCCGTCGCCTACCGCCAGATGTCGCTGCTGCTGCGCCGCCCGCCGGGCCGCGAAGCCTATCCGGGCGACGTGTTCTATCTGCACTCGCGCCTGCTGGAACGCGCCGCGAAGCTGAATGAAGACAATGGTTCGGGCTCGCTGACGGCTCTGCCGATCATCGAAACCCAGGCCAACGACGTGTCGGCCTACATCCCGACCAACGTGATCTCGATCACCGACGGCCAGATCTTCCTGGAAACCGACCTGTTCTATCAGGGCATCCGCCCCGCCGTGAACGTCGGCATCTCGGTGTCGCGCGTCGGCTCGTCGGCCCAGATCAAGGCGATGAAGCAAGTCGCCGGCCCGATTAAGGGCGAGCTGGCCCAGTACCGTGAAATGGCCGCCTTCGCGAAGTTCGGCTCGGACCTGGACGCCTCGACCCAGAAGATGCTGGCTCGCGGCGAGCGCCTGACCGAGCTGCTGAAGCAGCCCCAGTACGCCCCGCAGTCGGTCGAAGAGCAGGTCTGCGTGATCTACGCCGGCACGCGCGGCTACCTGGACAAGATCCCGACCTCGTCGGTTCGCCGTTTCGAGACCGAGCTCCTGGCCCGTCTGCACAGCGCCCACAAGGATCTGCTGGACGGCATCCGCACCAAGAAGGCCCTCGACAAGGACCTGGAGAACACGCTGAAGAGCGCGCTCGACAGCTTCTCGGCGACCTTCGCCTAAGCCCCCTCGGAACGCTCGGAGAGAGTAGCGCCGAATGGCCAGCTTGAAGGAAATGCGCAATCGGATCTCGAGCGTCAAAGCGACGCAAAAGATCACGAAAGCGATGCAGATGGTGGCGGCGGCGAAGCTGCGCCGGAGCCAGGACGCCGCCGAAGCGGCGCGTCCTTACGCTCGGCGCCTGGCTTCGGTGATCGCCAACCTGGCGGCCGGCGTGTCCGGCGACGGGGCTCCGGCCCTGCTGACCGGCACGGGTCGCGATGATCGTCACCTGATCATCGTCGCGGCCGCCGATCGCGGTCTGGCCGGCGGCTTCACCTCGTCGATCGTGCGCGCCGCGCGCGAACGGATCGACACGCTGATCCGCGAAGGCAAGGACGTGAAGATCGTCTGCGTCGGCAAGAAGGCGACGGTCCAACTGCGCCGCCTGTACGCCGAACGCATCGTCGAGAATTTCGACCTGTCGGCCTATCGCCAGTTCACCCTGTCGGTGGCTCAGCCGATCGCCGACGTCGTCACGCGCCTCTACGAGGCCGGCGACATCGATGTGGTCACGCTGTTCTACAGCCGCTTCAAGTCGGTGGTCACCCAGACCCCGACGGCGCTGCAGCTGATCCCGGCGACGGTCGAGGGCGCTTCGGCTCCCGCGACGGGCGCCAGCGCGGCCTACGAGTATGAGCCCTCGGAAGAGGCCATTCTCGAGACCCTGCTGCCGCGCAACCTGACGGTCCAGATCCTGTCGGCCCTGCTCGACAACATGGCCGGCTTCTACGCCAGCCAGATGACGGCGATGGACAACGCCACGCGCAACGCCGGCGACATGATCAAGCGCTACACCCTCGAATATAACCGTTCCCGCCAGGCCCAGATCACCAAGGAGCTGATCGAGATCATCTCCGGCGCCGAAGCCGTCTGATCAAAAGCCTAACGTAAAAAACGCACGCACGAGCACGCACGAAAGACCCGCACGCCATGGCCAAGACCCCCGCTAAGGCTCCCGCCGCCGCCGCCAAGCCGGCAGCCGTGAAGACCCCCGCCGCTCCGAAGGCTGCCGCCCCCAAGGCCGCCGCCGCCAAGGCTCCGGCCAAGGCCGCCGCCTCGAAGACCGCCGCTCCGAAGGCCGCCACCATCGGCGCCGCCACCGGCAAGCTGGTTCAGGTCATCGGCGCCGTCGTCGACGTCGAGTTCACCGGCGAACTGCCGGCGATCCTGAACGCCCTCGAAACCGTCAACGTCGCCTCGGGCCAGCGCCTGGTGTTCGAAGTCGCCCAGCACCTGGGTCAGAACACCGTCCGCGCCATCGCCATGGACGCCACCGAAGGTCTCGTTCGCGGCCAGGCCGTGCGCGACACCGGCGAGTCGATCCGCGTTCCGGTCGGTCCCGGCACCCTGGGGCGCATCATGAACGTCATCGGCGAGCCGATCGACGAGCAGGGCCCGATCAAGTCGGACATCTTCCGCACCATCCACCGCGACGCCCCGAGCTTCGCCGAGCAAACCAACACGGCTGAAGTCCTGGTCACGGGCATCAAGGTCATCGACCTGATGTGCCCCTACACCAAGGGCGGCAAGATCGGCCTGTTCGGCGGCGCCGGCGTCGGCAAGACCGTGACGATGCAGGAACTGATCAACAACATCGCCAAGGCTTACGGCGGTTACTCGGTTCTGGCCGGCGTGGGTGAACGCACCCGCGAAGGCAACGACCTCTATCACGAGATGATCGAGTCCAACGTCAACACCGACCCGAAGGCCAACAACGGCTCGACGGAAGGCTCGCGTTGCGCCCTGGTCTACGGCCAGATGAACGAACCCCCGGGCGCCCGCGCCCGCGTCGCCCTGACCGGCCTGTCGATCGCGGAGTACTTCCGTGACGAAGAAGGCAAGGACGTGCTGCTGTTCGTCGACAACATTTTCCGCTTCACCCAAGCCGGCGCCGAAGTGTCGGCTCTGCTGGGCCGCATCCCCTCGGCCGTGGGCTATCAGCCCACCCTGGCCACCGAGATGGGTAACCTGCAGGAGCGCATCACCTCGACGAACAAGGGTTCGATCACCTCGGTCCAGGCCATCTACGTGCCCGCCGACGACCTGACCGACCCGGCGCCCGCCGCCTCGTTCGCCCACTTGGACGCCACCACCGTTCTGTCGCGTGACATCGCCGCCCAGGCCATCTTCCCCGCCGTCGATCCGCTGGACTCGACCTCGCGGATCATGGACCCGCTGGTCATCGGCGAGGAGCACTACAACGTGGCCCGCTCGGTCCAGGAAGTGCTGCAGCAGTACAAGGCCCTGAAGGACATCATCGCCATCCTGGGCATGGACGAGCTGTCGGAAGAGGACAAGCTGATCGTGGCGCGGGCGCGCAAGATCCAGCGCTTCCTCTCGCAGCCGTTCCACGTCGCCGAGCAGTTCACCAACACGCCGGGCGCCTTCGTCCAGCTGAAGGACACGATCCGCTCGTTCAAGGGCATCGTCGACGGCGAGTACGACCACCTGCCGGAAGGCGCCTTCTACATGGTCGGCGCCATCGAGGAAGCCGTGGCCAAGGCCGAGAAGATGGCGGCGGAAGCCTAATGAGCGAAGAAACGGAACTGGCCGGTTTCTGCTGCGAAGAGCTGGCGGAAGCGGTGTCCCCGGACACCAGCGCCGGGCTCATCGAGCACGACAGCGGCCTGATCCTGCTGAATCTCGGCGAGCGGGAAGAAGAGGGCGAGACCGGCTTGATGCTGACCACGATCCACTTCTGCCCGTTCTGCGGAACCGAGATCCAGACCGATGAGGACATCGAAGCCGCGCTTGGCGGCGTCGAGGAGACTTTCAACTGATGGCCAAGCTGCACTTCTCCCTCGTGGCCCCGGAACGGGAGCTCTTTTCCGGCGACGTGGACCTGGTCCAGGCCCCGGGTACGGAAGGCGACTTCGGCGTCCTGGCCGGCCACGCCCCGTTCATGACCACCCTGCGCGAAGGCAAGGTGACCGTGAAGGACGGCGCGACGACCAAGGTGTTCGATATCCAGGGCGGCTTCGCCGACGTCGGTCCTGACGGCCTGACGATCCTGGCCGAACACGCCGTCGAAGCGGCTTAGTTCGAGCCTGCCATGTGCTTTGGAAACGCCCTCGATCCGCCTGGATCGAGGGTGTTTTCGTATCCAGAGCGACCATCCGCCGCGCCACAAGTAAGAAAATTACATTTGTGGCCCAATCTTGGTCCCAATCGGTAGCCATAAGGGTTGCGAGGGACTGTCTGTCGGTTTTAATGCCGACCTCTTGTCTTGTTGGGGATATCCAGCCTATGCGCCTTGCGCTCGCCAGCCTGATCGCCCTTGGCGCGGTCTCGACCACCGCCATCGCTCAGGAGCAAACCACCGCTCCGGCGCCTGCCGCGGCGCCCGCTCCGGCCCCGGCTCCGGCCGCCCAGACCTCGCCCGCGCCGACCGATCAAGCCGCTCCGGCTCAAACCGCTCCGGCCGCTCCGGCCGACCAAGCCGCGCCGCCCGTCGCCGCCGCCCCGGCCGGCGCGCCGGCCGAAACCTATACGGCGCCGGTCCGTGGTGCGCGCACCACCGACCCGCTGTCGGTGCGCCTGATGGACGTGCTGGACCGCATCTGCAAGCCCTCGGTGGCCGGCGGCGACCTGCCCGCCCTGGCCAAGGAATACGGCTTCAAGAAGAAGAAGGAACAGTGGGTCCTGGCGCTCGAGAAGCCGTACAACGTCACCCTGGACAACCCGGGTTCGAACAAGAACGTCTGCACGATCACCATCGACTACGCGCAGACCCCCGAGCAGGCCCAGGAACTGGCCAACGCCTTGCACGACTGGGCGACGTGGGAAAACAGCCCGCAGCTGCGCCTGATCCGCAACGACCAGACGGTCGGCAGCGACTTCCGCCGCTTCACCGTGTCGTGGGACGACGCTTGGGCCAACGGCCGCGCCGGCCTGGTCTATATGCGCCTGAAGAAGCTGGACGAGACCTCGGTCGGCAAGAACTTCGAGCGCGCCCAGATCCTGTACAGCACGACCAGCCGCTAAGGCGCGATAGCCGAAAGTGGTCGCCGGTTTCGGCGGCCATCGCGCGCTATCCCAAGAGCCTGTTGTCTCGCCGTTTCGGCGGACCTATCTAGCGAAGGCGCGGGGACGACCCCGCGCCTTTTCTCTTTTGTCCGGGGACGACCCCGCCTTTTGAAAGAAAGGGCTCGTCGTGGCCTGGATCATTCTCCTCATCGCCGGTGTGTTCGAAATCGGCTGGGCCGTGGGCCTGAAGTTCACCGAAGGCTTCACCAGGCCCGTGCCGATCGTCCTGACGGCGGTCAGCCTGGTGCTGTCCATGGGGCTGCTGGGCTGGGCCGTGAAGACCCTGCCGCTGGGCACGGCCTACGCCGTCTGGACCGGCGTGGGCGCGGTCGGCACGGCCATCGTCGGCATCGTGCTGTTCAAGGAACCCGCGACGGCCGCGCGGCTGGTGTGCCTCGGCCTGATCGTGGCCGGGATCCTGGGGCTGAAGGTGTTTTCGCCGGCGGCCTAGGCCGCCGCCCTGTCCTCGGCCGCGATGAACGCCAGGCAGCGCTCCGCCACGGCTTCCCAACCAGGCTCTCCGGGCAGCCAATGGCTCATCTCGGGATAGACCTCGACCGTTCCGCCCAGGCGCGCGGCCGTCTGGCGGACCGTGGCCGGCGGATGGATGACGTCCTGGCCGCCCGCGATCGCCAGAACCGGGCAGGCCGGGGCGCTGACGCTGGTGGTCATGAAGGGGTCCAGCCACCAGTTCAGGGTTTCCCACAGCGCCCGGCCGCTCTCGGCCGTCATGCGGGCGAAGATCGCCTTGCGCTCGGGCCGGGCCAGCTTGTCGACGCTGTAGCGGCGCACGACGCCGTAGTCGGGCGCGATGGCCTGCAGCCAATAGGGGCCGAGGGAATAGAGGCTGACCGCCGAGACGGCCTCCTCCAGGCTCGCGCCCGATACGCCCCAAGGGGCGGAGGGCGCCAGCAGGATCAGCTTGGAGACCTTGGCGCGGCTGGCGGCCATCTGAGCGACCAGGCCGCCCATCGAATGGCCGATCAGGATCGGTGGTGTCTCGCAGCTGTCGACCAGGCGCGCGATCTGGCGAGCATAGTCGGTCATCGAGACGCCGGCGGCGCTGCTCGCGCCGTCGTGGCCGATCAGGTCGGGCGTCAGCACCCTATGACCCGCCGCCTCGAAAGGCGCGCGGAACGCGTCGAAGGTCCAGCCGCCACAGAAGGCGCCGTGGACCATGATCACCGGTGCGCGCATGAACGCCCTAAGGAACCCCGCCGGCGAAGCAGCCGGCGGGATCAGCCTACGCCTATTTCTTCGGCTTGGCAGAGGTTTTGGCGGGCGCCTTTGTCGCAGGCTTCGCGGCGGCCTTCGCGGCGGCCTTCGGGGCTGCCTTCGGAGCGGCCTTCGGGGCGGCCTTGGGCGCCGCCGGAGCGGACGCGGCCTTGGCGGGCGCCTTAGGCTTCGCGGCCGGAGCCGCCTTCGCCGCGGGCGCGGCCTTCACCGCCGGAGCAGCCTTGGCCGGAGCAGCCTTGGCAGGAGCGGCCTTGGCCTTCGCGCCGGGCGCGGGCTTGGCGGCTGGAGCCGCCTTGGGCTTCGGCGCGGCCTTGGCGGCAGGCGCGGGCTTGGCCGCGGCCGGAGCTGCCTTGGCCGGAGCCTTCGCGGCCGCCTTCGGCGCGGCGACCTTCTCGGCGGCGGCCTTCGGCTTGGCCGGAGCCTTGGCGGCCGGGGCCTTCGCGGCGGGCGTGGGCTTGGCGGCCGGGGCGGCCTTGGCCTTGGGAGCGGCCTTCGGCGCGGCGGTCTTGGCTTCCGTCTTCGGCTTGGCGGGCGCCTTGGCCGCCGGCGCGGTCTTCGGCGCGGGAGCCGGGGCCGGGGCGGCGGCGACGGGCGCGGCGGCGACCGGGGCTGGTTCGGCCGCCTTCACGGGCGCCGGCTCGGGCGCTTTCACGGGCGCGGCCTTGGGCGCTTCGGCGTGCGGCGTCGGCGCGGCCGGCGTCAGTTTCTTGCCCGTCAGCCAGGCGATCACGTCGTCGAGGATCTTCATCGTGTTTGGCTCATCTATCAAATAGTGGGCGTTGTTGGGGTATTCTCTGTAGTCGGCGTTCGCGTACTTCTTGCCGACCAGTCGGGCGTCGTCGGCGGGCGTGGTGCGGTCCAGCGCGCCGGCGAGAACGAGCACAGGCACGGTCACCTTGGCGGCGTCGACATGTGCGGTCTTGTTTGGGTCCTTGTCCGGCCAGGCGAGGTCCGCCAGGACCTGCCCACTGTCATAGACCAGCTTTCCGTAAAGGTCGTCATGCCGCGCGGCGGGCACGGCGTTCATCACGCCGAACTTGAAGCCCGTCTTCCACATCTTGCCCGCCTTGGTCTCGGGCTTTGACGACAGCGCCAGGTTCAGGAAGGTGAAGACCGGCGAGAGTTTCGGTTTGCCGCGAGCATCGGCGGGCGCCGCCGGAGCGAACAGGACGAGGCCCGCCGCGTGACCGGCCTCGGCGACCTTCTGGGCGATCAGCCCGCCCATCGAATGGCCGACGACCAGCGGCTTCTTGCCGGTCTCCTTGGCCAGGGTCTGAGCCAGGGCGCTCATCTCGGCGACGTAGTCGGCCAGGGTCAGACCCGCCAGGCCCGCTCTCGGGCCCTCGACCGTCCGCACCGCCGACCGGATGGTCGGGGCTTCCACGCGATAGCCTTCGGCCCGCAGCCGGGCGGCGACAGGACCCCAGACGTCCCCCGCGCAGCCATAGCCGTGGATCAAAAGTACTGTTTCGGCCATGCCGTTTTCCCCCGCGCGACGGACCAGGATCAGCCCCCGCGCGTGAACCCCTGGAACGCGGCGACCACCGTTTCGTAGACCCCGCGCTTGAAGGGTACGATCAGTTCGGGCGTTTCGTCGAGCCTGCCCCACTTCCAGGCGTCGAACTCGATGTGCTCGTCCGCTTCCAGATCGATTTCCGACTCCTGGCCGGTGAAGCGATAGGCGAACCAGACCTGCTTCTGGCCGAGCCAGCCGCGCGAGTGTTTCTTGTCGGCGAGGATCTCGGGCGGGAAGTCGTAGGTGACCCAGCCCTCGGTGCGGCCCAGCAGCTCGACCGAGGTGACGCCGGTCTCTTCGGCCAGCTCGCGACGGGCGGCGACCTCCAGGTCCTCGCCCTCGTCGACCCCACCTTGCGGGAACTGCCAGTTGTAGGGCGGGGCCTGCTTGTAGCGACGACCCAGCCAGACGCGGCCATCCTGGTGAAACAGGACGACGCCGACGTTCGGGCGATGCTTGGGAAAGTCCAGCTCGGTCATGCCGAGCTTTGTTTCAGGAAAGCTGGCGGCGCGCCAGTTCTAGCGGTGCGCCAGGGCCGAAGCGGGGGCCAGCTGCATGCCACGCGCCTGCAGGCCGGCGGCCCAGATGCGCACCTGGTTGATGGTCACCGGATAGGCGAAGCCCGAGCCCAGCGATTGGCCGCGACCCGCCGCGCCGGTCTCCAGCGCTTTCAGCTGGGTGTCGATGGCGGAGGCCGACAGTTCGTCGTCGATCACCCGGTCGGCCGAGGCGCGAGGGATTGGGCCGGCGCGGCGCGAGGCCAGGCCGTCATCGACAAACGCCAGGCCGCGCGCTTTCAGCGCGGCGTTGAACGTGCTCATCGCCGGGTCGCTCTCGACGAAGCGGGCGCCCAGATAGTTCGACAGGCCGAAATAGCCGGTGGCGCGCGACATCAGCCATTCCAGCTTGCGCACGGTGTCTTCCGGCCGGTTGGCGGCGATCAGGGTGTAGGGGCCCGGGTCGTTGGCCGGATAGTCGGCCGGTTCCATCGGGGTCTCCAGCAGCACCTCGTGGCCGTGGGCGCGGGCCAGGTCGATCCAGCCTTGCAGGCCGTCGGCATAGGGCGCGAACGACAGGGTGACTTCGCCGGGCAAGGTTTCGATGGCGGCGCGGGTGGTCTGGGCGTTGAGGCCGAGGCCGCCGATGACGACCGACACCTTGGGGCGACCGTTCGGCTTGAAGGGGCGGGCATAGGCTTCCGCGGCCGTGCGGCCGTCGGCGCCGATGATCGGCAGCGGACCGCCGCCGGGGCCCGGGGCGGTCAAGCCGGCGATCGGGGCCTGGGCCAAGCCCGGCCCCTGCTGGATCGGCGGCAGGTTCTGGGTGTCCAGCCCCGCCTCCGCGCCAACCTCGGCGGTCGGCGGGGCGAAGGGGTTGCTCGACAGGCCGAGCTGGCCGGGGACGAGCTCGGCCTCGTGCGCGCTCTCGCCGCCGAGTGCTTCGCGCCAGCCTTCAGGGGCGTTCTTGGTGGCGCCGATCTTGGTCAGTTCGAGGCGAATCACCGGTGAGCCGGCGTGCGGATCGCTGGTGATCAGAACCAGGGTGCTCAGCGAGGCCAGGAACAGGAACGCCGCGCCGCTGGCGCTGATGTAGGGATTGGCGAGCGCGGCCATCAGCTTGGCGCGCAGGTCGCCGGACCCGCCCGGAGCGGGCGCGGCGGCGGCGTAGGCGGGCTTGCGTGAGAACGTGACGGCCATGACCCTGCGAGGCTAGCGGGGAAGCTTCGAACATATGGTTAACAAGGTCCTGCGGCCGAAGCAGGACGGCGCGACCCGACGTCGCGGTCGGCGGTCCCCGTGGGGGCTTCGCGGATGACGCGGGCCAGGATGGCGACCGCCTCGTCGATCCGCGCCGCCTCGATCTGGCCAAAGCCCAGGACGAGGCCCGGCGGCGAGGCCGGACTGGCCGCGTAGGTGTCGAGACTGTCGACGGAGACGCCCAGCTTCGCCGCCCGCTCGACGATGCTCGCTGGGACGACCGGGCCGCGCAGCAGGGCCGTGACGTGCAGGCCGGCGGGGGCGGGAATCGGGTCCAGCAGGCCTTCGCCATGCCTGGCCAGGGCGGTCAGCAATGTCGTGCGCCGCTCAGCATAGATCCGGCGCATCTTGCGGACGTGGCGCGCCAGATGGCCCTCGGCGATGAAGGCGGCCAGGGTCGCGTGCTCGATGGCCGGCCCGTGCCAGTCGCTGCGCTCGCGCGCGGCCAGCAGGGCGGCGCGAACCCGTTGCGGCGCGACGACGAAGCCGATCCGCAGGGCCGGCAGCAGACTCTGGGAAAAGGTGCCGACATAGAGCACGCGGCCGTCCCGGTCCTGCGAGCGCAGGGTCGGCAGCGGCGAGCCCTCGAAACGGAATTCGCCGCCATAGTCGTCCTCGATGATCAGGGCGTCGTTACGGCCGGCATAGGCCAGCAGAGCGTCGCGCCGGTTCGCCGAAAGGGTCGCGCCAAGCGGGTACTGTTGAGAGGGGGTGAGGCAGACCAGCGCCGCGCCCTCATGTCGGCCTTCTGGCAGGGCCTCGACGACCAGACCCTCGCGGTCGACGGGGACAGCCACGACATGGGCGCCGGCGGCGGCGAACGCCTCGCGGGCGGCCGGATAGCCGGGGTCCTCGACCACCACCGTCCGGCGCTCCGGGCTCGTCAGGGTCCGGGCCAGGAGGTCGAAGGCCTGTTGGGCGCCGACGGTGACGATCACGTCGTCCGGCGAGCAGGCCAGGGCGCGGGCGAACGACAGGTGGCCGGCGATCGCCTCGCGCAGGGCGGGATGGCCGGCGGGCTCGCGATAGGTCCCACCCGCCCGGCCGAAGCGGCGCAGGGCGCGACTGGTCAGGCGGCCCCAGATGTCGAACGGGAACTGGCTGGTGTCGGGCCGGCCGGGGCGGAGGTTGAAGCTGGCCTCGGCGCGCGCGGCGCCGGCGCCCTCCAGTGGGGACCGGGGCGTCGCGCCGGCCACGAAGGTCCCCGCCCCGGTCCGCGAGACGATGTGGCCTTCGCTCAGCAGCAGGTCGTAGACCGCCATGGCGGTGTTGCGCGACAGGCCCAGTTGTTCGGCCAGGGCCCGGCTGGCGGGCAGCTGGACGCCAGCGGCCAGGCGTCCGTCCAGTATGGCGGCCCGCAGCTGCTCGTGCAGCCGGCGACGCACGTCGCGCGACCCGGCGGGCGGCAGTTGCAGCGCGAGTTCCAGGACGACGCTCATCGCCGCCTTTTGTGCGCGCGAGCGAGCGCGAGCTCAAGCGGGGACGGGCGGCGCTTCGAATGGCGCCTCAGGGTTCGTCGGGATTGGACCTCGTCCCCAAGGCGAGACGGTTCCAGAACATCGCGGAAGAGGAGGAACCTCATGAAGCGATCGATCATCTCCGGCCTGGTGGCCGCCGTATTCCTGGCCTCGGCGCTCTTGGCGGCCGAGCCTGCCTGGGCCGACCAGGACAACGTGAAGCCCAAGGCCGCTCGCCAGGACCTGTCGGGGCTACACGCCTTCGACTTGCGGGTCGGCAAGTGGACCGCCAAGCACCGCCGCCTGAAGGAGCGCCTGATGGGCGACACCCGCTGGGAGGAATTCACCGGCGAGCAGAACTGGTGGAAGACGATGAACGGCCAGGGCAACGCCGACGACAATCTGCTGCGCCTGCCGGACGGCGACTATTGGGGGCTCACCACGCGGGCCTACGACCCGGCGACGGGCGAGTGGGCGATCTGGTGGCTGGATTCCCGCAAGCCCGGGGTGATGGACACGCCCGTCAAGGGCCGGTTCGTCAACGGCGTCGGGACCTTCTATGCCGACGACACCCTGCGCGGGAAGCCGATCAAGGTGCGGTTCACCTGGTCGAACATCACCGCGACCTCGGCCCATTGGGAGCAGGCCTTCTCGCCCGACGGCGGCAAGACCTGGGAGGTCAACTGGTACACCGACCTTGAGAAGGTTGACTGAGCATGGGCCAGGATCTCTGTCGCCGGGACCTGCTGAGCCTGGCCGTGGCCGCCCCGTCGCTGATGGCCGCCCGCGAGGCCTTCGCCACCCAGGCGCCGGCCTCGGGCGGGCGTGGCTCGATCCACGACTTCGACTTCTTCCTGGGCTCCTGGACCGTCCGCCATCGCCGCCTGCGCAAGCGGTTGGCGGGGAACAGCGACTGGGAGGAATTCGACGGGACCACCCGATGCCAGGCCCTGCTGGGCGGAGTGGTGAACCTCAACGAGAGCCTGGCGCGCCGCGAGACCGGGGCGACCGCCGGCATGGGCCTGCGAGCCTACGACGCCAAGACCGACACCTGGGCCGACTGGTACCTCAGCGCCGCCAATCCGCTGGAGATCGACAAGCCGGGTATCGGTCGGTTCGTCGATGGCGTCGGGACCTTTCTGTCGGACGACACGTTCGAGGGGCGACCGATCAAGGTGCGGGGCCAATTCCGCTCACTGTCGCCAACGCAGGCCCAGTGGGAGCAGGCCTTCTCGCCCGACGGCGGGGCCAGCTGGGAGACCAATTGGGTGATGCGCTATTCGAAGGTGTCGACATGATCGTGCATCGCGCCACCTCGGCGGACCTGGACGTCCTGACCCGGCTGTTCGACCGCTACCGGCAATTCTACGGCAAGGCGTCCGATCCCGAGCGCGCCCGTCGGTTCCTGGCCGAGCGGCTTCGGCGGGAGGAGTCGGTGGTGTTGCTGGCGGTGGAGGGCGGCGTCCCGATCGGTTTCGTCCAGCTCTATCCCAGCTTTTCGTCGATCGGGACGTCGCGGACCTTCGTGCTCAACGACCTCTATGTGGAGGCGGATCGACGACGCGGCGGCGCGGGCCGGACGCTGGTCGAGGCCGCCGTCGCCCATGCCCGGCGCGCCGGGGCGGCGGGCCTGTCGCTGGTCACCGGCGTGGAGAACGCGACGGCCCAGGCGCTCTACGAGGGTCTCGGCTGGATCCGCGAGACCCAGTTCGTCGAGTACACGCTGACCCTGGCCTCAGCCGGCGGGAGCGGGGACCTCGAAGATGTCCATCCGTCCGACGCCCAGCGTGGGGCAGTAGGCTGAATAGAAGAACAGGTCGGGCCGGCGGGGATCGATCGCCGGCCCGTTGTTGATCTCGGCCGAGCAATTGACCGGGGCGGAGAGCGCCTTCCGGCCAGCGAAGGCGCCGTCCGCCCCGCGTCGGGCGACATGCAACAGCACGCCGGTTTCGGCCTTCAGGTCGCCCGAGGCGAAGACCAGGGTGCGGCCATCGGCCAGCAGGGCGGCGTCGAAGTCGTCCTTGGGGCCATTGACGCCCGGGCCCAGGTTTCGGACCGGCGCCGCGCCCGCCAGGTCGCCCTCGAACAGGTCCTGGCCGCCCGCCCCGCCATGGCCGTTGGACGAGAAGATCAGCCCGCCATCGATGGTCGGGCTCGGCGCCCACTCGTCGCCGCTCGTGTTGAAGCGGGGGCCGAGGTTACGCGGCGACCCGAAGGTCAGGGTCGAAGGATCGCGATCCACCGCCCACAGGTCGTCGCCGCCCAGGCCGCCGGGACGGTTCGAGAAGAAATAGACGGTGCGCCCGTCCGGCGAGAAGGCCGGGTCGAACTCGTTGGACGGCGTCTCGAACGACACCGGCGCGGGCTTGGACCAGGTCTCGCCCTCGCGGCAGGTCTGCAGGATCTTCCAGTCTTCCTTGGTGGTTATCGAGCCCCACAGGACGCAGCGGCCATCGGGACTGAAGGCGGGCCGGACCTCGGTGGCGGGGGTGTCGATCACGCCCGGCATGAACGGCTTGGGCGCCGGGAGCGGCGCGGTCGCGACCAGGGCCAGGGCGGCGAGAAGGGGCAGGGGCATGCGGTCTCTCGGAACGGCGTCGAGAAACCATAGCGACCCGTCGTGCATCGACTAGGGACAGAATTGCGGACATGAAAAACGCCGCTCCGGTCTCCCGAAGCGGCGCTGATCAGGCGTAGGGCCCAGACAGGTTTCGTGGGCCCTTACTTGTTCTCGGTGACCGGACCCTTGTTTGCCGCCGCCGCGGCCTTGGCCGTGACCTCGGCGACCTTGGCCGCGGGCTTGGGCAGCTTGGGCGTGTTGGCCACGCCGCCGGCCTTCAGCACGGCGATGGCGCGCTGCAGCTGGAAGTCGTCCTTCTTGTCGTCGAAGCCCGTCGGCGGCGCTTCGGCCGGGGTGTGGGCGCCGATACGCGTCTTGCCCTCGTCGGCATTCAGCGCGTTCTTGAAGCTGGCTTCGCTGAACCAGACGCGGTTGGCGATGTCCTGGGCCTGGTCGCGGGTCTGGGCGACCTCGAGGTCCGGGGCGATGCCGGTCTTCTGGATCGAGCGGCCCGAGGGCGTGAAGTACTTGGCCGTGGTCAGCTTCAGGGCGCCGTCAGCCCCGCCACGCAGCGGGATCACGGTCTGCACCGAACCCTTGCCGAAGCTGGTCAGGCCGACGAGCTCGGCGCGGTGGCGGTCCTGCAGGGCGCCGGCGACGATTTCAGCGGCCGAGGCCGAGCCCTGGTTGACCAGCACCACGACCGGCAGGCCGTTCAGCAGGTCGCCTGGACGGGCGTTGTAGCGTTGGATGTTGCGCGGATCGCGGCCGCGCTGGCTGACCACCTCGCCGCCGTCCAGGAACACGTCGGCCACGCCGACCGCCTGGTCGAGCAGGCCGCCGGGGTTGTTCCTCAGGTCGAGGATCAGGCCCTTCATCGCCGGGTTCTTGGTCTTCAGCTCGGTGATCGAGCTGACCAGGGCGTCGGTGGCCTTTTCGTTGAAGCCGGGCAGGCGGACATAGCCGAAGTCGCCCTCCATGCGGGCGATGGCGGCCTTGGGCTTGATCACCTCGCGGATCAGCTTGACGTCGAACGGGTCAGTCTTGTCGCGGGCGATGGTCAGGGTGACCGCCTCGCCCGGCTGGCCGCGCATCTGCTTGACGGCTTCGGTGACCGTCAGGCCCAGAACGCTCTGGCCGTTGACCGAGGTGATGTAGTCGCCCGCCTGGACGCCGGCGCGCGCGGCCGGGGTGCCGTCCATCGGCGAGATGACCTTGACCACGCCTTCTTCGCTGGTGACTTCGAGGCCAAGGCCGCCGTACTCACCGCGCGTGGTGTCCTGCATGTCTTCGTAGCTGTCGGGCGACAGGTAGCCCGAGTGCGGGTCGAGACTGGTCAGCATGCCGTCCAGCGCCGCCTCGATCAGCTTCTTGTCGTCGACCTCGGTGACGTACTGGTCCTCGACCGTGCCCAGCACGTCGCCGAAGAGCTCCAGCATCTTGTAGGTCTTGGTCTTGGGGGCGTTGTTCGCCTGGGCGATTGGGCTGACATAGGCCATGGCCCCCGCGCCGAGGACGAAGGCCGAAACTCCGATGAGCAGGTACTTGCGCATTAAGGCCCAGAAGGCTCCCTAGCGACGCGCGGCGTCGCAAACCGTGTTTAGCCCCGTCCAACCCTGATAGAGGCCGGCGGTATAATTGCGGCCACCATTACTGAAAAAGCCGTCTACCGCGACTCCTGTTTGAGCCAGCGCTCCGGGTCCGCCGGCTCGCCGTTCTCACGGACCTCTAGATAGAGTTCCGGATCGGAAGATACATGATCCGGCATCTTCCCGATGGGGGCGCCGGCCGCGACAGATTGTCCGGGTGACGCCGTTATCTGGTCCAGCCCCGCCAGAACCAGGTGATAGGCGCCTTGCGATCGCAGGATCAGCACCGCGCCCCAGCCGTTCAGCGCGCCGGCGTATTCGACCGTTCCGGCGGCGGGGGCGGTGACGGTCAGGCCCTTGTCGGTGCGGATGGTCAGGCCCGGCGACTTGCCGCCGGCCGGCAGTTCCTGGCCGAAGCGGCGCACGACGGCGCCGGCGGCGGGCGGGCGCAGGGCAAGCGGACCGGTGGCCTCGACGCGACCAAGACCGTCCGTCAGAGCGCCCAGCGTCCGCAGCTCGCTCTCCTGGGCCTGGGCTTCGCGGGCATAGGCGCGTTCCAGCGCGGTCTTCTCGATGATCAGGCGTTCGATCTCGCCCTTGCGGTCGGCGACCGCGCTCTCGGCGGTGAACAGCTCGGCCGAGGCGGCGGCGGCTTCGCGACGCAGAGTCCCGATGGCGGTGGCCCGGCGAGCATAGGCGTCGGCGCGCTGCTGCAGGTCGGGAGTCATGGCGCGGATCAGGATGGCGGCCCGCACCGCGTCGCGGGCGTTGTCGGGCGAGACCAGCAGGGCCGGCGGCGGATCGCGGCGGAAAAGCTGCAGGGCCGACAGCAGCAGCGACAGGCGCTGCCGGTTGCGGCCGAGGTCGGCGAGGATGGCGTTCTCGCGGGCGTTCAGGGCCTCCAGCCGCGCCCGCTTGGCGTCGACATCGGTGCCGGCGGCGATGCGGGCGTGGTCCAGGCGGTCCAACTCGGCCCGCAGGTCCTCGATCTCGCGGCGGGTGTCGGCGGCGGTTTGGCGGTCCTTGGCGCGCTGCGCCTCGATGGCCCGGTCGGCGCGCTGCCAGCCGACCACGGCCGTGGGGACGGCGAGAACCAGGGCGCAGACGGCGATGACGAGTCGCGAGCGTGACATCGCTCGATCTCTAGCCCTAATCCCGGTGGTAGGGCGAGCCCGACAGGATGGTGGCGGCGCGATAGATCTGCTCGGCCAGCATCGCCCGGGCCAGGGCGTGCGGCCAAGTCTGGGGCCCGAAGGCCATGGTTTCGTTGGCGTTGGCCAGGATCGACGGATCCAGGCCGTCGGCCCCACCGATCAAGAACACCACCCGACGCGTCCCATCGTCGCGCAGCCGGGCCAGGTGCTCGGCGAAGGCGCGGCTGGGGCGAACCTTGCCGTGCTCGTCGCAGGCGATGACATGGGCGCCCTCCAGGTGCGGACGCAGCACCTCGGCCTCGGCGGCCTTGCCGGGCTTGCGGGCCTCGACCTCGACGATCTCGACAGGGCCGAGGGCCAGGGCGCGGCCCGAGGCGGTGGCGCGGGACGCATAGTCCACGGCCAGCTGCGCCTCGACCATGCGGCCGAGCTTTCCGACGGTGAGGATGGTGATCTTCATCACGAGCGTGGCAGCCGAAAAGGTGAGCGGTTTCGGCGCAAGCCACGCGCCAGATCTCAGAAGAGCTCTAGACCGTCACCCGCGGGCGGGCGACGGCCGAGCGATAGCGAGACAGGATCAGTTCGCCGCCGTGCGGTGCGGTGCGTCGACCGCCCAGATCTTCTCGATGTTGTAGAAGCTGCGCACTTCGGGGCGGAACAGGTGGACCACGACGTCACCGGCGTCGATCAGAACCCAGTCGCAGTGCGGCAGGCCTTCGACCCGCGCCTTGCCGAAGCCGTTTTCCTTCAGCGCCCGCAGGATGTGGTCGGCCAGGGCGCCGACGTGACGGTGCGAACGGCCCGACGCCACGATCAGGCTGTCGGCGACCGAGCTCTTGTCCGCCAGGTCGATGTGGACGATGTCCTGCGCCTTATCGTCGTCGAGGCGTTCCAGGATCAGGCGCTCAAGCGCCTTGATGTTGAGGGCCGGACTCAGGCCGGGGGACTCAGTCGAGGATTCGGCTCCAGCCGGTCCCTCGTGCGCATTAAGCGCGGGGTCGCTACGCAGCGTATTGCTCCTTATGGGGTCGCTGTGGATATCCCTCATAGCATGGAATTGGGCGAAAAGTGAGAGGACGTGTTCGGCGCGGCGATTCGCCTGGTCCATAGAGGCGTCTGAGCAACGCCTGAAAGCTTGGCCTTCGACCTGATTCTAGCCCTTTTGCCTCGACCGCATGGCCGTCGAGGAGGCGAAATTCAGCGGTCCGGTCAGGTAGACCCAGGCCGGGGCGGTGGCGTCGGGCAGCTTGGCGGCGGCGCTGGCGGGCCAGCGGGCGAAGGCGAAGCGGCGGGCGGCCGGCGAGGTCCGGGCCTTCAGCGAGACCCAGGGACGCGAGATCACCGCGACGGGCGCCTCGCGCATGATCTGGGTCCAGCCGCGCCAGCGATGGAAGGTGGCCAGGCTGTCGGCGCCCATGACCCAGACGAACTTCACGCCGGGATAGCGGGCGCGCAAAACGCGCAGCGTGTCGATCGTGTATTGCGAGCCCAGCCGGGTCTCGGCGTCGGAGACGATCATCCCCGCACCGCGCGCCCAGCGGCGGGCCTCGGCCATGCGCTCGGCGACGGGACGGGTCTCGTGCGACGATTTCAGGGGGTTCTGCGGCGAGACGAGCCAGATGACGCGGTCCAGCTCCAGCCGGCGCATGGCCGTCTCGGCCACGTGGGCGTGGCCCTCGTGCGCCGGGTTGAAGCTGCCGCCGAACAGGCCGACGCGCATCCCGGGCTCCAGGTGGAACCCGAGGCGCTGGGCGTTGGGCCGACCGGCCTCAGGGACGAGTCTGGCCGGTCCCGCGAACCACATACTTGAACGTCGTCAGTTGCTCGGCCCCAACCGGGCCGCGGGCGTGAAGCTTGTCGGTGGCGATGCCGATCTCGGCCCCGAAGCCGAATTCGCCGCCATCGGCGAACTGGGTCGAGGCGTTGATCAGCACGATGGCGCTGTCGACCTCGGCCACGAAGGCGTCGGCGGCGGCCGCGTCCTCGGTGACGATGGCGTCGGTATGGCCCGAGCCGTAGGCGGCGATGTGGGCCGAGGCGCCGGCCACGCCGTCGACCACGGCCACGGCGAGGATCGGGGCCAGGTATTCGGTGGTCCAGTCCTCGGCGGTCGCCTTCTTCATCGTCGGCTCGATGGCCCGGGCGGCGGCGTCGCCGCGCAGCTCGCAGCCGGCCCGGATCAGGGCGTCGGCGATCGGCGGCAGCAGCTTTTCGGCGGCGGCCTTGTCGACCAGCAGGGTCTCGGCGGCGCCGCAGACCGAGACGCGGCGAAGCTTGGCGTTGACGACGATGTCGACGGCCTTCTTCACGTCGGCGCCCGCATGGACGAAGACGTGGTTGAGGCCTTCCAGGTGGCCCAGCACCGGGGCGCGGGCCTCGGCCTGCACCCGGGCGACCAGGCTCTTGCCGCCGCGCGGGATGATCAGGTCGATGGCGCGGTCCAGGCCCGAGAGGATCGCGCCCACGGCGGCGCGGTCGGCGGTCTTCACCGCCTGGACGGCGGCAGCGGGAAGGCCAGCGGCCTTCAAACCGCGCTCTATGGAAGCGTGGATGGAGAGGTTGGAGTGGATGCACTCCGAGCCGCCGCGCAGGATCACCGCATTGCCCGAGCGCACGCACAGCGCGGCCGCGTCGGCGGTCACGTTGGGCCGGCTCTCATAGATCATGGCGATCACGCCGATCGGCGTGCGGACGCGGCTGATGTCCAGGCCGTTGGGCCGGGTCCAGCGTGAGGTGGCCACGCCGAGCGGATCGGGAATGGCGGCCACGGCCTCGACCCCGGCGGCGACGCCTTCCAAGCGCGCCTCGTCCAGGGCCAGGCGATCGAGCATGGGGCCGGCGACGCCGTTGGCCTCGGCCTTGGCCAGGTCCTTGGCGTTGGCGGCGAGGATGCGCGCGGCGTCCTCGCGGATCGCGGCGGCCATGGCCCGGATGGCGGCGGTGCGCTGCTCTGGCGTGGCGAGGCGCAGGGCGCGCGCGCCCTCGCGGGCCGTCCGGCCCATCCCCGCCATCGTCGCCTGCAAGCTGACGCCCGCGTCGTCCATCGTCCCAGTCCTGTTTCTAGTGCTGGCCCTGGTAAGTTATGCTCAGGTTGAGGCTTACCTAGGCGCTTTCGGGGACGGATGAAACCGCTCTTCGTCTGAAAGCGGATGGAGTTTCCCTAGGCGTGGCGTGGCGGGAACCCAGTCTCACTGGCCCCGCTGGTTCTTCTTCGTGGTCCGGTAATTTCTTTGAAGCGCGGCCTGGCGGCGGCGCTCGGCGTCCTTCGCCACGCGCTCGGCCTTCGCCTCCATGGCCGCCAACTCGAGGCCCAGCTTCTGGAAGCTGGCCCAACGCCCGGGATCGAGCGCGCCGTTCTCGAGCGCGCCGCGCACGCCGCAGCCCGGCTCGTTGGCGTGGCTGCAGTCGCTGAACTTACAGGTCTGGACCAACTGCTCGATGTCGTCGAACACGACGTCCAGGCCTTCGTCGGCGTCGATCAGGCCCACCTCCCGGATGCCCGGGGTGTCGAGGATCAGCCCACCGCCGGGCAGCAGTATGATCTCGCGATGGCTGGTGGTGTGGCGGCCCTGGTCGTCGGCCTCGCGGATCGCCCGCGTCGCCATCCGCTCCTCGCCCAGGAACGCATTGACCAGGGTGGACTTGCCGACGCCGGACGAGCCGATCAGCACACAGGTTTCGCCGGGCGCGACGTGGGCCAGCAGGGCGTCGAGGCCCTCGCCTCGTTTCGCGGCGACCGTCAGCACTGGGCAGTCGGCCGTCAAGGTCGCGATCTCGGCGGCCTGGCCTTGCGGATCGTCGCAGAGGTCGGACTTGGTCAGCACCACCACGGGGCGGGCCCCGCTCTGCCAAGCGGCGGCGAGATAGCGCTCGATCCGGCGCGGATTGAGGTCGCCGTTCAGAGAGGTGACGATGAAGACGACGTCGATATTGGCGGCGATGATCTGCAGCGTCTGAATGCTGTCGGCCGCCCGGCGCACGAAGGCGGTGCGACGCGGTAGCAGCGCATGGATGGTCGCGGCGCCGTCCACCAGGTTGGGCGACAGCGCCACCCAGTCCCCGACCGCCGGATGGCCCGCTTCCCGCGCCTCGTGACGCATGCGGCCGGAGAGCTTGGCATTCAGCTCGCCGTCCTCGGTGACGACCAGATAGCTGTCGCGGTGCTGGATAATGATCCGTCCGGGGACGTGGCCATCACCCGCGTGCGGCTCGAACGCCCGCCGCAGCTCATCGGACCAACCATATTGCTCGATCAAAGGAAGGGGTCTCTCAACTGATCGGGCAACCTATCACCGACCGGGCGGCGAACCCAGATGCGTAGGGCGGGGCTCGTGAGATCGGCTATCGACCCAAGTCGGAAGTCGGATGCTCCCCCTCTGGGGGAGCTGTCGCGGAGCGACTGAGGGGGCTATGCGGCCTATGCCGAGCT